>KK211381.1:0-34515 GCA_000621985.1 Lachnospiraceae bacterium V9D3004
GTTAACTGGTGATATAACGTGAATCCGAGGCAGCCAGCCTCGTAACCGCATATGAACAGAGCATCGTCTCCGTAGTGGAAACGCATGGCCTCGATGTAGTTGATGACTTTGCTGTAATGGCCGTCAACCTTCTGGGGATACTCAGCTTGTTCTTTCTCGTTTGTATAACAACAGAGAGAAAAAGTTTCTTTGTGTACATCCATTCCTACGTAAACTGTGCTATAATTCATTTGATGACCTCCATTTGTATGCGGTAATCCCTGTTACCATTGTTTTGATCGACTTATAGTATACAGGTAAATCCACGAAACTACAAATCGGAGGTCATTACATATTGTCTAATAAATCTGTTAAAGGAGGCTTCATATTGAAGATTGTTTTCTGGAGCCATGTCAGAGGCCAGTGCGGTACAACTCTTCACATGGCAAGCGTAGCAGTGGCGCAGGCACTGTATTCCGATTCAAAGATCGTTATGATGGAGAATCATGACCATCTGATCAATATAGAGACATGTCTTGTTAATAAACCGAGGGATGAATTCCTTCACGAAACCGGCAGATATAATTCATACGGGCTTGAGAATCTGATGGAACAGTTCAAAACGGTGGAAACCGAAAACGAAGAACATCTGATAAGAAAATGTGCAATGTCATTTATTCACGACAGACTGTTTTATCTGCCTCACGGATATTTGAAAAACAGGGATCTTCTGGATTATGAATTCAGCAGAAACATGGTAAGTTTATTTTCGGGACTTGAGAAGTATTTTGATACGGTTTTTATCGATACTTTTGCAACCGGTTATATCTCAACAAAATCAATTGTTGACAGCGCGGATCTTGTAGTTGTTAATCTTAATCAGAATCAGACGGTGATAGATCATTTTTTCAATAATTTTTCCATGCTTAGAAATAAAGCGATATTCATTCTCGGAAGCTATAATCCCGGGAGGATCAATAATATAAAAAGCATCAGAAGAAAATATCAGATACCCGAAGAAAGAATATATGCGGTTCCTTTTTGTCTTGAAGCGGCAGAAGCGGAGACAAGCGGTGGGATCGTGAATTATATCGCAAGAAATTATATGGAACCGTCTCTTGATAACAGGGATTATATTAATTCAATAAAAAAAATATCGGCCGCAGTCAGTGACTGCAGCCGTAGTATTAATTATATCAATCGTTTTCAGTCTGTTCAGTGATCTCGGGTTTTTTGAGCTTGATATGAATCTTGTCAATACTTCTGTTATCTACTTCAAGAACAGTATAATATGCCTGATCATCCTCGGCTTTTTCACCTTCATTCGGAAAGTCCGACAAAAGATTAATAACGTGACCGCCTATTGAATCGTAGTCATTCGATTCGAGGTTAAGACCGGTTTCGTCATTAATGTCGTTGAGATTGGTAAGACCGGCAACAACATATTCGTCATCGGATATTTTCTTGATGGAATCTTCTTCTTCGACATCATATTCGTCACGGATCTCGCCGACGATCTCTTCGATCAGATCCTCAAGGGTTATTATACCGGAAAATGCACCGTATTCATCAAGAACGATCGCCATTGAGATATAATCGTTACGCATCTCAACAAACAATTCGGAAGTTTTTTTGTATTCATAAGTTATGTATGGTTCTCTTGTAAGATCTCTCACATTGAAAGCTTCGGGAGAACCGTGAAAGAAGAATACATCTTTCAGATTAATGGTTCCGATAATATTATCAGCACGTTCGCTGTATACGGGCATTCTTGAAAACTTATGCTGACTGAAGGTTTCAAGCATTTCTTTATAATTGCTGTCAACGGAGATGACTTCAACGTCCATTCTGGGGATCATAACGTCTTTTACCTGTGAATCTCCGAATTCCACCACGTTGGTGATCATTTCATGTTCTTCGGTTTCAATAACGCCTTCCTCATGGCTGACATCAAATATGGTCATAAGATCATCTTCAGTCATCTGGGAGGTTTTTATTGACAGATCGATCCGGAATATCGATAAGATACCTTTCGATATTGCATTAACAATGAATACAATGGGAGTAAGTAATTGCGTAATTATGTATATGGGACCCGAAAATGCCAGTGACAGCTTCTCCGAATAAACATTAGCAAAGGATTTTGGTGTGATCTCGCCGAATATAAGCACAAGTATTGTTAATATTCCTGTAGCAATACCCGCAGCAAGGCTTGTGTTATGTTCAAGCCCCATATATTCCGAGCAGATATGATATGCAAATGACGTGGATATTGATGATGCGGACAGATTGACCACGTTGTTGCATATAAGGATAGCACTCAGCATCTTGGTAGGATTCTCAAGAAGTTTGCTGACTTTTTTTGCGCGTTTATTACCATCTTCCACAAGACCGCGGATCTTTATCCGGCTAACGGTTGTTAGCGCAGTCTCTGCAGAAGAGAAGAAGGCTGACAGAATCAATAAAACAACAATAATAATAATAGTCGCGGCGTCGCTGGGATCCAAAGTATAATCACTCTCCATTTTCTATATATTTTTCTTTTTTGTGTTTTGTTATGTGCGTGATTGCGGTATAAGTTTTTCGGCTTTTCAAAACTCGCAGCGCTCAGACAGTTGAAAAGCCTGTAAACCCATACCACGACCACGCACAATATTTATACCATAAACAAATAATATATTCAATGTTTCGTTCAGGCAGATGCGTGAGGCTGTGGTGTGAGTTATAAGTTTTTTGTACTAGGCGAGCGCCTGACGCTTGCGGGCCATTTCATCGCTGTCAAGGTATTCGTCGTAGGATGATACCTTGTCGATAACTCCGTTAGGAGTGATCTCTATAATACGGTTTGCTATTGTCTGTATGAACTGATGATCCTGTGATGTGAAGAGTATGACTCCCGGGAATTTGATAAGTCCGTTGTTAAGGGCAGTGATACTTTCCATATCAAGGTGGTTAGTCGGTTCGTCAAGGATGAGTACGTTGGAGCCAAGCATCATCATTTTTGAGAGCATAACCCTGACGCGCTCACCTCCGGACAATACATTGACTTTCTTGATCCCGTCGTCACCGGAGAATAACATTCTTCCGAGGAATCCTCTTACATAAGTCGCATCTTTCTCGGGAGAGTAGGGCATAAGCCAGTCAACGATCGTTTCTTCACGGTCAAAGTATTCGGTATTGTCTTTTGGAAAATATGAATTGGAGGTTGTAACTCCCCATTTATATGTTCCTTCATCAGGCTCCATCTCACCTGACAGAATCTTGTACAACGTTGTTATTGCGAGTGTCTGGTTACCGACAAAAGCGATCTTGTCATCATGTCCGACGATAAATGAAAGGTTATCAAGGACTTTTACACCATCAATGGTTTTCGACAGATTCTCAACGGTAAGCACTTCATTTCCGATCTCTCTGTTGGGCTTGAAGTCGATATACGGATACTTCCTGCTTGAAGGACGTATATCGTCAAGCTCGATCTTTTCAAGGGCACGCTTTCTTGAAGTTGCCTGTTTGGACTTTGAAGCGTTGGCAGAGAAACGCTGTATAAATTCCTGCAGCTCCTTGATCTTTTCTTCTTTTTTCTTATTGGCTTCTTTCATCTGCTTGATCATAAGCTGGCTGGACTCATACCAGAAGTCGTAGTTGCCGGCATATAACTCAATCTTCGCATAATCTATATCGGCAGTATGCGTACATACTTTATTAAGAAAATAACGGTCATGGGATACGACTATAACCGTATTGTCAAAATTGATCAGGAATTCTTCAAGCCATTCAATCGCATCAAGATCAAGGTGGTTGGTGGGCTCGTCGAGAAGAAGAATATCCGGATTACCGAAAAGAGCCTGAGCAAGAAGAACCTTAACTTTGTATGCACCTTCAAGTTCGCTCATTAATTTATAATGAAGATCAGTCTCTACACCAAGTCCGTTAAGAAGAGTGGCAGCATCGGATTCTGCCTCCCATCCGTTCATGGTTGCGAATTCGGCTTCGAGCTCACTTGCCCTTATTCCGTCTTCGTCAGAAAAATCTTCTTTTGCATATATGGCATCTTTCTCTTTCATGATATCGTAGAGACGTCTGTTACCCATGATAACGGTGTCAAGAACAGGATATTCATCATATTTGAAATGATCCTGCTCAAGAACCGAGAGACGTTCTCCGGGAGTTACGATTATCTCTCCCTTATTCGGTTCAAGTTCACCGGATAAAACCTTGAGGAAGGTTGACTTTCCGGCACCGTTGGCACCTATAAGACCATAGCAGTTCCCCTCGGTGAACTTAATATTTACATCCTCGAAGAGAGGCTTCTTTCCAAAACGTATTGTTACATTACTTGCCTGAATCATTAAAACTTATCCTTTCTGTTATAAAAGTGTATACAGAGAACATTTTACATAAAAACCAAAAAATTGCAAGCTATTTTACAAAATTCACATGTTCCCCTGTTACAGAGACGTCTATACCCTTGCGAATACCACAACAGATTCCGGTTGTATCACAAAGCCGCATGGTTTTTCGATAGAAGACCACATAACGGGTTTCCATACACAGTTGTCATTAAGCTTCGGAAGTTCAAAATTGTAAGCGGATTCCTGCATGTTGACAGCAACATATAATCCCTTATCAGATATAAGGAAACCGCCGGAACGGTTGTAACTTTTCGGTTCAATGGACCACGGTTCGCTGCCGTGATAGGAAATATTCGGAATTCCTCCGGTATTGCCGGCAAGTCTGTCGGAATATCTTCTTGTGTCGCCGGTTATATAATTCTTACGGAATTCGATAAGTTTTTTGACATAGTCGGAGAGAGAGTCTTCCTTACCGGCATCTTTCCAATTGAGCCAGGAGATCTCGTTATCCTGACAATATGCATTGTTGTTTCCGTTTTGTGTGTTGCCTAGTTCGTCTCCGGCAAGAAGCATTGGGATGCCGGATGACAGCATTAAAAGCATCAGTTCATTTCTTATATGGCGTGAACGCTTTTCGATTATTTTTTTGCGTCTTGTCTTTCCTTCAACACCACAGTTAATACTACAATTGTAGTCTGTTCCATCATAATTATTCTCATCATTTGCCTCATTATGCTTCATATTATATGAAACGGAATCGGCGAGAGTAAAGCCGTTCACGGTGGCAACATAATTGATGGTTTCGACATCGTGGCTCTTATAGCCGTCCTTTACAAGCTGCTCGATCAGTTCCCATACGTTGTTGATATCACCGCGGATGAACTGACGTATCTTGAACATGAATCCGTCGTTACTGTTTGCAAAATGACAACCGGAAGCGGCTATCATGCCGGCAGGGAGATTCTGATGAAATACCTGTGTATTATCCCAGTAATTACCGAGCAGTACGATGTCGGAAAGCACAGGATCATTTTTAACTATATTATTGTCAACGACATCCTGGTTAACACGGAAGCCGTCAATATGATAATTGATAACCCAGTTGTGCAGACAGTCACATATGAATGCCGAATTGGCCCATCCCGGGAAATGAATGTCCATGAATACTTTTATCTTTTCATTATGGAGTTCTTTGACCATGGAAGTGAATTCATACGCCGAATTGTCGGGAGCAGAAGCATATGAAGACTTAGGCGCCATGTAGAATGCGTTGTCGGTATAACCCCAGTAATTGAGTTTTATTTTACTTTCATATTCTATATAATCGGGAAGTCCGATCGGGTCGGGCTCACTTATATATTCATTATAATCATAAGCTGGGAGTAAGAGAATGCAGTTGATCCCCAGAGACTTAAGATACGGGATCTTCTCAATGATCCCCTTAAATGTTCCTTTGTGTTTAATGCCTGAACTGCGGTGTTTTGAAAAACCGCGGACATGCATCTGATATATAATGAGATCTTTAGTGTCAAATGATGGTCTCTTATCATTCTGAATATCGGATGTAAGAGTGATGACACCGCGTGTTTCTGTATGATTCTTTCCATAATGGCTTCGCCCCGTGATCTGCGGCGCATAAGGGTCAGTATAAGTATTGCCGTCAAGTTCATAGAGATATTCATAACCTGTATCCGGCCAGTTTTTTAATGCTGACTTCTTAATGAGGCAGGAGAATACATCACCTGTCTTGTCAGAGTTATCCATATTTACGGAAAGATAAGGTTTTTCAGCTCCTTTTTTATATATGTGGAGAGTGCAATTCTTATTGCGTCCGCCGGCAAACGAGAATTTGATGCTGTCATAAAAATCCGATATGCCTAACGGATATGGATGTATGGTGTGGTTTTCACTTGTATTCATGTACATTCACCTGTTTATATTATTATTGGTCAAAAATCAACCAATTCTATAGTATACTATTTTTTTGCCGAATTAACAAGTGGCAACTGATTACTAGCACTCGATGCGAATGAGTGCTAAAAAATCCTTGACATTGAACTGTTCAGGGTTTATCATATGACTCGAAGGTATGAAAGTCGCTGTATGACGTGCGTTGCATGAGCATAGATGTCATTATATGATTTGCGTTGCACGTACATATAGGAACAGGAATACACATATATACGAAGGGAGACATTGTAATGTTAAAAGAAGAACAGGGTAATCTGTCAATTGATTCAGAGAATATTTTTCCTATTATTAAGAAATGGCTTTATTCCGATCATGATATATTCGTAAGAGAGCTTGTGTCAAACGGATGTGATGCCATCACAAAGCTCAAGAAACTCGAAGTGATCGGTGAGTATGATTTTCCGGATGATTACAAGCCGGCAATTACCGTAACGGTAAATCCTGAAGATAAGACAATATCATTTGAAGATAACGGTATCGGTATGACTGCAGATGAAGTTAAGGAATATATCAACCGTATTGCTTTTTCGGGTGCCGCTGATTTCCTTGAGAAATATAAGGATAAGACGAATGAGGAACAGATAATCGGTCATTTCGGACTTGGTTTCTATTCGGCATTCATGGTTGCCGATACGGTTACAATAGACACTCTTTCTCACAGTGAAGGTGCAGAACCGGTATTGTGGGAATCTGAAGGCGGAATGGAATTCTCAATGAAGGAGGGTGAACGTAAGACTCCGGGAACTCTTATCACACTTCATCTTAATGAGGACAGCACGGAATTCTCCAATGAGTACAGGGTAAGAGAGGTTCTTGAGAAATATTGTTCATTTATGCCTGTAGAGATATTCCTTCACAAGAAAAATGAAGAACAGCAGTATGAGACTATCGATGCGGCTGACATCAGGGAAGATGATGTGGTTGTTGAGCGTATTGTTGAAGAAGCCAAGACAGAAGAACGCGAGAAGGAAGACGGAACGAAAGAAACCGTTGAGATATCACCTCGCAAAGAGAAGGCAAAGATCAACAAGCGTCCCGTATCATTGAGTGATACGAATCCGCTCTGGGCTAAGCATCCTAACGATGTGACGGATGATGAATACAAGGATTTCTATCGCAAAGTATTCCGTGATTATAAAGAGCCGTTATTCTGGATACATCTTAATATGGATTATCCGTTCAATCTTAAGGGAATATTGTACTTCCCCAAGCTTAATACCGAGTATGACAACCTTGAAGGTGTTATCAAATTATATAATAATCAGGTATTCATCGCTGATAATATTAAGGAAGTCATTCCCGAATTCCTTATGCTCCTTAAGGGAGTTATAGATTGCCCGGATCTGCCGCTCAACGTATCAAGAAGCGCACTTCAGAATGATGGATTTGTTAAGAAAATATCTGATTATATTACCAAGAAAGTGGCTGATAAGCTGTCGGGAATGTATAAGGTTGACCGCGAGAATTACGAAAAGTTCTGGGATGATATAAGTCCGTTCATTAAGTACGGATGTCTTAAGGATGATAAGTTCAGAGATAAGATGAAAGACTATATCATATTCAGAAATCTTGATGATAAGTTCATAACACTGCCTGAATATATTGAGAATGCTTATGGTAAGGCTGACGCAGAAGCTACTGATGAAGATGGCAACAAGGTTGAGGCAGAAGTAGTTGACGAGACAGATGTAGAAAAGGATGAGGACGTAGATTCTTCTGAAGATAAGGAAGAAAAGAAGAACACTGTATATTATGTGACCGATATGGTTCAGCAGAGCCAGTATATCAATATGTTCCGTGAGCAGAATATGGATGCTCTTGTTCTTAAACACAGTATTGACCAGCCATTTATCCAGCAGCTCGAACAGCAGGATCAGACCGTTAAATTCATGAGAATAGACGCTGATGTTACCGAGTCAATGGAAGAGGAAGCATCCGGTGAAGAATGGGAGAATGAGACAAAAGAGCTTACAGAGATATTCAAGAAAGCCATCGACAATGACAAGCTTCAGGTTGAAGTTAAAAAACTGAAGAACGAGAAGCTTGCATCAATGGTAACATTATCCGAGGAAACAAGACGTATGCAGGATATGATGAAGATGTATGCTGCAGGCGGAATGGGAGCAGGAATGGAGGATATGTTCGCAGGTGGTGAGACTCTTATCCTCAATGCCAATAATGACCTCGTAAAATACATCCTTGAACATAAAGATGGAGAGAATACGGATATGTTCTGTAAACAGCTTTATGATCTTGCAATGATCAGTCACAGACCGCTTGCTTCGGAAGCTATGACGGAATTTGTTGCAAGAAGCAATGAGATCATGATGTTACTGGCTGATAGGTAATTAAACACCGGTATCCATTATAATCAGTATTGAGGCACTGTTGAATCTGGTTATATATGTTGGTTCTATCGGAAAATGCAGTTATAGTGAAGTACCTACCCTGTAAGTAACTGCCATGCTTGAATGAGCAGACCTACCACGGGAGAGAGGGAATATGGAGCACTATGTGAAGAATATTGATAAGTACGTCGTTGTTTTGTATGAACACGGCGTACTTTTATATAGTGAGGAATGTTTGCAAAACAAAATTCTTTGTTCGATCCAAACAGGACAAAAAAGATACACATTTATGTGTTAGAATACGGTTCATAGTCAGAATTATCCATGTGGGCATTGGACGAAAGTGACGATGAACCGTGGATCTGAACACTTAAAAATTTTGTAAGGGTGAGAAAAATGATTGGAATAATACTTATTATGGCAGGACTTCTACTTAGTGCAGTGGATATTCCGTTATTTACTCTGGCAGTGTATCCGGATTATAAGATGATATATGATGATCCGCAGCTGGGTGAGGTTATTCAGGAATATGTGACCGGCAATATGCTCGGAACCGATCTGCGGTTTGACATAATGTCAGATCTTTTGGGATATTTGCTTATGCTTATTGGTGCCATACTTTTGATCAGATATAATAAGTCATTTATAAAAGTACTTCTTCCGATCGTGGTAACAGCAGTATTGTATGCCATTGTGAAAGTAAGTCCTTTTGTTATAGCGCCGGAGAATCTGGTGGTATGTGCCCTGGCACTGTCATTTATTCAGATGGTACTTGGAATATTCATAGAGAGAGCGCTTGTATATGATGTTGCCAGGTCAACAAGTGATCTTCCGAATGAGAGAGATATTGTACTTATGAAGTTCGGCTGGATCGGCGCCGCCCTTTGTGAAGCATTTTTGTATTTTATTATTCTTGTGGGACTGGCTGAAGGAATAATAATTGTGTATATGGTTGTGAGAGCAGGGTTTATGATATTCTGTATCGACAGAATGTTCAGATGCAGGCACTACCTTCACAAACAGGCGTGAGGCTGTTTGAGCGAAGCGAGTTTTGAAAAGCCGAAAAACTTATACCATACATCTCGCACGATATAACATAACCACATTCGCAGGGGCCTCCCCGTAGGCCACAGCCCATCTGCTTCGCAGATGTCGCTGCTACGCAGCTTATGGCTGTGGCTACAGGGGGAGGTTCCTGCTTCGCAGGAACCCTCTACAGACATATAAAGACAGATTCTTACATGCAAGCATGACGAATCTGTCTTATGTGTCTGTAGCCCCTGCGAATAGTAACGCTTTTTTAAGTATACTCCTCTATAAAGCGCTCTGCGCAGAGCTTTACTTCTTTCAGGTATTCGTAATAGTCGGGCAGGAGAGGGCGGATGCCTTCGACATTGTCACTTTTGCCCATCATCTCAAGTTCCAGTGAACGTGTGGTAAGATCGTTTGCAGATACTATTGCAGCGAGGCCTTTGAGGCCGTGAACTTCGATGACGAATGTTTTCATGTCATCAGGGAAAGTGCGCTGCAGAATATCTGCTTTCTCCGGTATGGTATTACAGAAATTACGCAAGGTTTTGAGGTATATCGGCATTGAACCAATTCTTTCAAGTCCTTCATTAAAGTTGATTATGGACTTGTCATCATATTCATGGTCAAGTTCGGGAGTGACAGGTGAGAATTCGATCGCATTCTCGGTGTTGGCCGGTTTGAGCCATTTGTACAGAAGCTCATGAAGCACACCTGTTTCAAGTGGTTTGGGGATAAAGTCGTCGAATCCCATATCGGTGAACATCTTGCGCGCACCTGTTGCGGCGTTGGCTGTAAGAGCAACGACCGGTATGGTTTTGTATGCGGGATAGTTGTCTCTTATCGCATTCATTGTCTCTTCGCCATCCATACCGGGCATCATATGATCCATGAAAATAAGATCATAATGTTTCTTGCCCGCCATGTCCAAAGCCTTTTCTCCGGAGTCGGCAAGATCGATATTCATCTTGTAAGGTTCCAGTATTCCCATAGTTACCTGAAGGTTCATGTTGTTATCATCAACAATAAGAATGTTCTTCTCAGGCATTGGATATATAATATACGAATTCCATGAAGCATTGCGGTGGAGCGGTTGTCTGCGCCCCGTCAGATATGTACACAGCTGAATCGGAAACAGCGGTACAAGGATCGTGTTCTTTACATTGATCGTTTCGGCGCTGTTATGAACAAGAGAGATGAGAGTTGTATCTTTGTTATCACCCATTTCTTCGCTCAACATCTGAATCGTATTGCTGTCGGCAATAATATATTTATAATGATTTTCACCAAGAAGATTACTGAATTCAAAATTGTCATCAGTGATCATGTAATTGATGAACATTTCATCAAGACAAGAAGAATAATAATCACGAAGCAGGCTTGATTTTTCCAATATGATAATGTTGTCGTTTTCCGAAGGACTCTTGTATTCGGGAAGCAGTGACTCGCTTTCGGATGAATCGTCGGATTGTTGTTTTATGATGATTGTGAATTCAGAGCCTTTGCCGTATTCGGAAGAAACAAGAATATCACCACCCATAAGAATGGCAAATTGTTTTGCGATTCCAAGTCCAAGACCTGTTCCTTCCACGTTCTTATTCAGATTCGAATCAAATCGTGTATATTGATCGAATAATTTACCAATATTTTCCTTCTTTATCCCGATTCCCGTATCGGTGATCCTGAACAGTAACTGCAGAACATTTTCACTGTCGTTAATACAATCGATGGTGAGCGTGATGCTGCCTTTCTGGGTATATTTTACGGCGTTACTTATAATATTATTCAGGATCTGTCTTACCCTTGTCATATCACCGATAACATATCTCGGAACATAAGGAGATATCTTAACAATGAATTCGACAGGTTTATTGTCAAGTCTGACTGTTGCTACCGTGGTAATGTCGTATATAAGCGATTCAAGATCGTATTTTTCAGTAACAAGTTCAAAGCGGTCCGACTGAAGTTTGGAATAATCAAGAATATCATTGATCATGGCAAGAAGATGCTTTCCGGCATCGGTGATATACATAACTTCGCGGATCTGACCGGCTGTCAGTTCGGAACGTGACAGTATCTCGCTTATACCGATTATGGTATTGAGTGGAGTTCTTAATTCATGACTCATACTTGCAATAAATGTTCCGCGGGTCTGCTCAACACGTTTTTCGGTCTTGTCACGCATTGTCGGGATGATCAGAATCGATACTTCAAGTATCAGGATCATGATGAATAACGCGGTAAATAATATAAAATGAATCCGGTAGTCCGACATATCGACCTTGAATGATTCATTATTGATACTTGTATATATGATCCAGTCTTTGAAGAATTTTGTTGTCTTTTTAATATACTGGTCATTTTCGTTGGTTTCATATAACAGTGTTGATTCATTGTTTGATGTAGGTGTAAACTGAAGAGATTCTGCCTGATTTTCAATGAGCTCCTTAAGAGGGATCGACATAGAATTCTGACGATGCGGATTTTTGGTAAATGTAATTACTTTGTTGTCCGAATCACACAGTACGAGCTGGTACAGGTTTGGATTAAGCGTTATTGAAGTCATCAGTAATTCGGGTTTCATGATCTTACATACTGCACCTGACGGGATGTCACTTCCGATATTGCTTATTGGACTTGAGAACATAATGAATCTGTTGCTGCCCTGAATATCCACATCAGTGTACAGAAGTCCGGCATATGAAAGACCGTTCATTGCTTTGGTATAAAAGCCCGTATTTCTAATGTTGACGGAACTGTCGCTGTTGATAATGGTCAGCTTTCCTTCGAAATTGATAATACCGAAGAGAGAGTTCATCTTGAGAGAGCATTCTTCAAGATAACGTATACGGTCTTCCTGCGATGGGATATAGTTAAATGAACTGGCAACAGAAGCTATCTCGCTGTCATAATAATTCAGATCGGACAGGATCTGATCGTAAACATGATCAGACAGGTCGTTGAGCATGCTGAGATTGCCGGCATTAAGGTCATTTTTCAAAGAATCGGAAAGGTTGTTATACACGCGTACGCTAATAATTATGGTAAAAATGATAACACTAAGGGAAATAATATTGTGAATACGTCGCTTTTTGAGCGCTTTATTATCCGGCATACTGCTAAACCCTGACATGGCACACCCTCCCTGAAAACCTTTGGATAATAACACTAGTATAGCATAAATACAATAAATATCAAATATTGTTGGAATTATTTGAATGATTGCGATATAATGAAGTGTACGGGTAACATTTTACCCGTGGTAAGAAGCTTAATGAGGTAGATAATGATGAGACGTAAAAGTGCTTATATATGTACACTGGCAGCGCTCTTTGCAATTGGGATCGCCTGTTTCACTGCAAAAGCAGATGCTGCATATGAATATGAAGACGGCTTTAGCTATTCGAAGATAACAAAAGATATAAAAGAGAAGATAACGGGCAGTTCGTATAAGAAGAATCCGGACATAACCCTTGATGATCTGAGATACGTTCGTGTGAAGTATTATAACTATAAAGGTAAGGAAAAAGAAGGAGAGCTTATTGTTAATAAGCTGGTTGCCAAAGATGTTGTCAAGATATTTTACGAATTGTATGAGATCGAATATCCGATACGGCAGATGAAGCTTATAGATGAATATGATGCCGATGACAACAGATCAATGGAGGCTGACAACACGTCCTGCTTTAATTACAGGAAGATCGCAGGGTCAACGAATCTGTCCATGCACGCGCTCGGACTTGCGATAGATATCAATCCGAAGATCAATCCTTGTGTCGGAGGAGCACATGGAATACTTCCCGCCAACGGAAGTCTCTATAAGGAACGGGATGTTAAGAAATGTAAAGGCAAATATAAGGATATGATGATACATAAGAATGATGAAGCATACAAAATATTCAAAAAGTATGGTTTCTCATGGGGAGGAAACTGGAAGAATATGAAGGATTACCAGCATTTTTATAAGGTGCCTAAGAAATACCGTGACAGCGGCAGATATGAATGGTAGATCCGTGAATATATAATAGATGGAGAGTGATTATTTTGAAAAAGATTGTGATATTGGCCATTGCGGTCAGTCTGCTCATGGTCGGAGGCTTTGTCGCATTTTTGTATACGATGGGTAAGAGCGGTGAAAAGCTTGAACGCGAATTAAAGGAGAGAAATAATGCAGAGCTCGGTATCGTATCGCTTCAGGGAGAGCATGAATACAAAACATTCAATACACAGACCGAATTCGTTGATCTGATATTGTCGGGAGAGAATGCCAATGTTATGAATCCGGCGCAAAAAACTCCGGCAGATGTATATTCGGTGGCAACCTCACAGAATGTTCATAATCAGCTTGCACGTATGGAAGATAAAAAAGATTATGATTTTGAGAATCCTCTTATTGCACTCAATCCTTATGGAACATTTCCCAATTCATTATACATGTTTTTTGAGACGAAGAGCGACTGTTATCTTAAATACACGATAACCGTTCAGGATGAGAATATACCTGATTTTACACGCACAATGAACGATTCCGACGGCAGCGGATATTCAAAACATGAATATATGATAACCGGATTCGTTCCCGGAATGGAGAATTATCTGTGTATAGAACTTGTATCGGATTCAGGTGATTATGTTGATTCGCGTATATATAAGATAAATGTTCCGGGATCTGTCTATGGCAATCCGGTTGCAATACCCACGGAGATGAGCAAGAAGGTAGAGCACATGTCTAATGGTTTGTTCTTCTGCTATGGAATGGGTAATAACAGTATTGCATTATATGACAATTCAGGATATCTGCGCGGTGAGATACCGCTCATAAAAGACTCCGGAGTGCCGATATTCATGAATACGGCCGATATGCTCATACCTTATTCTGACAACGGATTCGCAAGAGTAACAAGGTCCGGACAGGTAACGGGTGTATATTCTCTTGGAAATTATACGATCGACACGGCGCTTGAATATAATGAGATGGGGCAAATGTTAGCCATTGCATCAGACAGCGACAGAAAAACAATGAACGACCTTATTATATCGATAGATCTTGATAACGGCAAGGTCAAAGAAGAAGCAGACATGCAGAAGATTCTTAAGAAGGTATATAAAAATATTAATAAGGGCAAGAAAAAGCCTGATAAAAAGTGGCTTATGTTAGATTCACTCAAGTTCATCAATGGCAATGATCTTATCGTGAGCACGGGAAAAATGTCATCCATCTTATGTATCGGAGATATAATGAGCGCCAATCCGACGCTCAAATATATAATCGGAAGCAAGGATTATTGGAATGATTATAAGGGATATAAAGATAAGCTTCTGATCAAGCAGACAAATGATGAGCAGGAAGCAGACACTGAAGAAAAAGAAGAGGAAGCCGAGGCTACTCCCGAAGCTGAAACGGAAATCGATAATATTCTTGAACCGGAGCCTGAGGAGCCGGAAATCTTCGAAGATTTTAAACATAATGTGGGAATGGTTTGCGAAGTTATATCAGGCAGTGGAGATTCAGAGGACTCCGATAGCGGAGCAAGGTATTATATAAGTCTTGTCGAAAACGGAGTTACTCCATCAAAGCTTCAGCGTTATCTCATCAATGAGGAAGATAACACATACAGACACGTATCGGAGAGGGAACTTCCTGAGGGTCACAGAGCGAGTACATTGCAGCTTAACGTCGATAACAGTATTATATATGATAAGACAGCCGGCAGATTTTGCGAGTATGGAAAGGAAGGAGTGCCAATAATCAGTTACACACTTCCGGCAGCAGCTGTATACAAGAATTCCATGAAAGAATTCTGGTTCAGGTAAAAAAGGCTTGTTAATAAGAGGTTATGTTGGTATAATGTAGCTTATGATGCATATCTCATAGTTGTAACTCAGAAAAATATAAAAAAGAAAGGAACGTAATACATAATTATGCTATCAGAATTAAAAGAAAAAGTATATGAAGCTAATATGGATCTGTGGAGAAAAGGTATGGTGATCTATACCTGGGGCAATGTCAGTGGTATAGACAGTGACAAAGGTCTTGTTGTTATCAAGCCGAGTGGTGTTGATTATGATGAGATGAAGCCTGAGGATATGGTCGTTGTAGATCTTAACGGCAATGTTGTTGAGGGTAAGCTTCGTCCTTCATCGGACACGCCGACACATATCGTTCTTTATAAAGCATATCCGCAGATGGGTGGAATAGTACATACTCATTCCGTACATGCGGTTGCATTCGCACAGGCAGGAAGATCTATCACAGCACTTGGAACTACGCACGCAGATTATTTCTTCGGAGATATTCCATGTACAAGAAGTCTTACTGAAGACGAAGTTAAGGATGCTTATGAAGTTAATACCGGTAATGTTATCGTTGAGACATTCGAAGGTAAGGATCCTATGGCAATTCCGGGTGTTGTTGTAAAGAACCACGGACCGTTTGCATGGGGAAAGTCTCCTGCAGATGCGGTATATAATTCGGTTGTTATGGAAAAGGTAGCCGAGATGGCTTATATTACATACGGTATCAATCCTAATGTAGATCCTGCACCGCAGTATATGTTGGACAAGCATTATTACAGAAAGCATGGTCCCAATGCATATTATGGTCAGGGCGGAGAGCACTGATATAATATAGAAAAGATGAAAGGTGATTAGTTATGGATAAGTTAGAATTAATGAAAACAGCAAATGAAGTCCGTAAAGGCATTGTGACTGCTGTTCACAGCGCCAAATCAGGACATCCGGGCGGATCACTCTCAGCTGCAGATATTTACACATATCTGTATTTTGAAGAGATGAATGTTGATCCAAAGGATCCACGTAAAGCGGACAGAGACAGATTCGTTCTGTCAAAAGGACATACAGCACCGGGTTATTACTCAACCCTCGCTCACAGAGGATTCTTCCCGGTTGAAGATCTTACAACACTTCGTCACACAGGTTCATATCTTCAGGGTCATCCGAATATGAATGATGTTCCGGGCGTAGATATGTCAAGCGGTTCTCTCGGACAGGGAATCTCATGTGCGGTAGGTATGGCACTTTCAGCCAAGCTTTCAGGGGATTCTTACAGAGTATATACACTTCTCGGTGATGGTGAGATTCAGGAAGGTCAGGTATGGGAAGCTGCAATGTTTGCAGGACACCGTAAGCTTGACAATCTTGTAGTTATCGTTGATAACAACGGACTTCAGATCGATGGAAAGATCGATGATGTATGTTCACCTTATCCGATCGATAAGAAGTTTGAAGCTTTTAATTTCAATGTGATCAATATTGATGGCCACAACTTTGATGAGATTGATGCAGCTTTCAAGAAAGCAAAAGAAACTAAAGGAATGCCGACAGCAATAATTGCCAAGACAACCAAGGGCAAGGGCGTATCATTCATGGAGGATCAGGCAGGATGGCATGGCAAGGCTCCTAATGATGACGAGTATGCAACGGCAATGGAAGATTTGAAGAAAGTAGGTGAAGAGCTGTGTCAGAAGTAAAGAAGATCGCAACCAGAGTAAGTTATGGTAATGCACTCGCAGAACTGGGTGCAGAATATAAGGACCTCGTAGTTCTTGATGCAGACCTTGCAGGAGCTACACAGACAGGAATATTCAAGAAAGCTTTTCCTGACAGACACATTGACTGTGGTATCGCAGAGTGTAACATGGCAGGTATAGCAGCAGGACTTGCTACAACAGGCAAGATCCCGTTCATGAGTTCATTTGCAATGTTCGCAGCAGGACGTGCATTCGAGCAGGTTCGTAACTCAATCGGTTATCCGCATCTTAACGTTAAGATCGGTGCTACACATGCAGGTATCTCTGTAGGTGAAGACGGTGCTTCACATCAGTGCTGTGAGGATGTTGCTCTTATGAGAACGATCCCCGGCATGACAGTTATTGTTCCTTCCGATGATGTGGAAGCTAAGGCAGCAGTTAAGGCTGTTCTTGATTATGAAGGTCCATGCTACTTAAGATTCGGTCGTCTTGCAGTACCGGTTATCAACGACAAGCCGGATTACAAGTTCGAGATTGGTAAAGGAATCGTTCTTCGCGAAGGTAAGGACGTTGCTCTTATCGCTTCCGGACTTGAAGTTGCCGAGACACTTGCAGCAGCTGGGAAGCTTGCAGCAGACGGAATTGATGCCAAAGTTATCAACATCCACACTATCAAGCCTCTTGACGAAGACCTCGTTATAGCAGCAGCAAAAGAGTGTGGCAAGGTTGTAACGATCGAAGAGCACTCTGTTATCGGCGGACTCGGAAGCGCAGTTTGCGATGTGCTTTCAGAGAAGTGCCCGACCAAGACTCTTAAGATCGGCGTTATGGATACATTCGGAGAATCAGGCCCGGCTGTTGAGCTTATCAAGAAGTATGGTCTTGATGCTGATGGAATATATGCTAAGGTTAAGGCTTTCATGGCTTAAGGAGTACAGTTGACTGTTCAGTGCCCCAATGTTCATTGATCCAAAGCGACAATGAACTGGTGGTGCTGAATAGTATTTTTGCTTCACCGGACATAAAAGTTAACAAAACACTACCGCTTATGTATGGGAGGTAGTGTTTTTTATAACTAATGAAGGAATAATATGGCATATGAGGTGATATAAATTATGAACCCCAAGACAAAACGTATTGTTGAAGAATTGAATGAATTAGGATGGATAATTGCACAGGCATGTAATAATGCATGTATTATCGACAAAGCAGTATCCGGAAAATATATATATGTGTGTGACGGAAAAATATATAACAATAAAAAAATGTATCTGAAAGCTTTAGAAGAATCGGATTATGAATCAGATTATGAAGATGAAAGAGAAATATTTCATGGAGATTATCGTGATCATGATTTCCTAGACCCCAGGATTGCAAAGTATGTATGCAAGCGTATTTTTAGGATTATAAAAGATAATTATCACGTATATACAAATGATGAATTTACTATATTGGTTGGCGCAATCGTTAATCAGTATTATTTTTCTGGGTTACATACATGGTTAGGGGATTTTGATGTTAGTAAGTTGGATGAGTATGTTGTTGAAGAAAGATTAAGAAGATATATTCATGCACTTTGTGAATGCATTCGCGCAAGAGTATGGCTGTTTTCAAAAGATATTACTGAGTTAACCGCAAAAAAATTGAATATTAACATGGAAAACCATATCAAAGTGTCTGATAATGTAGATGAGATTAATGAGGCTTATCTATACGATATATTATATTATGAAGATAATATTGATAAAAAGCCCGATGATTTAGATGTTCTTCATAACAAATTGATAAAAATTGAACCGCAATACAGGTGGGGGTATCTTTATCCATGCATTCGTGAGGCAAGGGAATCGTGTACAAATAATTCTATGAAGTATAACTATGTAAAATACGTAGGAAAACTAGGGATTGATCTGTACTCTCATGCAATTGGAACGCCTAAATTAATCGAAGTTTCCTTTATTGTCAAGAATGGACAGATTGAAGTTGATTATGGCGGAGTTGAAGGCTTTGATCTGGGTATTCCATATATTTATTTAAAAGATGGCATCATGTGTAGTACAGAATCCGGAGAATATGTTATGTTAACCAATAGAATGTTTGATGAAGTAAAGGACAGATTAGACGACTATATGATTTCGGATTCATTTTTTGATAATATGTATGAGAAAATTGATTCTGATCCATGTACTTATATGGATGTAAGAAAACATATGGCAAAGTATCTTGAATTAGGTGATGTGGTTTTCAAACCTGTATTGACAGAGTATGTGCACGGAAACGAATCATCTTTTGTTGGTCAATACGATAATATGTCTTTTAAGGAGTATTTCAGGACTTTAGTATATGAATCCGGAAGATCTGAAAGAGAGATTGCAAAGACAGTAGGATTTAACAGTACATATACGAATTCAATAATTAATGGAAAAGTAAAAGATCCGTCGACCAATACACTGCTTACTTTTGCAATCTCCTTAAAACTGAGTTATGATAAGATGCAGATACTCCTTAAAAAAGCTGGTCATTGTATATCAGATAGAGATGATATAAACGGAAAAAAAGAACGAATACTCGTAGATCATATTATTAATGGGATGTATAATGTGACCGATATCAATATACAATTGGATGCGGCCGGTCTTCCCATACTTGGTGCTAAGGATAAATAATACAGAAGTTATACGAGCGTTTTTTGTAAAAAGGTCGTTATTGTGGTTTATATACAGTAACGGCTTTTTTGTGTATTAATATGTTGTCTGTGGTAGCTTTTGTTATTGTCGATTAAAAAACGACAAAATAATAAAGGAAACATATTAAAATGGCATCATCAAAAAAAGAAAGGAGAGATTTACATGAGTAATTCAAAGTTTTTTGCGAATGGTTTGATGCCACTTTCACAGGCAATTAAGGAGGCGCCAAACTCGGCAGGTTGTTATCAATTATTCCTAGGGGACGAGCTTGTATATGCAGGAAAAGCAAGTGATGGAATTAGGAAGAGATTTGTTCAGTATTATAACGGAACAACTGCTCATTATTCTTCCGCACAGAAGATACTAGCTAATAAGGATAATATTAACGTTAAGTGGATGGTGATCAATGATCCCGTAAAAGTAGTTCAAAAAGAAGCTGAATGGATCAGGGAGTTTAAACCTATCTGGAACAGCCAGTCAGGATGGGGAGACAAAGGAGTATTAAAAAGTGCCTCAAAAGCATCATCAAATGCTAAATGTATTAAAGCAGATAATGTCGGGGCACTTGCCCCTGAAAAGAAACTTGCAAGTACAATAGGAGGGAGTATGAAGTCTGCAGCAGGCAGTGCTTTTGCTACAGCAGCCATTATTGAAACCGTGAAGGCTGTGAAGGATGGTGAAGACTTTGAAACTACAGTTGGTAACATTGCAGGTAAAGGAACCCAGGCGGCCGTCGCAAGTGCAGGGGGGGCATTAGCTGGTGAAATTGCCGGATTAGCAGCAATTGCAGTTGGAGCCGGGCCTGTAGGTTGGGCGGCAGCAGCAGGTGTGGCAGCTGTGGGAACTGCAATAGGAATATCCAGTTGCACGGATGATATTGCAGATAGTATATCCTGTGCTGTTACAGATGGAGTTGAGACAATTATGGATGAAGTGAGTTATGGATTAGGGTGTATATGGGACCGTACTATTGGATCATGGTTTTTATAAAAAATAATACATGATAAAGATGAAAGGAAGGAATATTATGGAAAAAATAATTGAAGAAAAAAAGAAATTATTCACTGAGTTAATGCTTAATAATATGGATGAAAAAATAAATAAAATGGCTTTCTCACAGGAAGATCTTGATGAATTGTATTCTAATGGAGAAGAAGAAATATATATATGTGCGGAGAATCTTCATATTCCGCTTAAAGAAAGAAAAGTATATTATTTCGGGATAAATAAGCCCACTGTATGTATTGATTCTAAGGAATTGGTTGATTTTGACTCGCTTGGAATATATTTTCAGGATTGCTATTTTGATGAGGAATACAGCAAATTGATATTTGCTGAAGAAGAAAAAGAAGATATATATGATATTATCGATGATGATCTTATTCGGGCAGAGGTGGAAGATTTTTATGTGTTAATGGAAGAAGTCTTCGAGGATTATCGTGAGGAGATGGAAAATATCACAATTGAACAATATGATGAGTATTTTGATTTTGATGAGCTGGATTCTTCTGATTATAATAGTGAAGAATATGATTATGAGACTAAAACCAAAGCGAAACTGGCATGTAAGGAAGCAATTACTGAAATGTTAGATGATGTTATATCTGAATTGGTTTCGGCAGCTGAAGAGTATCTTGGTGATTCCAGAGATTATTTCTACGATCTGAAAAGCAGTTATGAAGAATTCATCAGTGATCTTTCGGATGCGTACGATTCCGATGCGTCTTCATATTGCAGTGAAGAGACACAAAGATATCTGATGTCTAAGAAAAAGGAACTATTTGAGGATGTTAAGACCAACTATGATTATTCTCAGATTCCGGAGAATGAGATTGAGAAGATTATCAGAAAAGATATCAAGCAGAGATTTGTGCTTCGTGAGCTTGTTTCATGGTGTGAATATTATTATGATGATGAGTGTTATTGTTATGATTTAGATCGTGTATGTAGTTATATTAATTCAGAACTGTTATATTACACGGCTGAATTACAGGAAGAATTGCCTAAGAAAGTATATGGAACATATATGGCAATGATCAAATGGGATCTGGACAGGTTGGAAAAGAAGTTCAGTGATGTTTTAGCTTAGTAGTGTATGATTAATCAATAATTTTCATTGAAAATAATCTTCCTTTTGGTTACAATATAATAAGTATAACCAACAATAAAAGCGAGGATTATTAACATGTTAAAAGCATATTTTATTGACTATACGGGTACCATGGTAAAAGAGGATGAACCATATACAAGAGAGCTGCTTGCATATTTTGCCACGCACAGTGATCTTAAGGATCCTCGGGATATACTGGGTGTGGTCTGGGGAATGATAAAAGAGATCGAAGCCGGTTGTTCCGGGGATTCATTTATAAAAAATGATGAAAAAGTTGATAGAATCCTGAGTTCTTGCGTTGAAAAACACGGGCTTAAAGGAGATCTGAATTACATGCATGACGTGTGGAGAAAGGTATGGGTTCATGCTCCTTTATATGAGGACGTAAAACCGTTTTTTGAAAGAAGCAGTGTACCGGTATATGTATTGTCTAACGATGATCTCGGTTATCTTGAGGAATCAATGAAGATTAAAGAACTGAATCCGGCAGGAATAATCTCTGCAGAGATGGTTAGAGCATGCAAGCCTGACAGAGCAATATTTGAAAAAGCACTTAAGATTGCTGGCGTTCGTCCGGATGAGGTTATCCATATCGGTGATTCCGTTACATCGGATGTGGAACCGGCTCTTAAGATGGGAATAACGCCGATTTACATATCGAGAAAAAACGATGCCATTATTGATGGGGTAAGAGTGATAAGGTCGTTGGATGAGATTACTTTTTGATGTTAGAGATAAAACCGATTTATATGACCGTGTAGTACGCTATAAACGATTGTGATAAAAAAACTCATCTAATGAACACTAAACAATGAAAAAATGTATGAAGTCAACACTTTTTCGTCGGAAAAAGTGTTGACTTCATACATTTTTTCTGATAAAGTATATATTACATACGAATAGTTAAGTTTTTTAGGAGACTGAAGTTATGGAAAGATTGTTAATGAAAGATTTATGTACATGGAAGAGTTCTGAGCATAGAAAACCATTAATATTATGGGGTGCAAGACAGACCGGTAAAACTTGGCTAATGAGAGAATTCGGAAAACGATATTTTGAAAAAACTGTTTATATAACGTTTTATAATAACAAGCGAATAGCTTCGATATTTGAATCGGATTATAATATTGATAGAATTATAAATGCTTTAAATATTGAGCTGCATACTGATATTGAACCGGAAAATACTTTGTTGATATTTGACGAAGTGCAATTTGCTCCAAAAGTTGTTGAATCACTCAAATATTTTTGTGAAAATGCTCCTGAGTATCCTGTTGTCGCAGCCGGTTCGCTTCTCGGGGTTGCGTTGCATGAAGACATATCATTTCCAGTCGGTAAAGTAAATGAGTTGCATCTTTATCCTATGTCTTTTGAAGAATATCTTATTGCATGCGGAGAAGAGAAGCTTGCAAATTATTGTGTTGACTATAGATGTGATGAGGTTTCGGATTTTTCAGAACGTTATATATCATATTTAAAAGAATATTATTGTATAGGCGGAATGCCTGAAGTTGTTTCAAGATATTTGGAGAATAGAGATTTTGAAGAAGCACGTGCTCTTCAACTGGATATTATTCACCAATATGAAGGGGATTTTGGCAAACATATTATGCCTAACGAATTGCCAAGGATCAGAATGGTATGGAATTCAATTCCAATACAGCTTGCCAAGGAAAATCGTAAGTTTTTCTTTGGTCAGATTAAAAAAGGCGCAAGACATAAGGATTTTGAGATGGCTATTCAATGGCTTTGCGATTCCGGTCTGATATATAAGGTACATAAAGTATCAAAACCGGCGATGCCTCTAAAGGCATATATTGATTTCTCTGCATTTAAACTTTATATGCTTGATGTAGGACTGTTAGGTGCAATAAGTGAGTTGGATACCGGTAGTATCATATCAGGTAATGAGATATTTACTGAATTCAAGGGAGCATTGACTGAGCAGTATGTACTTCAACAGATGATCGCACAGACGCCGTATACACCATATTATTATTCTGGTGATAAATCAACATATGAGGTCGATTTTTTAATACAGAAAAAGAATAAAATCATTCCGGTTGAAGTAAAGGCTGAGGATAATTTAAAAGCCAAGAGTTTAAAAGTATTCTGTGAAAAATTCAAGCCGTATACGGCATATAGAATATCAATGAATAGATACCGGAAACAGGAATGGATGGAAAATATACCGCTATGGGCAGTTGGAGGGATGCAGTGTGAAGAAGATTGGTATAGGGTATGAGAATTATAAAGAATTTATAGATCAGGACTTGTATTACATCGACAAGACGATGCTTATTAATGATATTGATGAGCATGGTGGCAAAGTGACATTATTTACAAGACCAAGACGCTTCGGTAAGACTCTAGCTTTATCGACTATACGCACTTTTTTCGAACTGGAATATGATCTCGAAGGAAATGTTACAGACAATAGCAGATATTTTGAAGGAAAAAAGATAATGGGGGCTTCAGAAAAGATACTTGATATGATGGGCAGGTATCCGGTGATCACATTGTCTCTTAAGTCTGTAAAACAGCCTGATTTTAGAAGTGCGATGTTGCAGCTTCGTAATGATATAATTGCAGAGTTTAATCGTCATATATATATTAAGGACTCAGAAAAATTTACTGATGCAGAACAACTATTACTGAAAGAATTGTTAATCCCCAAGAGAATGGATGAGATTAAGACCGATGATGATTTGAGAGCAGAGATAGGCAGATATGTTACAGCATTAAAGACTTTATCTGTTTGTTTAAAGAAGTATCACAATAGAAATGTGATAATTCTTATAGATGAATATGATGTTCCTTTAGAGAATGCATACTTTAAGGGTTTTTATGATGAGATGGTTGATTATATACGTTCCCTTTTCGAATCATGTCTTAAGACAAATGATGCCTTAGAATTTGCTGTAATAACCGGATGTTTAAGGATAAGTAAGGAGACTATATTCACCGGACTTAATCATTTGCAGGTTAGTTCCATATATGATAACGGTTATGAAGATTCTTTTGGATTTACTGAAGAAGAAACTGTAAATATGCTCATTGATTATGGTTTGGGTGATAGGATTGAAGAAGTGAAAGAATGGTACAATGGATATTTATTCGGTAAGACTGAGATATATAATCCATGGACTGTTATTAATTATATAAAAAATATAGGAATAGACAACATGAATTATCCAAGACCATTCTGGGCAAATACTTCTTCGAATGAGATTATTAAGAATATGATATGGCATGCTGACGGAGAGATGAAAAAAGAACTTGATAATCTTATAAATGGTGGAACGATAGAAAAACGAATACATGAAGATATAACATATGATGATATATATGAGTCGGAAGATAATCTGTGGAATTTTCTGTATTTTACCGGATATCTTAAAAAAGTATTAGTACATTTGATAGTGATGAGGCATTTTACCATGGATATTTCTTATCGCTTCTCGTGAATATTCCCGATTATGTGGTACAGTCTAACAGAGAAGAGGGAATCGGACGGCCGGATATTGTTTTATATCCTGAACAATCAAAAGATCCTGCTATTATATTTGAAATAAAGACCAGAAAAAAATATAATGAGATGGAAGACGGACTTGAAGAAGCATATGATCAGATCAGAACCCGGAAGTATGAAGACGGAGTGCTTGATGACGGTTATCTGGGTGTCAGATCTTATGGCATATGTTTCTGTAAGAAGAGTTGTATTGTGGGCAGTCTTCCGTAAGGATGCTCTTAAACCTGAATATAATCCAATGTGACAATTATTTCTGTTGAAGTAAAGGCTGAAGAAAATTCAGAAGTCAGGAGTTTAAAAGTGTTCTGCTCAAAATATAAGCCGGATACAGCATATAGAATATCAATGAACGGATACCGTAAAGAAGAATGGATGGATAATATTCCGCTATGGGCGGTTGGGTGAATATACTTAGTAGAGATTTATATCTATGTGGTAAAATTTGAAAAAATCCAAAACAACATGTCTTTATAATTATCCTTGTAATTACTTTTATTTACGAGGAGGAAAAAAATATGTTGTGTGCACAATGCAAAAATGAAAACAGGGAAGATGCAGTCAATTGCTGGAGATGCAACGCACCTTTTCGAAATGTACAGGGTAAACTGATAAATGTGGAGTCCTGTCCCAAATGCGGAAGCTTGAAACTTGAAGTAGAAAAAACAAGCGCTATAAGTAATTTTTTCGCATGTATATTCCTGTGCGCCGTAGGTATAGGAGTTGCCGTTGAATGGATCACATGGCTTGGATTAATCATATTTGGTTTAGGTGTATTGAGTATGATCTACTGGTTTTTTGCCGGAGTCAAATCAGTATTCACCAATACACAGATAGTTAATATAAAATGCACAAAATGCAACGAAACGTATGATTCAAGAAGAAATAATGTGGGATGACAGGGATGATGTGAAATATGGAAGCAAGAGAAGATAGTTACAATGAAATTCCGGTAATATATAATAAAGTAAATACAAAACGAATTGTAATAATATCCGGCCTGATACTTACTGTGTTATTTATAGTGGGTATAATATTATTATACATATACAAAGATGAAATATATCTATATAATATCGAAAGAAATCTGGAAGATACAGTTTTTTCAAATGAGTACGGACAAAGGTTGACATTTAATAATGGAAAAGTGGAAATTTTCGATGGTTATAATATCGAAATACTCGATTACGTGATACAACCATATGCTCTCTATATTGATCGAAGGCTGGAAATCAAGTGTGAAGGTCATGATTATGTTTTGTACAACAAGTACAGTAAGGGTGTTGATGGTATGAAAGAAAACGCAAATTTATTTGAGATTTTTAATATAAATATTAGGATAATTCAAGAGCAGTGGACACATAAAAAATATTATAGAACAGATTTATAATATAAACATTTTATTGGCAAACAATAAAGGTAAAACTTGAAAAAATCCATGACAGCTCTCTCTTATAATTATCACTAAGATAATCATTAAGGGAGGGCTTCACTTATGGAAAGAAACACAATCTCGGAAAATGAAGAACAGTTGTTGATAGGATATGAGACAAGGGGGTTCCTGATCAGATTCCCTGGTATCAGATATCTTAAACCGACTGAGATAAAAAGAAACGGTCGGGATATAAAGGTCACAAGATATGGAAAGGTATTACGTACTAATGTGAAAGAACAATGGAATCTTGATGGTTCTGACATAAAGTCGGTATATGTTAACAGTAAATGGTCAAAACCTTATCTGTTATGGGCATTGGTTTTTTTGGGTGTGGGGCTTTATCTTTTTAATATTGCTGAGGAATATAATAATCCGGAGTCTGTATATGGAAGTGGTGCAGTTGCAGTTTTGTTTGTTTTTTACTGGTTGTGGCTGGCACATAATAATGTATTTGTCATAAAGACAGCAAACAACCTCAGCATAAAAATATACAGCTTTGAGAGGGAAGAAAGTCTTGAAGCGTTAAAAGATGTGCTAAATAAAGCAAAAGAAGAAAGCGAAAGAAACAACGCTACAGAAGCATATACTACAGGTGAATATTTCTCGGGATCATCCGGAACAATCACATTGGGCGTCTCCAACCCCGGTAACATGCATGCCAACCCTAACATTAATGCGCTCCTTCAGAGAGGATATATGGCACTTGAGGATGAAGATTGGGATGATGCTTACAGATTTTTTGATAATGCGCTGAATAATGATGCACATTGTGCTCATGCATATTTCGGTATATTACTGGTTGAATACAGAATGCATACAAAAGAAGAATTAATGAATTCAGGTATTTCATTTAAAGATAATAAGAATTATAAAAAATTCTTAAGGTTTAGTGATGAAAATACTGTAAATGAGATGAATTCTGCTGAAGCGAACAGGGTTATCGATGATATTGCTTGTTCTATTATTAATGATAAAGAATATGATGTAAATATAGAATATTATATGAATTTCCATATTAATTGTATCGAAAAAATGGAAATAATGAAGCAAAATATGGAGCTTGATTCGCTTGTGAAAAGAAATGATTATCTGAGAGACAGAATTAAAAATCTTAATATTATAGGAGCTATGGGTGATAGTGATATACAAAGGCAGATCAGTGAACTTAACGAGGAAATTGCCAAAAATGAAGAATTGCTGTCTCAAAGGCAAAACATTGATTACAAAGGTTATGATCTTGATTCTATTACAAAGAGAATTAATGAATTAAAAGCAGAAACCAATGAGATGAGCAGACTTCTTGGATTAAAGAATAGAATAAGTACTCTGACATACAATGAAGCAATGAATATGTTGAATAATAAAGAAATCAAAAGGTTGTTTTGTTCAAATTATAAATATCTGTACAACAAACTTTTTCCGGAAGAATAGTTCTAAAATTGAGGATAAGTGGTGTCTGATGCTGAAAGGAGCTGAATAAAAATGTTTAAAAACACAATTGGTATGTTATCGGAATATTTTCAAAGAAACGGTATACGTTGTGAAAGGGATTCGCCGGATTCAATTGATATATATTATCCCATTGATATGCATAATAAGGTGACATTCGGTATAAAAGTTATGGAAGATGGAGATTCTGACAGTATCATATTCCATTTGTATGATTATTTAAAATTACCTTTATCAAGTGAAGTTATTAACAATATTCCTCATATATGTAATTCATTAAACAGAGTGATGTCTTTGACAAAATATATGTCTACAGAAGATCACGAGAATATTATTTTTGGAACATACCGGATAGAAATATTTGATCCGGGCACATGTTGCGGAATGGTAAACAGAATTCTCGAGACAATGTCCGGAGAATACGAGGTGGCTTATGAGGAGCTGATTGATAACAGAGGTGTCAGGTTACTGGAAATATAGGGGGATATAATAAATGAATGAATATAATCAGAATTCTATAAATAGTACTATAGCAAAGGCAATAACAGAATATCTGGATGAAACATGTGCATATGAAGTAGAATATGACAGAGAAGACAGGGAATACTGGATCGATATATATTTTGAAGCTGATGAAAATGTTCTGGAATCAAATTCCCATGTATCGGTTATATTGAGAGATGATGAGGAAATGATGATACAATTAATACATATGTGTCCGTTGGATGATCGATATAGTTTAAATGACGGATATATTATCTGTAATAAACTTAATGAAAAAAATGAATATCTCAGATTTAGTTTTGTGGACACCTCGGGAGCAAGGGGGATCAGAATGAATTACTCCAGATATATTACTCCGGTAAAGTGTGGCAGAGAAGTTTATAATGCCGCATCTATTGTAGCTATTGTCGGTTCCATGGCCATGTCATATATAGAAAACTACCTCAGATGGGCGAAGAAAAAAGGCTTTTTTAGGAGATCAATGTGGGAAGGATTCTATGAGGGTTAGAAGAACAAAAATGAATTATCAGTTGAGTATTTTTGTCTGTTGAGTTACAATATTTGTAAATAAAATCCACATGCATGGAGTAACCAATGAAAATTGCCGGCAAAGACAGATGTATTAATTGCTTCAAACCTCTGGAAGATAAGTCAGGGGTTTGTTTGTGTTGCTCATTTGTTGAAAAAGATTATGTAATCCCAAAACGTGCGCTGAGGCCCGGCACTTTGCTTGAAGGCAGATATTATATAGGACGTGTGCTGGGGGCGGGCGGCTTCGGTATTACATATGTTGCATGGGATAATCTGCTTGAGATAAAGGTTGCGATCAAAGAATATTATTCCGAGGATCATGACCAAAAAGATAAGAATAATGCTCTTCGTGAGACGAGGATAATGTCCAAGTTCACTGATCTTCCGGGAATTGTCGTTGCGAGGGATTATTTTGAGGCCAATGATACAGCGTATCTGATCATGGAATATGTCAATGGAATACGAATCAGTGATTATATTAAGAAAAACGGGCCTATGAATATCGCGATGGTTCTTGAGAGAATCGAGCCGGTAATCAGATCGCTTGCTTCCATTCATGAGAGCGGGTATCTTCATAAAGATATCAGTGCCAACAATATCATGATAACTGGGGAAGGAAAATTTGTATTGATCGATTTTGGCACAGCAAGGACGATTGAGCGAAGTGACCTTACAACGACTGTTGCCGTCAAGATGGGTTATTCACCTATTGAACAATATAAAATAACGGGAAAGACCGGACCATGGACAGATATATACAGCCTGTGTGCCACAATATATTACATGGTAACCGGAGTGATTCCGGTTGAATCGATAGAGCGTGTGATCGCTGATAAGGTTGAACCGCTGGAGAAAAATGATACTATATTCATCGATCAGAATATCAAAAGAGCAATTGATAAAGGAATGTCAGTGCTTGCAGCAGACAGATATAAAAATGTCGGTGAACTGTATGAAGAACTGTATCCCGGGAAACATCTGTCGGATATTAAGATCATTGATATAACAAAAGATGATATGTTACTGCTGAATAATGAGAACAATACAAGATCTTCCGGTACATTTTCCGAGACAAGTTTAAGACAGGCATTTGACAGATTATTTGCAAGAGATGAGCAGTTACAGAAAGAAAAAAAATACCGAAAGCTTATATCAGTATGTATCTGGCTTGGAATAATGACGGTTCTTATAACATTTTTATATATGACATCCCGTAGTGACAAGGCCATTGAATATGATGAAATAACCGGGAATAACACGGTCATCGCTAATGAACAAGCTTCTGACAATGTAATGGAAGAGGGAAATGGCGGTGGCGTTGTAGCCGGTTCGAAAGACATGAGCAGGGATGATGCGAGTACGGATAGTGAAGGTTTAGATTATCCGGAAGAATCGGAACCCACCTCTACACCCGAAGCTTTCGCAGTAGTCCCGAAATTAACAGGAAAATTATACAAAAATGCTAAAAAAGAACTTGAAGAAGCAGGTTTTGTTGTAAAGAAAAAATCAAAATATTCTGAAAAGAAAAAGAATACAGTCATAAATCAGAGCGTGGCTCACTCTACAAAAGTAGTATACGGTTCTGTTATTGAATTAACTGTAAGTAAGGGTGAAAAGAAGCAGCCTGTTCAGACACAGACACCGAAACCTGAGGTAAGAACACAGGTGACCGCAAAACCACAGACAAACAGCCGGAATACGCATTCGAATAATAATCATAAGCAGGATAAAAAGGATAAAACGAAAACCGATGATTCCGCTGGGGCATTGAACTGATTTTCAGGAAAAGGGAGACGATCATTTATGGAAAGACGTACAATTGATATTGAAGAAATGACATTGAACGACTCCAAGATATTACGAAGATCATTTGAAAAAATGGATATATCAAAAGAATTCAGAACCTTTGATTATTATCTGATCGAAAAGTGGAAAGACAATCCCGGTTCTGTTGATTTTAATACGCTTGACATAAAAGAAACTGAAGATCTTAGAAAAGAAGCCTGTTCAAATTTCAGAAAAGCGTTAAAGGGGAATGATATCGCCAATCCGAAAACCATAAGAAGATGGTTTGGGATTAATGGCTTTACATTGCCTAAAAGGGACATATTTTTCAAAGTTGCAATAACGCTTCAATTGTCTGTGGAAGAGACAGAAGATTATATGGTGAACGGAATGATGATCCCGTCATTTCAGATAAATGATTACAGGGAGATAATATATCTCTTCGGTCTGCACAATCATCTGGAATATGATTATTGTATGAAAATGATCGAATTATTTGAAGAAAAAATGGGTTGTGATATTGAATATAAGCAAGAACCTCATACCCAAAAATTATGGGAGGAATATGAGGTCAACAAAGGGCTTGAACCGATAAAATTCGTTAAATGGATGCTAAAAAATAAGAACATGTTCAAGGGTTACAGCAAGACTGTTCTTGATTATTTTATTCTGTTAAAAGAAGAAGTAAGCGGTTATATCAAGAAAGAAGAATCAGATTATCTTGAACATATTCTTGCGACGAACGGATATGAAAAATGGCTTGAGGAAAATAACAACAATTATAATGATGACATTGCAAAACAACATGCTGCATTTATAAGACATTTATCAAGAAGCAAAAAAGATAAAATCGAAAAACACACACTTGACAGCTTACGTAAAGCATACAACGCAGTATACAGGGAGACCAGCGATTCGGAATTCATCAGAGAGATGTATCCAATAAGGAAAGCAGATCTGAATAATGTAAAATTCAAAGAAAAAATCGACGGATTAAAAGAAAGCGGCATATCATTTATGTCAAATAAATATCTGTCACAGATTCTTAGTATTGCTGATCAGAAGGCAAATTATATGAGAATAAGAAATGTAAGGGCACAGCTTCAGAATAATAATGAAAAAGAAAAATGTCTGGAAGAATTAAAGGGAATCATTGCAAACATATGCGGAAAAACTGTAAATGATTCCGTAAAAGAAGCTTTGAAAATAACTGAAGAATATCTCATGAATCAGCAGCAACGATGCCAGCTTATCGGCAGGGATGATATATTGCCATTGGTTCATTATATTTCACAGAAGAGATATTCGACAATGATAAAAGAAGAAAAACGTGTATACAACATGGAAGAAGCCGCAAGCTTTTTCAGGAACATTGCTGATGCAATACTGGCAAAATGCGGCATGGCATTAATATCCACCGGATACAAAAGTGATTATTACATGCTTGCAAGTTTTTCAAAAGAAGATATGTATTCGCTTGTTGATATGCTTGAGATATCTGTTCAGATATGATATATCGTCATAAGATATGTCGTGACAATGTGTTAAACAGACTGTTTGGTTAAACATATGCTTTGACAAAAAAATGGGGAGATATATATGAATAAAGAGGTCGTTACTAAAAGAATTATATCTATACTGTTGGTTATGGCTGTTGTATTTGAAAATAACGGTATATTCGAGTTTGGGAGTGCTGTAGATATTGCATATGCTAACGGTTACACTAATGCTGAGACGTTACAAGATAGAGGTGACCGAGTTACAGAGGATGATTTGAATGATACACCCGACACCCCCCAGGGGAATCTTATTGAGTCATTTGAGCATTACGGTATGACAGTAAGTATATATGATGACAATTCAGCCATGATTGAGGGAACAGGGAAGCTTAGAACAGCTTTTGGAGTCAATCTTTTTGATACAACATATAAGGATATTAGTCATATATACATAGGCGAAGGAATAACTGAACTGGGAGATGAGTCATTTACGGGTAGTGGCATAAAGGAGATCATACTTCCTGATACGCTGAAAAAGATCGGAAATAGTTGTTTTTTTTTATGCAAGCTGCTTCAAAAAATAGTTATACCGGATAATGTAATGATTATTGGTTCTAACGTATTTAGTGCTTGTAGCAAATTGAAATATGTTAAATTGCCACCACGTATACGTATTATAACCCATTGGATGTTTGATGGTGATCGCAGCCTTGAAAGCATAGTATTACCTGATAGTATTGAAAGTATTGAAGATGGGGCTTTTTCCGGTTGTACAAAATTATCGGATATTAATATTCCTGAAGGATTATTGTATCTTGCGGATACCGCTTTTAGTAATACAAAGATAGATTATAAGTCGATTAAATTGTGTGAATTAGAGCCGATAGAAATACCAACTGATGTTAATGATTTAACTATATTTGACAGAGGTACTTTTCCGAAGAATAATCAGGGACAACAACCACAGGAAAATACACAAGAGTGGATATTATATACGAATGGTTTGCTCAGAATATATGGACAGGGAACGGTAATCAGGGACGACGTTCTTATAGAGAATCATAAAATTGATGTAAGAGCTGTTTACATTGAAGAAGGGATTACGGAACTGGACTCTAATTCATTTGAAGATATGTATGCAATCGAGCATATTAGATTACCTGAATCTCTAAGAAAGATTGGCAAATCCTCTTTTCATGGATGTAAAAGACTGCAGGAAGCTATTATTCCTGATAATGTATATGATATTGGTGAAGCTGCTTTTATGGATTGCCCAAAATTACAAAACGTAACATTATCCTCAAAACTTACTGTTATCAGTGAATATTGTTTTGCAGGTTGTACTAATTTATGTAATATTATTATCCCTTTCGGTATTCAGAAAATTGAAGATGATGCAATTGCCGGATGTAAATCTTTGAAAATAATTATCATACCTGAGTCTGTTATTTACATTGGTGATTATGCATTTAGAACTGTCTATTATCACGGAATAGAAAATGTTGTTTTCAAAGGTAAAGCACCTGATTTAATATCGAACGCCATCGGAACAGGGTTTACTTTATATTATCCGGCTTGTGAAAGTCAAACATGGGAAGAGGTAAAATCTGATATGGAAGGTATTACTATGATACCGTATAACGAAGGCGAGGAACCGTTTCAGGATATTATTAAACCAACAGTAACGCCATTGCCGACGCTAAAGCCAACAGCAACGCCATTGCCGACGCCAAAACCAACAGCAACGCCATCGCCGACGCCAAAACCAACAGCGACACCAAAGCCTTCGGCAACACCGTCACCAACACATAAGCCGA
>KK211381.1:34705-315237 GCA_000621985.1 Lachnospiraceae bacterium V9D3004
ACAGCAACGCCATCGCCGACACCAAAACCAACAGCGACACCATCGCCGACGCCAAAACCAACAGCGACGCCATCGCCGACGCTAAAGCCAACAGCAACGCCATCGCCGACGCCAAAACCAACAGTGGTACCATCACCTACACCAACTCATAATGTACCCACACAAACAGAATATGGTCAATTGGTCGTTTCATACGAAGCAGATGGACTCACATATTCATTGTATAAAAACTCAAAAAAAGAAGGAACAGTATACATAACTTATAACGATGGCGAAGGAATAATAAGAAAGGATGCATGGTTTGAGATTTCTAACAATGATAATAATATTAAAAAATTAGTTGTAGGAGAAGGAGTCAGGATCATTGATGTCAATGCTTTGCTCGGAGCTCCTTCTGAAGTATTACTTCCTAACACATTAGTCGAGATACGAGATGGTGCTTTTGAAAAAGGATCAATGGAGAAAATTGATATTCCGAATTCGGTTCAGACGCTAGGCACAGGGGTATTCTTTGATTGTGGGGAATTAAAATTCGTAAAACTTCCAAAGAATATTATAATGATAGATAAATATACTTTTTCACATGATTCTAGTCTTGTGTATGTTATATTGCCTAAAGGAATAAAAAGAATTGAAACGGGTGCGTTTGAATATTGTAATAATTTACAATATATTGATATCCCTTCAAGTGTTGAATATATTGATTTGCTTGCTTTCGACAATGCAAGTGGAAGATTGATATTCAGAGGATTGCCGCCGGAATTCAATGCTGATTTTCTTATTGAGAACGTTACTAAATTAAATTCTCTAATATTCTGTTATCCAGCTAAGTATAGTGAGAGCTGGTCGAAGAAACGTTACTGGTCACGCAACAATGAAATAGCATATAATGATGACGAAGATCCGTTAACCTTAAGTGTAAAGCCGGTCCCAACCAGGACTCCTCGACCGAATAAAAGCACACAGCCAACGATCAGTCCAACGAGTATTACGACGAGTATGCCGGAATATACAAGTATACCGGTTACATATGCTATTCCTGATACATCCGGTGTTGACACATCTGTACAAGCTGGCTTACAGAATAATAAAAATAATGCAAATAAGCTATCGTCGTCTTCAGTCTCACCAAAAGATAAGAAGTCGCATGGTATATCCAAGGTATTAGGAAAGAATAGCATTACATTATTCAAACCTACTTTCAGACTGAAAAAGGGAACTACGAGCCTGGGTGAGCGATGTGTTGTTATATATCTGAAAAAGTATAAGGGAACCAATATAGAGATATTCCTACATAATGGCAGAAAAAAGATTCCGATTAAGCTTAAAAAGTCAAAGGCAATAATCAAGCTGAACAAAGGAATATTCAAGCTGACATACAAGAAACAGAACACCGTTTACAGACTCAGTGTCAGAACATATAAGATTGTCAAAAACAAGAAAATACGTAGTCCGTTCAGTGAAGTGAAGCAGATAAAAGTGTAAAGTTCACTCTAAAAATGTTGGACCAGATCCGTAATTGGCTCTAAAAATGTTGGGTTTGCTTTGGGATTCACTCTAAAAATGTTGACAATAGCATCTGAAATGCCTATTATAGTAAGAAAAAGGCAGGTGAACGAATCATGGCATATCTGACACGCAAGATTGATGATTATTTATTGCATTGGAAGAATGATCCTGATAGAAAACCTTTGATAATAAAAGGTGCAAGACAGATAGGAAAGACCAGATCAATAAGAAATTTTGCAGAAAAAAACTACAGGAATATTATAGAAATAAATTTTATTGAAGAACCGAGTTTCAAAAATATACTTGAAGAAGGCTATGGAACTGAATCAATTATTCGTTCAATATCGCGAATAAAGCCTTCTTATAATTTTATTCCGGGTAATACACTGATTTTTTTTGATGAAATTCAAAGTTGTCCGGATATTGTTACGTCACTTAAGTTTTTTAAGCTTGATGGTAACTATGACATAATATGCAGCGGTTCACTTCTTGGAATTAATTACAAACAAATTGAGAGTATAAGTGTAGGATATAAGACTGATTATGAGATGTACTCGATGGATTTTGAAGAATTCCTGTGGGCAATGGGGTACGATAATTCATTTATTGAAGATATATATTCAAATATGCTTGGAATGAATGCGTATTCCTCTGTTATGATGGACACTTTAAGCAGACTTTTCCTTGATTATGTTATAATCGGAGGAATGCCTGAGGTTGTTAATAGCTATTCGGTTAATAAGAATTTCAATGGGACTCTTGAGTTACAAAGACAGATAATTGCAGCATACAAAGAAGACATCCGCAAATATGCCATGGGGGCTGAGCAGTCAAGAATTGCCCGGGTGTTCGATTCCATACCTGTACAACTCGCAAAAGATTATAAAAAATTCCAGATATCAAAGGTTGCATCCGGTGCAAGATTCCATGATTATGCCGGTTGTATAGAATGGCTTAAGGATGCTGGAATAATCAATATGTGTTATTGCATGAACTTCCCTGAACTCCCGATAAAAGGTAATTATGATGATTCCAGATTCAAATTGTATTATGCTGATACAGGCATGCTTGTGGCAATGCTTGATGATGAGGCTCAGGATGATCTGCGGGCAGGTAAGAATATGGGAGTGTATAAAGGGGCATTATATGAGAGTGTTGTTGCAGAAGCACTGAAAAAGGGTGGATATGAATTATATTATTACAAGCGAAGTGACGGAACTCTGGAGGAGGATTTTTTTATACGTTCAAAGCATTCGCTCATTCCTGTTGAGGTAAAAGCGAGATCCGGAAGATCAAAATCATTAAGAACACTGATTACGTCCGACAAGTATTCTGACATAAGATATGGCATCAAGCTGTCGCATAACAATATTGGTCATGAAGGAGCAATATACACGTTACCGTATTTTTGTGCTTTTCTGTTGAAGAGATTTATAAGGGAATATGAGGCAGAAGAGGAGATATAAAGGTATTTGTAATGAGAATTATTAGCCCAAATATCTTAACCCAAAGTCTGCCTTAAACAACTGTGGGTGTGTGCTTTTCTTTAAGTATATTTCCCTTGCAATGTAATTATGTATAATATATAATGGCTTGTAAGACAATAAACAACAGTTACTTGACCATGGTAAAGTAATATGATAACATTTCCCTAAAGAATCATTAAAGAACCTGAAAGGAGACCGGATATGCATTTTGATAATGATATTGAATATGATCAGCAGGACTTGACGTATTTATCGTGGACAAAAACCAGACAATCATCGGGAACTGCGGGTTCATTTTTGAAGTCTTATGATGATACCGGTGACAGAAAAATATACTACAAGTTGTCTGATTATGATATTATTCACGGAATAGTGGGACATGAATGCATTAATGAGATTATCGCCGGTAGAATAATGAGATTCTTTCATATGGATCATTTGGAATATACATTAGTTAATTCAAAGATAATAATCGATGGTAAAGAGATAGAAACTTATTTATGTAAATCATATGATTTTAAGGAAAAAGGTGAATCAAAGATTCCGTTGGAAGATTATTATGTGATGGAACGAAAAGAAAATGAAACACCAATGGATTTTTGCAAGAGAATGAATTGGGAGGATATTATTTTTGGAATGTTGGTTGTTGATTTTCTTATTATCAACAGAGACAGACATGGTGCTAATATAGAAGTGTTACTGAATCAAAAGAATAAAACAATTCGACTTGCTCCGCTTTTTGATCAGGGTTTTTCATTGATTTGCAGATGTCATGATGAAAGCGAAATTGCCGAATTTGATGCTATGAGTGATGTTAAGGTGCAATCATTTTTCGGATCGAATAGTGCATTTGAAAATATAAGAATTGTTCCTGTAGAGTATCTAAAAAAATTGCCGGATATAGGGAAGGAAATTGATAATATCCTTGAAGGATTCGAGACTGTAATTGGTCGCAAATATATTGAAAAGATTAGAGAGATTCTTACAAGGAGGTGGACTTTCATTGATAATCTTCGAAATACGTGATGCTGCATGGCAGGATTGCAATAAAGATGAAAAAGCGGTTGCCGACAGATTATTAGGTTATTTATTCTATTATAAAAGATCAAAAAGATTTTACGTAGAACTTCTTGAAGAGCTCACTGAATGGGAAGTCCCCCCAATGTTTTACGGACACGTAAAAAAACATATCTACAGCATAGACTCCGAATGGTCAATGAAGTGGGTGAGGCAACGTATTGTACCGGTTGACAGGCAGAATATTGGGGCTATATTAAAAGAAAATCATATGACTGAATATGACGATTTTAAACTTCTTATGTTAAGCGAAGGACGATGTGCGCAAGATGAAGAATATATTGTTAAGATTGGACCGGGGCAACTTTCAAACGGGATTAAGAATAGACTTGCAAAAAAAGTGAATGATGTTCTTGCCGTGTCTTTTGATAGAGTATTTGTATTTTTTAAAGATGATACGGTAAGAGTGATCAATATAAAAAAACTACTTGATGGAAACCGTATATTTGCTAATATACTTTCAAAAGAAGATATTTTTTTGGGTGTGAAAGTGTCTCCGGGAGGTAATGGTATCGAATGGGATCAATTACATTCGATCACGGCTGAACTGTTATATTCATCAGGAGAAATATCAGATATAAGATACTGTGATCTTGAACAATTTCTGAGATTAAGAACAATTGATACTAACGGACTTGCAGGCACACTTAGGGTATCAAGACAGTATATTAATCAGCTTGTCAAGAAAGAGACCATTTTACCTTTGATGGAATGTGCTAACACCAACATATTCGCAAAGGCAGATGTTGAAAAAATGTAAATATTGCAAAACTCACCGGTTCTTTGCTATAATCTAATTATCAATCAGGGAGGATCAACCAATGAACAATATAGACAGACCGCCAATGGGGTGGAACAGTTATGATTACTATGACACAACGGTTACGGAAGACGATGTGAAAGCCAATGCCGATTATATGGCGAAGAATCTTAAGCAGTACGGATACGAATATGTAGTTGTGGACATCGAGTGGTATTCTTATAATGCCGGTACAAGAAGAGCGGAACATCAGTATATACCGTTTGAAGATGTAGAGATTGATGAATATTCAAGGTTGTTACCGTGTGTTCAGAGATTTCCGTCTGCAAAGGATGGGGCAGGATTTAAGCCGCTTGCGGACTATGTACATGCTCTCGGACTTAAGTTTGGAATTCATATTATGAGAGGTGTTCCGAGGATTGCCGCTCATAAGAGAATGAAGATGTTGGGAACTGATATCACAGCTGATGAGATTGCGGATCCGTATTCAATATGCTACTGGAATCCGGATATGTACGGTGTGCGTCCGGAGAAGAAGGAGTCACAGCTTTATTATGATTCGATATGCCGATTATATGCTGAATGGGGAGTTGATTTTATAAAATGCGACGACATCTGTAGAATGGATGCGCATTCAGCAAAAGAAGAGATCAGACTTCTCAGTAACGCTATTAAGAACAGTGGACGTAATATGGTTCTCAGTCTGTCTCCGGGACCTGCTAAGCCTGAAGAAGCATGGTGGTATGACAAATATTCCAATATGTGGAGAATAACCGATGATTTCTGGGATAACTGGCCGTTACTTCGCAATATGTTCGATAGATGCGAGATATGGCAGGATCATGTTAAACCCGGCGGATATCCGGATTGTGATATGCTTCCTGTAGGTAAGCTTGGCAAAGGTTTCGGTGAGATCAGAGATACACGTCTCACCAAAGATGAACAGATCACAATGATGAATCTATGGTGTATGTGCAAGTCTCCTCTTATGATCGGTGCTAATCTGCCCGATCTTGATGAGTGGACCTTGAAGCTTCTTACCAATGAGAAGGTTCTTGATCTTCTTCATGAGGATATGAACAACGATCTGAGAGAAAGCAATGCAAGACAGATCATGAAAAATGACGACATGGCCGTATGGTTCGTCAAGGGTAAAAGCGGCAGTTATGTTGCATTATTCAATATCGGCGAAGATGAGACAGAAGTATCAGTGAACCTTCGGGATCTGTTCGATTCCATGTCCGGAGATGAGGACAAAGCTTCATGCAAAAATGAAGATATAACAAGTTCCTGTCTTCATAACATCGAAAAGATTGAAGAATTGTGGACCTCATCATCATACGATCTTAAAAGACTTGAAGCCGACGATCATATTCTTCATGAAACACTTCGTCCGCATGCTTCTGTATTATATAAGATCAGTTGATGATCAGAACATTTTTGCGGCTAATACGGTAAGCAGTACGCATAATAAAAATGACAGGATTATGATTGACATATCATTGATAATGCTTTCATCGGCATCACTTTCATACATGTCGTCCGGATCATATCCGGCACTGTCATCATCGGCTAATTTGATAAAATTATAAAAACGGTATATCATATTATATTACCTCCTGATTGAATTATCATTTTCATTTTTGTTGATTTGTTAATGCAAGGATATCAGGCGGGGTGTCCAATAGTTTGGACAGCATGCCGAAATATATTGAAAAAGGAGATTATTAAGATGCTCAGAAAAAAGACAATTGTAAGCGTTGTAATGGCATTAAGTATTGTTTCAATGTCATTTGGCAGTTTTAATACCGCCAGTGCAAAGTATTCAAAAAAAGTAAAAAATGCATATGCAAAATTTCTTGCAAAGCACGATATGAAATCAATATCGGATGATGATTTTTATGATGCTTCATATGAACCCGAGGATAAAAGTTATGTTAATTCATTTACACTGCATGATTTTGATAAAGATGGCGTGCCTGAACTTGTCACGGAGACTCCGGTTAACTTCAGATGGTATATTGTAAGAATATATACCTACAGCGGAGGAAAGGTAAAAGCATGCACGTTTGATGACGGTTCCGAGGCTGTTCTTGATAACTGCGCAATTGCTAATGGAGCATACGAATATCATATTTGCAAAAAAGGACATATACATAATACATATTCGGGCAGCATGGCAAATGAAACAGATATCTACAAAGTCAAAAAAGGTGTACTGACAAAAGTAAAAAAATGTTCAGGAAAAAGAGTAAAAGTTGATAATTTTGACAATACAAAAAAGAGCAGAAATAAGATGAAAAAATTATGAAAAAAAGTGCATTGATAGCAATGAGCGGCGGAGTGGATTCTTCCGTCGCTGCTTATATAATGAAACAAAGAGGTTATGAATGTGTCGGTGCTACAATGAAGTTGTTCGCCAATGAGGATATCGGCGTGTGCAGGGATCATTCATGCTGTTCTCTTGATGATGTGGAAGATGCAAGAAATGTCGCATACAGGCTTGATATGCCGTATTATGTGTATAATTTTGCAGAAGAATTCGAAGATAAAGTTATCAGTAATTTTGTTGATTCTTATGAGAACGGTATCACTCCGAATCCATGCATAGAATGTAACAGACATCTCAAATTCAGACACCTGTATAAAAAAGCAGAAGAACTTGGACTTGATCACATTGTGACCGGGCATTATTCTGATATTGTATATGATGAAAAGAAAGGAAGATATCTGCTTAAGAAAGCAGCCGACCCTTCAAAGGATCAGAGTTATGTGTTATATTCTATGACGCAGGAACAACTTGCTCACACGGTATTTCCTCTTGCCGGGATTAATAAGACTGAGGTGCGTCGTATAGCGGAAGAAAACGGATTTGTCAATGCCGCAAAGCATGACAGTCAGGATATATGCTTTGTTCAGAACGGCAAATATACCGAATTCATCAGGGAACATACCTGTAAGGATTATCCGGAAGGTGATTATATCGACGTTAACGGCAATGTACTTGGAAGACATAAAGGTATAATCCATTATACGATCGGACAACGTAAAGGACTTGGAATATCACTTGCAAAACCTATGTATGTTGTTGCAGTAGATCCCGTGAATAATACGGTCACACTTGGTTCCAATGATGATCTTTTTACAAGAGAGCTTGATGCCGATAATATTAATCTGATATCGGTTCCACACATAGATGAGCCTATGAGAGTCAAAGCTAAGATAAGATACCGCCACACCGAGCAGTGGGCAACTGTTACCCAGATGGATGACGACACTATCAAAGTTATATTCGACGAACCGCAGCGTGCAATAACAAAAGGACAGGCTGTCGTTATGTATGACGGAGATATTGTAGTCGGTGGGGGAACTATATGCAGGATATAAGTTGAATGGAACAGAAGACAACGCAGAAAAAGTAGATAGGAGAATTATATATGTTAATCAAAGAAATGTACGACCTTACAAAGACAATTGCAGCACCACTTATGGAAAAGTATGATTATCCATGGGAGGTTCTTCCTCATATTGAGGAATTCATAATCGAACTCGGAAACACACTTTCAGAGGACGAATATGAAAAAAAGGGAGAGAATATATGGATCGCAAAGACAGCAAAGGTTGCGCCTACAGCCTGTCTCAACGGACCTTTGATCATATGTGATGGGGCTGAGATAAGGCACTGTGCATTTATCAGAGGTAAAGCGATCGTGGGACGTAATGCGGTAGTCGGTAATTCGACAGAGCTTAAGAACGATATATTATTCGATAATGTTCAGGTTCCGCATTACAATTATGTAGGTGACTCGATACTTGGATATCGTTCTCATATGGGAGCAGGTTCGATCACATCCAACGTGAAATCTGACAAGACACTTGTAACCATCAAGGCCGACCTTTACGCAGGAGAGCTTGACATAATCGGTGACAACAAAAGGATCGAGACCGGACTTAAGAAGATGGGCGCAGCCCTAGGGGACTATGTCGAAGTAGGCTGCAACAGCGTCCTTAATCCCGGAACGGTCATTGGACGTCACTCCAATGTGTATCCCGTGTCATGTGTAAGAGGATACATACCGGAGAACAGCATTGTTAAGACCGGAGGAGTTGTGGTAAAAAAGAGTGAATTTATCGTATAAGTAAAGAAGTTTAAAGAAAAAAATGAACATTCAGCACTTCGTGCTCAATGTTCATTTTTTTTAGGTTAATTATATTTTTCTGCGTTAATAATTCATGGTAAGAAAATGTTGCATAAACTGTTAATGAATAATTTAATTAACAGTAACGTTTACCTTTTTGAATTCACCGTTATGAGCATATACATATATTTCACATTTTCCGGCGGCAACACCTGTGATCTGCCCTTTACCGCTAACTGTGGCTACACTTGTGTCAGTGCTGAGATATCGCAGTTTTGGTGCATGAATTGCAGGCATTATCTTTTTGCCTTTTTTCGACAGACTGACACCGGCTTTAATGCTTGTTGATGAACCGGCATTTAAAGTGATACTTGCATTGGTAACGGTCACATTTTTAACATTGGTGTATCTCTTGTCGCCGCCTGATGTAAGGGCATGCATTATAGGACTTGTTTTAACATATTCCTTTATGCCGTTTTTAAGCACGTAAACATTTACGCAGACGTAATAAGCAGTATTTGCTTTAAGACCGCCTATTTTATACGATGTTTTTTTGTTGTTTGCAGAGGCAGTATTTGTAACTCCGGCAGTTTTCTTTTTGTGATTACATAGCGCATAGCTTATCTCATATCCGGAAACACCTTTAACTTTGCTCCAGGTTACCTTGAGATTCTTCTTTCCGTTTGATGTCACCTTTACGCCCGGTAATACTCTGCTTTCAGTTTTTACAGCATTCGTAACTTTATTATCAGCAGGGGCAGTAGGTTGTGGGACTGCTGAAGGAATTATCTGAGGCACTGCTGACGGTGTGATCTGAGGAACTGGAGCAGGAGTATCGGTAGTCTGTGGAATTGTGGTAGGTGCTTCTGTTTCCTTCGGAACAGGGGAAGCGGAAGGTATCACAACAGGAATGGTCATTTTATCAACATGTGTCGGATCATTTTTACATACACGCTGCATCTCGCCGGTGGTAGTTTCGGTTGCTTCGGATACTGTTATCCATTCTCCCCAGTCATGATCTTTGGGATAACCCTCGGTTTTTCCGCATTCTGTACACGTCTTTGGCTCGGTACATGTTGCATTTTTCCACTTATGACCGTTTGCCTGAACGGGTTTTGCATATTTGACATCGCTGTGAACTTTGCCGTCAAGACTGTTTTCTGCAGTTACCCTGACCGAATAAGAAGTTATGCCGTCTTCAGTACATGTTGGAGAGGTAACTTTTTCTGTCAGATCAAGCTCAATACTGTCTGTATGTTCACTGTTGTTTTTGCAACGATAATTTGCAGTTGCAGCGATATAACCGTTTTTCTCGTCGCCGATCCAGGAGAAGTTGATGAATTCCCATGTATGTCCTGAAGCATTTTTTTCCAAAGCATATTTGGTGGCAGTATGTTCTTTGCCGTCAAGACTCTCAAAATCATATACAGTTGCGATATACTCAGTTTTTCCATCTTGTGAGCATGAAACTTTAGTAACATTTTCAACTATTGTTGCGTCAACGGTTTTTTTATGTTCCGAATCTGTTTCACATTGATAATTTGCCACAGCAAATGAATAACCTGTAGCTGCGTCACCAGTCCATGTGAACCCTTTGAATCTCCATTTATGGCCGACAGGATCCGTTTCTACCCCGTTCTTCGTTTCAATATGATCCAATCCATCCGGACTGTTTTCCGCAGTAATTAACGCTGTATATTCCGTATGTCCGTTTTCAGCACAAAATGGACCGATTATCTTGGAAGATAATTCTGCTTCGGCGGTATTCGTATGTTTGGAGTCATATTTACATTGATAATTGGCAATTGCTTTTGTGTAGCCGTTTTTTACATTTCCTGTCCATGAAAAACCTAAGAATTGCATGTCATGACCGGTTGGCGGAATAATTCTTGAATTATAAGCAATATGATCTTTGCCATCCGGACTGTCGGAAGCAAGTATGGAAGCAGTATAGTCTGATTTGCCCGATTCAGTACATGTAGGGTTGATCGTTTCATCATTAAAGATGGCATCGACAGATTTAACCTGGGATGAATAATTGGTACATTCGAAGTTGGCTTTTGCTGCGGTATATCCGTTAGTCTCATCGCCTATCCATGAAAAATCCCTGAACTCCCACTGTGGAATCGGAATCTCGATAAGACTCGATGCATAATCTGTTAATGAAGTACTTCTTGATAGTATCATAGATTCATTGACCTTTTCATTATATATATATAATTTGTCGCCGGAATTAAGCTTTCCGTCGATATTTACCGAAACGGGAGAGTTTCCTTCGGGACTTGCTACAGCAAGCTTCCCGTAGTATGTGATCTCATTATCTTTGTTAACGATAATTGCAGATATATATTCATTAATTCCTGTTGTTGCACCGCTGTAATATGCGGTAACGGTTTTGGTTTTTTCATCATACTTCGTCATGTCCGGATTTATACTAAAATTCTGATGACCGTTAAGCCCGGGAATGCTGCCATCATCTTTTAATGTTATTATCCAGTCATTACTGGTGGCTGCAATTGTTCCTGTAAGTGAATCTTTTCCCACACTGGGGCATAACTTGCCATAAACAGAATCACATGTAAACAATACATTTTCTTTTTTCAGGTAACAGGCCGGTTTTATCGCGGCATATTCTCTTACATAGGCATAATCGACTTTGTAAGGAATATTAAGATTGCAATAATATCCGGCATCTGAATCACAGTAACCCGGTGATCTTAACCACCATACATAATCAGTCATTCCGGCGATATTTTCAGGAAGATTCCATGCTTCGGCTTCTGAAAGAGGCCAGAAATATGCGTTATCAACAGAGGGACCTTTAATGGTATTAAGATCATATTCATCCAATACTTTATTCGAATCGCTGCCCTGAAGCACGCGGGTTTTAATTGATGAACGTTCTCTGCTGTCGAATACATCATAGTAAAATGCATTAATGGCATTCATCATGGATGAGCCGTTATATTGATTGCTTTCATCATCAACATTGAAATAATGTTTGCTGTCCTGGCCTGTTTTTCCTCTGATGAGCAATGTAATGGCATCATCATCGTAAAGACCGATCTTCTGGTCGTTCTCATCAGTATACGTAATATAATTTCCATTACCGTCCTTGCCGTCATAAGCAATAACATTCCATTGACAGCTGTATTTTGTGGAATTATGATAATTATCATAGAATCCCTGCCTGAGACCGAACCATACAGTCGGACTGTTGTTAAAACCGGCATTGTTTTTTAAGACATTCGTACCGAAATTCATACTCAAAGGAAATGAACTCGCAGATGTTTTCGGTGCCTCATCGCCGGTCAATTCAGGAAACATGCCGATCGTTAAAGCAATAACGGCAACAACGGCAGTCAGTTTCTTAGTAAGTTTGTTTAATCTCATTGTAGTAAAACCCCTTTCCTGATATGATAATATTTATTTAAATGTTTACAATATCATTATATGTTATCTTGTTAAAATTTCAATATATAAATGTTAGTTTCGTTGACAATGAAGAGCTATACATTTACAATTATGATATCAATATAACAGGGAGGGATTGACATGAATCAATTATTCAAAAAAGTAAAAGCGGTGATACTTGCATTTTCGATGGCAGTATCATTATTTGCCGGGATCGTGACTGTTAATGAGGCGAAAGCAGCAGACGCTCCCGAGTTTGAACCGGGATGCCTGTATGCGGCGGCTCTTTCAAGTCTGTCTGTGAAGGGTGACCGGTATGTATACTCCGGAGATATAGGATATGACTTCAGAGGATACTTCGGAGCAGGAAGTCTTAAGGATTCGTTGTATATGTTGTTCAAATATGGGGATGACAACGGCAGGCTTGCTGAGTTGACGGATCCGTCAAAGCTTACATTCTATCGTTCGGAATACAATGAAGAAAAACAGGCTGAAGATTATACCAAAGTTGATTCAAGCGTAATAAAAGTTGAAAAGATATATTCCGATTCGAATATCATGAAGATATCATATGTCGGAGATACAAAGAGTGACTGGAACGAATATGCCGTTACCTACAATGGTGCTGCACCGTCGAGTGAAGGAGCTGAGAATAACATCGAGGTTGCTTTTGTTACATCGGATTTTAATGAGATCGGTACTTATAATTCAACTTCTCTAAGTGAGAGCACATATATAAATGAGATAAAGGCTGACGATATATCCGATGTTGTATTCTATGTGACTCATTTTGACATATCAAAAGAGATTCCGTGGAATGTGATATCGAAAGCAAAGCTCAAGAATCTCGAGCTTATTGATGAAAACGGCAATAATCTGTCATCAAAAGTGACTTCCGATCCCAATGTGACTCTTACCGAGGCAAAAGGCAGGGCGATCATTTACGGTGAGAAGTTCACCATTCCAAAAGGAGCCCTTAATTCATCGGCAAAGCTTACAATGTGGTTCGATGTCCACAGTAAAGGCGGCGACGGAGTCGAAAGAGACAACACGGTAGAGATTTCGTTGTACATTTTCTATGCTAAACACACACACACTGCCGCTGCGACATGGGAGAAGGATGCAACAGACCATTGGCATATATGTACCGGAGCAGACAAAACTGTACTTGATAAAGCAGCTCATACATGGGATCCAGGCGTTGTGACCACACCAGCGACTACAACTGTAGAAGGAGTAAAGACATATACATGTACAGTATGCGGCGCCACTAAGACCGAAGCTATTGCAAAGCTTTCAGATGCAGACAAGAAGAGCGGTGATGATAAGGGAGCTTCAGCGATCAAATTATCTTCAGTATCCTGCAAGAAGGGTAAGAAGGTGATAACCGGCAAAGTATCGGTGAAGAAAGCGACGGTTAAGATCAAAGTCGGTTCAAAAGGATTCGTCAAGGCCAAGGTAAAAGGTAAGAAATTCACGCTCAATCTTAAGACGGCTTTGAAGAAGAATACGAAGATAGTCATTAAAGTAACAGCCAAAAACCATTCGACGGTTAAAAAATCATACAAAGTGAAATGAGCTGCAAAGTTGACAAAGCCACTTCAATATTGTATGCTTGAATAGTTATGGACATATATTTATGAATATTACATATTTAGAAAGGAGTTTCAACATGATTTATTCAAAAGAAGTAGAAGAAATGTGTCCGGTTAAACAGGGCGCTGCACATGGCTGTGCACCTATTCCGGAAGAAGCAAAATGGGTAAAAGCTAAAGAAGTTAAAGACATCTCCGGATTTACACATGGTATCGGCTGGTGTGCACCTCAGCAGGGTGCATGTAAGCTGTCACTTAATGTTAAGGACGGTATTATTGAGGAAGCACTTGTAGAGACTATCGGTTGCTCCGGAATGACTCACTCGGCTGCTATGGCATCTGAGATACTTCCGGGAAGAACAGTTCTTGAGGCACTTAATACTGACCTTGTATGTGACGCTATCAATACTGCAATGAGAGAACTCTTCCTTCAGATAGTATACGGAAGAAGCCAGTCGGCATTCTCAGAGAACGGACTTCCTGTAGGAGCAGGTCTTGAGGATCTTGGAAAAGGACTTCGTTCACAGGTTGGTACAATGTACGGAACCCGTGCAAAGGGACCTCGTTACCTTGAGATGGCTGAAGGTTATGTAACAGGTATTGCACTTGATGAAGATGACGAGATCATCGGTTATAAGTTCGTAAGCCTTGGTAAGATGACAGACTTCATTAAGAAGGGTGATGATCCTAACACAGCATATGAGAAAGCATGCGGACAGTACGGACGTGTTGCTGATGCTGCCAAGATAATTGACCCGAGAACTGATGAAGAGATTAAATAATATAGGAGGAGACAAAAAATGGCTTTATTTGAATCATATGAAAGAAGAATTGACCAGATTAATAAAGTATTAGGCGAATACGGCATCTCTTCCATTGAAGAGGCTGAGAAGATTACAAAGGATGCAGGTCTTAATGTATACGATCAGGTTAAGGGCATCCAGCCAATATGTTTTGAGAATGCATGTTGGGCATATACAGTAGGTGCTGCAATTGCGATCAAGAAGAATTGCAGAAGAGCAGCAGACGCAGCAGCAGCTATAGGTGAGGGACTTCAGGCTTTCTGTATCCCGGGTTCTGTTGCAGATACACGTAAGGTTGGTCTTGGCCATGGTAACCTTGGCAAGATGCTCCTTGAAGAAGATACAGACTGCTTCTGCTTCCTTGCAGGACATGAGTCATTTGCAGCAGCAGAGGGCGCTATCGGTATCGCAGAGAAGGCTAACAAAGTTAGACAGAAACCGCTCAGAGTTATCCTTAACGGTCTTGGAAAAGACGCTGCTCAGATCATCTCAAGAATTAACGGTTTCACATTCGTTGAGACAGAATATGATCCATACAAGAACGAAGTTAAAGAAGTATATCGTAAATGTTATTCAAAAGATCCTGAGAGCCCACGTGCAAAAGTTAACTGCTATGGTGCAAATGACGTTTGTGAAGGCGTAGCTATCATGTGGAAAGAGGGTGTTGACGTATCTATCACAGGTAACTCAACCAACCCGACACGTTTCCAGCATCCGGTTGCAGGTACATATAAGAAAGAGTGCACAGAGAAAGGCAAGAAGTATTTCTCAGTTGCTTCAGGTGGTGGTACAGGACGTACACTTCATCCGGACAACATGGCTGCAGGTCCTGCTTCATACGGTATGACCGATACAATGGGTCGTATGCACAGTGACGCTCAGTTCGCAGGTTCATCATCAGTTCCTGCTCACGTTGAGATGATGGGACTTATCGGCGCAGGTAACAACCCGATGGTTGGTATGACTGTTGCAGTTGCAGTTTCGATCCAGGAGGCCGCAGACAACGGCAAGTTCTAAGAAATGGCGTGTTTAAGGCATTTGTGACTTTGTGTGATACTGTGAAAAAATAGCGGTAAGACACAAGTAAGACACAGGTAAGACACACACATAGAACACAGGTAAGACACAAAAGAAGTATGTAAAATGCATTAGAATATGTCATAAATCAAAAGGAGTGCTCATGGTCTGGACATTAACGTTTGGACCATAGGCACTCCTTTTTGTTTATCAAGTGTTATTAGTGAATTAAATCCGGTATTTTAATAATCTGTTCTTTGCTACTCATTTTAATTCCTCCATTCATTTTATATATTATAGCTTACCCCTTAATTCAATAACCTTAAAATAATCCCAGCTTTGACTTGATAGCTTCCTGAAGTACCTGTGAGAAATTTATTCCGGCTTCAGTAGCTTTCTCATTGAGCCATTCAGGAATTGAGAGAGTTTTCTTGACTGCTCTGTTGTTGTTCATTTTCTGATATTCAAGGGTGTCGCAAGCGATATAGTTCACAAAGCTTCCTTCCGGATACAGTGTGAGATCAAATGAATCAGAGGGTGTCGGAATGGTTTCGGATCGTTTTTCTAAACTGTATAATGTAAATGCAAGTACGTCCTCAGCCATATACAAAGCGTCTGATAAGTTGTCACCACTTGTATAACAGCCCTCAAGATCAGGAAATATTACAGAATATAATCCGTTCTCCTCCGGTGTGATAATTGCTGGATATGCATATTTATTCATATTTTACCCCTTTCTTATAAAAACAGCGAAGACAGAAAGCCGGGGGCTTATTTTAGCCCCGCATCTTTCAGAATTCGGTTTGCGGTTCCGGTTGCAATTTCTTTGCTTCCGTGTCTTGGAACTCTGAAATACTTTTCTGTGATTGGACTGTACCACTCATCGTGTTCTTTACCATGTGCAGTCAGGCAGCAGTCATTTTTCTTTAGTATCTTAACCAGCTCTGAAGTCTTCACTGTTAATTCTCCTTTCGTTTGTTATATATATAATAACACGTAATAATACGTATGTCAATATCTTATATACATAATATTACGTGTTTTTTTAATTCCTATTCATTAACGGTCCTGCTTTCTGTGTCTTCTGTGGTATTCGAAGCAGTATAATCCTCTTCCGGTGCAGTATTCAAGACGTTCTTTTTATATAATGCCTCTGCATCAAAGACACATAGTCTATCGCAAGGTTAGCCAATGAATCACCTGACATATTCAAGAAGGTCAAGAACGTCATAGGACAGATCATAACGAACATCAAGAAAGCATTCTCCGGTCTTCGCCCCGGTTCCCTGGAACACAAGCGCATGAGAGAGATCCTCAATGACTGGACGGACATACAGAAGTTGTGGGATGACGCATATGTTGATAGCAGTAAGAGAGCAAGGGAATCTCAGAGCGCAGTTGATAACGCTGAAAGCAACGTAAATAATACGGATCACATTCAATACAGTATCCGTTCCAAGTTCTATGAGGAATATGATAAGTGGGATGGCAAAGATCCAAGAGTAAAATTCAATGTTGGAACAACGTCTAATGCATTAAAAACAGTTGGCGTAAAAGAAGCTGATATAATCATGGATTCTAACAAATTAATTAAAATTAAGAGTAAACATCCCGAAATGACGGATGATGTCATAAAAAAGATTCCGGAGTTGTTGGAGCATCCAATGATAATCATGGAATCTAATTCAGTGCCGGGAAGACTTGTTGTATATGGTGATGTAAGTTCAAATAATGGACCTGTTATGACAGCATTGGAGCTGAACCCGACACAAAGAGGTTATGCAGTTAACAGCATAATAAAAGTAGCCAGTGCATATACAAGAAATAACACTCAGAATTATATTTACAATTGTAAGATTTTATGGGTATATGATAAAAAAATAAGACCAATAATTGGTTGAAGCGTACTAGGCTACAATTGCCGGTCGGAATCAACCAATACGATCTTATAAGTAAGATAACACCCATACAGAACAATGTCAATACTAATTCTGCACAAAACAATAATACAACCCACTCATTCCGCAGGTTAGACACAAAGGGAAAAACTCTATCATCACAGCAGGAAGAGTACTTTGCCGACTCTAAGATAAGGGATAAGGAAGATATCCGTTATTCACACCGTAATAAAGACAAAGATAATATCTATGTATACAGTAACCGCATGAATAAAGTTGAGAAAGGAATGAAGGATGAGGAACGTGCAAAGGTACTTGCAGAGTCATACGTAAAAGTTGCGGAATCTAAGGTCAAGCTGACGGAAAATGAAAAGAATAATCTGAAAAAAGTTGTACCGTATAAATTCGAGCGTTTTTTTAAGGAGCTTGGCGATAAGTTTGGAATATACAAAAATTACAAAAAAGGTGAAATTGAGTTCTCATATTCAAAAAGTACAGTTGGAGAAAGCATCAACAAAACATATCAGACAACTGAAAAAAGTATTGAAATGGTTGATATGATGAGCTGTACGGAAGATATAATTGCTAATGCCATTCCGATATCCATTCATGATGATCTCTATAAGGGAACACGGAGAGAAGATGATAAACTTGTTAATACATACGTTTTATTAAGTGCATACAGTAAAGATGGAAATATTTATCCGGTAGAGATAATTGCTAAAGAAAGACATGAAAACAGTAATATAAGAATGCAGGTTACGCTAAATAAAATAGAAGCAGATGTCATTGATACACGTCCTGCGACAAAAGTCAAACACAATGCGCCTCGATCTGCTTCTGATAAGGTAAGTGTAGCAGATATAATAAGCCATGTCAATAATGAAGATGGTTCATTTTTGAAGTATATTCCAGACAGTATGTTATCTGATACACAGGTAACATCAGCGAGGGAATCTCAAATGATTCAATACGCCAAACTTGAACTTCTTGCAAATGATGTCAGACCGGATAATAAAACTATATCCGAATACGTAGAGGGACACCGTGAGGAATTATTTAGAAGAGCATACGAAATATATCCTAAGAGGGATAGCGAGATAGATAACAACCAATATTCCCTACGCGACCACCGCTCCAACCGTGAGATCCTTGCAGATGCACTCATGAGCGCAACACAGACCAAACAGGAACGTGAGAACCTTGAAGCGTACCAGAAGCGTATTGAGAAGCTGGATGCACAGGAGTCACTTCGCAGTGAATATGTTAAGAAGATGGAACATGCAGAGACGGCAGCAGAACGAGATGGTTATGAGGAGAAGATCAAGTCATTAGATAAGAAGATCGCACAGATGGACAAGATGTTACTCGGTATGGAGGCAGCAGCGCCGCTTAAAGCAGTTATTAAGAGAGAAGCAGCAGACAACGGCAAGTTCTAACAAATGGCGTGTTTAAGGCATTTGTGACTTTGTGTGATACTGTGGATTTGTGGCTACATGACACACATATGACACGCGTATGACACACTCGTAAGACACAAAAGAAATACGAGAATAACATTAGGATATATCAGTAGATAATAATAAGTGCCTATATCCCTGACATTAATGTTGGGGACATAGGCACTTCTGTTTTTTGAAATATTAACGTGGCAATGGGGGCTGTGCTTTTACTCAGGTTATAATACGTACGTTGTCGACCCTAATCTGGCAACAGAGAGGGGGTGTATTCCTTTTTGCCTATAGACTTCTGCCTAGGCATAGGTATAGCATATGCACCCATAAGTTGCAATATACAATTTTCATTGAGCCATTCAAGCATTTCCAGATCTCATTCGTCTGGTTCAACCTCAGGGGTATCATCCCAGTCTTTTTTTAATATCATAATACTTTTTCTCCAGTAGTTACAGTAGTTTTTTCCTCACGCATTTTTTCAAGGTATGCTGCCAATGAAGTTTGAAAGAGTTTTGAACAGTTTACACCATACTCGTCAGCCTCGCTTGACATCCATGCAGGTAGAGAGATTGTTTTCTTAACGAAACGATTCTTTATTCTGTCACGGATAGGTGGCATAAACACTTCAATAAGCACCGGAATTTGACCGACTTCACAGTGGATATCGGTAAGTGGAGTAGGTTCAGGTATCGGATCCCCATCCTGCTCCATACCAAACAGATGAACTCCCAGAGCCTCTTTTGCATTCTTTAAAGCCATATCGGTGTCGTCTTTATCGGCACAGGGACAGCATCCGGGAAGGTCAGGGAATTCTATATTAATTCCGTCTTCTGCATAATCTAATATAGCGATAAATGAATATCTTTTCTTTAATGTGTCCATGATGAACCTCCTTTATTGTAAATGCCGGGGGTCATTTGAATATGACCCCTGACTGCTTTGATATGTTTTTTAGTGTTCCTGTCGGGAAAGAATTCCTCGGATGTGTTACTGTTACTTTCCCGGGCTTTGACGGATGTTTGAATTGATGATGGTCTCCGTCACATGCTACTTCATACCATCCATCAGCTTTAAGTATCTTGATTACTTCTCGTGATGAGTAGCTTTTCATGTGAGATTTGTACCTCCTCCTATAATTTATTATAATACGTAATAAATTACGTGTCAATAATAAATAATAAATTACGTATCAAAAAGTGGATAAAATAACACATAATAATATGCGTCATGTTGTTGTACATATTATTACGTGTTATCGAAGGTATTATTCATTTATGACGCTTTCGGTGTCGTCTGTAGTATTCGAAGCAGTAGAGTCTGTGTCTGCAGCAGAACCGGAGATCATTTTTATATATTCAGCTCATGATCCTGTCAATGAGTGTTCCGTATTCGGCTTCTTCGGTTGCAAACATTTCACCTGTGTGCCGTTAAGAAGCCATTCTTCACTTACGGAGAATTCTCTGCAGATCAGCTTGAACAGAGAGATTTTCTGTTCTGGACGAGCAAGTAAGTTTAGTTCGATATTCTTAATTACGTCACGACTCACTCCAAGACGTTCTCCGAATTCTGTCTGAGACACTTTAAACATTATAACATTGATGTCAATGCCGGTGATGTTGGTGAAAATGCGATTCTTCGAACAGCATTGCATGAGATAACTCACTCTATTAAAGAATGGTCACCGGAGAGATATTCTACGCTTCAGGATTACGTGATAGGAAAGTTCGAGGAAGACGGTACCATCGAGACAATGGTTCAGGAAGAGATTGAGACAGCAAGACGTAATGGCCGAACACTGACATATGAAGAGGCAATGGATGAAGTAACAGCCAATGCCTGTGAATTCATGCTCAAAGACACACAGTCTATCGCAAGGTTAGCCAATGAATCACCTGACATATTCAAGAAGGTCAAGAACGTTATAGGACAGATCATAACGAACATCAAGAAAGCATTCTCCGGTCTTCGTCCCGGTTCCCTGGAACACAAGCGCATGAGAGAGATCCTCAATGACTGGACGGACATACAGAAGTTGTGGGATGACGCATATGTTGACAGTAGTAAGAGAGCAAAGGAAGCGCAGGGGAAGGCTGAGGCAATAAATGAGAAAGCAGGCAAAGACAGTGTATATAGTCCGAGAAATTTTAAAAGTATTAAATTTAAGGATGATGAAATAACATATATAGATAACAAATTATTTTCAAGAAAGAAGACAGCTGATTACAAAAAATATATAGAAGTAAGAAACGAAGTTAAGACAATGCTTGCTAATTTGGCTAAAGAAATAAAATTTATAACCATAAAAGATAACGGTGAAAAGTTATATTTAGACAGGGCATTTGCTAATGAATATGCAAATTCTGATAATTCCTTAAGTAACAATTTTAATATGAGAAATGTTAAGATGAATGCTGCAAGTCAAATCAAAAATATAATAGAGAATGCAAAATATTATGACTCAAGCGAAGGGAAAAAATCAAAAAAGCTAGACGATAAAAATGGATATGACTATTACAAAATAATGTTTGCGGTAAAAAAGAGTGATGGAACATATACGTATTATACGGGACAGCTTGTTGCAAGAAAAGATTCATTTAACAGGAGCATAGCTCATGATGTCGTAAATATATATTCAAGCGGTAGAACCCGGCACAATACGTCCGATCCACACCAGAATATAAATTCTGGTGCAAAGCTACCGCTTGATAAAGGAAAAATATCACAAAAAGATATTAATGTCAATACTAATTCAAATATAAGCCATTCATTCCGCAGATTAGACACCAAAGGAAGAACATTATCTCCGGAGCAGGTGAACTACTTTGCGGATTCTAAGATAAGGGATAAGGATGGCGCTTTAAAGGTTATGTATCATGGCACAGCAAGAGCTGATCGTGTTGGTAATGTATTCCGTACGGACAGGGCAACTTCAGGCCCGTTTGCATACTTTACTGACAGCGAAGAGATAGGAAATAATTACGCTAAGGATAAGTCAGATACATCCCTGGCATATGACGAATTATATAGTGATTACTACTCTCAGTTCAGGATTGATGTTAATGGTCTTGATATGTCTATATCAGAGGCATGGAACAGGTTGCCTCAGGAAAAGCGCGCTGAGATAAAAGAAAAGGCTTCTCATATAACATGGGATGAAGACGGAGAGAACATTGTATATAACGAAGATGTAGATTATGGCGTAGGTGACTTTGATTACAATGTTAAGGATTGTAAAGGAAACATATTAAAGGCATTAACACAGGAATGGCTTGAATATGGAGAATTGTACAACAGAGAAAGTGATTTCATAAAAGTATTGGAATTAGCCGGACTTGATAACGTAAGATACATGGATCCTGAAGCAAGAAATGAACGGACGTATGAAGCGTATCTGAATGTAACCAATCCCTTTGATGCCGGCAATATATCAGAGGATATGGCTGATAAGTTTAGAAGGGCTTCGGAACATGTTGATTTTAATATTATGGAATCCAATGGCGCTGATCTCTGGGATAAGAAGTCTATTAATCCTGAGAAGTGGATAAAGTTAATGGATGATGATATCAAAAAAGGTACTTCTCATGCATGGACTGTAATCCCTGACTGGGTAACGGATGTGCTCAAGGAAAACGGTTATGATGGAATAATTGACAAAGGTGGTAAGCAGGGTGGAGATATACACACGGTAGTTATACCGTTCAGTTCCAACCAGGTAAAGAACGTAGATAACCTTAATCCAACGGAGAATGAAGATATAAGTTATTCGCATCGTAATATATATGACAAGGACAATATCTATGTATACAGTGATCGTGCCGGAAGAGTAGAGAAAGGAATGAAGGACGAGGAACGTGCAAAGGTGCTGTCAGATACTCATATTACGGTTGCTAAATGTAAGGTTAATCTGACGGACAATGAAAAAAATAATCTGAAGAAAACAGTTCCGTTCAAATTAGAATTCTTCTACAAAATGCTCGGAGATAAATTTGGAATATACAAAAAATATAAGGGCGGTAATATTGAATGGAAATATTCCAAGAGATCTGTCACAGAGAGCGCAAATAAAGAAGAACAAACACATGATAATAGTTACAGAATAGTACAAATGATGAGTGCATTCAATGTAAGTGATAAAACTATTCCGGTGGAAATAATAGCTAAGGAAAGAAAAGAAAACAACACTATAAGAATGGTTGTTACACTAAATGAAATAGAAGCAGATGTCATCGGTACACGTTCCGGAACTAATGCCGAACAAAATGCGCCTCGAACTGCTTCTATTAACGTAAGTGTATCAGAACTGTTACAAAGTGTCAACGAAAAAGACGGCTCATTCTTAAAGTGTTTTCCAGCTGTTATGTTATCAAATGCTCAGATTATATCAGCAAGAGAAGCGCAAATGGTTCAATTTGCAAAATTAGAGCTGCTTTCAAATGATATCAGACCGGATAATAAAACTATATCCGAATACTTAGAGGATCACCGCGAAGAACTTCTCAAAAAAGCGTACGAAAGATTCCCTAAAAGGGACAGCGAGATAGACGGTATTGATTATTCTTACCGTGACCACCATTCAAACCGTGAGATCCTTGCAGATGCACTCATGAGCGCAACACGTCCTCCCTCAAAAGAGGGACCTAACGTGGCTCGGTATGCTCCTACCGGAGTAAATGTAGCAGAAAATAAAAATGCCGAGTACCTTGCGTAGGTACTCCTTTTTTCTACTTTACCAATCACTCAAAAAATGTTATACTTTAGACAAAGCGTGTAGCGACTGAAAGGCGGTGGGATATTATGGCAAAAAATGTAATAATTTTACTCGGCGCATTACTGATGGTTTCCAATATCGTAAGATACATTTTGTTTCTGAGAACGACACGCGATGTCCTTTCTTCCGGAAGCAGGAGAGATAAGATATGGAAGATAGTTGCACTTGTCCTGCTCATATTTTTCCTGATAGGATATGTGACGATCGCACTGTTCGGTAATGCCGATACTATGATGACAATGATATTGTTCTTTGGGAGTGTGTTTGTTTCGATCGTACTTACTCTTATGTTCAACCTGCTTGAGACAGCCAAGAGTCGAAGTATAGAGATAGCAGATGTGCTCATTGGCGTTATAGATGCCAGAGATCCCAATCTTAACGGTCACAGCAGACATGTGCGTGCCATCACAATGTTATTTTACAGTTATCTTCCGGGCTGGGTGAAGTCCGAGATCAATCCTGTCAGTTTGGAATATGCTGCTCTTATGCACGATGTCGGTAAGCTTGGTGTGCCGGAAGCAATCCTTAATAAGCCTTCAAGTCTTACAGAGGAAGAATGGAAAGTGATGAGAGATCATCCGAAGTTGGGCGTCAAGATAATGGAACCGCTTGAGACATTCAAGAATATTCAGAACTGGATATTGTATCATCATGAGAGAATGGATGGTAAAGGTTATTACGGAATCGAGAATGAAAATATTCCGCTTGCCGCAAAGATAATTGCGATCGCTGATACTTATTCCGCAATTACAATGAAACGATCCTACAAAAACAAAAGAAGCCATGAAGAAGCGATAAGGATTCTGTGTGAAGTTGCAGGGACGCAGCTCGATGAAAATCTGGTTGAGGTATTTATCACAATACCGAAAGAAGAATTGGATAAATGTATGCCTGAACAGATAAATTACTAATAATATGTAACAATAATATATTAAAAAATATATAAAAAAATATATAACTGGTGAGGTTATTATGAAGACAATACTGTGCTATGGAGATTCCAATACATATGGTTACAATCCCGTAAACGGAATGCGTTTTCCGGAAGATGTCAGGTGGACAGGTGTGCTTGCAAGAAAGCTTGGAAATGATTACAGAGTAATTGAAGAGGGATGTAACGGCAGGACAACGATATTCGATGATCCTCTTGAAGGATGGAAGAACGGGCTTACTTATCTCAGAGCCTGTCTAAATTCACACAAACCCATAGATATAGTTATACTGATGCTTGGGAGCAATGATCTAAAAGTAAATTTTCATGCAAGTGCGAGACAGATTGCTGAGGGAGCCGGTGAACTCGTTAAGATTATTAAAGAATTTACCGAAGAAAAACAGGGGTTTATTCCAAAGATAATACTTGTGTCGCCTCCCGAGATCGGTGAGGGCATAAGAACGTCGCCTTTTTATGGTTCATTTACTGAAGATGCCATAAAAAGATCTAAGGAATTTCCGGAGTGTTACGGGAAAGTAGCAGATGAACTCGGATGCATATTTTTCAATGCGGCTGAACATATCGAACCTTCAAAGGAAGATTCGCTTCACCTTACACCGGATACCCATGAAAAACTTGCAGAAGAATTATATAAGGTAATGAAAGCGCTTTAACAATTTGGTCACAATATTAAGCGACAATGAACTTGGGTACTGAACAGTTACCTGTAATAACATGAGAATAATTATGGGGAATATGAATATGTCAGAATTATACGGATTATATCTTGAAGATTTGAAGAATATTCAGGATGATCTAACAAGAAAAGTCAACAGAATAAGAGAAGAAGTCAGGGAAGAGATCGGAATGGATCCGGTAGAACATTGCCTTTCAAGGATCAAAGACGAAGAAAGTATGCGTGACAAATGCAGACGTAAGAATCTTCCGGAAACAGCCGAATCCGCACTTTTTCAGATACGTGATGCTTTAGGTTTCAGGATTGTATGTGCGTTTGTTGATGATGTATATACCATAAGAGATCATATTGTACAGCTTGAGGGGTATGAGGTGTTAGAAGAGAAGGATTACATACGTCATGCCAAGCCGAACGGATACAGAAGTTATCACATGATACTTCGTGCAAGAGAACGATTTTTTGTTGAGGTTCAGCTAAGGACGATATCCATGGATACGTGGGCATCTCTTGAACATCATATGCGCTACAAAAAAGAGATCAGTAATGAACAACTTATCATGCAGGAATTGAAAAGATGCGCCGATGAACTGGCATCTACCGATATTTCCATGCAGACTATAAGAGATATGATCCTTAAAAAATAGTGATAGGTAAGGGAAAGGGAGAAATATTTATATGAAAATACTGCTTGCAGAAGATACATATGATCTTAACCGGGCGGTTAAGGCAATATTGGATCGTGAAGGATATGATACCGACCAGGCATTTGACGGTGAAGATGCTCTGGATAAGATCAAAAATAATGGATATGATCTTATCATACTTGATATAATGATGCCAAAGGCAGATGGAATAGAAGTACTTAAGAGTACCCGTGAAAGCGGAATTATCACTCCGGTACTTTTGCTTACGGCAAAGGCTGAGATTGATGACAAAGTAAACGGTCTCGATGCGGGAGCCGATGATTATCTGACAAAGCCGTTTGCGATGAAAGAGCTGCTTGCCAGAATTCGTGCGATGACAAGAAGAAAAACACAGTATAACGGGGGAGATCTTCAGTATCTTGATATCAGGCTCAGAGAGACAAACCTTGAATTGTCATGTGAGAATGCGGTTCGTTTATCTATTAAGGAATATGAATTGCTCAAGACATTTATTACTAATTCAGAACATGCGATTGATACGGAATTCATACTTGAACATGTATGGAATGATGAGCCTGAGGCAGGCGGTGAAGTTGTATGGCTGTACGTATCCTATCTGAATCGTAAGCTTCGTGCCGTTGCATCAAAGGCGTACATAGACGGATCGCTTGAAGCAGGGTACAGACTCGTCGGACAGGAGTAGTATATCGGGATCATTACAGGATAAGGAGTATGTATTTTGAACAGTCAGGGAATCATGAGATTACGGAGAAAGTTCATATTTGTTACAACTCTTGCATTTGTGTCGGTCATTCTTTTAATGGGCGGCTTCATGTACTATGCAAGTCTTTTGACTACGCGTAATGAGATACATGCCATCCTTGATTATATTATTGAAAATGACGGTGAGATCACAGAGCCTGAGGAACCTTTGGTACAGGACATGAACAATGATGAATCTACAGGTTTTTTTGATGAGATGTTCGGTCTTGGAAACTGGATGGATGAATCAAAAGAATTCCCATATTCCATCAGATATTTTGCAGTAATATTCGATGTCGATCCGAATGTTGTGATATTCAAGACAAACCATATTGCAGCCGTGTCCGATGAAGATGCAATGAGATATGCAAATGAGGTCATCGACGGATCTTCATCGTTTGGAAGAATAGATAATTATTATTATCAGGTTGCCGACAGACCGGAGGGCGGTAAGATTGTTGTATATCTTGAAGCAAGGCGCCAGATGAACAATATCGGACGAATACTTTTTTATTCATTGATACTTACGATCTTGGGTAGTATGTTGACGATCCTTTTCATATTGATCTTCTCTAGAAGAATATTTAACAGAGAATTGTCAAGAAAAGAGATGCAGGACAGATTCATGACAAACGCTAGTCATGAACTTAAGACGCCTCTTGCGGTTATCAAAGCGAATACGGAAGTCGAGCAGATGCTGACCGGAGAAAATGAATGGAATATATCCACGATGCAGCAGGTTGAACGAATGACCGGACTTATCCAGAATCTTATCAGTATTGTTCGCGCGGAAGAGAGAGAGAATGAGGAGACTGTCAAGGAAGTAGATGTGTCGGCGCTTGTAAAAGAAACTGCTGATTCATTTAAAGCAGTTGCAAAAAACAGTGGCAAAAAACTTGAGTATGATATCGAGGACAGTATTGTATGCAGGATGTCGGAAGCAGACGGAAGGCAGCTTGTGTTGTTATTCATTGATAATGCGGTAAAATATTGTGATGATGAAGGAACCGTGACCGTTGCCATAAGATCCAAGGCGAGATCGATCAGATTCTCGGTATCCAATGATTATGCTGAAGGCGAGAATATTGACTACAGCAAGTTTTTTGAGCGTTTCTACAGACAGGATGAATCACACAATATCAAAAAAGGCGGTTACGGAGTCGGACTTTCGATCGCTGAGAGTATTGTTGAAAAATATCATGGTAAGATTAATGTTGAATGGAGAGACGGAGTTATATCATTCGTCTGTACATTCCATAACGTTAAATCAATAAAAAGCAGAAAAATGGAGGGATAGCAATGAAAGAAGTATATGATTTTTTGAAAAAATGCGGAACGTATTATCTTGCAACTGTAGAAGGTGATAAACCCAGAGTTCGTCCGTTCGGAACGATCGATATATTCGAGGACAGGCTTTATATCCAGACCGGTAAGGTTAAAAATGTATCGAAGCAGCTTCAGGCTAATCCCAAGGCTGAGATATGCGCATTTGCAGAAGGTACATGGGTTCGTGTTGAAGGAAAACTTATCAGGGATGACAGGATCGAACCAAAGACTCATATGTTGGATAATTATCCGGAACTTAAAGGAATGTATTCCGCAGAAGATGATAATACCGAAGTACTGTATTTTGAAGACGCAACAGCAACATTTTATTCTTTTACATCAGAACCGAAGGTTGTAAGATTCTGATTTAAAACACTCTGTGAAACATTTTGTTCTACCGGGTGGGAGGCTTTTTATGGGAAAAAGAAAGCATATTTCAACTTGTAAGAGACCTATAAGAAGGGGAATCCATTTTGGATTCTTCGTATTTGTGCTGATCATAGGTTTTGTTGTAGGTTATCTTTCGTTCAGGGGATATCGTGATTCGATCCGGCATGACTACAGAGATCATCTTACCGGTGTTATTGAATTTCTTGCTGAAAATATGGATACGGATAATATTAAAAAATGTATCAATAGCAGAACAACTTCAGCAAAGTACCGTGAACTCCAGGTTATGCTCAATATGATGACGGATACAATGGAAGATGTAATGTATATTAATATCATTGTGCCAAAGAATGAAACCGAAGTAAATTCTGCGCTTTATGTTATGGATTCGGAGTCGGGACAGGATATTACCGTGAGTGGTGAAGGCTCGGCATTCTGTATATTATCAGGTTATGATATACCTATCCCTGTTGCGGTTGATAATATGAAGGCTTATAATTCCAAAGGAGTATCTTATTATATTAAAAATCTTGTGGAAGGAAGACATTTTACCGCGTCAATGCCTTTGTATGATTCAAAGGGAGAAAAGTTTGCCCTTATCAGTGCGGCAGCCGATTACGATTATCTGTATAATATGGCTGTAAGATATGCTGCAATTTCCATGATATTAGTTGCTCTGATCAGTATAGTAGCCATAATGTTATTCATGAGGTGGATCAGCAGGAACATTACAATTCCTATAAGAAAACTTGAGGAGAGTGCACTAGAATTTGCGAATAAATGCGACGGCCAGAAAAGTATTGATACGATGGCATTTAACATTCCGGATATAACTACCGGAAATGAGATCGAATCCCTTATGAATTCGATCAAACATATGGCTTCTTCCATGAGAGGATATGTGCAGGAGATTCTTAACGAAGAACAAAAGACTGAGGCTATGACAGCTATTGCATATAAAGATGCTCTCACCCATGTAAAGAGCAAAGCTGCATACGATATCGAAAGAGCCAGACTGATAGAAGATATTGCACAGAATCAAGCTCAGTTTGGAATTCTTATGGTGGATGTTAATAATCTGAAACATATTAACGATACATACGGTCATGAATGCGGGGATGAGTATATTATCGGATCGTGCAGACTGATATGCGACATATATGCACATTCGTCCGTTTACAGGATCGGCGGAGATGAATTTGTTGTTGTTTTGCTTGGACGAGACTATGATGTAAGGAACGATCTTATCCGTTCAATGCGTCTCAGATTCAAGAAGGCGGCTTCTGATTCCGAAGAAAAACCATGGCACAGATACAGCGCTGCTTCGGGAATGGCTGTTTATTCGGACGGAGACAGCTTTGATGATGTATTTAGGAGGGCTGATAATGCGATGTACGATAATAAATCAGCCATAAAAAAACGTAACGATTATGAGATATAAGGTTAGAAAAATATAATAAATACTTTATTGACATGCTCAATTCAATTGTGTACAATTAATGTCCGGTGATTGTACACAATTTTTTTAAGGAGATATGTAAAATAATGCGAAACAAATATTCCAGCCTGAAATTGGAGAATCAGTTGTGTTTTCCTCTGTATGCATGTTCCAAAGGAGTTACGAGGATGTATAAGCCCATGCTTGACGAGCTTGATCTTACGTACACTCAGTATATTACGATGATGGTTTTGTGGGACTGCAATAAGATAAGTGTAAAAAAACTCGGCGAGAAATTATATCTTGATTCGGGAACTCTTACACCGCTTCTTAAAAAGCTTGAAGAAAAACACTATATCACCCGTGAACGTTCAAAAATCGATGAGAGAATTCTGGAAGTAAGTGTTACGGATGAAGGAATGGAATTGCGTGAGCGGGCACTTGATATTCCGCAAAAAATGGCTGACAGTATTAATCTGTCTCATAAGGAATCACTGCAGTTGTACAGTTTATTAATGAAGATGATCAATGCACAGGAAAGGAATAAGCGGGTATGAAAACTAATAACAACTATTTATTTAAAAACAGAAATAACGACTTTGACAGAGAGTGGACTTTTTATCCGGGATTTTTTAATCTTTTTCATTCACAGAATCCGGAAAATAAAGGGTACAGAATCGTTGATCTGCCGCATGATTTTATGATAGAAAAGGACGTTTCGGCCGATGCCGCTTCAGGTCCTGCCATGGGATATTATAAAGGCGGTACAGGCAGTTACACCAAAAAATTTTATGTGCCTTCATCGTTTAAAGATGAAATAATATATGTATATTTTGACGGAGTAATGGGCTTTGCGGGAATAGAGATAAATGGCGCATTCGTAATGAAACATCATTACGGATATACGCCTTTTTTTGTTGATATCACTCCGTATATCGACTATGACGAGGAAAACAGGATAACCGTTAATGTTAATGCATCGGCGCAGCCGTCTTCAAGATGGTATTCGGGAGCAGGAATATACAGAAGCGTAAAACTGATCCATGTACCGAAACTGCACATAAAACCCGATGGAATATATCTTCACACGGACAGGATCTCATATGAAGATAATAAACCGGATAAAGCATTTGTTACGGCAGAGATTGAAGTATGTAATCATACTGATAAAAGAAGGATCGCAAGGGTTGATCTGTCTGCCGATATTTTTGAGTCAGAAGATAAAAATACAGGAATAAAAACCGTTCATAAAAATGACTCCGTATCATCTTTCGGAACCATAAGTATTGAACCGGGTTCTGTTTCTATCGCCAGGATCAGAATGACATTTGACAGGCCGCTTTTATGGGATGCAGATAATCCCAATCTGTATAATGTGAAAGTCAGTGTGACCGAACAATGCATATTCTCAACTCATCCGATAGATGTGGATGAGTTTATGACCGATACAGACAGTATTCTGTTTGGAATCAGAACCATATCGGTTGATTCAACTAACGGACTTCTTATAAACGGAAAAAATGTGAAGCTTAAGGGTGGCTGTATCCATCATGACAACGGTATTCTTGGGGCAGTATCTTTATATGACAGTGAATACAGAAAGATACTTATACACAAGCAGAACGGATTCAATGCGGTTCGAACTGCGCATAATCCTCCGTCGGCTGAATTGCTTCGTGCATGTGATGTGCTTGGAATATTTGTTTTAGATGAAGCGTTTGACTGTTTTGAGACATTTAAACAGCCCGGTGATTACAGTATGAATTTTGAAGAAAACTGGAGAGAAGATATTAAAAGTTTCATGAAGCGTGACCGTAATCATCCCTCTGTTATCATATGGTCAACCGGAAATGAGATACCTGAAAGAGGAGGTCTCGGAAACGGTTTCAGACTTGCAACAGAACTGGCTGATCACGTGAGAAATATAGATCATACCAGGCCCGTGACCAATGCTTTCTGTTCATTCTGGAGCGGACTTTGTGACAGGGAACAAAATGATAATCCTTCCGAAAAAGATCCGGCATTTCTGAACAAAAGAAGTGAACCGTTTGTCAATAATCTTGATATAGTGGGATATAATTATCTTGATGAAAAATATGCGGATACAGTCAGAGATTACCCCGAAAGAGTGCTTGTGGGAACGGAGAGTTTTCCAAAAGAAATTGATAAGACATGGGAAAGGGTAATGAGTCATTCGGCGGTCATAGGAGATTTTACATGGACCAGTTTTGACTATATCGGAGAAGCAGGGATCGGCAAGTCCTGGTATTATGAAAAAGGTAACGAAGAAGCAAAAAAAGAGGCAGAAAAATCCGTATGGGCTTTTGAATCTAAATTTCCATGGAGACTGGCAGCGGATGCTGATTTTGATATTAACGGAAATATTACTCCGCAGGGATGTTTCAGGCGTGTTGTCTGGGGAAAAGATGATACGTATATTTTCACGACAGATCCGGCTATGAATGATCAGGTGGAGGTACTGAGTCTGTGGGGATTTGAAAGTATGTATCCCTCATGGAATCATGAGAGATATGAAGGGGAAAAAGTTAAGGTAATCGTATTCTCGCGAGCTCCGAAAGTAGTATTATATCAGGATGGTGAAATTGCCGGAACTTCTGAATGTGGTCCTTCATGCAGATACAGAGCTGAATTTGAGATTGAATACAAACCGGGTATTCTCACTGCTGTAAGTTTAGATGATACAGATAAAAAAATATCGGAAGCGTCACTTAAAACAACAGGCAAACCATCAAAGATAAGACTCGTTCCTGATAAAAAATCACTTAGATCCGACGGCAAATCTCTTGCTTATATAATGGTTGAGATTGTTGATGAAAATGATCTTCCCGTATCAAAACCCGACATAAAAATATCGGTAAAAACCGAAGGTGTCGTAACACTTCAGGGGTTCGGTTCGGCAGCACCGATAACGGATGAGAATTATACAAAAGGTGTGTTCAAAACGTACGAAGGAAGAGCACTTGCTGCCATAAGATCAGGATATGAAAAGGGAACTGCAATCGTGACTTTTGAAGCAGAAGGAATCGGCGTGGCATCTGTAGAGATAACTGTTGAATAATAATATCGGAGGGGCAAAAATGGAACGTGGTAAAAAAATAATACAGGTAAGTATTGTCGGGATAATCGTTAATCTTGTACTGGTTGCATTTAAGGCAATATGCGGTTTTGCGGCCGGTTCCATTGCAATTATCCTTGATGCTCTCAATAACCTCAGTGATGCATTTTCTTCAACTATTACCATAATCGGTACAAAACTTGCGGGACGTGCACCGGACAGAAAACATCCGTACGGTTACGGACGAATAGAATATATAAGTTCTATCACTATAGCAATTATTATTCTTGCTGCCGGATTCACATCTTTTCGTGAATCAATTGTTAAGATAATCAATCCTGAGCAGGCAGATTATACCGTCGTTTCATTTGTTATCCTGATAGTTGCCGTTGTTGTAAAATTTCTTCTCGGACGCTATGTAAAAGCAGCTGGGGAACGTTACAATTCCGAGTCGCTTATTGCTTCCGGTAAAGATGCATTATTTGATTCGCTCATATCGATATCTACTATCGTTGCAGCTGTTATAAGTGTGATATGGAATGTCAGCATTGAAGGTTATCTCGGAGTAGTGATCGCAGTAATAATTCTCAAGGCGGGAATCGAGATATTACTCGAATCACTCGGCAGCATAATAGGAGAGAGGATCGATACCGAATTGTCTGTTAATCTTAAGGCAGATGTTGCATCGATGTCAGGAGTGTTGGGGGCATATGATCTTATCCTTCACAGGTACGGTCCGGAAAGGATCATCGGATCCGTGCATGTTGAACTGCCCGATGATATGACCACGTCAGACATTCATAATATTACAAGAAAAATAACCGAATTTGTGTATGACAAATATAACATAGTATTAACTGTCGGAATATATGCATCCAATACTTCGAATGAACATTTTTCTACTATAAAAAATGACATTATCGAGATCACAAAAGATTATCCCGAAGTTATACAGATACATGGATTTTATGCGGACGATGAAAGAAAGCAGATAACGTTTGATATCGTGATAGATTTCAAGACTCCGGACAGATTTGCCACAAGAGATACCGTGTTACAAAAAATAAGCGATAAATATCCCGAATATGATTTTAATGCGAACATAGACAGTTATTTCAGCGATTAAAAAAATTGTAATTCCTTATAGCATTTTTGCGGGTAATGTGCTACAATTACATTATCTGGAGTGTGGAGGTGGGATTATGCTTGTTCGCGTGTCACATGACAAATTTTCGGAAGGGGAAAGCAGATTTATCGGTGAATCGATAGGCCTGCTTGTTAGTGATGTTTTCGATGTGGTTTTATGTATGGATGTGAACAACTGTTTTATCAGGATCCTTAAGGACAATGAAACAGTTACTTCCTATCTGACGGATGAAAAAGAAGTTGATCTTGCTACGATTGTCAGAAAGTATGCTCATGACGTTGTTGACAGTGGTTACATTGAGGATTTTACGGGCAGACTTAATATATACAGGATTATGAAGAATTCCCGCAGCGGAAGCTATAAGGAGATGTTTGTTTACGGGAAGAAAGACGGTGAATTCTGGAGACTGACGCTTCATTATCAGGTTGATAAATCTTCGGGTCTTCCGTTTTTGTATGCATGTTTTCAGGATGTAACGAAGCTTGTTTATGAGCAACAGCAGAATGCTGCCAATAAGAATATATTTAATCTGTTTTCAAGTGAATACTATACAGTATTCATGGTTGATCTGAATAATGATGAATTCCATCTCATCAAATCGCTCGAAAAAGATGAGCCGTTCTTTTCTTGCTACAAGAAGTTTTCAGAGCTTCATGCTGCATATACTAAAGCATATGTCAATGCGGAATACAGGGATATGGTTAAGTTTGTATATGATAAGGATAATCTTATCACCGAATTCGATTCCGGCAGAGGAAGAATAGATCTTGTATACAACAGTATATATGGATGGATCAATGACAACATAAGGAGAATGCCTGATTACAATAAAGACAACAGAATGGTTCTGTATGCCACAAGAAGTTATGAGAAGGAAAGAGCTCAGGAAGAGAATGAAGAATATATCAGACAGGAGCGCAATAATCTTCAGAGAATATATGATCTGCTCGGCACAACTTATTTTTCCATACAGCTTGTCAATACTGAAGATAAGATGATACAGGTTATCAAGAATCCGGAAGATTCACCTTATTCCGGAATTGTTGAGATCCCGGATTACAGAGAATTGTATGAATATGTTGAATACAATGTATATGAAGAAGACAAGGAATATGTAAAAGAGCTGTATTCTTATGAAAATCTTTCATCAATGTTCAATAATATGATGGATATCAGACAGGTTGAATACAGACGTTATATAGATGGAGAACTCAAGTGGGTTTCAGTAAGGATTCAGCCGATAAGGTTAATTGACGGAGTCGCAAAAGAAGTGATCATCGCGGCACGTAATATTGATGAACAGCGTCTTGAATTCATTAAAAAAGAAAAAGAGAATATGGATCTTCTTTCCGAGAAGAAAGATATGCTTGAATTCATGGATGCAATATCCGATACATATCTTGCTGTCTGGGTTGTTAATTATTCAACAAAGGATCTGCGTGTCATCAGTTGTGCCCATGAATATATCAGAGCTCTTGTTGAAAATCAATCCTCAGATATTTTTGGCTCAAAATTCAAAAGATATATTGAAGAATATGTTGAAGCTGAATACAGGGAAGATATGGTAAAACTTGTAGATTCCGATTTTGTTCATGAGAGACTCGGTTATAATAAGATGTGGGAAAAGACATATCGAAACAAAAAAGGCGACTGGATTACAATATCGATGTGCAAGACAAGGTCCTATACGAATGATAACCGTGAAGTATTGTGTATATTCGGTAATGCCAATGAAAGAGAGATGTCAAGGCAGATGCTTGAAAAAGCGTTATGTGATGCCGAGAATGCCAATAGAGCCAAGACATCATTTTTTGCCAATATGTCCCATGACATAAGGACACCGATGAATGCTATCCTTGGTATGGCTGATATTGCAAAAGAGAATATTGATGACAGAGAGAAGCTTATAAGCTGTATTGAACATATTGACATATCCGGTAAGCATCTTCTTCAGCTTATTAATAATGTGCTTGATATGACCAGTATTGAAAGCGGCAAATTAAAGCTTAACAGTGTTGATATGAATATGGATTCTTTCGTTGACAGTATCAAGGCTATCGTAATTCCTATCGCTGAAAAAGAAGGGATTGATATATCATTTGATACAAAAGATGTGATCCATAAGGATGTTATGGGCGATGTATTGAGACTTCGCCAGATCATTATTAATCTTGTTACCAATGCGCTTAAGTATACTGACAGAGGCGGAAAAGTATCTCTTAAGATAAAGGAAAAATACAGTAAGAGTCTGAAAAAGGGAAGATTTACATTTATAATATCCGATAATGGTATCGGAATGAGTAAGGAATTTCTTGCAAAGATATATGATCCGTATGAGAGAGATAATGCCGACAGTATGACCCGTCCCGAAGGAACAGGTCTGGGTATGAGTATTACCAAGACATTTGTGGGTCTTATGAAGGGTAAGATCCATATTGAAAGTGAAGTAGGAGTGGGTACTAAGATCAAAGTTGATATTCCTCTTGAGATAGTTACTGTTGATCCGGCTTCAGAGACCAAGAATTCTTTTGATGAAAAAGAGATAGAACTCAGCGGAGTCAAAGTTCTCGTTGTTGAAGATCATGATGTTAATATGCTTATAATGAGGAATTATCTTGAAAATGAAGGAATGATCATGACCGGAGTTCGTAACGGTAAGGAAGCTGTTGATGTAATGTCAGAAGCAAAAGAAGGAGATTTTGACCTTATACTTATGGATATTCAGATGCCGGTTATGAATGGATATGAAGCGGCAAGAAGGATAAGGAATATGGACAGCGATTATACAAAAAATATTCCGATATTTGCCCTTACCGCCAATGCATTTGATGAAGACGTCAGAAGAGCTATGGAATCAGGAATGAACGGCCATCTGACTAAACCGATACAGGTTGATATATTATATAAGGTGATAAAACAGATTATCGCCGGAAGATTTAACATGAAATTGTGAGAGATATACTTGTGAGAGAAGAACTTGAGAGAACTGCACTCATTATTGGTGAAGACGCAGTGAAAAGACTGATAGGATCAAAAGTTGCAGTGTTTGGTCTTGGCGGAGTCGGAGGTTATGTTGTAGAGGCTCTTGCCAGAAGCGGAATAGGTTCATTCGTGCTTATTGACAGCGATGTCATTAGTACTTCTAATATTAACAGGCAGATTATTGCCACGGTAGATACAGTCGGGAGATATAAAACAGAGGTTATGAAGGAGAGGGTGTTAAGTATTAATCCTGATGCTGACATAACTCTGTATAATGAATTCTATCTTCCGGAGAATTCGGATACAGTTGATCTATGCGGCTGTAATTATATTGTTGACGCTGTGGATACCGTAAGTGCCAAGATAGAGATTATTCTTCAGGCAGTTAAGCTTGGGATTCCCGTTATCAGCAGTATGGGTGCGGGGAATAAGCTTGACCCTTCAAAGTTTGAAGTGGCTGATATCTATTCTACTTCCGTATGTCCTCTTGCAAGAGTAATGAGACGTGAATTGAAAAAAAGAAATGTGGATAAGCTGAAAGTAGTGTATTCAAAGGAAAAACCCGTCGTGTATGGTGATGCCGGCAGAATTCCGGGAAGTACTGCTTTTGTTCCGTCGACTGCCGGGCTTTTGGTTGCTTCGGAAGTTGTAAAGGACATTGCTTTGGTTTGATATAAGTAGGATGGTGTATTTTTTTGTGGAATAATAGAATATTTTGGAAAAGACTGATCTGGTTTTTGTTTATTATATATATATCATGGCTGGTATATTTTCTATTGTTTTCGGAAAGATACGGGAGACAGTCATTAGATGCGTACAGATATAATCTTATGCCGTTTTCTGAGATCAAAAGATATATATTCAATATGGAGTCGATAGGAATGGAACTGTTCTTACTTAATATAGTAGGAAATGTTGTTGCATTTATTCCGTTTGGAACAAGTCTTCCGTTGATCAATAAAAAATATAAGAGCTTTTTGTCAGTACTTCTGATAGGATTGATGTTCATAGTTTCCATAGAAACTATACAGCTTATAATGAAAGCCGGCAGTTTTGATGTTGATGATATAATACTTAACACCACAGGAGTTATAACAGGATATATTATCAGTATTATTTTGAAGTATGTATATAATAAGAATTCCGTATCTAAAAAAGGATGATATAGATAAATGAAGATCAAGAAGAATAAGAATAAACTTCAGGCGAAGAGAAGAAATAAAAAAACGCTTCATATTCTGGATGCAAAGATACCTGTTTCCATCTATATTTCAATAACGCTTGGTATATTGTCTGCATTGTCATTTATCGTAATGTGTATAATATCAGCAATATGTGAAGGACAAGCATCAGTAGAGATCGCTTATGTTCCCATGATCGCGGTTGTGTGTAATATTACAGGTCTGTTTATAGCATACAGATGTTTTAAGATGGATGATGTGCGAGACAGACTTGTCAGTGTTGCAAACATACTTAACTGTACTTTGATAATCCTGTATATGATATTGTATATTATCGGAATGGTTTTCTAAAAAAAAAGACCTCATAAAGAGGAGGAAAGGCCAACCGGTGTGGTGATTGGCCTTGATAATATGAAAAAAACGTAATCACTGTTGTTCTGTAAGCAATCGTATGTTGTATCTTGAAATCAGTATAATGTTAATAAATGTCCTTGCAATTTATAAAAAGAAAACAAATTGTTAACAAACGGTTAACTGACGGTACGACAATATTTTATCAGATTCTTGGACAAGCGGATTTTGGTATATATTTCCATATATTGTTCCCTGGTCATATCTTCAATGTAATTTCGCTGGTAATCTTTTGATATTCCTGCAGCATTAACATAATCGGCAGCTTTGTTGTAAGCAATGGCGGCAGTTGTTTCGTCGTCGTATCTACCTATTATATAGTCACCGTTCGTATGAATCTTGGCGAGGTAACATTCACTGCCGGTATCAGTCTGCCTGAAGACACCAAAATACCGGTTGATTATCTGAATGTTTGAATATCTGTAATCACGGTTGTTTCCGTTCATATGGATATAATCCCTGCCGCATACAGCATAATTATGAATACCGTATCGTGACATGATATTAGTCTGCATTCCGTATTCGTTAACAAATAGATGACCGCCGCGTCTTGTTATCGAGTGCTCCGAATAATAGAACAGATCATCAACATCAAATATATAGTAATCATGAACATCATAATAATATCTGAACAACCTGTCCTGCATATATATAGGAGTCTTAATATACATATTATTATCACGGTAATTTATTATACATACCCATTTGGCAAAAGAAAGAAAACAGTTATCCGGATCATAATCGCCGATCCCCTTATCACCGGTCGTCAGCTCACAGGCTTCGACATATGCTTTCCCGGCAAGCTCATACGATGAAAAGCTTCCCAGGCTGATATGTTTGTTCTTATATGTAAATGAGGCACGGTAATAAGTTGAACCGTCTTTTTTGGTGGTGGCATATACACCGGGCAGTTTTTTCACTGGTAAGATCACCATCTTTCGGTAGGTATGGTAAAACATAGTTGCTATTCACAATCCCCCACAACCCATAGCCCATCTGCTTCGCATCTGTCGCAGCTTCGCTACTTCAGGCTATGGGACGTGGGGGATGTTCCTGCTTCGCAGGAACCGTTTACGAACCCATATACAGCTTCTTGCGTGCAAGCATGACAAAGCAGTATATAGGTTCGTAATGTGTGAATAGTAACATGTTAACATAAAAATGTTACATATTTGTTATGGGATTGCATAATATATATACGGGTGTTATAATGTTGGTCAGTTATTTTAGACATATATATAGAAAAGGAGTAATGAGTATGGATATTATGTATAGAAGTACCCGTGGAAAAGCCGGAGAAGTTACTGCTTCACAGGCTATATTGCAGGGACTTGCTGAAGACGGCGGTTTATACGTGCCCGATAAGCTTCCTGTGCTTCCGGTTAAGCTTGATGAACTGGCTGGGCTTGATTACAGACAGACTGCATACATTATAATGAAAGAATTCTTAAGCGATTTTACAGAAGAAGAGCTTAAGGACTGCATTGACAAAGCATATGACGATAAGTTTGACTGCAAAGAGATTGCACCGCTTAAAAAAGCCGGGGATGCATATTTTCTGGAATTGTTCCATGGAGCTACAATAGCGTTCAAAGATATGGCATTATCAATATTACCGCATCTTATGACAACTTCGGCAAAGAAGAATAATGTGGACGGTAAGATAATGATCCTCACAGCTACCAGCGGAGATACCGGAAAAGCTGCGCTTGCCGGTTTTGCCGATGTTGAGGGTACGGGTATTATTGTTTTTTATCCGAAGCATGGGGTAAGTGTTATCCAGGAAAAGCAGATGGTAACTCAGAAGGGCGACAATACTTATGTGGTTGGAATTGAAGGTAATTTTGACGATGCGCAGACGGGCGTTAAGAAGATGTTCGGCAACAGTGAACTGGCTGCAAGAATGAAGGATAAGGGTTACAGATTCTCTTCTGCCAATTCCATTAATATAGGAAGACTTGTGCCACAGGTTGTGTATTACATATATACCTATGGAAAACTTATCGCTGATGGCGTGATCAAGGCCGGAGATAAGGTCAATTACGTTGTTCCAACCGGTAATTTCGGTAATATCCTTGCCGCATATTACGCAAAAGCGATGGGTATTCCTGTTAATAAGCTTATATGCGCTTCCAATGAAAATAAAGTGTTGTATGATTTCTTTGCAACTGGAACCTATGACCGCAACAGGGAATTCATACTTACCAGTTCGCCGTCAATGGATATTCTTATATCAAGTAATCTTGAAAGACTTATATATGCTATTGCCGGTGAGGACGGTAACGCTACTTCCAAGTTCATGAAGGAATTATCCGACAGCGGTAAATATTCCATCACAGATTCCATGAAAGAGGAGCTTGGAGTATTCTACGGAGGATACTGCGATGAGAAGAAGACTGCTGATACAATAAAGAAGATATACGGTTCTTCAGGATATGTGATCGATACGCATACTGCTGTTGCAGCCGGAGTATATGAAGAATATAAAAATAATACAGGAGATAACACTGTCACGGTAATAGCATCAACAGCAAGTCCGTACAAATTCACAAGAAGTGTTATGAATGCCATAGATGATAAGTATGACAGTATGACGGATTTTGAACTTGTTGACAGGTTATCTGAATTGTCAAAAGTACCGGTTCCTGCGGCAATAGAGGAGATAAGAACAGCTCCTGTTCTTCATGACAGAGTATGTGATAAGAGCAGGATGCAGGATGTAGTTGAAGATATTCTCAGATTATAGAGGTGATATGTAATGCGTTTCAGACCGTGTATTGACATACACAACGGAAAAGTTAAGCAGATCGTAGGTTCAAGTCTTGTGGATAATGGCGAAGAATCACAGGCAAAAGAGAATTTTGTGTCCGATGCCGGCGCTGCTTATTATGCCGGTTTATATAAGAAGAATGATCTTTATGGAGGTCATATCGTAATACTTAACAAGGCCGGAACCAAAGAATATGAAGAAGATCTGGCACAGGCGAGAGAAGCTTTGGAAGAATTTCCCCGTGGCATGCAGATAGGGGGAGGAGTTGATCTTCAAAATGCCGAGAGAATGCTTGATCTCGGTGCATCCCATGTGATCGTTACATCAGCGGTGTTCAAGGACGGAAAGATCAATTATGATAATCTGAAGAGTCTGTCATACGTGACAGGAAAAGACAGACTTGTGCTTGATCTCAGTTGTAGAATGAACGGAGATGATTATTATATAGTTACCGACAGGTGGCAAAAATATACTAATGAGATACTTGCTCTCGGGATCATGTCTCATCTGGGTCAGTATTGTGATGAATTTCTTGTTCACGGCGTTGATGTTGAAGGCAGATCTGCCGGAATTGAAAGAGATGTAGTTACGTTACTGGGAGATTATCACGGCAATAAGGTTACATATGCCGGTGGGATTGTTAAGATGGAAGATATTGAAGAGCTTAAGTTGTTGAGTAACGGTAATATAGATTTCACGATCGGAAGTGCGCTTGACATTTTCGGAGGTCATTTGAGCTTTGAAGAGATAGCTTCGAAGTATAAAACAGAAATGTAATAGTTGCAATTATTTTGTAATATTTGACAGGAAATCAATTCGAAAACATTGCTTTTTTCAAAAAAAATTAGTTGAAAAAATGCGATGTTTTCGGTACTTTCAGGGGTTTACATTGAAAAAACTCAAAAAAAAGGGTTGAAATTATTATAACTCTCAGCTATAATTGTTACAAAGTTGTTAAGCGGGATGTAACAAAAACGCAAAACAAAACACAATAAACGTAACAATTTGGAGGGTGTCATGAGTTTTAAAAGAATCGCATTATGCGTTATGTATGCTATGATAACAATGTTTGTTGTCAATACATGTACAGCATATGCTGAGGAAGAATCAGAATTCAATACACAGCAGATTCAGGTGCAGGATGTGACAGCAGCACCGGAGGAAGTACAGGTTACATATGATAACGAGTCGGTTAATAACATTGATGCATCATTACAGAATGTTGAATCGTCAGAAGCTGTTATAGAACAGGGAGCAACAGGGGTTGCAACAGAAGATGCAGACGAGGATATTGAAGAGAGTAATAGTTCATCAAAGAAAGTTTCCAAGAATTCATCTAAGAAAAAGTCCGCTTCAAAGAAATACAGCAAAGCAGATCTCAGATTAATGTCAGCTATCATATATTGCGAAGCCGGTGTTGAACCCTACGCAGGTAAGGTTGCAGTTGGAATCGTGGTAATGAACAGAAAAGAATCATCAGCATTCCCGAATTCCGTAAAGGGAGTTATATATCAGAGATACCAGTTTTCACCGGTTCGTAACGGATCTTTAAAGAAAGCACTTGCAAGATATGACAAAGGCAAATTCAATTCAGGATTATACAAGCAGTGCGTGAAAGCTGCCAAGGAAGCTTTATCGGGTGTTAAGTCTGTGGAATATAACGGCAAGAAGATCAACTGCAGCAAGTTTAAGTTCTTCAGTGGTGGATTAAGAGGTGCCAAAGTCACGATCAAGGGACACAGATTTAAATGATCAATCTGAATTTATAAGTGGATAAAAGAGAATGTTACAGGTCTTCAGTGCATGTATGTGCTCTGAAGACTTTTTTGTTTCATAGAAAATTGCTATGCATTTTCTATGAAACAAAAAACGCTCCGCTAAGGATGCGTACTCGCGCGCAAGGAAAATGTTGCCTACGGCAACCGCGGTCTTCGCTCCGCTACGGTCCGTGCTAAACGCATGTCCCCCGGACATGCAGCACCGACGCGGAGAGTTTCGCAATGCGAAACTCTTAGTTTACTCTTTGTTCTTGATATAAGATGGTTTTTATGGTATGATAACGTATTAGTAGGTAGGAAAAAAGGAGGAACGAACTGCAATGTCTGAAGAAGCAGTTATTTCAAGAAATTTTATAGAGCAGGAGATAGATAAGGATCTTGCGGAAGGCAGATATTCCGACATAATGACAAGGTTTCCGCCGGAGCCTAACGGATATCTCCATATCGGACATGCCAAATCAATATTACTTAATTATGGTCTGGCTAAAGAATATAACGGAGTATTCAATCTCAGATTCGATGATACCAATCCAACAAAAGAGGATACAGAGTTCGTGGATGCCATTCGAAAAGATGTTGAATGGCTTTGCGGAGGAGTAAATATTGATAATGTTTATTTTGCCTCCGATTATTTTGACAAGATGTATGAAGGTGCTGTTAAGCTGATCAAAAAGGGAAAGGCGTATGTAGATGATCTGTCTGCTGATGAGATAAGGGAATACAGAGGAACTCTTACAGAGCCCGGTAAGAACAGCCCTTATCGTGACAGAAGCATTGAAGAGAATCTGGAACTCTTTGAAAAGATGAGAAGCGGTGAATGTGAAGACGGTTCAAGAGTTCTTCGTGCGAAGATTGATATGGCTTCACCGAATATCAACATGAGAGATCCTGTTATATACAGAGTTGCACATATAGCCCATCACAATACCGGTGACAAATGGTGCATCTATCCTATGTACGACTTCGCGCATCCGATCGAAGATGCGGTAGAAGGAATATCACATTCGATATGTACTCTTGAATTTGAAGATCACAGACCATTATATGACTGGGTTGTAAGAGAACTTGAATTCGATGTGCCGCCAAGACAGATAGAATTTGCCAAGATGTTTGTTAAGAACGTTGTAACAGGCAAGAGATACATTAAGAAACTTGTGGAAGACGGTGTGGTTGACGGATGGGATGATCCTAGGCTTGTGACGATAGCAGCTCTCAGAAGAAGAGGTTATACTCCGGCATCTATCAAGATGCTTATGGAGATGGTAGGTGTATCAAAAGCCAACAGCACTATCGATTATGCAATGCTTGAATATTGTATCAGGGAAGATCTTAAGCTTTCCAGACCAAGAATGATGGCAGTGCTTGATCCGGTTAAGGTGATTATTGATAATTATCCAGAAGATCAGATTGAATATATGGATGTACCCAATAATCAGGAGAATCCTGAGATGGGGACCAGGAAAGTTCCTTTTGGCAGGGAGTTATACATTGACAGGGACGACTTCATGATCGAACCGCCGAAGAAGTATTTCAGATTGTATCCCGGTAATGAAGTAAGACTGATGAGTGCTTATTTTGTGAAATGCGAATCATATAAGACGGATGATGCGGGCAATGTTACCGAGATTCATTGTACATATGATCCCGAGACACGAAGCGGAAGCGGTTTTACCGGCCGAAAAGTAAAAGGAACGATTCATTGGGTGGCAGCAAAGACTGCTGTTGATGCCGATGTTTATCTGTATGAGAATCTTATAGATGAAGAGAAGGGTGTGTACAACGAGGACGGATCTATGAATATTAATCCGAATTCGCGCACTGAATTAAAGAATTGTAAACTTGAACCGGCACTTAAAGATGCAAAGCCTGGAGATAAGTTCCAGTTCTTAAGAAAAGGTTATTTTTGTGTTGATATTAACAGTAACGATAGTGACAGACCGGTATTCAACAGAATTGTTTCTCAGAAGAGTTCATATAAACCGGAGGTAAAATAATAAAAAATATAATAATTTGGGAGGGTAAAAAAAATGGCGGATTTTTTATCAGGATTAGAAAAACTTGGATTTGGAAATGTATCAGACATTGATGTATACGGTAAGGAAGAAGAAGTAAAAAAGGCGACTGTTCAGGCGGAAGAAAAGAAAAAGGCTGAGAGTACAGTCGATGAAAGTACTCTTGTATTCGAAAAAAAGATGACATGTCCATGTTGTAATGGCGAGTTCCCGACTCTCAGAGTTCGTACCGGTAAGGCAAGAGCATTGAAGTCTGACAGTGATCTGAGACCCAGATGCAATAATTTTGATCCGGTCAAATATGACGTTGTATCCTGCCCGCGTTGTGGATATTCTGCAATATTTTCAAGTTTTGACGGACTTGTTTCAGCGCAGGCGAAGCTTCTTAGAGATCAGGTTAAAGCAAAGTTCACCGGATTTGGTGAATTCGGTAATACTTATTCATATGATGAGGCTATTTTAAGATGTAAGATGGCAATATTATGTACTGTCGTTAAGAGAGGCAAGGATAGTGAAAAAGCTTTTTCGTGTCTGAAGCTTGCATGGCTGTATCGTGGTAAAGCAGAGCAGTTAGCTGAAAGCGGAGCACCGGAGTCAGTTCTTGAACAGCTGAAAAAAGAAGAAGCTGAGAATCTTGAACTTGCATATGAAGGATTTTCGGAAGCTTATTCAAAGGAAAGATTCCCGATCATCGGACTTCCTGAGTCCGGTTATCAGTATCTTCTTGCAGAACTTGCCAGAAGAATCGGTAAGATAGATGACAGCAGACGTATATGCGGCAGGTTGATGCAGGAAAAGGATCTGTCCAGAAATATCAAAGATCTTATATATGACCTCAAGGAAAAATTAAACGAGATCAAAGAGTGATCGTGTAAAAATATATACATATAGAAGGGCTGCGCGTGTGATCACGGCAGCCCTTTGTTGATCTACATCAATAGAATCATTCTACAACAGTGCTATTGGTTTTTATTATTGTTCGGGGCAGAGCATCTTTTGAATTCTTCCAGGGAGCATCAGCATTGCGGTAATCGAATTTGTCCGTAAACCATTCAAGATCTTCTTCAACTCTGACAAGATTGTCATGATACAGTTTTGTTATATCACTTATGAATTCATTGTAGTTATTACCGCTCACCTGAGATTTCGCAGAATCATACAGAAGGACATAGTGTTCTGAACATAATCCCTTTGTTTTCATCAATCTGCTTTTGAAGTCTTCATCTGTTTTATACAAATGAAATATTGTCGCAATGTATCTGTCAAATGTATTGTTGACGCGTTCGCATATGTAACATGAAGCGTTTATATTTCTGAGCCAGTTTATCTTATCTTCTCCGGAAGCCTTCTTAAAAAGAGACGGCGCTTTGGCAGAACCGGGTTTATTTTTTTCGAGTTCCGCAATTGTATACTTAAGATGTGTATCAAGAATAAGGGCAAGACCAAGGCGGTTTTTGTGTTTATACAGATCTGATATATGTTTTTTGCAGAAGCCGGTTCTGTCGGTCTTCATTCGGATATCATCTTCCATATAGCTTGGCCCCATAGTGAATTCAATGGCATCATTTTCTATATCCCGGTACATCTTGCATATCGGACATTCACAGTCGGCATTGATAGCATCGTTGACAGGTATTGTATATAATGTTTCTTTCATGAGATCTGCTCCTTAATTTTTTTTTGTGTAATATCGGATAATTGTAGTATATGTTACGTAGCCTGCTTGCTTCTATATAGTATAATGTAAATATAGTACATATACAACGAATTTTTACATATTAATGTGAAAATTAAAGAAAAACAGAGAAAACGAGAGCATATAAGAGAATAGATAGAAATTCATCAAGTGTTACTATTTTGCATTTGAATATCAATTTGACTAATATATACCTAATGATTAGCACTCGTACTAATCGAGTGCTAATAACAATACATGACAATAATATATGAGGAGGAATCAGATATGAAGTTAGTACCTTTAGGAGACAAAGTAGTATTAAAGCAGCTTGAAGCAGAAGAGACAACCAAATCAGGAATTGTATTGCCTGGTCAGGCAAAAGAGAAACCACAGCAGGCAGAGGTTATTGCAGTAGGTCCGGGTGGAATGGTTGATGGAAAAGAAGTTGCAATGCAGGTTAAGGTTGGAGATAAAGTTATATATTCAAAATACGCTGGAACAGATGTAAAACTTGGCGAAGATGAGTATGTTGTTGTTAGACAGAACGACATTGTCGCAATCGTTAAGGATTAATTGTATTATAATATTTAATTGATTAGGAGGATGTATAATCATGGCAAAAGAAATCAGATACGGCGCTGAAGCCAGAAAATCTTTGGAAATTGGTGTAAATAAGCTCGCTGATACGGTCAGCGTTACACTCGGACCTAAGGGTCGTAATGTAGTTCTTGACAAATCATACGGTGCACCGCTTATCACGAATGACGGTGTTACTATCGCAAAAGAGATAGAGCTTGAAGACGGATTTGAGAACATGGGTGCGCAGATCGTTAAGGAAGTTGCAACCAAGACGAATGACGTAGCCGGAGACGGTACAACAACCGCTACAGTACTTGCACAGGCAATGATCAATGAAGGAATGAAGAATCTTGCTGCAGGTGCTAATCCGATCATATTAAGAAAAGGTATGCACAAGGCAACAGAATGTGCTGTAGATGCGATCAAGAAAATGAGTCGTAAGTTGTCAGGCAAGAATCAGATCGCTAAAGTAGCTGCAATATCTGCCGGTGATGAGCAGGTAGGCGAGATGGTAGCTGATGCCATGGCAAAAGTAAGCAAAGACGGCGTTATCACAATTGAAGAGAGTAAGACAATGCTCACAGAGCTGGATCTTGTGGAAGGTATGCAGTTTGACAGAGGATATGTATCGGCATATATGTGCACAGACATGGATAAGATGGAAGCTAATCTTGATGATCCTTATATTCTTATTACAGATAAGAAGATCAGTAATATTCAGGAGATACTTCCGCTTCTTGAGCAGATCGTACAGTCTGGTTCAAGGCTTCTCATAATTGCTGAGGATGTTGAAGGTGAAGCACTCAGCACACTCGTTATCAACAAGTTAAGAGGAACATTCCAGGTTGTTGCCGTTAAGGCACCGGGATATGGTGACAGAAGAAAAGATATGCTTCGCGACATAGCTATTCTTACAGGCGGTCAGGTTATCACAGAGGAACTCGGACTTGATCTCAAAGAGACTACTATGGATCAGTTAGGTCGCGCTAAGTCAGTTAAGGTTCAGAAAGAGAACACGATAATAGTTGACGGACTTGGTGATAAGGCTGAGATTGATGCAAGAGTATCAATGATCAAAAAGCAGATCGAAGAAACAACATCAGACTTTGACCGTGAGAAGCTTCAGGAGAGACTTGCAAAGCTTGCAGGCGGCGTAGCTGTTATCCGTGTAGGTGCAGCAACAGAGACAGAGATGAAAGAGAAGAAGCTTCGTATGGAAGATGCTCTTAATGCTACACGTGCAGCTGTAGAAGAAGGAATCATTGCTGGTGGTGGAAGCGCTTACATTCACGCATCCAAGAAGGTTGAAGAGCTTATCGCAAAACTTGAAGGTGATGAGAAGACAGGTGCCAATATCATTCTTAAGGCATTATCTGCTCCGCTCTTTAAGATTGCAGAGAATGCAGGAGTTGAGGGATCTGTAATAATCAATAAAGTATATGAGAGCAAGACAGGAACCGGATATGATGCTCTCACTGATGAATATGTAGATATGGTTAAGACGGGAATTCTTGATCCTGCAAAAGTAACAAGAAGTGCACTTCAGAACGCAACAAGTGTAGCATCAACACTTCTCACAACAGAATCAGTGGTATCAACTATCAAAGAAGAAACTCCCGCAATGCCGGCCGGTGCACCGGGCATGGGAATGATGTAACGATAACAGCCCGCCAAGCTTAACGCTTACGTCGTGCTTGCACGTAAGTAAGCGTTTAAGTTTGGCAAGCTGTTATCGTATAATATAGCTTGCACAAAAAACTTAACAATGATATTATTGGTTGCAGGAATACGAACCGTATTCCTGCAATTTGTATGTGCGCCTGGCGGCGTACGTTTCTAACCTGATGAGAGGATTGTGATATATTATGGAAAGTATGTATGCCGAGGCAGGCTGTAAGATAGTCAATACGGCAAAATCCGTTGCACTGAGAATACTTGTGGTTCTTGCGGTAATAGTAACATTTGTATTCGCTACATTGCTTGCAAACAGGATCTTATTCGCACTTGGAATAGTCCTTGGATGTGTTGTCGTGTGGATGTGGCCAAGATTTAATATGGAGTGGGAATATATCTTTGTTGACGGTCAGCTGGATTTTGATACTATATCAGGCGGAGAAAAACGTAAGACAAGACTTCGTATAGACTTTGATGATGTCGAAGTGATTGCTCCGTTAACCTCACATTCACTGGATTCATACCGTAACAACAAGATATATAATTATTCTTCTTTAAAAAAGGATGCAAGGATTTATGTGGTTGTGGTAAGATTGAATGAACAGGGATTGTGTCAGATATACTTTGAACCATCTGATAAAATGCTTGACATTATGAAACTGAAAGCACCCAGAAAAGTAATGGGACTGTAGAGTTATAGATCAATTGGAAAGGCAGGTACGGAATATGGCAGAAGAAAAAACAGTTAGATACGACATAGCGATCATAGGTACGGGACCGGCAGGAATATCTGCTGCGATAACTGCAAAGCTTAGAGAGAAGAATGTTCTTCTGATTGGTAATAACAATACAAGTGATAAACTTGTTAAAGCACAATGCATCAAAAATTATCCCGGACTTCCTGAGATATCAGGAGAAGACTTTGCTGTTGCACTGATAAAACACCTTGATTCAATGAATATCAGTATAACAGATGACAGGATAAACGGAGTATATCTTCTTGGTGATTATTATGCCATACAGGGGCGTGATACACAATATGAGGCAACAACAGTAATACTTGCTACGGGAATGAGTGCGGTCAGGCAGTATCCCGGTGAACAGGAGAATCTTGGAAGAGGAGTCAGTTATTGTGCTACCTGTGATGGGGCATTGTATCGTGGAAAGAAAGTTGCTGTAGTTGCTTATTCGTCAGGTGATGAACCTGAAGCTGATTTCCTGGCTGGTATTGTTGATAAGGTATATTATTTACCGATGTATGACCTTGATAGAGGATTCAGTGATAATGTTGATGTTATTCGTGATAATTCTCCTGTAAGTATTGAAAAGACTGAAGATGGCATGAAGTTGGCTTTGAATGAAGGAGATATTACGGTTGACGGAATATTTATATTAAGAGAACAGCTCGCTCCATCCAATCTGGTTCCCGGCCTTAAGATGGCTGATAATCATGTGGAAGTTAACAGGAATATGGAGACAAGCATGAAAGGTTTATTTGCATGCGGTGACATAACCGGTGCCCCATACCAGTACGTTAAGGCTGCCGGCGAGGGAAATGTGGCTGCATTGTCAGCTGTAAAGTATTTATCTTAATTGGAGGATTACATATGACAAAAGTATTCATAGACGGTAGTGCCGGAACTACGGGACTTCGTATTGATGAGAGATTCAGAGAAAGGGATGATATTGAAGTTATCAGGATTGATGATGAACTTCGTAAGGATATTAATGAAAGAAAGAGACTTATTAATTCATCAGACATAACATTTTTGTGCCTGCCGGATGATGCGGCCAGAGAATCCGTTTCACTTGTGGAAAATGAAAATGTATGTATAATTGACACATCAACAGCACACCGGACTGCCCCTGATTGGGCTTACGGTTTTCCGGAGTTATCAGCTGCACACCGCGATAGGATTAAGAATGGAAAAAGGATAGCTGTTCCGGGGTGTTATGCATCGGGATTCATAGCTCTTGTATATCCGCTTATAGCCGGTGGAATAATGTCTAAAGATTATCCGGTAAGCAGCTTTGCATTAAGCGGTTACAGCGGTGCAGGTAAAAAAGGTATCGCAGGATATGAAGCAAGTGACAGACCCAGGGAATTCGATGGCGGACGTGAATATGCGCTTACACAGCAGCATAAGCATCTAAAAGAGATGCATGCGGTTACCGGGCTTGACAAAGTGCCGCTTTTTTCACCGATAATAGATGATTATTATAGTGGTATGCTTGTGTCCGTACCTTTATATACTGATATGTTACCGGTCAAAAAATCTCCGGAAGAGATAAGGAAATTCTACCAAGCATATTATGGAGAGGCTAATAATGCAAGCGGGTTCATTACGATCGCCGATGAAGACGATGAAGAAGCAGGTACAGGGTTCTTAGCTTCTAATCACATGTCAGGAAATGACGGCCTTAAGATATATATAACCGGAAATGAAGACAGAGTTGTATTGTCGGCACAATTCGATAATCTTGGAAAAGGTGCTTCCGGAGCAGCAATACAATGCATGAATATTGTGCTTGGATGTGAGGAGACAAAAGGGCTGCATTTATAAAAAATGCCGGTTAAACCAATGTACTGGTACATTCACATTTAACATATATGTATATTATTCACGCTAAGTACCTGCAATAGCTTCAAACCATTACAGTATCTATATGCTACAGCTGTAGAACAAGTGGAGGATCATCATGCATGAAATGAGTTATGTTACAAGATTTGTTGGTCTTGCCTTAAAAACCGCGGAAGAAAAAAAAGCAAAGAAAGTTGAAAAGGTTATAATTGAAGTAGGTGATATGGCAGGACTGGAGGATTATTATCTTGATAAGTATTATAAACTTGCCGTAAAAGATACAGTTTTGGATGGTTCCATACTCGAGATTGATCACATCCCCGTTAAAGCGGAATGTGATATGTGCGGCAATATATATCACCCATGCAAAGAGAATAATTATCTTTGTAAATGTGGCGCAGGAAGCGGTAAGATCATAGAGGGCAGGGGGCTGACAGTTCGTCAGGTTATCATGGATGTATGAGCATATACAATATAGATCGTAATTGTTCAGTTCACGTGTTCATTGTTACCATGCGTTGATGAATAATGGGACGAACTGTTGATATTGTTTTATGGATATTTCCAGAAAATCAGAAAAATATATTCAAAAAGGAGATAACAGTATGTCAAAAGTAGAGATTGTAGATCTTAAAGCAAACGTACTTGAAGAAAATGATGTTGCAGCTGATAAAACAAGAGAACATCTGAAGAACTCAAAAACATTTCTTCTTAATCTCATGAGCTCTCCGGGAGCCGGAAAAACCACTACGTTACTCAGTATTATTAAATTACTTAAAGATGAGATGAAGATCGGTATTATGGAGGCAGATATTGATTCGGATGTGGATGCGGTGAAGATTGCCGAAACCGGAGTTCGTTCCATACAGCTTCATACAGGAGGAATGTGTCATCTTGATGCCGGAATGACCGAGCAGGGACTCGCGTCAATAGGAATGGACGATCTTGACCTTGTTGTTCTTGAAAATGTAGGAAATCTTGTATGTCCGGCAGAATTCGATACAGGTTCCGTTAAGAACACAATGATCCTGTCAATTCCCGAAGGCGATGACAAGCCTCTCAAATATCCTTTGATGTTTCAGGTGGCAGATGCTGTCATTATCAATAAGATCGATGTTGCCGAATATTTTGATTTCGACATGGACAAGGCCAAAGCCGCTATCGAGAAGAGACATCCGGGTATTCCTGTATTCCCAATCTGTGCCAAGACCGGTGAAGGTGTGGAAGCTTATGCAGACTGGCTCAGGAAAGAAGTTAAGGAGTGGATCGGATAATTATCCGTTGATAGGAGAGAAGGAATAAATGATATTACTATATTACATACTGGTGGGAATACTGTTCCTTACAATATGTTATCTGACCGGCGATTTATTATGTGATTTATTGTCGTTAACTTATAGCAGGACAGTGATTGGCTTTGTCGGGATTATATCAGTATTCTATGTTATATCATTTCCTTTCTTGTACTTTAACGGTGATTTTACTGTTTTATTTTATATATTTGGATTTGTAATGACTGTAGCTGTGCTTATCTCTGTATGCCATATGTATAAAAAACATTGTATCAGCACTGGCGACTATAAAAGCAAAAGTAATAGTAACAGTAACTGCAATAATAGAGATGGCAGTAGTAAAACATCCAATTACAGTGTTACATTTTTAAATGATATTAAATGTAGAATAATGAATATTAAAGGTGATCATATAATGATCATTGCTTTAATACTCATTGGTGTTCAAGTGATCGCACTTTATTTCTTTGCTCACTATGATTCTGATGATTCTTATTATGTTGCAAGGACAAGTACTATACTTCATTCAGGGTTCATTAATTCCATGGAGCCTTCAAGCGGAATAGAAAGATTTCCGATGCAGGCTCAATATGCCATGGTTGGTTATGAAGTCTTCATGGCATGGTTATGCAGATTGACAGGAATCAATGCTGCCATAATGTTTCATACAGTCATGCCCGGGGTATTTCTTGTTCTGCATTATCTTGCGGTAAATGATCTTGGCAGAGAGTTGTTCGGTAAAAAGAAAAATATCTTTCTGATAATATTTATATTATATAATCTGTTAAGTGCATATTCGATTGATTCACAGGGTATATATGCAATGATCAGGATATGGCAGGGCAAATCTGTTATGATCTGTGTCCTGATACCATTATTGATACTCGTTTTCCTGAGGCTTTTTAAAGACAATAAACCTGATATTAAGATACTGATAGTATTATTTGGAATACTTACGAGCGGTATATGTCTTACAACAATTGGGGTATATTTTATGCCTGTCGCATATGGATTATTGACTGTTGTTTATGGAATCAATCAATTAATTAAACGATACGGCATAATGAATTTCTTTAAACTTTGTATACCGGTTCTTTCATTTATTCCATTCGTCATGATCATCTATCTCAAACTCAGACAGGATAATACAATAGAAGGTGCAGTATATGGTTTGGATGGGTTTGTATATCCGGGTTTTTATTTTAGTATTAACGATGCCGGTTGTATATGGTTGTTTTTTATTGTGGCTGTATTATATTATCTGATATGTGAACAAGGCAGAAAAAGATATCTTTTTGGAATATTGCCGTTATTTACTTTTGTAACCATACTTAACCCTCTCATAAGCAAATATGTTGCAGGCTATATAACAGGAGTTCCGGTATATTGGAGACTATTCTGGCTGTTACATTTAAATATCGTCTTAGTATCCTTTGCTGTAGATGTTATATTAAAGCTTAAGAAAAAATATATTCAAATAGCTGTTGTTATTGTTATGTTCGGAATAAACGGAGTACCGGTATTTACTCCGGAATATTTCGGTGTTGCACATAACTATGAGAAAAACCAGTTTGATTCACAGTATATAACAAAATGTATTCTGGAAGATCACGGTGACGGTGATACATCATTATTCGTCCATGAAGATTACAGCTACGGCGTCAGACAGTATACAGGAAGAATCATACTTGTCTGGTCAAGATATACAGCGGATTATTACATTGATGAAGACAGATATGCACCTATAGAAAAAGCATATGCAAACCTTTACACATTCCGTATGTTTAATAAACAGGTTTTAGATACTTTAAAAGACTATGATACAGAATATCTCGTGTTATATAATGACACTGAAGTGGATGAAGACGTCAGCCCGTTTATAAAAAAAATCGGCGGGCAGGGGGAATATGGGGTGTATAAATTGATATCATAATAAACCGTTTCGTATTATATAACGTATTTATGAAATATAAATTAGATAAATAGGTGTTATACCTAACAGAGCGTATAATATTAGTATTATAGATGTAACGGTTATAAGGAATGAAGTATTAATTTTCTTCCTCAATGGTGCAATCATTCGGTAGTCGCTTATGTAGTAGCCTATGAAAAACAGTAGAGGAGTCAGGTATCTTCCCTGACATCCTGTTATTGTATTGCTTGCAACAGGTGTGTAGGCTATATACATACAGGTTGCGACAAATACTGATCCCATGAATGCCATAAATATTGTCCATATTCTGTTTATTGCATTGGTAATCGAAACATCTTCTTTTGATTTGTCTAATATTGTTATTATCACAAAAAATATAAAATAAACGGTTGCAAAAGGAACTATACCCAAAAATAACATATTGGCAGTATAATCGAAGGTCCAATATAAGGACCAATATGTTGATAAGAATTTTAGCAGTACTTTTGTATATTTCAGAGGGTGACTAAAAATATATGATACCTGTTCAAAGGAATTGACGGTAGCACCGCCACGCATATCATTTCCGCCGACGCCTGATATGAAGAACGGAAGTATAAATGTCATCGCAATTATCAGACATGTAGCTAATATTATTGTGATGTAAGTTTTTCGTGATAATTTACTATCTAATTTTTCTTTTTTGACAAACAGCATAACCAAAACCAGACAGAAATATATCGGTTTTGCCGAAAAGGCCAAAATATAGATTAAACATATAGATATCAGATCTTTTATAGTTATTTTTTTTGTTTTATCCTGTAAAATGCCTATATACCATGAAAATGCGAGAATTGACAGACCTATTCCCCATGTATCATAGGAATAATTGCTGGCAAGAGTTAATGTGGTAGGAAACATGGATATCATAAATATGATCAGTTTCCCGGATTTTAATTTTTTTAAAGCTAAATAAATAATTAGTGAGTAGAAGAGAACATTGATCCATTTTCCAAGAAAGAATGTTATCGAATAAGGTAACGATAAACCTCTTGAAAAAAATAGAGCAATTGCCGATGGTAGATAAGAAGGAACTGCATTTGGAAGAATATCAACACTTCTTGATATATAATCATGTTCTGTCATATACAAATTATTTACTTTTTCTTCAAAAGCTAAATACAATTCTTTGGGACGTGTTGCTACTTCGCGAACAGCGCTTTTGTTTTCAAAGTTGAGTATTTCATAATCTGCCTGAGTTATCGAATCTGAAAAAGCATGAGATATATGTAAAGCTCTTTCGTAGTGGGTAATATCATCCCATGAAACATTAATTGCAGTGGGATACGATACAGAAAAAATGGATCCCATTAATAATATTGTTAGGGCAATATATTTGTTTACATCTATTTGCTGTTTTATAAAACAATACAGCAAAATGATCAGAGTGGAAAGACATAATGAAAATATTGTAAATCTCAAAAAAGTAGAATATTCTTCTATTGATGAAAGATGATAAGTGATAAAACAATAAGCAACCAGATTGTATGTTATTATTCCTATAAAGAAAAGGAGAAGCGGTTTGATTATTTTTCTTACGGGAGTCTTTTTGACAAAATACAAATAATGAAATGATATAATTAAAAAAGATACGATTATGATCCGTGCAATACACATTTCTGTAATGTAGTATGGATCATGATATACCAAAATCCATGCAATTGTTATTATAATAGCAACGATGATCTCTACGCACATTATTGTTTTCTTGTTAATGGTATTAAGTAAATTTCTCATTGATTGTAATCCTCATGAAATCAGTTTTTTTATATCTTTGTTTAAGTCTGTTCTTTATCAGTATCTTTTTGCTCTTTTAATTGTTCCAGTTCTTTATTCATTAATGCCATCTTTTGCGCCATCTGACGGATCTCATTCGATAATTTGGATATGGCAACTGTAAGCGTATATATGATAACAAGTAACAGAATATATCCAAATAGGAAAAGCATGTTTGACGGTAGTTCTATTCCAAGCAGTGAGGAAAAGAATACAATGATGTCGGGAAACAGATCGATGATCATCATTACCAGGATCAAAAAAAACCATGCCAGCGTATGTTTGAGATTAAGTGTGCGTTTTTTTACCTGTCTTCCGAGCATGATAAGTGAAAGCAGCAATATTGCCAGTATCACAAGGCGGATATTAGTATTCATAATGTTAAGACACCTTCTTTCCGGATTTGCCGAGGCATTCTACCAATATTGCTATTGAGACTTTTATCATATAATATATTGAATTCCATGGACTGATAGAAGAGATACCTCCCTGACGTTCGCGCATGATAACGGGAATCTCTTCGACTTTCATGCCTTTGCGAAGAATTGATACAACGCTTTCGGGTTCGGGATAATCCTTGGGATAATCATTGGCAAATATCTCGATAATATTGCGTCCTATCATTCTGAATCCGGAGGTTGGATCGGTGATTTTAGCGCCTGTTACTATTTTGATCAGTCTGTAAAAAAAACCTATGCCGAAACGTCTCATAAAAGAAGACTGATATCCTTCTTTGTCGATGAATCTTGATCCTATGACCATATCGCATTTGTCGGCAAGAAGCTTATCAGCCATAATGTCAAGATAACGTACATCATGCTGACCGTCACCGTCAAACTGAACGGCTATATCGTAGCCATTATCCTTTGCATATCTGTAACCGGTCTGCACCGAGCCGCCAATGCCGAGATTAATGGGTAGATTTATTATATTAAGATTATTATCTTCGCATATTTCCCGAGTATTGTCTGTTGAACAGTCATTTATAACAATGTAGTCAAAATCCGTTGTATTACTTAATATATCATTAACTGTATCCAGGATATTATCACTTTCATTATAAGCCGGAATTATGATTAATTTTTTCATCTGAAAAGCTCCATCAGAGTGGTGTTGTGTGTTGTTATATTACAATAAAATATTCTACTACATATGTTTTTTATATGCAAGTCATTTGTGCTTGTAATAAAGCAAATGTTAAATGTTCGTTACTTGTAAATTATATATTCATATGATAAGATAGCTTATCGGAAGAAAAACACACATAATGGCCATTATTGCAGAAATGGGGTGAACATCTGATGCGTTGTAAAAATATACATACATTTGTAATCTGTGCCTATGAGGAAAGCAAGTATCTTGAACAATGTATTCTATCCCTTAAAAACCAGTCAGTTGAAACTAACATTATTCTTGCCACATCCACACCGAATGAACATATTAAAAGATTGTGTGAGAATTATAACATTAAGATGTATGTTAACGAAGGAAGATCAGGTATAACAGGAGATTGGAATTTCGCATATTCCAGATGTGTTACACCTTATGTGACGATCGCCCATCAGGATGATTTATATGAACAGGATTACGTCAAAAATATGCTGTTGTATATGAGAAAGGCTGATAATCCAATCATATTTTTTTCGGATTATTATGAGATACGCAACGGGAAAAAGATATATAACAATAATCTGCTGAGGATAAAGAGAATAATGCTTATACCGTTAAGAAACCGTTACGGATGGAAGAGTATATTCATAAGACGAAGGATACTGTCTTTAGGTTCGCCGATATGTTGTCCTTCGGTTACGTTTGTAAAGGATAAATGTCCTGATATAGTGTTTGAAAATCATTTCAGAGCGGCAGAAGACTGGGAAGCATGGGAGATGTTGTCAAAAAGAAACGGTTCGTTTGTATATTGCTATAAACCATTGACAGGGCATAGAATCCATAAAGATTCCGAGACAACACGGATAATCGAAAGTAACAACAGAAGAAAAGAAAACTATATCATGTTCAGAAAATTCTGGCCTGCACCTGTGGCACGGTGGTTAAACAGTCTGTATACCAAAAGTGAACAGTCAAATAATACAATTCAGTAATTAATAATACAGAGAAAATTTAAAAAGTCATGAGATGTTAAGAAATACGATGAAAAATAATACATTAAATAAAAACAAAAAGGAAAATATAAAGAAGAATATTTTGCTTAATTCTTCCGGCAGTATTTTTTACTGTATGTGTCAGTGGCTTATTACAATTGTTGTGATTCGCATATCTTCGTATACTGACGGAGGATATCTTTCTCTTGCAATGACAACAAGCAGCAGTTTTTCCGCAATATCATTGTTCAGTATGAGAAATTATCAGATATCCGATGTTACAGGAGAATATTCAGATAATGAATATGTCGGAAGCAGAATATTTACATGTTTTACAGCACTTGTGTGTTGCTCTGTTTATGCGCTTGTGAGCAGTTCTTTGTATCAGGCTATGTGTATTATTGCATTTATGATTGTCAGAGTTGCAGAAGGAATGGTTGATGTGCTTCATGGAGTGGATCAGAAGAATGACCGTTATGATTATATTTTCGTTTCGTATATATTAAGGGGAATTGCTACAATATCTGCATTCTGTCTGTGCTTGAAACTTACCGGTGATCTGCAGATCACATTATTCGTTATTGCGTTTCTTAATCTGCTCGTTGCGATAGTATTTGATTACAACAAAACAAATACATTAAAGAAGCTTAAGCCGGATATTATCAGTACGAGGATCATTTCGCTTTTAAAAAAATGTATTCCCATCGTTATATATGCATTCCTGTTAAGTACTGAGAATCTTATACCGAAGACGGTGCTACAGGATAACTTCGGAACTAAAGCCCTTGGTATATATTCTTCGGTTGCTTCACCGACACTGATCGTGCAGGTGTTCGCCATGGTTGTGTTCAATCCTTTGGTGCCCGGTTTTGCAAAGCTGTTTAACGAAAATAAGTATACAGAGCTCAAAATGAAGCTTAACAGGATATATGCAGCGATCATCATACTAATAGCAGTGATACTTGCCGGTGCACATTTATTTGGAAGACCCGGATTGAAGATTTTGTTTGGTGAGGATATTCTGCAGTATTACAATATATTCATGCCTGTAGTGTGGTGCACTGTAACACTTGCTATAGTGTGGATTCTTGATGCGATGGTAACGGCACTAAGGAAGATCAGGTTTCTGCTCGTGGGAATAATAATTGATTTTATCATATGTCTGGCTATAGTGAATCCTTGTGTAATGACATTTGGGAAAAACGGAGTCAGTTATACACAGATAATATCGTATTCATTATTGATAATATATCTGGCCATCGTCTGCGAAACAACAATTCGTCGTCCCCCGAAATAATGATATTTTAATGATATTTTATGATAGATTAGGCTTGCCTTTTTTATACACATGTACTATAATTATGAGGTAAGCGTGAAGATAGTTTCATATTGGCTTTAATATTGTAACTGCTCGTATGGTGATAAGAGGCTTTGAGTAGTTACTTATTTATTGTTGAAATGAACTGTTTATGCTTATGTACTAAAATAATTAAGAGGAATGGAGGATGAGAAAATGCCTGAAATGCCAGTAATACCTTTTCTCATATGTTTCCCGATTGTTGCGGGTTTACTGATGTTTTGCATTCGTGATCGAAAACTCGCCAATGCGATATCGTGTATCAGTGCAATAGTCATCATGGCCGGTGTCGGAGTACTTGTTGCCCAGTGGTTGATGGGTGACCGTGAGCCGATAGATCTGTATGTTGATACGGAGCTCGTTGACCATATCATATTAGGAGCCGAGATATTCCTGATGGGTCTGGTTACTTTCTTATGTTTCAAATACAAGAGATATTGGATCAGTCTGCTCTCTATCGGACCGACATTATTAGTTGCCTATGCTGAATTGTTTGGACCAAAGGTTGAGGAGGCAGCACACATTCATGTAGATCATATGGCAATTCTTATGTGTCTTATAGTCGGCGTGATCGGTGGTTTGATCGCAATATATGCCGGCGGGTATCTTATCGGATATCATGAGCATCATAAGGAAGTTGAAGACAGAAGACATTATTTCATGATGCTTCTGTTCATATTCCTCGGAGCGATGTTCGGATTCGTTCTGTCTGACAGTCTCATGTGGATCGAACTGTTCTGGGAGATGACGAGTATATGTTCATTTATGCTTATCGGATACACAAGAACGGAAGAAGCTATCCGCAATTCTTTCAGGGCTTTATGGATGAACCTTCTCGGAGGAACCGGACTTGCTATCGGAATAGTATATTTTGTATATCAGCAGGAATCTGCATCACTCAGTAATCTTGTTGCTCTTGGAGCAATAGGACAAACGGTTGCAGTTCTTCCGGTTGCGCTTATTGCTTTTGCGGCACTTACCAAGTCTGCTCAGATGCCGTTCTCAACATGGCTTATCGGAGCAATGGTTGCACCTACACCGTCATCGGCGTTGTTACATAGTGCTACAATGGTCAAAGCCGGAATATATGTACTTTTCAGATTATCACCTGCAATGAGTGGGAACCTGACAGGTACAATGATCGCATTTATTGGAGGCTTCACATTCCTGGTTGCATCATTTATTGCGATCGCCCAGAGCGACGGCAAGAAGGTTCTTGCATATTCAACGATATCGAACCTTGGACTCATGGTTGCCTGCGCCGGCGTAGGAACACCTACGACAATATGGGCAGGTGTGTTCCTTATGATATTCCATGCGATATCCAAGTCACTTCTTTTCCAGGATGTCGGAGCAACAGAGAATGCTATTCACAGTCGTGACATTGAGGATATGCATGGTCTCTTATTCAGACTTCCCAAACTTGCAATATTCATGTTTATCGGTATTGCAGCAATGTTCCTTGCACCGTTCGGTATGCTAATATCAAAATGGTCGGCATTAAGGGCTTGTGTGGATGCAAAGAATATCTGGCTCGTTGTATTTATCGTGTTCGGTAGTGCTACAACTTCGCTTTACTGGACAAAATGGATGGGCAAGATCATCAGTCTGAGTCATAAGACAGGTGAGAAGCTTAAAGACATGTCAACGATAAGAGAGAATGCTTCAATGGGTATTCATGCTGTTCTGATGATCGTTGTGTGTGCATTGTTCCCGTTAGTTTCAAATGTATTTGTAGGACCTATGCTTGTTGAGACATTCGGTAAAGAAGATCAGGTTCTTTCAACTGCAGTTCTTGTATTGCTCGTTGCAATAATATTATTCGTATTTGCTGTGCCGGCATTATCATATGTTTACGGACGCAGTGTTAAGATCAACAGAAAACTGTCTTATATGAGTGGTATTAACACGGGAGAAGACAGGGAATTCACTGATTCATTCGGTGATTCCAAACAGCTGTGGCTTTCCAATATGTATCTTGAGGATATTGTGGGACAGAAGAAGCTTCTCGTTCCGTCACAGGTATTCAGTCTGGCTGTTCTTCTTGTTATGTTAAGTCTTATAATAGGGGGTGTTCTTTCATGAATGATATAGTTATTAGGATAATCTTTGTAGCTGCATATCTGATACTGGCACCTTTTATCGGAGGCTTACTTGAGGGAATTGACAGGAAGATATCCGCTAGAATGCAAAGAAGAGTTGGACCGCCGGTATTGCAGCCTTTCTACGATGTTGGAAAGTTATTCAAAAAGCAGGTTATCGCAGTTAACAAATCACAGATATTCCTGCTCATGTCATATTTTTTCCTGACGATACTTACAGGTGCAATGTTCTTTTACGGAACTGATATACTGTTATGTTTCTTTGTATTGTCAACAGCAGCGACATTCCTTTATTTTGCAGCTGTTATGACCAGTTCACCTTACAGTACTTTTGGAGCTTCGAGAGAACTCCTTCAGATGGTTTCTTATGAACCTGCAGTGCTTCTTGCATGTGTCGGATTCTATCTTGCTACTGAGGTTGGTGGACATGTCGGCTCATTCAAGGTAAGTGATATTGCGCAGGCTGATTACAGTGCGATCATGTATCTTCCGGGATTCTTCATTGCATTTGTATTCATACTTACCATCAAGATGAGAAAGTCGCCGTTTGATACAGCTACATCGCATCATCCTCATCAGGAGCTTGTAAAGGGTCTTACCACTGAGTTTGGTGCAAGGAACCTTGCTATATATACCATTACAGAGTGGTATGAGAATGTGTTCCTTATGGGTGTTGTTGGATTGTTCATAATCAATAATAATCCGATAAGTATTGCTGTTGCGGTCGTTGTACTTTTGCTTGTATATTTCCTTGAGATCCTCATTGATAATACAAGTGCCCGCGTAAAATGGATGACAATGCTTAAGGGTTCATGGTACGTAACTATAATAGCGGCCGGATTGAATCTGGTTATTCTTATGCTTTTGTAAGAATCATTATATAAGGAGGAAATAAGATGGCAAAGGTTAGCAGATCCCCATGGCTGTTACATTATGATGGAAGCAGCTGTAACGGATGTGATATAGAAGTGCTTGCGTGTCTTACACCGGTATACGATGCCGAGAGACTTGGTATAATCAATACCGGAGATCCTATGCAGGCAGATATATTCTTGATAACGGGAGGCATTAATACTCAGAATCAGGCTGTTGTAAAGCAGTTATATGATCAGATGCCAAGACCGAAGGTTGTTGTGGCAGTCGGTGTATGTGCATGTACCGGCGGAATATTCAAGGAATGCTATAATATTCTTGGTGGTGCTGATACCGTTATACCGGTTGATATATATGTTCCGGGCTGTGCGGCACGACCACAGGCTATAATTGATGGTATTGTCAAAGCTGTAGCATTGTTCCAGCAGAGGTCTGAGGAACATGACAGGCTTGTAAAAGAAGGCGGAAAGGGGGCAGCTGTCAATGGATAATAAATGTCCTGAAAATGTCCTTGAGGTGATTCAGACAAGCGAGCTGCTTGTTAAGGTAATGGAAAAGAAGAAGCAGGGACTTCGTCTTGCGCAGGCGTGCGCTGCCGTAACGGAAGGTCATACACAACTCAGCTATTCATTTGCAAATGATGAGGATTTTGGCCTGACTACCCTTAGGATCGTTCTTGAAGATAATGAAGAAGTTCCAAGTATTACAGAGATAATTCCTTATGCATTTTTCTATGAAAATGAGATGAAGGAATTGTTCGGTGTGAATATTAAGATGATCAATCTTGATTACAATAATAAATTATACAGAATTGAGGAAGATACGCCATTTCTTCCAAAAGGAAAGGAGGAAGCGTAAATGGGTAAAAGAAGTGTGATTCCATTTGGCCCGCAGCATCCGGTGCTTCCCGAACCGATCCATCTTGATCTGGTTGTGGAAGACGAGAAGGTTGTTGAGGCAATTCCTTCTGTCGGATTTGTTCACAGAGGTCTTGAGAGTCTTGTAACAAAAAAAGACTTCAATACAATGGCTTATGTTGCAGAGAGAACATGCGGTATATGCAGTTTTATGCATGGAATGGGTTATTGTGAATGCGTTGAGAATATGATGGGGGTTGAGGTTCCGATAAGAGCCAAGTTCCTCCGTACAATATGGAGTGAGATGTCAAGAGTACACAGTCATCTGCTTTGGCTGGGACTTCTTGCTGACGGTTTCGGACATGAGAACCTGTTTTACCAGTGTTGGAGAATCAGGGAAAGAATACTTGACATGCTTGAAATGACCACCGGTGGACGGTGTATATTCTCTGTTAATCAGGTCGGCGGAGTGCTTAAGGACATTCCGGATGACATGCTTAAGAGCATTGAAGAAGCTATAACAGATATCGAGGCTGAACTTAAAGTTGTTCAGAAGACTTTATTGTATGATTATACTGTTAAATCAAGATTATGTGGTGTCGGTATTCTTACAAAAGAACAGGCTCATGATCTTGGTACGGTAGGACCGTTTATGAGAGCCAGTGGTATTAAGAGCGATATGAGATTAAGAGGATATGATGCATATCCGTATCTTGATTTTGAACCGATAACAAGCGATGATTGTGACTGCTATGCAAGATGCGATGTAAGAACAAGAGAGATATTCCAGGCAATCGATCTTATAAGACAGGCAATCGCCAAGATGCCTTCGGAGACTGATCTTGCAGTTCAGGTTAAGGATAAGCCTTCGGGAGAATATTTCATGAGAGTTGAGCAGCCGCGTGGTGAGGCAGTGTACTATACCAAGGGTAACGGCAGTATGTTCTTGGATCGTATGAGAATCAGAACTCCTACCTTTGCTAACCTTCCGGGTCTGTGTGAGACACTTAAAGGTGCTGATCTTGCAGATGTTGGATTGCTTGTAATTACAATTGATCCATGTGTAAGTTGTACTGAGAGATAATAAGAAAGTTACATACTATTCAGATATTTAGGAAAGGAATTGTAGATATGGCTGATAAAAGATTTAGAATTATGAATTATGCTCCTGTAGCATTGAAGAATCTGTTCAGTAAGCCGGTAACTACCACATATCCGGCTGAGCCTTTTGTATATCCTGAAAGAAGCAGAGGTCATGTTGACATAGATATCGATGATTGTATCGGTTGCGGAATGTGTGTCAGATGTTGTCCTCCGGGTGCTCTCAGTGTCAACAAGAATGCCGGAACATGGACTATAGACAGATTCGATTGTATTGCGTGTGGATTCTGCGTTACCAAGTGCCCCAAGAAATGTCTTCATATAGTTCCCGGTTATCAGGAACCGGGTGGTGAAAAGACTGCGGTAACATATACAAAATCTCCGGAAGTTCTTGCTGCAGAAGCTAAGAAACGTGAGGAGATGGCAAAGAAAGCAGCTGAAGCCAAGGCTGCAAAAGAAGCAGCAGAGAAGGCAAAGGCAGCCGAAGCTACAGAGAAAGCGTAAACTGCAGGGAACGTTTAAACTACAGATGAAGCATTAACAGCAGAGAATGTATAAACTGCAGATGACGCATATATTGTAGAAATAGTTTAAGCTGACTTGAGATACAGGACTTAAAATAATGTATGAATATGTATCCTGTTCGGTTGAGATAACCGGACTTGTTCAGGGGCTTGGATTCAGACCTTATGTAGCAGGGCTTGCCGAAGAACTTGGGCTTTGCGGCTGGGTCAGGAATTCGGGTGGTATTGTAACAGCAGAAATATGTGGAAATATCAAGGCGGTGGAAGAATGGTTCCACCGTCTTAAATCTATGCCCCCGAGGGGAGCAAGGATTGATGATATAAAGATCATTGAAAAAAAGGATTTTGAAAAATCAATAATATTAAATGGTTCAAAAGCAGGCTTAAAGAGTGGATTTGAGATCATACACAGTGATAATGATAATGAAACGGTATATATAGCTCCGGATCTCGCAACCTGCGATAGTTGTTATGCAGAGCTTGAAGATTCCTCAAACAGAAGATTCCGCTACCCATTTATAAGCTGTACTGCATGCGGTCCGAGGTACAGCATTATTGACAGGAATCCTTATGACAGGATCAATACAAGAATGTCAGTGTTCAAAATGTGCGACAGCTGTAGAAAGGAATATGCTAAACCCGGTGATATAAGAAGACATGCACAGACTATTGCCTGTTATTCCTGTGGTCCCGAATTGCAATTGTACATTAATGAAGCAGGAAAAGTGAGAAGAGTCAGTTTTGATGATATAAGCGGTTACATTGATAAGAGTATAGAATATATCAGAGCCGGAAAGATCGGTGCGATCAAAGATATAGGCGGATATCATTTTGCCTGTCTGCCCGAATCGGAAACTGCTTTGAGGCTCAGAGAATATAAGAACCGTGAGAACAAGCCTTTTGCGATAATGTTTCCGGATATGGAGACCATTAAAGAGTATTGCGTTGTATCCGAAAAAGAGGAAGAATTACTTTGTTCCACTGCCAGACCGATAGTACTGCTTAATAGAAAAAATGATTTTGCAAAAGAAGTATGTGCTGCAAGCGACCGGATCGGAGCATTTCTTCCATGCAATCCCATTCAATATATGATATGTAAAGAAACAGGTCCGTTGATCATGACAAGCGGAAACCGTGGCGGAGAACCAATTATTACCGAAAATAATATTATGATTGATTGTGTCACGGATGGTTTCCCTGACTTTGTATTATCACATGACAGGGACATTATTGAACCGCTTGAGGACAGTATATATCAGGTGACGAAGCTGGATCATGAAGGCATAACTGCAGTAGGCAGTGAGACTGCTCATGACAATGTGGTTTTTGAAGGCAACGAGGCTATTTATGACAGCATAACTTCAGAAAGCAGCAAGGTTTCCAGAAAAAGTATGGCATCAGAAAGCGGTAAGGCTTCCTGCGACAGCACGGTATTAGATAGTATCATGGTTTCTGAAGAAATTGAGCCTACTTATGACATAGTGACTTCAGAAGACTGCACAGAAGATGCTGTAGTTACACAACTTATCAGGAGAGCCAGAGGGCTGGTGCCTGAGCCGATAAGGATATCAGAAAGAACAGATAAGGATATATTTGCGGCAGGCGGAGATCTTAAGAGTGTATTCGCATATTGCAGAGGAGATTATGTATATCCGGGAACTTATTACGGCGATATGGAGGATTCTTATTCTCTTGACAAATATAATTATGCCAGAGAGAGAATGAGTTCACTTTTTGGATTTAAGCCGGAGATTATTGTTGCTGACATGCATCCTGAATACTATTCTGCTAAAAATGTTAAAAGCTTTGCCTCTGAATCTGACAGAGTGATAAGAGTGCAGCATCATCATGCGCATATTGCTTCAGTGATCGCAGAACATGCTCTTAAGGGAAATGTACTTGGTCTTGCTTTTGACGGAACAGGCATGGGTGATGACGGAAGTATATGGGGTGGAGAATTCTTATTATGCGAAGAAGATTCATATACCCGTGTCGGTTCACTTCTTCCTGTCAGTATGCCTTCATCCGATAATACGGCAAAAGATGCATTTGTGCCCGCATTTTGTTATATGTACAGGGCATATAAAGAAGGATATTTAAGCAAAGAGGAATTCGAAGAATTCAAGTCTTTTGAGACTGTAAAAGGTAATCGCGAAAATAATAAATCTGATATTCTTGCGAAAGCGCTTGATAATAATTTCAGGGTGATCGGAAATTCTTCTATGGGAAGGTTATTCGATGCCGCTTCATATATATGCGGAATATGCGATTTCAATTCGTACGAGGGCGAATGTGCGATAAGGCTTGAAAATGATGCAAAAAAATCTTTGGAAGCAGATGAATTATTATCAAAAAAACAGAATATAAATAAACATACTATTAATTATCAGATTACTAAAAATGATGATATAGATAAAACATTTTTGGAAAAATATATTATAAGAACAGGAGAGACTGTAAATATAGATTCACCTGCGATAATTGCTGATCTGTACAGAAAAGTAAAGAACAAAGAAAAAAACGTATCGTTATATTTTCATGAATTGCTGACAGAGCTTATAATGTACACAGTAAAATGTATATGTAAAGATTCAGTTAAGCAGATTGCCTTGTCCGGCGGAACGTGGTACAATCAGATAGTTTTAAGTCGTGTAATGATCGGTTTGAAAAAGGCCGGTTACAGTGTATATATAAATGAAAAGGTTCCTTCGGGAGATGGAGGATTATCGCTTGGACAGGCTTGGGTTGCTGTCATGAAAATTAAGAAAGAAGGACTGTAAAATGTGTGTTGCAAATTACGGAAAAGTGATCTCAATTGATGAAAAGACCGCACTGGTGGATTTTAATGGCAACAGGGTATCTGCCAGAACCGGCCTTGTAGAAGTAAAAGAAGGCGATTACGTGTTGGTTCATGCCGGATGTATACTTCAAAAAATGAATCAGAAAGATATGGAAGAAATAACTGAATTGATCAATGAAGAAGAGCAGGCTGTAAGGCAGCTGAGTATATAATACAGAAAGTGTATAAATGAATGAATGTAGAACAGATTAAAGAGAAACTGATTAATTATGACGGACCGGAAGTTAATATAATGGAAGTGTGCGGAAGTCATACGGGAGCAATCGCAAAGAACGGTATTCCGGATCTTTTATCTAAAAAGATCAATCTTATATCGGGACCCGGCTGCCCTGTATGTGTGACACCCTCTTCTTATATTGACAGACTTATTGATCTGGCAGTTAACGAAGGAAAAGTAATAGTAACATTCGGTGATCTTCTCCGTGTTCCCGGCAGCACAAAGACTTTAAGTCAGGCAAAAGGTGAAGGAGCGGATGTCAGAATGATATATTCACCTATGGACATTTTGAAGCCCGCTATGGAAGAACCCGAAAAGGAGTTTATATTTGCTGCTATAGGATTCGAGACTACAACACCTGTCTATGCACTTCTTCTTGAAGAGATAATTGATAATGATCTGAGTAATGTCAAGCTTCTTACGGCGATCAAGACTATGCCTGAAGTAATAGACTACTTGTGTAGACAAAAAACCATTGTCAATGCATTTCTGGCTCCGGGTCATGTGTCGGTAATAATAGGCAGTAATGTATATATTCCTCTTGCCACGAAATATAATATCCCATTCGGAGTAGCAGGTTTTGAGGCTGAAGAGATTCTTGAGGCTATTTGCGGTATTGTAACAGAACAGGACGGGGGATCGGTAAGAAATTATTATGTCAAGGTTGTTACGGAAAAAGGAAATGAAACAGCTACAGGTATTATTGAAAAATACTTTGAAAAAGGTGATGCTGTATGGCGAGGAATGGGTAATGTTCCCGATTCCGGCCGGTATATCAGACCTGAATACGAACGATATGATGCCGGAAGCAGATTTCTTGATAATGATGTAAAGAAGAATAAGGCATGCTGTTGCGATAAGGTTTTGCTTGGCGTGATGCGGCCGAATGAATGCCCTTTATTTGGAAAGGTATGTTCGCCGCTTAATCCTCAGGGAGCTTGTATGGTATCAACGGAAGGAAGTTGTTTTTCGTATTATTCGTACGGAAGATAGATGTAACTGATACAAATAATCGCGGCTGTTTGGTACCCTTATTCACAGGAGAATAATGCTTTTTTTTGAGGGCGGAAACAGTAACGAATACTCATAAGAATTTCTTGCAGGAGGTGGAGTTAGGATTGTCTTCAGATATTATTACAATGGTTCACGGAAGTGGAGGAAGTGCTACTTCAGAACTTATAGAGAGTATATTTGAGAAGAATTTTGATAATGATACGTTGTCTGAGATGGAAGACAGTGCTGTGGTTGAAGGGGCACCGAGATTTGCCGTGACGACCGACAGCTTTGTTGTAAAACCGCTGTTTTTTCAGGGTGGTGATATTGGCAGGCTAAGTATATGCGGAACAGTAAATGATCTGCTTATGAGAGGAGCTGTTCCAAAATACATCACGTGCGGTATGATACTGGAGGAGGGTGCCTCGATTGACAATTTGCGCCGTATCACGGAATCGATGGCTGAGACTGCAAAAGAAGCAGGGGTTGAGATAGTTGCCGGTGACACCAAGGTGATCGAAGGAAATGGTGGAATAATAATTAATACCGCAGGAGTAGGATTTGTCGATGAGAAGCTTGATATTGCTTCAGGAAATGCACGACCCGGTGATAAGATTATCGTATCAGGCAATATCGGAGAACATCATGCTGCAATACTTGCATCAAGATTGGGAATTGAAACGGATATAAAGAGTGACTGCGCGCCACTCGTGAAGATTGTGCACAATTTAATAGCACACCGGATAAGAATACACGTCTTAAGAGATGTTACAAGAGGAGGACTTGCCACTGTATTAAAAGAAATAGCCGGAGCATGCGGTAATAATTTCATGATAAAAGAAGAGTTGCTGCCGGTCACATCAATGGTTAAAGAATTCTGCGGACTGTTAGGACTGGATCCGTTGTATATGGGTAACGAAGGAAAACTGGTCGCAATTGTTCATCCTGAAGATGAAGAAGCTGCTCTTGATATAATCAGACATTCAACGTACGGACAGGATGCCGTATGCATAGGAGAAGTTGTGTCGGGTGGTGACAGTGCGTCAGGCAATGATCGTACTTCAGGTAATGACTGTACTTCAAGTAAGGATCACACTTCAGGCAGCGTAATACTTGAAACATTAATAGGCGGCAGAAGAGAACTCGACGTTTTACAGGGCGAAGGCCTACCTAGGATATGTTAAACAAGAGTTACTATTCACAGACTACGTAATGACGTACTGATTCGTCGTGCTCGCACGTAAGAATCAGTATGACGTTACGTAGAAGGTTTCTGTGGAGCAGGAACCGCCCCCACACCCACAGCCAAAAGCAGCGAAGCTGCGACGGAGCGAAGCGCCGGGCTGTGGGCTGTGAATAGTATATACAAAACAGGCCGGGCTTCATGCTTTGTTCAAGTATGAAGCCCGACTTAATTTTATTGTTGATAGATTTAGTAAGAAAGAATTGGAGAATATTATTAAATTGTTTAGTTATTAAATTATTAAGTTTTTAAATTAATTGATCAGTTGCAAGGCTCAAATATCCATTGCTGGTTTGCTGCTGAATAATATGACCATTGGATAACATTGCAACCATCGTACGAACCCCAGTCATATACGTCAAGGGCGCGTTTGTTGTTAGATACTTTTGTTGTGATTCCGTAAGCATTGTTAGCCTCGGTTTTTGCTATCTGGAACTTTTGGGCGTCTGCTCCGTTTGCGGAATGTACCTGTATATTGGTTCCGTCCTCATTATTGCCGTAGTAAATATCTAACATGTAACTGTTTCTGTTTTTGAGAGTAACGTATCCGTTACCGTCATTCTCAACATACCATTTCTGACCGTTGGAACCGTTGCCGGAACCGATGCATACGTTGGCATTCTCGCTGGTTGAATTGTTCTCAACCTGAAGATATTTGTTTGAGTTGACATTCTTGATATAATACCATCCATTATTGATCGTACCGTCATTAATAGACTCAAATGTCCAGGTCTGATTGGATGTTGCTTTATAAGACCACTGTAGAACGTTGGTTCCGTCACTCTGACCGAAATTGTTAACATCGAGCGCACGTGCATCTTTTGATACTTTGGTTGTGATTCCGTAAACACCATTGGTATTGGTCTTGACAACCTTGAATCGCTGAGCGTCGGCACCGTTATCAGAATATGTCTGGATATTTGCTCCGTCATTATTTTCGCCGTACTGAACATCAAGCATATACCCGAGACCGTTTTTAAGGGTCACATATCCGTTTCCTACATTAGTCAGATACCATCTTTGAGCATGCGCGCCTCTTCCTGTTGCAATCTCTACATTGGTGCTGTTGGCGCCGGTGTTGTTTGCTACCTGAAGGTATTTGTTTGAATTGGTGTTTTTGATATAATACCAACCGTTATTAAGAGTCTGATAATTATTGTTGACGGTATTACCTGAGTTGTTCGATCCGCCTGAAGAACCACCGCCAACCGAAAGCCCTGAATCCGTATAAGCATCAAGAGCGCGGTAATAAGCATATTTTGCATTGCCTAATGTTGAGAACAGAAGCGGAGTATCATCATTGACCCATGATACATCGTCTGAAAGTCCCCAGAATGTAAGTCCGGTAATATTGCCGCCGCTTTTCTTGATAGATATAATGTTTTTCATGAGCTGATAGACATAATTGGCCTGATCGATATTATTTTTCTTGTTCGCTATGTCAAGCTCTGTGATCTGAACTTCGAAGCCTGCATTAACAAATGCTCTGAGAGCCGAAGTATAATAATCAACACTTGGGAAAGTTGTTCCGACGTGAGACTGCATACCTACACCGTTACAGATCTTTCCGCTGGAATTGATATAATTAACCAATGCGATTACATCGTTTACTTCCATATAGGTGTTGAAGTCATTATAAAACAGGCTGACTTTGTTCTTAAGTCCGAAGTAATCAATGCATTCGTAAGCATATCTGAATGCTCTTTTAATAAATGCCGGAGAGGTTCCGCCTTTGCCGTATACGGCTTCCCATCCGGAGTTGGAAGCATGAAGATATTCATTTACAACATCCCATGCATAAACAACGCTTCCGTAAGGACTGGAGTATACATGATTGATCACGCTCTTGATATAATATTCCATGCGTGCATCCATTACGCTCTGTGATACATATCCGTAATTAGTGGAATAACCGACTCTGAAAAACCATGCGGGAGTCTGTGCGTGCCAGAGAAGAGTATGGGCTCTCATGCCAAGTCCGTTTTCATAACATTTTTTCATAACACTGTCAACAGTGCTGAAATTAAGTTTGGGAAGATATGTCTCTGTACATGATGACGGAACATAGTAGCCCTGCTTTTCGGCATCACTTTTTGAGATAAGATTCGGAGAATATCCCAAAATGGAATCAGGCTTCATTTCATTTTCAAGTGTTATGCTGTTATACTGTGATTTAACATGCGATAAGATACTTGAATTATTCAATTGCCAAGAGTTGATGCAGGTTCCGGAATGGCCTAACAGACTGCCGTAAGTATTAAGAAGTGTTGCCGTTGCGGCCTGTGATTTTGTCGGGATCACAATTGTGCCGAGAACAAGAGCGAACACGATAATACTGCCTGTAAGCCTTTTGAATATTTTAGTATTCATTAATAAAACCTCCTGTGATATTTGGTTATATAAAAATACGGGTAGCATGTGAAATGTCACAACAATAATTCCGTTTCACCTCCGATCCATTGTGCAATATTTGCAACATTTCCAAAAAATTGAAATCATCTTTGTGGAATATTCCATAACTAATTATTACTGTTTTTTATTTGTTTGGTCAATTGGTTGTTTGTTAACTAAATATGCAAAAAAAATTTGATAACAAGCGTTACATATTGAGCGTTGCATAAAAAACAACAATAAATATATATAAAAAAGGTGCTTTGTAATGTCTCAAACCTATTGACTTTTATTATCGTATTTTGTATACTTGACAGAAAATACTTTAAAACAAATCTATGATCAGGAGGATGTAATAATGGGACAGATTATTGGTGAAGGTATTACATTTGATGATGTACTTCTGGTACCTGCATATTCAGAATACACACCGAATATGGTGGATCTTTCAACGCAGCTGACTAAGAGCGTAAAGCTTAACATTCCCATGATGAGTGCGGGAATGGATACCGTAACGGAGCACAGGATGGCTATCGCCATGGCTCGTCAGGGCGGTATTGGTATTATACATAAGAACATGTCCATTGAACAGCAGGCCGAAGAAGTTGATCAGGTCAAGCGTTCTGAGAATGGTGTTATTACCGATCCGTTTTATCTGTCGCCCGACAATACTCTTGAAGATGCCAATAATCTGATGGGCAAGTTCAGAATATCCGGTGTCCCGATCACACAGGGAAGGAAGCTTGTGGGAATAATCACTAACAGGGATCTTAAGTTTGAGACCGATTATTCCAAGAAGATCAAGGAGAAGATGACTTCGGAAGGTCTTATTACGGCAAAAGAAGGAATCACACTGGATGAAGCCAAGGATATTCTTTCCAAAGCAAGAAAAGAAAAACTCCCGATAATAGATGACGTTGGCAATCTGAAAGGTCTTATTACCATTAAAGATATAGAGAAGCAGATAAAATATCCTCTTTCCGCAAAAGATTCACAGGGAAGACTTCTGTGTGGTGCCGCAGTCGGAATCACCAATAATATTGAAGAGAGAGTAAGCGCACTTATAGATGCAAAAGTAGATGTTATAGTTATTGATACGGCTCACGGACATTCTGCAAATGTAATTAATACGATCAAGAAGCTTAGAGGGGCATTCCCTGATATTCAGCTTATTGCAGGAAATGTTGCAACGGGAGAAGCGACAAAAGCGCTTATTGAAGCCGGAGTAGATGCGGTAAAAGTAGGAATAGGACCGGGCTCAATATGCACTACACGTGTAGTTGCGGGAATCGGAGTTCCTCAGATCACGGCAATTATGAATTGTTATGCTGTTGCCAAAGAATATGGTATTCCGATCATTGCGGATGGCGGAATCAAGTATTCGGGTGATATGGCAAAGGCTATCGCAGCCGGTGCCAACGTATGTATGATGGGTAGTATATTTGCCGGTTGTGATGAGAGTCCGGGAAGCTTTGAATTGTATCAGGGAAGAAAATACAAAGTATACAGAGGAATGGGTTCCATTGCCGCCATGGAAAACGGTAGTAAGGACAGATATTTCCAGACTGATGCAAAGAAACTTGTTCCGGAAGGCGTTGAAGGAAGAGTATCTTACAAGGGAACGGTTGAAGATACAGTATTCCAGCTCATGGGTGGCCTTCGTTCAGGTATGGGATACTGCGGAACACCAACTATTGAATCACTCAAGGAAAATGGAAAATTCGTTAAAATTTCGGCAGCTTCTCTTAAAGAAAGTCATCCACATGACATACAGATCACAAAAGAAGCACCGAATTACAGCGTAGAATAGATTTAAAGATATGATACACATAAAACTGACAGCCGGAGAATAACCTCCGGCTGAAATCTTTATACAGAAGGTGTAATATATGGAGAAGGATAACGGTACCAATCATAGCGGATACAGGAGTGGTACACGTAACAGATATAATGGCGGAAGCGGAAACAGTTCACGCGACAGATATAATAACGGAAGCGGAAGCAGTTCACATAACAGATATAATAACGGAAACGGAAGCAGTTCACGCGGCAGTTATAATTCCAGAAGCAGATACAGTGGCGGTAACAGGAGAAGACCACGCCGTAGGCGCAGGAATAATGTTTTTTTGTTTTTTGTGACCGGTGCAGTTGTTCTTGGAGTGCTGACTACGGTTTTTCTGCTGTTAAAGATAGTTCTGCCTGCTAATGAAAAGAAAGAACAGCCGGTAACCGTTCCTAAAACTGCTGCCGTAAATGTGGTTAAAGATTATCTTACCCCTAATCCTTATTCAAGACCGCAGGATCCCTTAACAAAAATAAACGGAGTGGTTGTTCATTACACTGCAAATCCGGGAACGGATGCAGAGGCAAACAGAAATTATTTTGAGGGTCTGGCGGAAGCGGCGGCCGGAAAGAGTAATCCCACATATGCAAGCAGTCATTATGTCATAGGTCTGGATGGAACGATAATACAATGTATACCGCTTACTGAGATATCTTATGCCTCAAATGACCGTAATGATGATACCGTGTCAATAGAGTGCTGTCATCCCGACAGTACCGGTAAATTTACGCCGGATACTTATCAGTCCCTTGTTAAGCTTGTTGCATGGCTTTGCGGTGAATACAATATTCATTCGGATGGAATTATAAGACATTATGATGTGACGGGAAAGATGTGCCCGAAATATTATGTTGAACATGAAGATGAATGGGATTCATTTAAAATGGATGTAGAAGATTATATAGACAAAAACGGTACAACGGCAACTCAAGCACCATAGAGAAATAAATATATCAGAAAACGTAAAGTTCATTGTCACTTATCTCAGATGGTTACGGGAGCTGATCATTTAAAGATTGAGTACAATTGATTTTCCTGCTGAGGGATATGGAGTGATCTTTACGTTGGCTGCGCGCAACATGGTCTTTGCGGCGATTGTAGAGTCGGTTCCGGAATATTTATCGCTGAGATATATCACTTCGGTGATACCTGATTGTATGATAGCTTTGGTGCACTCGTTGCATGGGAAGAGAGTAGTGTATATTCTTGAACCGCGTATATCGGTTCCCGTGTAGTTGAGGATCGCATTAAGCTCGGCATGACACACGTAGAGATACTTTGTGTCGAGCGGATCGCCTTCGCGTTCCCATGGAAATTCATCATCACTGCATCCGACAGGCATGCCGTTATAGCCGACAGATAAGATCTTATTGCTCTTGCTCACGATACAGGCACCGACGGAAGTGTTTGGATCCTTGCTTCTTTCAGCTGAGAGAAGAGCGATTCCCATAAAATATTCATCCCATTTCAAATAATCGTTTTTTTTCATACAGGCACCTCACATAAAAGGGCTGCTACAAAAATGTAACAGCCCGTAAGTGTTAAGAATAATATATCAAAATTAAGCCATCTTATTAACAGCAACAGCCAATCTTGAAATCTTTCTTGAAGCAGTGTTCTTATGAAATACGCCTTTACGCTGAGCCTTGTCTATCTCTGAGATTGCATCTTTCAATGCAATTGCAGCCGCCTCAGAGTCTTTAGCAGCGATAGCAGCGTCTACTTTCTTGATAGCTGTCTTAACTTTTGAACGGATAGCCTTATTCTTGTTAGCTCTTGTTCTTGTTACGAGAATTCTCTTCTTAGCAGACTTGATATTTGCCATGATTCCACCTCCCATGTATCTGGATTCATAAGCGGCATGTAGGGAGACACGATAATCCTACTTATGCACACTTAGATATTTTATTATAAGAGGCATGTGTATGTCAAGTGGAAAAATAAAAAAACTTTTGGGGAAGTGTTGCTTGTGTTCTTTTCATTTGTTTTGAAATGTGTTATAATATATCAGATTATAGCAATGGAAAACAGGAGGAACTTACCCGATGGCAGATATAGACCAGAGCCATATCAGGAATTTTTGTATAATAGCACATATCGATCACGGCAAATCAACACTTGCCGACAGAATTATAGAGAAGACAGGTCTTTTAACTGAGAGAGAGATGCAGGAACAGGTACTTGATAATATGGAGCTTGAGCGCGAGCGTGGGATCACTATCAAGGCCCAGACTGTAAGAATCGTATATACCGCAAATGATGGAGAAGAATATATTTTCAACCTCATTGATACACCGGGACATGTGGATTTTAATTATGAAGTGTCAAGAAGCCTTGCTGCATGTGAAGGAGCTATACTTGTAGTTGATGCGGCCCAGGGAATTGAGGCTCAGACGCTGGCCAATTGCTATCTTGCGATCGATCATGATCTTGAGATCATGCCTGTGATCAATAAGATAGATCTTCCAAGCGCCGAACCTCAGAGAGTAATAAATGAGATAGAAGACGTTATCGGACTTGAAGCAGCCGATGCACCGTTAATATCTGCCAAGAACGGCATCAATATTGAACAGGTGCTCGAGAAGATAGTCGAAAAGATACCGGCACCTTCGGGGGATCCTTGTGGGGCGCTTAAAGCACTCATTTTTGACTCATTATATGATTCGTATAAGGGTGTTATTGTATTTTGCCGCTTATTTGACGGACATGTTAAAAAAGGTACCAATATCAGAATGATGGCAACAGGAGCAACTGCAGAAGTTGTTGAAGTCGGAACTTTCGGCGCCGGACAGTTCATTCCGTGTGATGAATTGTCAGCGGGAATGGTAGGTTACATAACCGCAAGCCTTAAAGATGTATCGGGAACACGCGTGGGTGATACGATAACAGATAATGCAAGACCCTGCGAAAAAGCGCTTCCCGGATACAAGAAAGTACTTCCTATGGTTTATTGCGGCTTGTATCCCGCAGACGGAGCAAGATATGCAGATCTTCGTGATGCGCTCGAAAAGCTTCAGCTTAATGATGCCTCACTTCAATATGAAGCAGAGACTTCGGTGGCTTTGGGATTCGGTTTCAGGTGTGGTTTCCTTGGACTTCTCCATCTTGAGATCATACAGGAGAGACTTGAAAGAGAATATAATCTCGATCTTGTGACAACGGCACCGGGCGTTATATATAAAGTATACAAAACCGACGGTTCGGTGATCGAAGTGACCAATCCTTCGAACCTGCCCAATCCGTCGGAGATCAATTACATGGAAGAACCTGTTGTTGATGCCGAGATAATGGTTACGACGGAGTATGTGGGAGCCATTATGAAACTCTGTCAGGAACGACGGGGAATATATGTCGGTATGGAATATATGGAGGAAACAAGAGCTCTGTTAAAATATATTCTGCCGCTTAACGAGATAATATATGACTTCTTTGATTCATTGAAGTCGCGATCAAGAGGATATGCTTCATTTGATTATGATATTAAGGGTTATCAGAAAGCCGAACTTGTCAAACTCGATATCCTGATCAATAAGGAAGAAGTGGACGCGCTGTCATTTATCGTACATGCCGATTCTACTTATGAACGTGGAAGAAAAATGTGCGAAAAGCTTAAAAAAGAGATTCCTCGCCACCTGTTTGAGATTCCGATTCAGGCGGCTATCGGAAGCAAGGTTATCGCAAGAGAGACTGTCAAGGCTGTCCGTAAAGATGTACTTGCCAAATGTTACGGCGGAGATATCACACGTAAGAAGAAACTTCTCGAGAAACAGAAAGAAGGAAAGAAGCGAATGCGCCAGATTGGCAATGTGGAGATACCGCAGAAAGCATTTATGAGCGTATTGAAGCTTGATGACGAAGGATGATGAAAAAGAAGCTTGCCGTATATATCCATATACCGTTCTGTGTGAAAAAATGTGCATATTGTGATTTTAATTCAGCCAAACCAAAGAACGGTCAGATCGATTTATATGTGTCATCACTTAAGAATGAGATAATAAGTATGGTGCCTTCATTGATGAAAATGTCGGATCATTCTGTTGATACGGTATATATCGGCGGCGGCACGCCATCAATGATAGATGCACACTTCATAGAAGATGTACTCGCAATATTGAAGGAAGCGTTTGAAAAAGAAACAGCAGGTTCATACAAACCTTCCGAGATAACGATAGAATGCAATCCGGGTACAGTTTTTGATAAAGAAGATAATTTTGTTATATACAGACGTGCGGGTATCAACCGTTTGAGTCTAGGACTTCAATCCGCTAATGAGGAGGAACTTGCAATACTCGGAAGGATACATACACGTGAAGACTGGAAGAGATCAGTAAAGCTTGCCAGATATGCCGGCTTTGATAATATTAATACCGATCTGATCTCTGGTATTCCGGGACAGACATGGGAAGATTTTAAAAGATCGCTTGATACAGTGATTACTACAGGAGTAGAACATATTTCGGTCTACAGCCTGATGATTGAGGAAGGAACGCCTCTTTACGAGAGATATAAGCCGGAGAGTCTTACGGAAGAGGAACGCGACAGGCTTAATGAAAATGATCGTCTGATATATGATAATACCGGAAATGTACTGAAAATGGCAGGATACGAACGATATGAGATATCCAATTACGCAAAACCGGGATATGAATGCAGACATAATATTGTCTATTGGAAGCGTGGAGATTATATCGGATTCGGCCTTGGTGCAGCATCGCTTATTGGTAATATAAGATTTAAGAATACCGATTCATTAAGTGAATATATGAGAATGTATGACGGTTCGTGCCCGGATGATAAGTCATTTAGTGATAAATTATGTGCAAGTGTACCTGAATTCATGCTAAAAGGTAAAAATGAAGTTGAATGTATCGATAAGAACGGTCAGATGGCGGAATATGCATTTCTCGGACTTCGCATGACAGAAGGTATATCCGAAGAAGGTTTCAGGAATGAATTCGGTATAAGCATTGATGATATATACGCAGATGTAATAAAGCGCTATGTAAACATGGGGATGCTTATAAGGAAAGACGGAATGATTCGATTGTCAAAAGAGGGTTTTAATGTAAGTAACCGGATCATGGCAGATTTTCTATAAAAGGGAGGTATTACATTATGGGAACAGAAGATAGGATTGCCGAACTCGCAAAGATATTAAATGAAAGCAGTAGAATTGTATTCTTTGGAGGGGCGGGTGTATCCACGGCATCCGGAATACCGGATTTTCGAAGCTCTGACGGGCTTTACAGTAAAAAATTAAGCAAACATTTCACACCTGAAGAGGCGGTGTCACACTCGTTTTTTGTAAGGCATACAGAAGAATTCTATGATTTTTACAAAAAGAATCTTGTATATCCCGATGCAAAGCCCAATGATTGTCATATAGCTCTTGCAAAGCTTGAAGAGATGGGAAAGCTTACTGCGGTTGTTACACAGAACATCGACGGGCTTCATCAGGCTGCGGGAAGTAAGGTTGTATATGAACTCCACGGCTCCGTGCTTCGCAATTATTGTATGAAATGTCATGAATTCTATGATGATAAATATGTTACCGGTTCCGAAGGTATTCCTACATGCAAAAAATGTGGAGGGACTGTAAAACCGGATGTTGTTTTGTACGAAGAAGGACTTGATGATTCGGTTATATCCGGTGCAGTAAGGGCTATCTCCGATGCGGATACGCTTATCATAGGCGGAACGTCGCTTATAGTATATCCCGCAGCGGGACTTATACATTATTTTAAGGGTAAGAATCTAGTGCTTATCAATAAGAGTAAGACTTCGGCTGACAGCAGTGCCGATCTGGTAATAAATGATGATATTGCCATGGTCATGAGGGAGGCACTTGCACTTATGTAGCACCCTATTGCTCCGTTGTGAGGCGTAAACAGGAGGGGGTTTATGAGACAGAACAGAATATCTTTTTCTGATGCGATCAAAAGTTTTGGGATTAAGAGAATACTGATTTCAATGTTTAGCCTTATAGTGATCATAGGGCTTATCAACTTGTGCTTTTCTTTTATGTATTCGTCAGAAAAAGAGAATATATTGCTTAAAGGTGAACTCAGCGCAGAACATTCGATGGAGCAGTTTAACCGTTATATGACAGTTGCTACCAATACTGTTAAAGCCTCAAAATTCAAGATTGAGAAGATCATTGACGAAGGTGGAGATAATGAAGAGATACTTGAATCGCTGAAAGAAGATACGAAGGCACTTGATGCACTTGGAATCGGCAAGTTTTCCGGACTATATGCATGCATTGACGGCAAATTCTTTGATGGATATGGCTGGGAACCCAAAGAGGGATTCGATCCCACAAAACGTCCATGGTATGTGAAAGCCATTGAAAATGAAGGGGAATTAACGGTCATAGAACCTTATGAAGATGCCGAAACCGGTGAGATGATGGTATCTATAGTGCTGACATTGAAGAACAAAAAAGATGTGGTTGCCATAGATGTATCATATGAAGTTATTCACTATATGCAGGAAAACGCTAATGATGATAACGATGAAAATAATGTTGCATGTGATTTCATAATAGACAAAGATGGCGGAGTTCTTGTACATTCGAACGAAAGTGAGATTGGAAAAAATTATAGGAAAGAGAAAGGTACTTTAGGCTCGGAGGTAGTAAGAGAGCTGTTTTCCATAAATGATAATTATTTTGATCTGACATATGATGGAGTGACATATGTTGTATATGCTGTTCAGATCAATGATGACTGGTTTAGTGTGTCTGTAGTTGATGCCGATAACAGTTACAGCCCGCTTAGGAGGATCCAGAATACCACGGTCATAATTACGATACTTGCGATTGTTCTTCTCATGCTTTTGTATTTTAATATAATCACAAAGCATCTTGCATCGGAAAGGTTAAATACTCAGCTGGCTGCAACTGCTGATATCTATTTTGCCGTTATTGATATTGATGTGATCAACGATATTGCTATACCTATAAGAAGTAGTCTGAAGATGAGTAAAGCAGACAGAAAGCAGTTCAAGTCGGCCAAGAACGGTATGGGTATAATTGTTGACAGGATTGCGGCTGAGGACTATAAGGAAATGCTTCGTGAATTTGTTGAACTTGATACTTTGCAGGATCGTATGATTTCCAATACTATCACAATAGAATTCTTTAGTTTCAGTAATATTTGGTGTCGTGCAAGATTCATTGTATCAAAACGCACTCAGGACGGAAAGATATCCCGTGTATTGTGGATGGTAGAGAGTATAGATGAAGAAAAAAGAAAAAGAGACGAGCTTCATGATATATCAGAGAAAGCAAAGGCGGCAAGTGATGCCAAGTCTGCATTCCTGTCTAATATGTCTCATGAGATACGTACGCCTATCAATGCCGTTCTCGGAATGAATGAGATGGTTTTAAGAGAGAGTAATGATGAGACTATCATCACGTATGCGGAGAATATACAGACAGCCGGAACTACTCTGCTAAGTCTTGTTAACGAGATACTTGACATATCCAAGATAGAAGCGGGCAGAATGGAGATAATACCGGTTGAATATGATATATCATCCGGAATTAATGATATTGTCCATATGATACAGCCTAGAGCCGATGAGAAAGGATTGGTGCTTGAACTTGATATTGACAGCAATATCCCATGCAGGCTATACGGTGATGAAGTAAGAATAAGACAGATATTGACCAATATACTTACAAACGCAGTAAAATATACCGAAAAAGGTAAGGTTACATTCACGTTAGGTTTTGATAAGATTGAAAATGAACCTGACAGTATTATCATTAAAGCTTATATTAGGGATACCGGAATTGGTATTAAGAAAGAGAACATTCCTTTGATATTCTCCGAATATGAACGATTTGATGAAGAACGTAACCGTCATATAGAAGGAACCGGTCTCGGTATGCCGATAACACAGAAACTTCTTAATATGATGGGCAGTACGCTTGAGATTGAGAGCGAGTATGGTAAGGGATCGGTATTCGGATTCAGATTAAAACAGAAGGTGGTAAATCATCAACCGCTCGGAGATTACCAGTTGTCATACAAAAAGAACCTTGCAAAACGTAAAAAATATAAAGCACAGTTCACAGCTCCCGATGCCAGAGTTCTTGTTGTCGATGATACCAAGATGAATCTGTTTGTGTTCAAGAGTCTGTTAAAACAGACTAAGGTTCAGATAGATACGGCAACAAGCGGTGATGAAGGAATAGCAGCTGCTGTAAAGAATGAGTATGATATTATATTCCTCGATCACATGATGCCGAGAAAAGACGGTATTGAAACCTTAAAGGAATTAAAAGAGACAGATAATAATTCCAGCAAGGATGCTGTGATAATCTGTCTGACAGCCAATGCAATATCCGGTATGCGTGATCAGTATATCAGCGCCGGTTTTGATGATTATCTTACAAAACCGATCGATTCAGTAAAACTTGAAGAGATGATGATGAGGTATCTTCCTGATGAGAAGGTACACAGGCAGGAAGATTAAAGAAAGAATTTCCCCCTACACACGGATAGCAACAAAAGAAGTAATACAGATTGGCTAAGTGTGAGGGGGTTTTTGTAACAGTTATGAAACTGATAGTTTTATACTTCGAATAAAAGATCTCCGTAAGTAGGAACGGGCCAGAATCTCTTGTCGACTATCATCTCGAGCTTGTCAATCGGAGAGCGAAGATCATCCATGGCCGTTCTTATCTCGTCTTTATAATAATTTGCCAGTTCGGCGCCGTCTTCACGTCCTTCTGCTTTTTTGGTCTTTTCTTCGAGAACTTTAAGAGCATCCTTGGCTTCACTCAGAAGATCACAGGCGGTTACGAGAAGTTCTTCCTGAACCGAGATGTTGGCTCCAATGCCGGTTTTCTTAATTGAGTTATAAGAATCGGCAAGTCTTGCACAGTATCTTATCGAAGCGGGAATATATAACTTTGAAGCCATTTCGATCATGGTAAGTGCTTCAATGTGTATCATCTTTGAATATATCTCGTAATTGATCTCTTCGCGTGACTGCAATTCTTCTTCGGAATATACATTCTGTCTTGCGAACATTTCGATCGTTGAAGGAGCAGTATAATAAGCGGTGGCATCAACCATCGTTTTAATATTGGGGAGTCCGAGTTTTTCGGCTTCTTCTACCCATTCCTCCGAATAACCGTTACCATTGAATATAATATTCTTATTTTCAGTTAAAGTCTTATGTATGATCTCTTTGACTGCTTTGGTGAAATCATCGCCTGTCAGTCCCTCAAGAGAAGAATTCATTTTCTCGAGTGTATCAGCTACGATTGAATTGAGAACAGTGTTTGCATCTGATATCGACATCGATGAAGCAACCATTCTGAACTCGAATTTGTTACCGGTGAAAGCAAATGGTGAAGTACGGTTTCTGTCAGTTGCATCCTTCCTGAAGTTAGGCAGGGTGGTAACGCCGGTATTCATTCGTTCGCCGCGGATACTTGATGTGGCTTCTCCGGTGTTTATGATCTGCTCAACGATATCTTCAAGCTGTTCACCAAGGAATATGGAAATGATGGCCGGAGGCGCTTCGTCGGCACCGAGTCTGTGATCATTACCGACATTTGAAGCTGACAGACGAAGCAGTGGCGCATATTCATTAACAGCTTTTATGATCGCGCTCAGTACATAAAGGAACAGAAGATTCTTATGCGGTTCTTTACCCGGATCGAGAATATTGATACCTGTATCTGTTATAAGAGACCAGTTGTCATGTTTTCCGGAACCGTTTACTCCCGCGAAGGGCTTTTCGTGAAGAAGACATTCAAGACCGTGTCTTCTTGCCACCTTCTTCATGGTTTCCATTATGAGCTGATTGTGGTCGGTCGCAATATTGGCGGTACAGTATATCGGAGCAAGCTCGTGCTGGGCAGGAGCCACCTCATTATGCTGTGTCTTCGCAAGAATTCCAAGTTTCCATAATTCGATATTAAGTTCTTTCATATAAGAAGCAATATTCTCGCGAATGGCTCCGAAGTAATGGTCGCCGAGTTCCTGACCTTTTGGAGGCATTGCACCGAAAAGGGTTCGGCCGGAATATATAAGATCGTCTCTTTTCAGATATTTTTCGCGATCTATCAGGAAATATTCCTGTTCGGGTCCTACGGAACATTCAACTTTTTTAACATCATCATATCCAAACAGATGCATGGTGTTAACGGCATGTTTGTTGATGGCTTCCATTGAACGAAGAAGAGGCGTCTTCTTATCAAGCGCTTCTCCCGTATACGAACAGAATGCGGTTGGAATACAGAGTGTTACACCGGCTGCATCTTCACGAAGAAATGCCGGAGAGGTAATATCCCATGCCGTATAACCTCTCGCTTCGAAAGTGGCTCGAAGTCCGCCCGAAGGAAATGATGAAGCGTCAGGTTCACCTTTAATTAGCTCTTTGCCGGAGAATTCAAGAATTGCCCGGCTCTTTGAGGAAGCATTTAAAAATGAATCGTGCTTCTCAGCAGTGATTCCGGTCATTGGCTGAAACCAGTGTGAATAGTGAGTCGCCCCTCGTTCTACAGCCCATTCCTTCATGGCGTGAGCTATTACATTGGCGATCGTGATATCAAGTTCGCCTCCGTTTTCAACAATCTTCATAAATGATGCGTATACATTTTTTGGAAGACGTTCCTGCATGACGGCATCATTGAAAACATCAGTGGCAAATACCTGCTTTAATATGTTTTGTTCCATTATATCTGTATCCTTTCTGAATGGTTATTAATATCCATAGTTTCTTTAATATAATTACATACTGTAACATATCATGTTATTTATTACAATACAATTTTGAATTGCACTTAAATTGCGAAAAAATCAACTCATTTGTCAGACTTTATTTTTCTTGTTGCCTTTTCCAAATAAAAGAGATAGAATATACTCTGAGTAATATTGTAATAAAAATTATAAAATGGAGGGCTGATAATGAGTAATGCAGCAAAATTGTCAGCAAGAGATAGAATCAATGCTCTTGTAGACGCAAACAGTTTTGTTGAGATCGGTGCTCTTGTTACCAAGAGAAACACAGATTTTAACATGCAGGAAAAGTCAGTTCCCGGTGATGGAGTTGTTACCGGATACGGCTTGGTTGATGGCAGTGTTGTATATGTATACAGCCAGGATGCGGCTGCCATGGGTGGTTCAATCGGTGAGATGAACGCTATGAAGATCTGCAGAATGTATGATATGGCAATCAAGGCCGGTGCGCCTGTTGTCGGAATTGTCGATTGCGCTGGATTCAGACTTCAGGAGTCTGTAGATGCACTTGCGGCTTTTGGCAGAATATATGCAAAGCAGGCAGAGGCTTCAGGACTTATTCCGCAGATTTCTGCAGTAGTAGGTACATGCGGAGGAGGTGTGGCAGTTTCTTCCGTAATGAGTGATTTCACATTCATGGAGGCAGGAGCTAAGTTATTTGTTAACTCACCTAATGCAATCGCAGGAAACTACATTGACAAATGCGATACGGGAAGTGCTGATTTCCAGAAGTCTGCCAATACGGTTGATTTCGTATACGAAGGTGAAGAAGTATTATTTGAGAAGATGAGAGATTTCATTACCATGCTTCCATTTAATTGCGAAGATATGGCAATAAGCGAGTGCGATGACGATCTTAACAGACTCGTTCCCGAGTTTGCTTCCGATATCGCAGATCCTGCAAAGGCACTTGCTGATATATCGGATGGTAATGAATTTGTTGAAGTTAAAGCAGGATACGCAAAAGAGATGGTAACAGGTTTCATTAAGCTTAATGGAATCACAATAGGTGCCGTTGCCAACAGAACAGCCGTTATCGGTGAAGACGGTAAGCCTGTAGAGAAGTTTGATTCTGTGCTTACTACAGCAGGATGCGGTAAAGCAGAAGACTTTATCGGTTTCTGTGATTCATTCGGTATTCCGGTACTCACTCTTACGAATGTGACCGGATATGCGGCAACAATGGATGAAGAAAAGACCATCGCGGCTGCAGCAGCCAAGCTCACCGCAGCATTTGCATGCGCAGATATACCGAAGGTTAACCTTGTTACAGGCAAGGCTTACGGCAGTGCATATATTACCATGAATTCAAAGCATATCGGTGCAGACCTTGTATTTGCACTTGATAATGCCAAGATCGGAACAATGGATCCTTCACTTCTTGCAAAGCTTGTTGAAACAGACGGAGAGGCAGGTATGGATTCTGCTCCGGCTACAGCAGCGGCAAGAGGATATGTTGATTCGGTTATCGACGCGGAATCAGCCCGCAAGCAGCTGGTATATGCATTTGAGATGTTATATTAATATGTAAGGAGAGGCATTATGAAAAAGAGATTATTATCAATTCTTACAATCATTGCCTGTTTGTGTCTTGTATTTAACGTATCGGTTACGAATGTAAGTGCGACCGGCCAGGATGCAGATGCTTCCGGGGATAATGTGGATGTAGCTGATGAGCCCGTTGATGACGCATCAGCAGATGCCGCAACACCGGACACTGATGCCGGTTCCGAAGATGATATGGTTAAAGAATCTGTAGCTTCACAGTTTGCAAGTATAGTTGATCCGTTTACAGAAGCATGGGTTTCGGGAATCTACAGCGATTTTGATTTCCTGAACAAATATAACAGACTTCAGTTCCAGAACCAGTACGGATTCAAGTATCATTATGACATTTCTGAAGAAGATTACAATTCCATGTTTGAATCATTAGGTGAATTCAAGAAAATGGAAAAGTTAAGCAAAGAAAATGTCGTGGCTGCAGATGATACGAAAATTGAAATTCAGATAAAGGCGATATTTGAGAATGACACCGTAGTTTTTGATTTTACATGTGATTTTGCAAAATATGAGATGGCATGGAAGACTTCACTGGAATCAGCAGGAGGAGCTGCTGCAACAGAGGCAGCTGATACTGCAAAAGCAGATTCCGACGAAGAAGATTCCGATATGGGAGATCTGGTTGCTAAAGCAGGTATGAACACTCTCATGGGAATGGGAACAGTATTTGTTGTTCTTATATTCATATCATTTATCATATCGTTGTTCAAATTCATCAATAAAACAGGTAGCAAGAAGACAGCTGTAGAGCCTACACCTGTAGTTACACCGGCTGCTCCTGTTGCAGCCGATACATCCGCAACAGATGATGATGAGATCGCAGCAGTTATCGCAGCAGCAATTGCCGCTTATGAGGCGGATGAGGAGATGTATGATGTTCCGGCAGACGGATTATTCGTACGTTCCATCAGAAAAAGAGGATTTTGTTAAATAAAAAACATACAATTAATATAATAAGTTTAATTCAGGTTAAGGAGGATATAATTAATGAAAACTTATACAATTACCGTTAATGGAAATGTTTATGATGTTACAGTTGAAGCAGGCGAAGGTGGAGCAGCTCCTGCAGCAGCACCGAGAGCAGCAGCACCAAAGGCTGCAGCAGCACCTAAGGCAGCTCCTTCAGGAGCACAGGGCGGAGTTAAGGTTAACGCTCCGATGCCGGGTAAGATCCTTGCTGTTAAGGCAAGTGTAGGTCAGGCAGTTAAGCAGGGTGATGTACTTCTTATTCTTGAAGCTATGAAGATGGAGAATGAAGTTGTTGCACCACAGGATGGTACGGTTGCAAGCATTAACGTTTCGGAAGGTGCTTCAGTTGAATCCGGTGATGTTTTAGCTACACTTAACTAATTAATAGCTGTAAAAATAAACCGGGAGGTAATAATTAATGGAATATGTAACAGATACATTAGACAATCTGCTGCATCAGACAGCCTTCTTAAGCATAGGCTGGGGTAACTATCTGATGATCGCAGTAGCATGTTTGTTCTTATTTCTCGCCATTAAGAAAGGATATGAGCCGTTGCTTCTTGTACCGATAGCTTTCGGTATGCTTCTTGTTAACATCTATCCTGACATTATGGCAGAAGGAGTAAACGGAAAAGGAGAGGGATTATTCCACTTCTTCTTCAGACTTGATGAGTGGTCAATTCTTCCGTCACTGATCTTCCTCGGTGTCGGTGCGATGACAGACTTTGGTCCGCTTATTGCCAATCCTAAGAGTTTCGTACTTGGTGCGGCTGCACAGTTTGGTATATTCACGGCATACCTTCTTGCTATCGGAATGAATGCTGCATTCCCTGTACTTGACTTTAATGACAAGGCAGCTGCAGCAATATCGATTATCGGTGGTGCTGACGGACCTACTTCGATATTCCTTGCTGGTAAGCTTGGACAGACCGGATTGCTCGGACCTATAGCGGTGGCGGCTTATTCATATATGTCACTCGTTCCGATCATTCAGCCACCTATTATGAAGTTGTTTACAACAGAGAAGGAACGTAAGATCAAGATGGAACAGCTTCGTCCTGTATCCAAACTTGAGAAGATCCTTTTCCCGATCATCGTTACTATCGTTGTATCAATGATCCTTCCTACAACAGCACCGCTTATCGGTATGCTTATGCTCGGTAACCTGTTCAGAGAGTGCGGAGTTGTTAAACAGCTTGCAGAGACAGCTTCAAACGCACTTATGTACATCGTAGTTATCCTTCTTGGTACTTCCGTAGGTGCTACTACCAGTGCCGAAGCATTCCTTAAGCCAACTACACTTGCTATCGTAGTTCTCGGACTTGTTGCGTTTGCAGTCGGTACCGCAGCCGGTGTACTGTTCGGTAAGATCATGTGTGTTGCTACCAAGGGTAAGGTTAATCCGCTTATCGGTTCAGCCGGTGTATCAGCCGTTCCGATGGCAGCCCGTGTATCCCAGAAGGTTGGTTCGGAAGCAGATCCTACCAACTTCCTTCTCATGCATGCAATGGGACCGAACGTTGCCGGAGTTATTGGTACTGCGGTTGCAGCCGGAATATTCATGGCTATATTTGGAGTGTAAGTGATATAGGTTTTCAAAGTGTAATGCCTTTCGTGCTTGCACGATAAAGGCATTTACACCTTGAAAACCGAACAGATATGAGCATGAAGCGATTTGCGAAGCAAATCAGCGGAATGCGAATGTCTGTAGGATTGCGGGAGCAGCGAAGCGGCGCAGCAATCCGTATATCACGGGGAACTGCGAATGTCTGTAGGATTGCGGGAGCAGCGAAGCGGCGCAGCAATCCGTATATCACTATAAAATATTATATTTTGAAAATAATTAGGAGGTTAATATAATGGCCGGAGAAAAAAGACCAGTTAAAATAACTGAAACAATACTTCGTGATGCTCATCAGTCTCTGATCGCGACAAGAATGTCAACAGAGCAGATGCTGCCTATCATCGATAAGATGGATAAAGTTGGATATCACTCGGTAGAGTGCTGGGGTGGTGCAACATTTGATGCCTCACTTCGTTTCCTTAAGGAAGATCCGTGGGTAAGACTTCGTAAGCTTCGTGACGGTTTCAAGAACACCAAGCTTCAGATGCTTTTCCGTGGACAGAATATTCTCGGATACAGTCATTATCCTGATGATGTAGTAGAGTATTTCGTACAGAAATCCATCTCAAACGGTATCGATGTTATCCGTATATTTGACTGTCTGAACGATATTCGTAACCTTCAGACAGCAGTTGATGCCACCAACAGATTCAAACAGCAGGAAGGAAGAGGACATGCACAGGTTGCTCTTTCTTATACATTAGGTGAAGCTTATACACTTGATTACTGGAGAGATATCGCACGTAAGATCGAAGAGATGGGTGCTGATTCAATCTGTATCAAGGATATGGCAGGTCTTCTTGTTCCTTATGAAGCTACAAGACTTGTAAAAGCTCTTAAGGAAGGCACCAAGCTTCCGATTCAGCTTCATACACATTACACATCAGGTGTGGCTGCCATGACTTATTTGAAAGCTGTTGAGGCAGGATGTGATATTATCGATACTGCCATGTCACCACTTTCAATGGGTACCAGCCAGCCGGCTACTGAAGTTATGGTTAAGACTTTTGAAGGAACAGAATATGATCCCGGATATGATATGAATCTTCTTGCAGAGATCGCTGATTACTTCAGACCTCTTCGTGAGGAGTGGATCGCAAGCGGACGTTACAGTACCAAGGTTATGGGAGTTAACATTAATACTCTTCGTTATCAGGTACCGGGCGGTATGCTTAGTAATCTCGTTTCACAGCTTGCTGAGATGAAGCAGGAAGATAAATTTGAAGCAGTACTTGAGGAAGTGCCAAGAGTCCGTAAAGATTTCGGTGAGCCACCTCTTGTAACACCTTCAAGTCAGATCGTTGGAACTCAGGCAGTTCTTAACGTTGTTCTTGGTGAGAGATATAAGCAGTTCACAAAAGAGAGTCGTGATCTTCTTGCAGGAAAATACGGTCAGACAGTTAAGCCTATGAATCCTGAAGTTCAGAAGAAGGCTCTCGGTGACGTTAAGCCTATCACACATCGTCCGGCTGATGATCTTGCTCCTGGACTTGATAAGTTTGAAAAAGAATGTGCTCAGTGGAAGAGACAGGATGAGGACGTTCTCTCATATGCTTTGTTCCCACAGGTTGCAAAAGACTTCTTCGAGTATCGTGAGACTCAGGAAAATGGTGTAGATCCTACACTTGCCAATAAGGCTGACAAGACTTATCCGGTTTGATCTCAGGCAAGTTGATTCGCACGAAGTCAAAGTAAAGTTATGGTAATTTGGAACGTCCGTGTTTTTTAGAGCATGGACGTTCTTTTTTATCATTTATAATATAAAAAAAATCATTGCCCAACCTTTAATAATTTATTATAATAATTTTGTATGCATAAATATTATATTACGAGGAGGTAATAAAAGGGGTATGAAAAAGACATCAAAGTATATAGCAGCAGTTCTTACTGCATCTATGAGTTTGAGTTTGTTTGCGGGACTTACGTTAGTATCACCAAAGAAAGCAGAGGCTGTTAATCCTATTGTTCAGGATGTGTACACGGCGGATCCGGCACCTATGGTATGCTCGGACGGAAGGTTATACGTCTACACATCTCATGATGAAGATGTAACAAAGAGCGGTTTCTTCACGATGGACAACTGGAAATGTTATTCAACAACAGACATGGTGAACTGGACTGATCATGGTACGATTCTCGGTTATGAAGATTTTTCATGGGCAAAGGATAATTCTTCATGGGCATGCCAGTGTGTTGAAAAAGACGGACAGTTTTATATGTATGTTCCTATCAATGCAAAGAACGGAACAACTGCAATAGGTGTTGCAGTGGCTGATTCGCCTACGGGACCTTTTGAGGATCCGCTCGGCAAACCGCTTGTCGGACCTGCTGCCAATTATATTGATCCTACAGTATGGATCGATTCGGACGGACAGGCATACCTGTACTGGGGCAATCCGGATCTTTTCTGTGTCAAGCTCAATGATGATATGATCAGTTACGACACAAGTCTTAACGAAGACGGTTTCGTTAACGGCATTAAGAGATGGGATCTTGAGACCAATGATTTCAAGGAACTCGCAAGTATCAATAACAAATCCGATGTAAACAGCGGTGCTTATGCCGAAAATGTCAGTGATGAACTTAAGGCAAGACAGGCTGAGTTCGGTATCGGAGTCAGAGATGACAGCGGTAAGGTAAGAAGACCTACTCTGTACGAAGAGGGACCATGGTTCTACGGCAGAGACGGTCATTATTACATGATATTCGCTGCCAACGGAATTCCTGAGAGAATAGATTATTCAATGGCTGACAGTCCGCTCGGACCTTGGGAATACAAAGGTATAATCCTTGATGAGAACAGGGAAGACGGTAAAGGAACCGGAAGTTTCACTAATCATTCCGGTATAGTTGATTACAAGGGACATTCATATATATTCTATCATACGGGACAGCTTTATGACGGCGGCGGATATCACCGTTCGGTTGCTATAGAAGAGATCGAATATAATGATGACGGAACTATCGATACGGTTCCCATGACCGATAACGGCGTTGATCCTGTTGATACACTTAATCCGTATACAAGAGTAGAAGCTGAGACATTTGAATACAGCAATTCCACTAAGGCAAAATCTTCAGACAGACTTGGTACCTACGGAGTTGAGAAAGAACCTATCGAGAATGTCGATAAGGGTATTCGTGTTACAAAGATTGAAGATGGGGATTATCTTGCATTAAGAGATGTTGATTTCACGGAATACGGTGCGATCAAATTCAATGCAACTGTATCTTCAGAGCTCGGAAGCAGCGATACGGCCGGAAAGATCAGCGTATATTTTGATGATATAGACAGTGATCCGGTAGCGGAATGTGATGTTAAAGGCACTTCCGGATCATGGGAAGAGATATCTGTTGATGTTGATAAGAATACAGCTACAGGAAAGCATAATATGTATATAGTATTCACCGGTGAAGGTGATGATAATCTGTTTGACTTTGACTTCTGGTCATTTACACAGAGTGAGATACCTGCAACTCCTACACCGGCAGTTACTTCTACACCTGTAGTAACAACTGCTCCGACAGTAACTACTGCTCCATCGGCACAGAATCCTACTGTTGCTCCTCAAACTTTTACGGATATACTTGTTCCGGCTGTTAAAGCTCCCGGTAAGGCAAAGATTACACTCAAAGCCGGCAAAGCAAAAGTTACCGTTAAGATCGGTAAGGTTAAGGGTGCTGCCGGATACAGAATATCTTATTCTACCGACAAAAAGATGAAGAAGGGCGTTAAGAACGTTATAACCAAAAAACTCTCGGTTGTGCTTAAGAAGCTTAAGAGTCGTAAGGTATACTATGTCAAAGCTCAGGGATACGCGATCGATGCTGCGGGAAAGAAGATATTCGGTAAGTACGGTAAAGCGGTAAAGGTTAAGGTAAAGTAATAGTAACTGATGTGCAAAACAGTTACTGATAATATAATTCAAAGGGGAGGTTTTATGGTATGAAATTAAAAAAAGTATTAAGTGTTGCAATGGCAGTCGTAATGGCATTATCTATGACAAGTGTTATGCCAAAGGAAGCAAAAGCCGATAATCCGGTTTCACAGACATGGTATACGGCTGACCCGTCGCCGATGGCAGTAGGTGATACGCTGTACCTGTTTACAAGTCATGATGAGGACACACTTGAACAGAATAAGCCGACGGATGATTATCTTTTCTACACAATGAAGAACTGGAAATGCTTTTCAACAAAGGATATGGTTAACTGGACCGATCATGGCTGTATCTTCGGACAGGCAACATTCTCATGGGGACACACATGGTGCTACAGAGCATGGGCATGTCAGTGTGTTCAGGGACTTGACGGAAGATTCTATCTGTATGTACCGATCCTTCGTAAAGCTCTCTCAAGCGGAACATATAAGGATAATCCGGTATATGACGAATCAAAGGATGCTCCGGGTTACGGTATCGGTGTAGCGGTAGCTGATAAGCCGGAAGGACCGTATAAAGATGCACTTGGATATCCTCTTATTGAGGGTGATTGGAATGATATCGATCCGACAGTATATATTGATGATGGACAGCCATATCTGTTCTATGGTCAGACATTAAAATATTGTCTGCTTAATGAAGATATGATATCTCTTAAGACACAGCCTACAAAATTCAATGTTCCAAATTATACAGAGGGACCTTGGTTTACAAAACATGACAACATGTATTACTTCATCTGGGCAGGTAACGGCGGTGCCGTATCAAGCGCTCATAAGGGTGGAGAGAATCTGCAGTATGCTTACTGTTCCGAACCTCTTGGTAGTTATACTTACGGAGGAATCCTTCAGGAGACAACAAGAGGTAACAGCTTCACAAACCATCCTGGAGTATGTGATTTCAAAGGACACTCATATCTGTTCTATCACACCAATGAACTTCCTGCAGGACAGAGTTATCACAGATCCGTATGCTGTACTGAATTCCAGTACAACGGAGACGGAACAATATCCAACCTTGACGGTGCTAATGTAGTAGAAATGTCGGAAACAGTTGAGCCTCTTGCTGAACTCAATCCTTTTGAGAAGGTTGAAGCAGAGACGATAGCATGGGAAGAAGGAGTAAAGACCGGATGGGATAACGGCTGGCGTCCGGAACAACCTGAATTAGAGCCTACAGAAGCTAATGACATGTATGTATACAATATGCATGAAGGTGACTTTATTAAGGTTAGAAATGTTGACTTCGGAAGTGAAGGAGCAGTTAAATTTACGGCTTCCGTTAAGGATGCCAAGGCTGATGCCGATGCTTCGATCGAAGTATACATCAGAGACAGAAGTAAGGAAGATACCGATGATAATTATGAACTTATCGGTACCGCAAAAGTAGACAATACATCATCCGAGTGGAAAGATGTATCGGCAACTCTTACAAAGAAGATCACAGGTGTATATGATGTTATGTTCGTATTCAGGGGAGCTTATGATAAGCCTGCATATGAACAGGATGAAGCTAACAAGAAGAAAGATACTGTAGCATTTGTAGATGCGGAAGATACAGGTATGTTCAAGTTCGATTCATGGAAGATGGAAGTTGAACCTAAGGCTACACCGGCTCCTACCGCAGCACCTACGACAGCAGTACAGGCTACTACAGCACCTGCAGTTCAGCCTTCTGCAGCACCCATTCAGGCTTCACCTGCACCTGCTGCTGAAGTTAGTGTTGCCAAGGTTAAGAGCATAAGCGTTAAGCGTAAAGGTGCCGGCAAAGTATATGTATCATGGAAGAAAGCTACAGGCGCCAAGAAGTATGAGCTTTATTACACAACCGACAAGAAGTTCAAGAAGGGTGTTAAGAAGATCACTCTCAAGAAGACTTCGACAACTGTTAAGAAGTTGAAGAAGGGTAAGGTTTATTTCTTCAAGGTTCGCGGATTTGCAGGCAAGGTATTCGGCGGATACTCTGCTGTTAAGAAGGCTAAGGCGTGAACAGACAGGTAGTAAGGTAATTGATATTATAGGAGAAATACTATGCAAGTCAGATTATTTGCAAAAAAGATTATTACAGGTATTACAACAGCTTCCATGATGCTTGGTCTAGTGGGCGGAATATGTCTTACGGGTTCTGTTGAAGTTAAAGCTGAGAATCCTATCGTTCAGCATATATTTGCTCCCGATCCGGCACCAATGGTTTACAATGATAAAGTATATCTGTATACAACCCATGATGAGGACGTTACAGTCGGCGGATTCTATACAATGCTTAACTGGCACTGTTTTTCGACCGAAGATATGGTCAACTGGACTTCACACGGACAGATACTTTCGCTGGATGACTTCAGTTGGGCCGAAGACCGTGCATGGGCTGCACAGTGTGTTGAAAGAGACGGAACATTTTATCTCTATGTACCGATCCATAAGAAAAACGGTGGCGTATGTATAGGTGTTGCAACAAGCGATAAGCCTGAAGGACCGTTTAAGGCTGCTATTGAAACGCCTCTTGTAGATGAGGGAGACTGGAATGATATCGATCCTACCGTATATATTGATGATGACGGTCAGGCATATCTATATTTCGGTAATCCGGAACTTCGTTATGTGAAACTTAATGAAGATATGATATCTTATGACAAATCACTCGGTGTTCAGAAGATGGACATGACAGCCGAAGCATTCGGACCGACCAGTTCATCAGAGAAGAGTTGTTCATATGCAGAGGGACCTTGGTTCTATAAGAGAAACGGATTATATTACATGGTATATCCGGCATTCGGAGACGGCGGTTCTGAGAATATATCATATTCAACAAGCAAGTCACCGACCGGACCGTGGGAATTCGGCGGAATAATCCTTTCTCCGAACAACTGTTATACGATCCATCCGGGCGTATGCGATTTCAAGGGGCATTCATATCTGTTCTATCATAACAATATGTTAGACAAGACTTCATCTTTCCACAGAAGCGTATGCCTCGAAGAATTCAAGTATAATGATGACGGATCCATAGATCCTGTAGATCAGACGCTTGCAGGTGTTAAGTCTGTTGCGAATCTTAATCCTTATAAGAGAGTTGAAGCAGAGACTATATGCTGGGAGCGCGGAGTTGATGTTGAGAACAGAGAAGACGGAGGATGCAATCTTTTCAACATTCATAATAATAACTTCGTTAAGATAAAAGATGTTGATTTTGGTGAAGGCGGTCCGATCGGAGTAAGTGTTAATGCTGCATGTGCCGGCGTTGATGCAGAAGGAACAGTGGAATTCAGAATCGACTGTGACGAAGATCTGACAAGTGAGTCTTCTAATGAGAAGGAACTTTTTGCGGAAGGTTTCGATATCCATAATACTGATATAGATTATGGAGATATATTTGCAACTGTTGATATATCATCAACCGGTGGTGAGAACACATTTAAGGATTTTGAAGGTAAGATAACACAGAAGATCACAGGTGTTCACGATGTGTTCGTATGCTTTGCGAGCAAATCAGGCAAGGAAGATAACGAATTGTTCAAGCTTGATTACTGGCAGTTCAAAGAAGAGCCAAAACCGGAACCGAGTCCGCAGGCAAGCACTGCACCCGCAACCGTTACGAACACCCCACCACAGCCTACAGCTGTAGTAAGCGTTTCTCAGGCTTCACCGTCACCTGTTGTATCTACAGGAACAACAGCCGGTGTTAAAGTTGCCAAGGTTAAGGGTATAAGCGTTAAACGAAAAGGCGCAGGCAAGGTGTATGTATCATGGAAGAAGGCTTCAGGTGCCAAAAAGTATGAACTTCTTTATACAACGGACAAGAAGTTCAAGAAGGGTATCAAGAAGATAACGCTTAAGAAAACATCCGCAACTATCAAGAAGTTAAAGAAAGGTAAAACTTACTATTTTAAGGCACGGGGATTTGCCGGTAAGGTTTACGGAGGATATTCTGCGGTCAAAAACACAAAAGTATAAAAAGTATTCGCCCTTCGGGAGCTGTCATGTTCCCAAAGGGTTTTGATGCTTTGGGGAATTAATGAGGGGAGTTGTTATATATGATGAACAATATCAAACGATTTGGCTTGCTGCTTTCCGTATGTTTTGTATTGGCTTTTGCAGCTATAATTACACTTGGCGGCGGATTATTTACCAGTCAGGCAACAGGGGAGGAAGCAATAACATTCTCACAGGAATCGGGAATATATACGAACAGTTTTAATCTTACAATGTCAGCTGCTGACGGCAGTACGATCTATTATACAACTGACGGCAGTGTTCCGACAGTTGAGAACGGTGTTGTAAAAGGAAGCACCAAAAAATATACCCAAGCGATAAATGTCACGAATCTTAAAGGCACGGCGCCGCTTCTTTCGTCTCAGGAAAACTCCAATAAGTATGGTGAGAGTGAATGGGGAGCATTTGCTCCGAATCAGAACAACCTTGACAGGGCATATATTGTCCGTGCGATCGCAGTGGATCCGGAAGGAACAGCGACCAAAGTATCTACAAGGACATATTTCGTTGGTAATAATATTAATACGAATTATAATGGCTGTGCCGTAATGTCCATCGTTACCGATCCCGATAACCTTCTTAATGAAGACACGGGAATATATGTAAGAGGAAACGGATACAAGAACGGTGGTAATGATATAACCAAATCCAATTTTTGCCAGAAAGGAAAAGAATGGGAGAGAGCTGCCAATATGGAATTCTTTGACGGCAGTGGTGACAAGGCTGTTATATCAACAGGTATCGGTATAAGAATACATGGCGGTTATACAAGAAGAAATGCTCAAAAAAGCCTTAATATATATTTCCGTGAGGATTATGATTACGGAGCAAAGAATCTCAAGGGATACGAGCTTATCCCGGGAGCGACCTTAACATATAAAAATGATAACGGAGTCAACGTCGCAGGACCGAAGACAAAGTACAGTAAGGTCATGATAAGAAACGGCGGTAATGATTCCGATTACGGTAAGTACCAGGATGTATTTATTCAGAAAATGGTCGAAGACCGTGCATTTGGTACACAGTCTTCAAGACCGTGTATGGTATATCTGAACGGTGAATTCTGGGGCCTTTATAATCTTACAGAGAAATATTCAGACAGCTATCTCAGTGATGAATATGATGTCAAGAAGAGCAATGTATTAATGTATAAATGTTTTGAACTTGATGAAGGTGAAGATCCGGAAGGGGCTATGCTTGCTGAGTTTGAAGCACTTGGTGATCTTGACATGACCAATGAGGCAAATTACAAGAAGTTCCAGGATATGGTAGACATTGACAGTTTTATAGATTATTACGCTACAGAGATCTATATCAATAACAATGACTGGTGGAGTGGATGTAATGATGAAACTCCGCGTAATAATATCCAGTTCTGGAGAGTTGTCGATCCCTCTCTTGAAGATCCTTCAAATCCTTATGCCGACGGTAAATGGCGTTATATGCTTTATGATACCGAGTGGTCAATGGGTATATACGGTTCACAGGAAGCATCTGCAGAATATGATTCCATAAAGAATCACGCAATGGGTCTTGACAATGGCGGTAACGGTTCTAGTCTGTTCACTGCGTTAATGAAGAATGTAGATTTCCGTCAGAGGTTCACCAATACGCTTCTTGATCTTCGTAACTGGAATTATGAGTATGATCACAGTATGTCGGTACTGGAGAACATTAAGAATGAATATACACCTCTTAATCAGAAGAACAGAGAAAGATGGAATGCGGGAGATGCATCGACGGCATATAATAACATCAAGAATTTCTTAAGTAAGAGAAGTCCTTATGTTCTTAAGATGCTTGAAGACGATATAACCGAGCTCAGTCAGGCAGACAGGGTTAATGTTAATGTGTCAGCCAATATTGCAGGATCTGATCTGGTTAAGGTTAATACGATCACACCTGACATATCTTCAGGCTGGAGCGGAACATATTACAAGGATTATCCAATAACTGTAAAAGCACTTAACGCAGAAGGATATCAGTTCAGTCACTGGATCGTATCAGGCGCCGATATCGATAATGCATATTCATCCGAAGCAAAGCTTACGCTCACATCATCCAATGCACAGGTTCAGGCAATGTTTGTTAAGCCCGGCGAGGATGTTAAGATCGAATCAAGTGTAAATGAAGGATATATTGTTGAGTATATCATTCCATTCAATGCAAAGAAGAATGCAGGAGATAAGGTGGGATTCGAAGTTCAGGTAAATGATGCAACGACCGGACAGAGAAACGGAACACTTAATCTGTTCGCACAGGGTTCACCGTATAACAGCGGTACTGAATTCGGAAAGATCCTTCTTACCGATGATACTTCAACTTCGTCCATATCAGACCGCAGTCTGTCTGCGATCAAGACGGATAAGCAGATTGTTGCCGACGGACTTATTGAAGAAGCATGGAGTAAGGCTATGCCTGTAAAGCTTGATATATATCAGCGGGATCAGGGTGACAAGCATGCCGATGCAACGGTCAAGTTCCTTTGGGACAGTGACAATCTGTATGTACTTACTGTTGTAGATGATAACGATATGTGTGTAAATACCGATACATACAGGTCGGATTCGGTTGAGATATTCTATGACGAAGATGCGGCTAATCCGAATGATTACGACAAAGATATGTTCCAGCATCGCACATTATTCAACGGAACGGCTGAATTCGGTAAGAGAAATAACGATCCGATAGAATACAATGTTGTATCTGCTGCAAGGATTGCCGGATATGTAGCGGAATATGCTATTCCATTTAAGATATCCACAGTTGACGGCGGAGATGGAACTGTAATGAAAATGACCGGAGATGACATCAGTTTCGAGATTCAGGTAATTGACAGTATATCTTCTTATACATCCGGAAGAATCGGCAAATTAAACATGTTCGCAACCGGCTCGGCATATAATTACAGATCTCAGTTCGGTCTTGTATCACTTGTTAATAATTATCCGGGAGATTCGGCATGGACAGACAATGATAAGTCATCAGCTTATGTGCTTAAGGCCGAAAAAGCTGTTAACGTAGACGGTTATATTGATGATGTCTGGATGGATGCGAAGCCGTTAACGCTTCCGTTATATACCGCCAAGAATATTGAGGGTGTTGACACAACCCAGAAGATCAATGCAACGGCAAGGCTTATGTGGGACGAAAAGAATATGTATGTACTTGTAGTGGTTGACGATCCCGATAAATGCAGGGTTGACGGTGAGAGTGACTGCGTTGAACTGTTCTTTGATGAAGATACATCTAAAAAAGATCAGACCGACTATCCTGCTACGGCATTCCAGTACAGAGTATTTGCTGACGGAACCGAAGATGCGGAAGTGAGCAAGAATTATACTTCTTCGGGATACAATGTTAAATCAGGATTTAAGTCGACAGCAAGTCTTTTAACAACATTTGAGACTCCGGAGATAGTTGCATCGCCATCACCTTCGCCGTCCGCATCAAAACCGCCGGTTAGTGATAAATTCACAGTTAAGTTCAACAATAATCCGGATGTAAGCATTACAACTTATACTACCAAGGATTATACAAAAACCGATGGCATTCAGTATAACCAGACCGAAGCTTATGCGCGTAGTTCCGATACCGGAGAGATCGACGTAAGCGGAGACGGACAGGTTAACTTTACGATAGTACCAAAGACAGGTTGTGACATTACAGATGTTGTGGTTGAACCGGCAGGTTCATTTAAGAACAAAAAAGGGCCTGAAGATACAGGCATGGATAATACATACAGAATTACCAAGATCACAGGTGATCTTACCGTAACGATCACAACTGTAAAGAGCGGTTCGCCGGGGGAAGCAACGGCTACTCCGACCGTTAAGCCTTCAACTGCTCCTACGGCAGCTCCGACAACAAAACCTACTGCCGCACCTACTACGGCTTCGACAACGAAGCCTTCAGCCGCTCCTACGGCAAAACCGACAGACGAACCTAAAGTAACAGCAGATCCTAACGCCACGGATAAGCCTGATCCGGTTGATCCTAATGCAACAGCAAAGCCGGGAGAAAGTAACGGTAATAATCCTTCTGCAACACAGACCCCGGGTTCGAATAACGGCACGCAGGCAACTTCTGCTCAAAATAACGGTAATAACGGACAGGCATCAGATTCCTCTTCGACACAAAATGCGGCAAAGAAACCGGGTAAGATCAAGAATCTTAAGGTTAAGAAGAAGGGTGTGGGAATCGTTGGCTTATACTGGAAGAAAGCCAAGAATGCCAAGAAATACGAGATAAGATACACAACGGACAAGAGGTTTAAGAAGGGTGTTAAGAAGCTTGTTGTCAAGAAGAATAAGGCGACAGTTAAGAAACTTAAGTCCGGTAAGCAGTATTATTTCAAGGTAAGATGTGTATCCGGCAAATTATTCGGCAAGTATACTTCTGTTAAGAAGATACAATTATAATATGTTTCAATTGTAAAATAAGCCTTGACACGCCTTGTATGATAGTATATACTACCACCTGTAAAGCAAATTACTTTACAGGTGGTGTTTTGTTTATGGAAGCTACTGATCACGCGCTACTGGAAACAAAATATGAATATACATTATTATTTGATTTCTACGGCGCATTGTTAAAGGATAAGAATTATTCCATATTCGAAGATTATGTGTGTAATGACATGTCGCTGTCGGAGATTGCCGAAGAACAGGGGATCACAAGACAGGGCGTAAGGGACACGATAATAAGATCGATCAATAAGCTGACCGGATATGAAGAGAAGCTTGGACTGATAAAAAGATTTGATGCGGCAGGTAAGTCCGTCGAAAAGATCAAAGAACAGGTTAAAGAAGTAAGAGAATTATTAACTTGTGATATGCCATCAGATTCTGATGAAACCGTCGTTTATGAGATTAATGATGATCGGGAACGGGCAGAAAGAGCGACAGAGGATGTGACAGAAAACATATCTCAGACGCGTTTGACGAAAAAAGATAAGATTCTACAAAAAATGGAAATGATTGAACAGATGGCAGACGGAATTATTGATAATATGTAAATACTATAAAATGTTAATACGTTATTATGTTGGACAGTTGGTTATAGGAGGTAATTATGGCATTTGACAGCCTTACAGCCAAATTACAGAATGTATTCAAGAATCTTCGAAGTAAAGGGCGCTTGACCGAGGAAGATGTCAAGGTTGCGCTTAAGGAAGTAAAGATGGCGCTTCTTGAAGCAGACGTTAACTTCAAGGTTGTTAAGAATTTTATAAAGGCGGTTCAGGAGAAAGCAACAGGGCAGGATGTACTTACAAGCCTTACTCCCGGACAGACAGTGATCAAGTATGTTAATGAAGAGATGGTTGCTCTTATGGGCGGTGAGACAACTCCGCTGCAATTGCAACCCGCGGGTGAGATCACAGTTATTATGATGTGTGGTCTTCAGGGTGCAGGTAAGACGACTACGATAGCCAAGCTTGCGGGACAGTTAAAGTCAAAGGGAAGAACACCATTACTTGTTGCATGTGATATATACAGACCGGCTGCTATCGATCAGTTGCAGAAGAACGGTGATAAGCAGGGCGTCCCGGTATTTTCCATGGGAACTAATAATAAACCGCTTGATATTGCAAAAGCCGCTTATGAACATGCAAAGAAGAATAACAATAATGTAATGATCATCGATACCGCCGGACGTCTTCATATTGATGAAGACATGATGGGCGAGCTTGAAGAGATCAAGAATAATATAACAGTGCACCAGACAGTCCTCGTGGTTGATGCCATGACCGGTCAGGATGCGGTAAATGTTGCGACTACATTTAATGAAAAGCTTGATATTGACGGTGTGATACTGACCAAGCTTGACGGTGATGCAAGAGGCGGTGCTGCACTTTCCATCAGAGCCGTTACCGGTAAACCGATATTGTATGTCGGTATGGGTGAGAAGTTATCGGATCTCGAACAATTCTACCCCGATAGAATGACCTCAAGAATTCTTGGTATGGGCGATATACTTACTCTTATTGAGAAGGCAGAAGCCCAGATTGATGAAGAACAGGCGAGAGAGATGGAGAAGAAGTTCCGCAAAGCCGAGTTTAACTTCGAAGATTATCTCGAGCAGATGCAGAATATGAAGAAGATGGGCGGACTGTCAAGCCTTATCTCGATGCTTCCGGGTATGGGTATCCCGTCGGACCTTGAAATTGATGATTCGGCGCTTGTAAGAGTTGAATCGATCATATATTCCATGACAAAAGAAGAGAGACTTCGTCCTTCGATCCTTAATCCTTCAAGAAAGAAAAGGATCGCCAAAGGAGCAGGAGTAGACATAAGCGAAGTTAACAGACTTATAAAGCAGTTCGAACAGGGTAAGAAGATGATGAAACAGATGAATGGTATGATGTCCGGAAAGAAGGGCAAGCGCGGTCTGTTCGGCAAGATGCCGTTTGGCATGTAACTATGTGTGACATATGAGAAGATAATAATATCTCATTTCACTATACAGATTGAAAGAAAAGGGAGGTGACAATAGTGGCTGTTAAGATCAGATTAAAGAGAATGGGCAAGAAAAGAGCTCCTTTCTACAGAGTAGTTGTTGCAGATTCACGCTCACCGAGAGACGGAAGATTCATCGCTGAGATAGGAACTTATGATCCTAATCAGGAGCCTGCTATGTTCAAGGTTGATGAAGAAGAGGCTAAGAAGTGGATGTCTAACGGTGCTAAGCCGACAGATACAGTTGCAAGATTATTCAAGCAGTCAGGAATAATCGGCTAATGTATTAAGACAGTATGTAAGGTGTCAATATAGTCGGAGCCGTGGGGGACTGTGAAAAGTAACATCATATCTCCGACAATGACATTTTACAACTGATATTCGAGGCTGAAAGGAATGAATAATATGAAAGAATTAGTTGAAGTGATCGCAAGATCACTGGTTGATAATCCGGATGGTGTAGTAGTAAAAGAGATGGAAACCCCGAAAGGAACCGTGCTTGAGCTTACGGTTGATCCTTCAGATATGGGTAAGGTTATCGGAAAACAGGGACGTATCGCCAAAGCACTTCGTACAGTTGTGAAGGCTGCGGCTTCAAAAGAAGATAAGAAAGTTATTGTTGAGATTCAATAGACAATATGTTTATTCTTAGTGAGAGTCTGGTGTATGAACATCCTTTTTATCAACAAATCGGGATAAATTATACATCGGGCTCCATTTTTATGTTGCACGTAGGTATAGTGAGGATATGTAAAAATGCGAATGTGTCAGCACACCGGCTCGGAAGAGTTCGCAAGAGATGCCGTTAATGTATAAAGAATAATATTTAAATGGAGGAATAATTTGGAAAAAAACAACAGGAATAAAGACTTAAAAAAAATGTGGAAAAATCCCAATGGGAAAAATGATGTGAACAATAATGATAATATTGTAACTGACATTGATAAGGACGACCTTCTTCGTGTTGGAACATATGTCAATACACATGGCGTTAAAGGAGAGATTAAGGTTTATCCTCATACCGATGATGTGGAAAGATTCCTTGATCTTGACAGTTTTTATATGGACACGAAAAAAGGTCTGATCAAATATGAGATAAATAATGTAAAATTCTTCAAGAATATGGCTATCTTGAAATTAAAAGGAATTGATAATATCAATGATATTGAGAAATATAAGGGAAGTGATCTGCTTATTACAAGAGATCAGGCTGTTCCTCTTGAAGATGATGAATATTTTATATGTGATATCATCGGGGCAAAAGTAATTGCTGACGGTGAAGAATTCGGAGTTGTAAAGGATGTGCTTATGACCGGGGCCAATGATGTATACGTAGTCAAAGCCAATAACGGTAAAGAAGTATTATTCCCTGTCATACCATCATGTATCACAGATATTGACGTTGAGAATCATATTGTTACAGCTCATATTATGCCGGGACTTCTTGATCCGGTCGAATAGGAGGCTCATATGAATTATTATGTGCTTAGTTTATTTCCGGATATGATAGAATCCTGTATGAAAACAAGCATTACCGGACGTGCCATGGAACAGGGCTATATAACGCTTAATTCCATCAATATAAGAGATTATTCAAGACGTAAGCATAATCAGGTTGATGATTACCCGTACGGTGGCGGGGCAGGGATGGTCATGCAGGCTGAACCGATATGTCTTGCACTTGATGCTGTTAATGAGATGACAAAAAGCCGGGCGCGTGTTGTATATATGACACCCCAGGGAAAGACATTCGATCAGAACATTGCTAAGGAGCTGGCAAATGAAGAGGATCTTATCCTTTTGTGCGGTCATTATGAAGGCATAGACGAACGTGTGATAGAAAGCAGGGTTACGGACTGTATATCGATAGGCGATTATGTGCTTACCGGGGGAGAGCTTCCGGCACTTGTTGTTATGGATGCAGTGTCAAGAATGGTTCCGGGGGTACTGTCTAATAAGGAATCCGGTACGGATGAGAGTTTTGAAGGAGGTCTTCTTGAATATCCCCAATACACAAGGCCTGAAGAATATGACGGTATGAAGGTGCCTGAGATATTGTTGTCCGGACATCATGCCAACATTGAGAAGTGGAGACACGAACAGGCGCTTTTAAGAACCGCAAAATGGCGTCCTGATCTGCTTGAAAATGCAGATCTGACCGAAGAAGAAAAGAAATTTTTGGCTGAATTTTTGGAAAAAAACACTTGCTATTAGCAAGTGTTTTTTGTTATAATTATACTAGGTTTTTGCACCCCACCATGGTTCATCTGTACATTATGACAATGAGTCGGGATTGTGAACATATACTAAAGATAATGCGTATAATAATACTTGGAAATGTTGGCTTTTGAATGAGGATTGGGGGTATTTTATGAAGTTTAAGAAAATTAGTACAAGAATGTTGATATTTGTTGTGCCGGTTCTGATAATTTCCATGCTTGCACTTACTGTTATCAGTATATTTAACAGTCGCAGTGCAATAGAAGATCAGCTTAATTCCAGAATGCATGCTGAACTGTCGTCCGCAAAGAACAGTATAGAAGAAAAGATAAAGGGAATAACCACAATGGCCAATACCATAACCAATATGGTGGCTGCAGATTATAAGAATACTTCCGCTGAAGAATATGAAAGTATTCTTGCAAGTATCATTCAGATCGATGATATGGTACTTGGAAGCGGACTTTGGTTTGAACCGAATGCTTATAAATCGGATATGGAATATTTCGGACCGTATATATATAAAGACGGCGGCTCGATAGTTACGACTTATGAGTACAGTAATGCTGAATATGATTATTTTAATCAGGAATATTATGCCAATGCGAAGAATTCCAAAAAACTCATGATCACTAATCCGTATTATGATCCCGTATCGGGAATCATTATGAGTACATGTTCGGCGCCTATTATGGTTGACGGTAATTATACAGGTTGTGTTACCGTTGATATTGAATTATCTTCAATAACCGATATGATAGCCGATATCAAGGTTGGTGAGTCGGGAAGCGCAGTAATGCTTGACAGTGTCGGAACATTTCTTGCCGGTGTAAGTGATGACCGTATCTCAGATGCAGTTGTGATCACTTCGGATCAGGATCAGGATCTTGCAAAGGCAGGTAATGATATTCTTGCTGCTGATGCCGGTGAGACGGAATATACTTCTGACAGCGGCAAAGAGAATGTGTATTTTACAACGATCCCTTCTACAGGATGGAAGTTCTATATACATATTCTTCAAAGTGAGATAATGGGCCCTATAGTAAAACTGATGACATTGCTTATAATTGTGTCGGTTATAGCTCTTGTCTTAGAGATCGTAATAATGATCCTTATAATATCGGATATCTCGAGGAGGACTATTATTGTCAAGAACTTTGCTCTTGAACTTGCCGAAGGTAATTTTACAGTAAGTCCTCTCAAGTCAAAATCATCGGATGAGCTTGGAAGCATGAGTGATTCTCTTAATGATATGTACGGTAATAATAAGGAGATCATAAGCGGAATCGCGACGTATGCCGATTCGCTTGATACATCAGCCGGAAAACTCGGAGAAGCGTCTTCAAAACTTGAGCAGAGCTTTAATGAGATACGCAGTATGACCGGAAAAGTTACAGACGAGATGAGCACTACATCATCTGCTACCGAAGAGCTCAATGCTTCTTCCGAAGAGGTTCTTTCAAGTGTTACCGTGTTGACAAGTGAGACAGAGAATTCAATGAATATGAGTAATGAGATTCAGAAACGTGCTTCCGATATAGCAGATAAATCTCACCAGTCATTTGAAACAGCAAGGAATCTTACGGAACGTTATGAGAAGCAGCTTGAAAAATGTATTGAAGGCGCCAAGGTTGTTGACAATGTCAGCTCGCTTGCCGATGTTATATCAAGTATTGCGGAACAGATCAATCTTCTTTCGCTCAATGCCTCAATAGAATCGGCAAGGGCAGGAGAAGCCGGACGCGGATTTGCGGTTGTGGCGAATGAGATCGGTACGCTTGCCGGCAACACATCACAGACTATAGGTGCAATTCAGGAAACCATCACCGATGTGCAAAAGGCATTCAACGATCTTACCGATGCCGCCGGAGAGCTTCTTAATTTCCTGCAGGATACCGTTACGCCTGACTATCAGAATTTTGTTGAAGTTGCAAACCAGTACGGCAAGGATGCGATGAGTTTCAAGGAAAGCAGCGATAATATTACCGTAATGGCAGATAAGATCAAGATGGTCATTGGAGAAGTTACACTTGCAATAAGGGATATTGCTGATGCCACAACAGAGACTACAGAGATCACCAATCAGATCATGAACAGTGTTGAACTTGTGTCCGATCACGTGACCGATGTTGCCAGGATGGCCGGCGAACAGCAGGATATATCCGATTCACTTACTGACACGGTAAGTAAGTTCAGGTTATAAATGATGAAAAAGTTCTTGCATAATATATTTAAATGTGATATATTATATAGGCTGTGAAAAAAGATAGATGGTCCGCTGCCTCAGTGAATACTGGTCATGAACATCAAGAATAATAAGGAGGATACACAGATGAACGACATTATTAAGAAGATTGAAGATGCCCAGCTTAAGGCAGAGGTTGCCGACTTCCGTGTTGGCGATACCATTAAGGTATATGCTAAGATCAAGGAAGGTAACAGAGAGAGAATCCAGGTATTTGAGGGAACCGTTATTAAGAGACAGAACGGTGGAGCAAGAGAGACATTTACAGTTCGTAAGTTCTCAAACGGTGTAGGCGTTGAGAAGTCATGGCCGCTTCATTCCCCGATAGTTGAGAAGATCGAAGTAGTCAGACATGGTAAGGTAAGAAGAGCTAAGCTGTATTATCTGAGAGAACGTGTAGGTAAGGCTGCCAAGGTTAAAGAAAAGGTAAAGTAATAATTTTTATTGATCAATCAGACAATGCAGGGGGACATATGATTATGTCCCCTTTAATGATATTTGCAGGTTATTGATGTAAAAGGCTGCAGGATAGTATGAATCGATAGTACCAATCGGGAAGAAGTGTGAAATATGAAAAGAAGAAGATTTCTTAATAAAAACAGAAAATATTCCACATTGATGAATAACAGTTCGGGTAAATCCCGAAGAAGAAACAGGATCATAATTGAGATTCTGCTGTATGCAGTTGAGCTGGCTGTTGTTGTCGGACTGGCTTATTTTATTATTCATTACGGATTGGTAAAAACAACTATGGTCGGTGATTCAATGAATACAACATTGTCTAACGGAGACGAGGTTCTGATCAATAAACTTATATACAGGGTGGCCAGTCCCGCAAGAAATGACGTCGTTGCCTACAGTATTAATTCGGAACACAGTAATCTCGCTATCAAGAGAATAATAGGTCTTCCCGGTGAAAGGATACTCATTAAAGAGGGAGCGGTATATATCAACAACAATAAACTTGAAGAAGATATTGAAGTTGAACCTATGAAGACCGGAGGGCTTGCAGAAGAAGAGATAAAGCTCGAAGATAATGAATACTTCCTGTTGGGTGACAATCGTAACAACAGTGAAGACAGTCGGTTTTCCGAGATAGGAACAATTGTTAAAAAAGATATTATTGGAAAAGTATGGATAAAAATGGATAATTATTCATTTATTAAATAAACAGAAAGTTTAGAGAAGAATTAATGAATATACAATGGTATCCCGGTCATATGACCAAAGCGATGCGTATGATGCAGGAGAATATTAAACTTGTTGATGTTATTATTGAGATAATTGACACCCGAATACCCGTATCAAGCAGAAATCCGGACATCGCAAAACTTGCAAACGGTAAGATAAGGGTAATTGTTCTTAATAAATTTGATCTTGCCGATGACGTGGCTTCAAAGAAATGGAAAGCATATTTTGAATCAGAAGGTTATAACGTTGCAATAACCAATTCCAAATCCGGAAAAGGAGTCAGGGCTGTTAATGATGTTATAATGAAAGCCTGTCATGAGAAGATTGAAAGAGATCGTAAACGCGGCATAATAAACAGACCCGTGAGAGCAATGATCGTTGGAATACCGAATGTCGGCAAGTCCACATTTATTAACTCATTTGCCGGTAAAGCGTGTGCAAAGACAGGCGATAAACCGGGCGTTACAAAAGGAAAGCAGTGGATAAAGCTTAATAAGAATGTTGAACTGCTTGATACTCCGGGAGTACTGTGGCCTAAGTTTGAAGATGAAAAAACCGGGATCAATCTTGCGCTTATCGGTTCTATCAATGATGATATAATCCAGATAGAAGAGCTTGCTTATAAATTACTTGAAATATTGTCCGGTTCGTACAAAGACAGACTGAAAGAATATCTGGGAAGTGAACCGGATGGGAGTCCGTACGAATTACTCGAAAGATTTGCGGTCAAAAGAGGCTGTATAGCAAAAGGTGATTCGCTCGATACAAACAGAGCTGCAATATTGCTTTTGGACGATTATCGTGCCGGAAAAATTGGAAGAATTACGTTGGAGGATGTGGAGGATATTAAAGATTAATATCCATATATGTCAGGGGGCAGTCCGATGTATGACGAGAATAAGATCAAAGACAGTCTTGAATTTGTCGATCAGATAAAGATGTACTATAACTTCGATCCCGAACATATAAGGGATCGTTTTCCTGATGATGAAAAGTCTGATATTTCTTTAAACGATCATTCGGATGATCATCAGGGGAATTATCTGAAAAAAGACGATGACAAGAAAGTTGAAGATCCGATATCGGTAGAAGACGAAGACAGTACTGTTTGTGAGTCCGTTGCGGAAGAGGATTCTGAGAACAGTGAAAAAACATCGGGGATTGCCGGTGATATTCTGTATATATTCGCATGTATGATCATTTCCATAATTGTTGCATTTGCATTTACAAGACTTGTTGCACATCATACCGTTGTAGATGGCAATTCAATGACCAATACACTTGATGACGGCGACTGTCTTATAATTGAAAAGATATCTTATTACATGCATCCGCCCGAAAGATATGACATTATCGTATTTCCTTTCTCAAGTGACACGAATTATATTAAAAGGATAATCGGTTTGCCGGGAGAAACGGTTCAGATCAAGGAAGGCTATGTATATATTAACGATAAAAAACTTACCGATGATATATACGGAAGAGAGACGATCAATAATCCCGGTCTGGCAGAATCACCGGTTAAGATCGGAGAAGATGAATATTTTGTTATGGGTGACAACAGGAATTCCAGTTACGACAGCCGTAAATCGGATGTTGGTCTGGTTAAGAAAGAGGATATTGACGGTAAGGCGGTTTTCAGGCTGTGGCCGTTCGACGGTTTTGGAACCGTAGAATGAACTTAATAATGTGATGTAGAAAAAATAGCTTTTCTTTTGTGCAACATGCATAAAAGAAAAGCTATTATTTGGTAAAAACAAATATTCTATTGTTGTTTTTGTATAATTTGTGTTGGAATTTTTGTAAATCATTATGTTCTCTTTTTTGTTATGCTTTACAGTAAAAAAGGAGGATGATGTATGGATTACAAAGAATTTGTTAATGAGATCATTAAAAACGTAAAGGAAAGGCTGGGTGAATACTATGATGTATCATACAATGAACTGACGAAGAATAATTCCTGTTTATATACCGGAATAATTATAAGCAGTAAAAAGAAATATGGTAATAATTTTACTTCACCGGCTATCTATCTTGAGGAATACTATAAAATGTACAATTCCGGTATGGCTCTTAATGTGATTACAGACAGGATAATCGCAGTTTACAGGGAATGCTGCAGATATGGTATGAAAATAAGTAAAAATGATATTACCAAAGACAAGCTTCCTGACAGAATATTCTACAGACTGGTCAATTACGAATTGAATCAGGATATGCTTAAGTATTCGCCGTATATTCCTTTTATGGATCTTGCCGTTACATTTCATTATCTTTGTTCGGGAAATGATAAAAATATCCAGAGCTTCAGGATAACTGACAGGTTAATGAATGAATGGAAGCTTGATATTGACGATATGTATACGATGGCCGATAACAACATGAAACGCTTGTTCCCTGAAAAGATAATTGATCTTAAGACCATAATGCTGAGATTTCTTGGTCTGTCGGATTACATGAATATCAGTGGACCAGAAATGTATGCATTAACCAATAAATATTGTCTTAACGGTGCGGCTACGATGTTATATACTACAAGCATTCAGGAAATGGCTGAAATCAATAATACGGATGTGTTCATTTTGCCGAGCAGTATTCATGAGATCATAATAATCCCGGCTGAAAGAGAAGTTAACGGAGATAATCTGAGGAAAATGGTCATAGATATTAACAGAGAACATGTTGCAAAAGAAGAATGGCTTTCCAATAATGTTTACAGATACTCTCACGAAACCGGACAGATTGAGATCTTTGAATAAAAGTTACCATTTACAGTTCCCCACGCCCTTAACCCATAATATCAATTGACAATGATTTAAAATAAGGTGTATAATTTAACAGTATGTATTTTGCTGAAAAAGGAGTTAATATTTTATGTCAATTCTTGTTACAGGCGGTGCCGGATATATTGGTTCCCATACAGTGGTGGAATTACTTGATGCCGGTTATGAAGTGGTTGTACTTGATAATCTTGTCAACTCGAGCAGGGAATCATTAAAACGTGTTGAAGATATCACAGGTAAAAAAGTGACGTTTTATGAGGCGGATATAAGAGACAAAGAGGCCCTTTGCAATATTTTTGATAAAGAGAATATTGAATGTTGTATTCATTTTGCAGGACTTAAGGCTGTTGGTGAGTCTGTTGCAAAACCGATGTTATATTATGAGAATAATATTAGCGGAACGCTCGTTCTTCTGGGTGTTATGGCTGATCATAACGTTAAGAATATTGTTTTCTCATCCTCGGCAACGGTTTACGGTTCTCCGAAGGAGATTCCGATAACAGAGAACTGCCCGAAGGGGGATATAACCAATCCGTACGGACAGACCAAATCAATGCTGGAACAGATAATGACTGATATACACACAGCCGATAATGAATGGAATGTAATACTGCTCAGATATTTTAACCCGATAGGTGCGCATCCTTCGGGAAAGATCGGAGAGAATCCTAACGGTATTCCCAATAACCTTATGCCGTATATTACCCAGGTCGCTGTCGGTAAGCTTGCATGCCTCGGTGTATTCGGTAATGATTATCCTACGCATGACGGAACCGGAGTACGTGATTATATACATGTTGTAGATCTTGCAAGGGGTCATGTCAAGGCACTGAGTAAGATTGAAGAGAATGCCGGATTGTGCATATATAATCTTGGAACCGGAAAAGGTTACAGTGTTCTTGATGTCGTTAAGAATTTTGAAGAAGCTTCGGGATGCCACATTCCGTATGAGATAAAACCGAGAAGAGCTGGCGATATAGCCGAGTGTTATGCCGATCCCTCAAAAGCAAATGAAGAACTTGGCTGGAGGGCCGAATTCGGAATTGGAAAGATGTGCGAAGATTCATGGAGATGGCAACATAATAATCCAAACGGTTACGAATGATCGTTTAAGGACCTGCCAAGTTTATGACAGATTTTATTATTAAGATACCTGTGTTTAGCACCCTATGAAAACATAATTATTTCATATGAAAAGCAAACTTTTCCTACGAAATCTTCATGTTTACATTGGATGTTGAACATAAACATAATATAAAGAAAAGGAATGGCTTAAAACATGACAAAAAAAATGACTGGATTAATGACGGGAACGGGCGTATACGGTTTTGTTGGAAGAATAGGTTCATTGATGCTTGCGTCGGCTTTGTTCGTATCGGGATTTGCCGGAACGGGAGTGGAAATTCCCGCTAAAGCAAAGGGCAAGGCAGCTTTAGCTTCTAAGAGAATGTCACTTAATGTTGGAAGTAAAAAGACGATCAAGATCAAGAATAAGAATTCAAAATGCAGTTATACATTCTCTTCTAATAAGAAGAAGATCGCAACTGTTACAAAGAAAGGTGTTGTTAAGGGAGTTAAGCAAGGCACGGCTAACATTACCGTAAAGGAAAAGACTAAAGCGGGTAAAGCGACCAAACTCGGTGTTGTTAAGGTAACAGTCAATAAAAAGGAGAAAAAGGACAATACTGTCATTGTGAGCAGTTCACCTGTTGTCACTCAGGCTGTGCAGACCGGGACGAGTGGAATCATGCCTGCAGAAACACCGTCAGTGACAACTGGTCCCGAGGCTACTGCAAGTCCGACTCCGTTATATCTGTCATTTGATTTTTCGGATCATGATATATCTATGTTCAAGGCGCAGGGAGACGGTGTGAAGATCGAATTGTCAAATGCCGGGTACAATGACGATGCATGCCTTAAAGCTGTCAATCGTACAGAAAGAAACAGTTGGACAGGGTGCGGTATGGCCATTGATCTTTCAAAGTATCTTAAAGGCGGAAAACTGTATAATATCACATGTTATGTAATGTGTGATAAGGATGCCAATATTTCAATGAAGAGTATGAACGGTAACGGAGGCGGTGGCTTCTCATGGCCGTCACAGGTCGGTGAGAGCGTAAAAGTTACCGGCGGACAGTGGTCTGTTATGAAATCGATATATTCGACTCCGGACAGTATAGGCAACAGCCTTACTTTATTCTGGGATGCCGACAATACTGCAGATATGTATGTGGATTCAATCGAGATTGTTGAATCAGCCGGAATGGACAGCACTTTTAAAGATCTGTTCACTGAGATATTCGGCAACATAGGAACATGTAATACATATTCGCAGATGAGAGACAACAAGACATTCACAACTTCGCTTTATAACAGTGTAACTATGGAGAATGAGACCAAACCGAATACATTCATTAACGGAAGTAATTTTGGCGGTGGAATCAATCTGTCTTCAACTCTTCCTGACGGATATATACTTCCTGACAGCTATAAAGATTCAAAATATCCGGTGCTTAACTTCTCGGAATTTGATAACGTAATCAATACAGCATATGAATATGGTTTCAGAGTAAGATTCCATGTACTTGTCTGGCATTCGCAGACACCGGGTGCTTTCTTCAGAAAAGATTACAACGGTGACAGCGGATATGTTAGTTCCGATGTGATGGATGGAAGAATGGAATATTATATTCGTAACGTGATCAATCATATATACAATACTGCTCATGGAAAAGATGTTGTGTATTGTATGGATGTAGTCAATGAATATTTCCATAACTATGACAGTAACCAGAAATCACCGTGGAATTCGGTATATTATCCGGAAGAGAAGTCACAGAGTGACAGAACCAATAAGCCTGTATATGTCAAGAAAGCATTCCAGATAGCTTATGATGAACTTAAACAGTTCGGACTTGAGAATACTGTTAAGTTATTCTATAACGATTACAATACTTATGAAGTTGCCGAAGATATTATTACTATGATCAATTATGTCAATGAAGACGGTAAAGTTTGTGCAGGTGTTGGAATGCAGTCCCATCTGGATGTCGGTTATCCAAATGTTGAAAAGATCGAAAGAACCATAGATGCATTTGCAAGAGAAGGTTTCGAGATTCAGATCACCGAGCTTGATGTAACAGATTACAATAATTCCGGATTACAGCCGCAGTATTATTATGATCTGATATATATGCTTGTAAGCAAGAAGAAGTCCGGAGTTAATATTACAGGACTTACATTCTGGGGCTTGTGTGATACCAATTCATGGAGAAGAGACGGCAAGCCGTTATTGTTCAGCGCATTGTTCAGTCCTAAGGATGCATATTACAAGGCTATAGAAGCAGCGAAGGCTGCATGGAAATAATATTCCGGTAAAGGAGATATATATGTTGTCAAAGAATTCAAAACGTTCTATCGGTATGGCTCTTACAGCTTCGCTTATTGCAGGGGTGGCTGTTCTTGGCTACAGGGCTGTTAAAGCAAAGAAATCGGCTGTAAGCAAAACAAACATAAGCCTGAAAGTAGGTAAGAGTAAAAGGGTATCTATTAAGAACAATAAGAGGAATTGCACATATACTTTCAGGAGTAACAGACCCGGTGTTGCAATAGTTAACAGGAACGGTAAGATAACCGCACTAAAAAAAGGTGTTGCAAAGATCACTGTGTATGAGATCAAAAATGGAAGAAAGAAGATTGTTGGCGTGATCAAAGTCACGGTTAATCCTATTGTGATCAAAGCATCTGATGATCCGGATGCAGATGTTTCTGATGAGGACGATCCGGATTCCGACACTTCGGATTCTCTTGCTTCGGTTGTCAGCGTTAATGATTTGAAGTCACATGTTTGCAGGATGATAGAACCGGCGATAGAACCGGCATTCGGTTCGTACCGGTTTGATGGTTTTACGTTAAATGGCAGTTGCGTGATCCCTATGAACGGGCTGATGAAATACGGCGGAAAGTGTGAAGTCAGATTCAGGGCCGGACAGAGTTCGGGAAGCGACAAGGATATTTCCATTGGTTATTCCGGCAGCAAATACAGTAAGGGATTCGATAAGAATGGAGAGCGGTTTGTAGGACAGTCTGATACGATAACCGTAAGATCCGGTGAATCATTGGAATACAGTACCACACTTACTGTAGATAAGTATATGCTTGACTGTGTAATTAATCTTTCGGCAGATGCCGGTACGGATATAGAGATATCTGATATCAATGTTACGACATATCCGTTTGACGGCGGTGATTATCAGACAATGATCGATGATTCACTTATCAGCGTAGGTAACAATTCAAGACTTAAGAAGGTTATTAACAAAGCGCTTGCAGGTGAACATGTAACATTAGCATATCTTGGAGGATCCATTACGGAAGGCTGCGCAGCTACGGATGTGTCTGTGAATTCCGACTGTTATGCTGAAACTTCATATAAAGAATTCAGGCAAAAGTATGGTGCGGGCGATGGAAGCAATGTTCATTTCATTAATGCGGGAATGAGCGGAACACCTTCATCATTAGGTGTTATAAGATTCCGGAATGATGTGCTTAATGAGATGGAATACGGTAAGTTCCCGGATGTTTTGTTCATAGAATTCGTTGTAAATGACCATGAGGAATGTACTCAGGGTGAAGGCATCGAGAGTCTCATCAGAATGGGACTTGAGCAGGGATGCGCTGTGTTCCTTGTTTTTTCACATACAGTTAATTTTGATACACATAAGCAGGAATATTATATTCATCTTGGTGAAAAATACGATCTACCTATGGTTAGCGTTAAGAATATGATGAAACCGCTTCTTGATCCGAATAATACGAGAGGTTGTGATGTGTCTGAGTGGTTTTTCTGGAATGACAGACTTCATCCGGATGTTACAGGGCACAGATTCATGGCGGATATGATCATGAATGTATTTGACAAAGCTTATGAGGAGGAAGAAGATCCCGACTCTGTTATACTTGAAGAGACAGATCCTGTATACGGAGATTCATTTACAGGAATGACACTTATAGATTCAGATGTTGATATAGAAAAGATTGATGCTATTGAGTGGCTTTCTGTCGGAAGCTTTGGTGACAAAGACAGTAGCCAGAACATATTCCAATATAAGAAAGGCGGCAAGGAAGGAGTTGAGTGGTTTCCCAACTGCTGGATGCATCAGAAAGGCTTTGAGAGCTTCAGAGCGTCTGTCAAATGCAGCAATATGATGATCGCTTACAAACTTGCCAATGATCAGAATTTTGGAAAGGCTGAACTTTATGTTGACGGTATCCTGAAAGAGACAATGGATGGATATAGAAGCGATGGCTGGAATAACGCAACAGTGAGTGTTGTTTTTAAAGACAAAGATATTGCTTCGCATGAATTTGAGATCAGGATGACTGCCGGAAATGAGGACAAGAAGTTTACGATATATGCTATCGGTTATACCAATAGGGATGAATATAAGAGATCAATGGAATAATTGTAACTAATGATAACTAATACAGCACCGGTTATATACATATAACCGGTGCTGTTCATAAAACAAGAGTGTTATAAACAGCATATCATATGATTAAAGTCATCTGGTATTGCATGATAAAGAAAAAAATATAAAGGGAGGTATGGACTTATGGCAGATTATGCAGCAGGAACAGGAAAACAGTATCATATTCAATGTGGTGAAGGAGATGTGGGAAGATATGTTATTCTTACCGGAGATCCGGGAAGAGTCAGTAAGATAGCAGAGAATCTTGAGAATGCAGTCCCGGTGGCATCTAACAGGGAGTATGTTACTTATACAGGCACGCTTAATGGGGAGAGAGTAAGTGTGACATCAACCGGAATAGGTGGTCCTTCTGCTTCGATTGCATTGGAAGAACTGGTAAAATGCGGGGCGGATACATTCATAAGAGTCGGAACGTGTGGTGGAATTGAACTTGATGTAATGGGCGGAGACGTTGTTATCGCAAATGCAGCTGTAAGGATGGAAGGAACAACAAAGGAATATGCACCTATTGAATATCCTGCAGTAGCTGATTTTAATGTTGTAAGTGCTCTGGCTGAGTCGGCAGCCAAACTCGGATACAGACACCACATAGGAGTATGCCAGAGTAAAGATTCTTTCTATGGTCAGCATAATCCTGAATTGATGCCGGTATATTATGAACTTGAAAATAAATGGGAGGCATGGAAGAGGATGGGATGCCTTGCATCCGAGATGGAGAACGCCGCATTATTTATTGCCGGAAGTTTTCTTCGTGTAAGAGTGGGTTCGGTTCTGCTTGCACTTGCAAATCAGGAGAGAGAAAAGCTTAACATGGAAAACAAACAATTCCATGACACAACAAGAGTTATTGAAACTGCTGTTGAAGCGATCAGAATACTGATTGAACATGATAAATAGTTTTCATATAAATGTTTGGTGCTCCGCTTTATGTGCTCAGAAACAAAGAACCGGAGCAGAAGATGAGAATGATAATATTTGAATATAATGTTTAAACAGGATATAACAAATAACCACTTGCGGGAATGCGAGAATCAAATGAGCCGAAAGTATGCAGTCTGAGAACATAAAGGTTGCACACAACCAATAATTAAATTGCGCACAATCAAAATAAATATTGCGTGCAATCAATAATTGAATTGTGTACAATTTAATTTGAATCACATACATCATGCGGCATATAGTTATATCTTGAATTAATATTATTTGCAGAGGTAATATTATGCATTTAAAAGGGGGGCGCGATATGTCCGAAGAATTATTGACAGAAAAAGAACGTACATTATTGATCAAAGAGGCATTTGAGGCGAGAGAGCGATCATATTCTCCATATTCCGGTTATAAGGTTGGAGCCGCGCTTCTTTGTGCGGACGGAACCATATTCAAGGGCTGCAATATTGAAAATGCTTCTTATCCTGCCGGCATTTGTGCTGAGAGAACTGCAATATTTTGCGCTGTAGCGTCAGGAAAAAGGGAATTTAAAGCCATTGCGATAGCCGGCGGACATAAAGACGGAACTCCTGATATGTGTTACCCTTGCGGTATATGCCGCCAGGTAATGTCCGAGTTCTGTGCTCCGGATGGTTTTAAAATAATAGCGGCAACGGATACGGAACATTTTGAGATATATTCACTTGGTGAACTTCTGCCCAAATCTTTTGAACTTTGATGTACCTTGCTAAATCATTGGTTTTTATTCACGGTTTCCCACGCCTTTAAGTCATAGCCTGTCTGCTTCGTACCTGTTGCTGATTGACCGCTTGTGGCGCTGGGGCGTGGGGAGGTTCCAAAAATTAGTTGATTTATAACTATCTTTAGTATATAATTATTACATTGTGTGATCAAATATTAAGGAGGATACATATAATGGGTTTTTTTAAGGATGTTGATGATTCATCAAATGAGGATCTGCTTGCAGAACTTGATTCAAAAATGGAGGCAATTGACAGTGATGAGCTGGATGTAGATGCTCAGATGGCGGATAGTCTTGCATCAGTTGATGATATAGATGCCGGAACGGAAGATGCAGATCTGCTTTCTGCTATTGAATCTGTTGGAGAAGAGGAGGCTGCTTCAGATACGGTTGAAGTTGCTCCTGAAGAACCGGCTGTTGTTGATAATAGATCTTTAGATGAACCGGTTTTGGCAGATACTCAGGAAAGCGGTTCTGACAGTAATATGGAAGTTACCGTTATTACCAAAGGAACAACAATTAAGGGCGGTATTTCCTCCGACTGCTCACTTGAAGTCATGGGTGTTATCACCGGTGATGTTGAATGTCAGGGTAAATTATCCGTATTCGGTTCGGTTAGCGGTAATGCGATCGCATCAGAGATATTTGTTAAGACTCCGGTTAAACTTGAAGGCGATCTTAACAGTACAGGAAGCGTTAAGATATCCGAAGATTCGGTTGTTGTCGGAAAGATAGTTGCTGTATCAGCTTATATTGCAGGTGCGATCAAAGGAGATATAGAAGTTCTTGGTTCTGTAGTTATTGACTCTACTGCAGTAGTTGTTGGTAATATCACTGCAAAGACTCTTCAGTTCAACAACGGTGCTATTGTTGAAGGTATATGTACTGTTGGTGAGATTCCTGCTGATATATCAAGCAAGTTTGAATAATAGGAGCATATAATGGCTGAATATAAGAGAATTCTTTTAAAATTAAGCGGCGAAGCACTGGCCGGTGATGCGAAGAAAGGTTTTGATGAAAAAACATGCCTTGAAGTTGCCGGACAGATATCAAAGCTTTGCGATAAAGGTACCGAGATTGCCGTAGTTATCGGCGGAGGTAATTTCTGGCGCGGAAGAACCAGCGAGAATATTGACAGAACAAAAGCAGATCAGATAGGAATGCTCGCAACGGTTATGAATTGCATATATATGTCTGAGATATGCAGATCCATAGGGATTAAGACCGAGATAATGACTCCGTTTGAATGCAGTTCGTTCACTACCGTTTTCTCAAAAGATAAGGTTATGGATGCATTTGCATCCGGAAAAGTTGTATTCTTCGCGGGTGGAACGGGTCATCCTTACTTTTCTACTGATACGGCGACCGTTCTTCGTGCGGTTGAGATAGAAGCTGATATTATTCTTGCAGCTAAAGCTATCGACGGCGTGTACAGCGCTGATCCGAAGATCGATCCCTCGGCCGTAAAGTACGACAAGCTCAGTTTTGCTGATGTTGTTGATAAGAAGCTCGGTGTGATCGATCTTGCAGCTTCGGTTCTTTGCCTTGAGAATAATATGCCTATGCTGATATTCGGGCTGAATGAAGAAGAATCCATTGTAAGAGCTGCCGGCGGCAGTTCTGTGGGAACAATAATTACAGTATAAAACTATATAAGTTGAACGGAGGTTGAAATAATGGAATTAAAGGATGTCGAAACAAGGATGGAAAAATCACTTGCAAGTCTTGAATCAGAGTACATGTCAATAAGAGCCGGACGCGCTAATCCGCATATTCTTGATAAGATAACTGTGGATTATTACGGGACAGCATCCAATCTCCAGTCTGTGGCCAACATATCAGTGCCTGAGGCCAGAGTGATCCAGATTCAGCCGTGGGAGAAAAGCCTTATCAAGGACATTGAGAAGGCAATAATGGCATCGGATATAGGAATTACTCCTTCAAACGACGGACAGATCATTCGTCTTGTGTTCCCTGAGCTTACCGAGGAACGCAGAAAAGATCTTGTTAAAGATGTCAAGAAAAAAGCGGAAGGTGCCAAAGTCGCAGTAAGAAATATCAGACGTGATGCCAACGATGCCGTAAAGAAACAACAGAAAGCTAATGAGATATCAGAGGATGATGCAAAACAGCGTGAAGAAGAGATTCAGAAGCTTACCGACAAGTATATCAAGCTTGTTGATAAAGCTGTAGAAGCAAAATCCCAGGAGATATTAACTGTATAATATGTACGATCATTTTGTTTGTTAAGGATTATAATAAACGTAAATATTCAGTACCTGTGTTTCGTTGTCACTGTACGTAGTTGAACATAGTGGCTGAATGACTAATGATTTTAAGGGCAGTGAGGTAACAGATACTGCCCTTGAAAAATATAAAAAAGCATTTACTTTGAGGAGAATGCAAATGTCAGACCAAACCGTGCCCAAACATGTGGCGATAATTCTTGATGGTAACGGCAGATGGGCAAAGAAGAGACTGCTTCCTCGCAATGCAGGACATGCCCAGGGAAGTCGTGTTGTTGAGCAGATATGTGAAGATGCTCATGATCTTGGGATCAAGTATCTTACCGTATATGCATTTTCGACCGAGAACTGGAAAAGACCAAAAGACGAAGTTGATGCATTAATGAAGCTGCTTAACAGATATCTTAAGAATTGTATCGAAAGAAGTAATAAAAACAATATGCGTGTCAGAGTTCTCGGTGAGATAAGCGCACTTGATGAATCACTTCGCAATAAGATCATCGAGCTTGAAGAGTGCTCTAAGAATAATACCGGACTTAATTTTCAGGTTGCACTTAATTACGGAGCCAGAGACGAGATAATCAGAGCTGTCAGAAAATGTGCAGCAGAGTGTGCTGCCGGAACAATATCTCCGGAAGATATTAATGAGCAAATGTTCGGAAGAATGCTTGATACAGATGATATTCCCGATCCGGATCTGCTTATCAGGACAAGCGGTGAGATAAGATTATCCAATTTCCTGCTATGGCAGTTAGCATATTCGGAATTCTATTTTACAGACGTTTTGTGGCCTGATTTTAATAAAAAAGAGCTTCAAAAAGCAATAGATTACTATGCATCCAGAAACAGACGTTTCGGTGGTGTCTGAGTGATCGGGAGGAAGGACATGTTTGTTAAAAGAACCATAAGCGGAGCGATACTTCTTGCTTTGATAATATGCGGCAATATAATTGGGGGTGCTGCATGGTGGATATTTACGGGAATATTGTCGATCACTGCTGTATATGAATTGTTTAAGGTACTTTCGCTTCATAGAACAGCAATGTTTTATGTTACGCTTGGTATTGATTTTGCATTGTATCTGATCCTGTATCTCGGATACGGTGAATGGGTGCCTGCAATTGTAATGTTGTATTTTGTCTTGTTAATGGGATTATATGTGATCAGATGGCCGGTATATGATGTAAAAATGATCTCAGAATCGTTGTTTGCTTTTGTATATGCAGGACTTTGCATGTCATTTTTGTATCAGGTCAGGATTGAAGAATACGGAATATATTTTATATGGATCATATTCATAGTCTCATGGGGATGTGACACATTTGCCTATCTTACGGGAATTCTGATTGGTAAGCATAAGCTTCCGACAACACTGAGTCCCAAGAAAACAATCGAAGGATGTATCGGCGGTGTGGTAGGTTCTGTTGTGATCGCTTTCTTCTATGGACTGTATATATCCAATACACTTGATGAGAAGATTCCGTATTATATCGTGTTTCCGATAATATGCGGGATAGGTGCGTTAATGTCGCAGATAGGTGATCTTGCAGCTTCCGCTGTTAAACGTAATATGGATATCAAAGATTACGGTAAACTGATCCCCGGACATGGCGGGGTTATGGACAGATTTGACAGTGTCATATATGTCGCGCCGGTAGTATATTATCTTATGAAATTGTATACAGGAGGTATATTGTGAATAATATATCAATTCTCGGATCAACCGGTTCAATAGGCACACAAACACTTGATATTGTCAGGGATAACCCTGACGATTTTAATGTTGTTGCATTGGCGGTGAGATCTAACGCGGATATGCTTCTGAAACAGATTGAAGAATTCAAACCGTCACTTGTATGTGTATATGATGAGGCAGTTGCCGTTGACATAAAAGATCGTATTAAGGAGGATGTTACACTTGTTACCGGAATGGACGGTCTAATTGAGTGTGCCGTTATAGATTCGGCCGACATGGTAGTCGGAGCTGTGGTCGGAATGATAGGTGTAAGGCCGGTAATTGAAGCTATAAAAGCAGGTAAGGATATTGCTCTTGCCAATAAGGAATCGCTCGTTACGGCGGGACATATAATCATGCCGCTTGCTGAAGAAAAAAATGTATCGATCCTTCCGGTGGACAGTGAACATTCCGCAATCTATCAGGCACTTCACGGTGAGAACAGGAAAGCTTTGTCAAAGATACTTCTTACCGCATCGGGTGGACCTTTCAGGGGAAGAAAAAGAGAAGAACTTGTTAATGTGAAGGTAGAGGATGCCCTTAATCATCCCAACTGGTCCATGGGCAAAAAAATAACCATAGATTCCGCTACAATGGTTAATAAGGGACTTGAGGTTATGGAGGCCGGATGGCTGTTTGATACTGATATTGATAATATTCAGGTTCTTATACAACCGCAGAGTGTCATACATTCAATGGTGGAGTTTGTTGACGGTTCCATAATCGCACAGCTTGGAACTCCTGACATGAGACTTCCGATCCAGTATGCGATGTATTATGGACAGAGAGTGTATCTGAAGGGTGACAGACTTGATTTTGCGGCAATATCGCATATTGATTTTGAGGAACCCGATCCCGAGACATTCGAGGGACTTAAGCTTGCGTTCGAGGCAGCAAAACTTGGGGGAACCATGCCGACTGTATATAATGCGGCGAATGAATATGCGGTCGCGAAGTTCCTTAACAGAGAGATCGGATTCTTAGACATAACATCAACGATCCGTAATATGATGGACAGACATATAGTTATCGCAGATCCTGACGTTGACACTATACTGTCGGTTGAGCAGGATGTTTATTCAATGATAAACAATATGAAAGGATAGAGATATATGAACATAGTTTTAGCTTTATTGTTATTCAGTATAATCGTAATATTCCATGAGCTGGGACATTTTCTACTGGCGAGATATAACGGAGTATATGTAACTGAATTTTCACTTGGAATGGGTCCGAGGCTGATCACTTTCTGCAAGTCGGATAATGGAATGAGAGTAAAATTCTTCGCCTCGACCAATGCATGTAAAACAGCTCCGGGATGGGAAGGTCATACATTTTATTCGGTGAAGATACTTCCTTTCGGCGGATCATGTATCATGCTCGGTGAAGATGATATATCAGATTCGGATGAAGCATTCTGCAATAAAAGTGTATATGCGAGAATGTCCATAGTTTTTGCCGGACCTTTCTTCAATTTTATACTTGCTTTTGTGCTGGCACTTATCATCACGGGAGTTTCGGGAATAGACAGACCTGTGATCACTTCTGTTACAAGCGGTATGCCTATGGAGCAGGCCGGAGTAAAAGAAGGTGATGAGATCGTCGAGATCAACGGTACGGGAATTCATATTGACAGAGAGATAGCAACATATTTTGCTTTTAATCCATTAAGTGAAGAAGATACTGTTGATATGACTTTAAGGCGCGGTGATGAGACTTATGATGTTACCTTGAAACCGGTACTTACTGAGAATCTTGGCATATCAGACGGTTTTGCGAAAGGTGCCACGGCAGAACCGGTTGAACCCGATAAGTCATATAAGATAGGTTTCACTTATGGTTCTCCGAGACAGAAAGGAAACATTATTGAGGTAATTAATTTTTCGTTGTATGAAGTAAAATACTGGATCGTCACTACTATCAAGAGTCTGGGAATGCTTATAACCGGACAGCTTGGAACTGATGATATCGCAGGTCCTGTGGGAATTGTATCAACAGTAGGCGATCTTGTTGATGAATCGATGAGTTACGGTATACCTTCGGTAATACTTACACTGATATATTTCAGTATTCTGCTGTCGGCCAATCTCGGTGTCATGAACCTGCTGCCGATCCCGGCTCTCGATGGTGGAAGACTGTTTTTCCAGATAATAGAGATCATCAGACGCAAACCTATCGACCCGGAAAAAGAAGGCGTTATCACAATGGTGGGATTTGCGGCGCTGATGGTGCTGATGGTATTTATCATGTACAATGATATTGCAAAGTTGATCACAGGATAAGCTTTGGGAGGAATGGTTATGCACAGAGAACATACAAAAGCAGTATCGGTCGGGGATGTAGTAATAGGCGGAAAAAACAATGTTGTAATACAGTCAATGACCAATACAAAGACCGAAGATGTTGAAGCTACCGTAAAGCAGATCGCAAGACTTGAGGCTGCAGGTTGCGAACTTGTAAGATGCACGGTTCCTACATTAGAGGCTGCAAGGGCACTTGGAGAGATAAAAAAGCGTGTTCATATTCCGGTTGTTGCAGATATTCATTTTGATTACAGGCTTGCTATAGCCGCAATTGAAAACGGGGCTGATAAGATAAGGATCAATCCGGGTAATATCGGTTCAAAAGAACGTGTAAAAGCTGTTGTTGATGCTGCAAAGGAGAGAAATGTTCCGATAAGGATCGGTGTAAACAGCGGTTCGCTTGAAAAAGAAATGATCGAAAAATACGGCGGGGTAACGGCTGAAGGAATAACAGAGAGTGCCATGGATAAAGTGCGACTTATCGAAAGCATGGGTTATGATAATCTCGTAGTCAGCATAAAATCATCTGATGTACTCATGAGTGTCGAAGCTCACAAGATCATTGCAAAAATGACGGATCATCCTATACATGTGGGAATAACGGAAGCAGGAACGATCATATCCGGCAATATAAAATCAGCTATAGGAATCGGTCTGATCCTTAGTGAAGGAATCGGAGATACTGTAAGAGTATCGCTTACAGATGATCCTGTTCAGGAGATATATTCTGCGAAACTTATACTTCGAACACTCGGAATACGTAAATCAGGCGTTACCGTAGTGTCATGTCCGACATGCGGCAGAACCAATATCGATATCATATCTCTTGCAGGACAGGTTGAAAATATGGTGAAAGATATAGACGCAGATATTAAAGTTGCGGTTATGGGATGCGTTGTAAACGGACCCGGTGAAGCAAAGGAAGCAGATATCGGAATTGCAGGGGGAATAGGTGAAGGACTGCTGTTCAGAAAAGGCGAGATACTTAAAAAGGTACCGGAAGATCAGTTGCTCTCCTCATTAAAAGAAGAGATAGACCGCATAATAATTTCATAATTGTTCGCCTGCACATCTGTGTATTGCTACAGTGAATAATGTGTGTTTAAAATAGTTATAAGATCAATGAAAAAACAACATACCCGGACATATTAGATATATTAGATTATCCGGATATTTTTATATAAATATTTTTTGGAGGATTTATGAATATTGTTGAAAGTTTTTCCGACTTCAAAATTGACAGGGAAATATCGGCTCTTTTTGAAAATGTAGAAGTAAAAAGAGTATTATATAATGAAAAAAATAAAAATCTTACTGTGTACATAGACAGTCCGACGATCATATCATTTACCGCTAACAGAAAACTGGCAGAAAGTCTGAAGATTCATCTGTTTGGAAAAAGTACAAGCGAGGTGTGGATAGAGGAACATTTTTCGCTTCCGGGCACGTTCGAATTGTCGAGGATAATGTCATTGTACGAAGACAGTGTTCTTGAGGAATTGGAATTCACCAATCCGATGCATTATCATCTCTTAAAATCTTCGAAAACCGACATTGATGATGAAGGTAATAATATTACGATCCATATGGAAAAAAGCTTCATATCTGACAGATGTGCAAAAGATCTTTGTGAATGGCTCGAAGACATGTTATTGAACCGGTTTGATATTAAAGCCCATGTAAAACATGTATATGAAAATGAAGGAAGTTCAAAGAAAAGCGTATACAAAGACGGAATTGCACCTTATGAAATATTTGATATGACCACAATGAAAAAATATGAATTATCACCTTTTGATCATGATAAAGGTATAAGCGTCGATTTTGACGGGATCGATATGGAAGGTGATAAGGATTACATAATCACCGATTCGTCCGAAACCGATGTTATCGAAGGCAATTCCATGCAGACAGAGGATAACAGCGACACATTTGACACAGGCAAAGCCGGCAAAAAGGCGGATGGAAGTGAAGCTGCTAATAATAAAAAAGATGCTTATGTTGCATCTGCAGATAATAAATCCTCAGATAATAACGGATCACTTGGAGAAAAGAATGTTGCCGGAAGCAAAAAAACAGACAGCAGATTCTCGAATAAATATCGTAAAAAATCCGGCGATAATTCCTATACACGAAAATACGGACAGCAAAATAATGAGAATTCCAATGTGATCTACGGCAGGGAAAGCTGTGACGGTGATATTGTTAAGTTATCAGATATCGAAGATGAAGCCGGTGAAGTTATCGTATGCGGATGCATAATTTTTCAGGAAAAAACCGAGATAAAATCAGGTAATTATATTATAAAACTGATCATTACCGATTATACTGATTCAATTGGTGTCAAATTCTTTATCAAACCTTCAGGGTATGAGATGATAAAGGAATATATTGAAGAGGGAAAATGCATCAAAGTAAAAGGTAATGCCGAAATTGATAAATATGATCATGAACTTGAGATTGGCAGCATAAAAGGCATTGAACCGGCGCCTGAGATAAGGGCGAAGGTTAAGAGAATCGATACAGGTGAGAAAAAGAGAGTTGAGCTTCATCTTCATACGCAGTTCAGCGATATGGATGGTGTGTCTTCACCGAAAGATCTGGTAAAACGTGCGATCGACTGGGGACATAAAGCGGTTGCGATCACCGATCATGGTGTTGTTCAGGCATTTCCTGTTGCCATGCATGCTCTTGAAGGCATTGCCGAAAAAAATGAAGCTGCAAAAGATTTTAAGATAATATACGGTCTTGAAGGTTATCTCGTAGATGATGAAAAGCTTCTTGTTGAAAATGAAAAAGGACAGACGCTCGATGATTCATATGTCATATTCGATATTGAAACAACGGGTCTTAATCCTTATGTTCATCATATTATTGAGATAGGCGCAGTTAAAGTTGAAAAGGGAATCATTACAGACAGATTCTCGGAATTCATTAATCCGCTCGTATCAATACCTTATGAGATCGAAGAGCTTACAGGTATAAAAGATTCGATGTTAAAAGATGCCGGACTTTTAGAGGATGTGCTCCCGAGATTCCTTGAATTCTGCAAAGGAAGCGTGCTTGTTGCACATAATGCGGAATTCGATGTTAATTTTATACGCAACAAGTCGGTTCTTCTTGGAATCGAATCTGAATTTACGGTATGTGATACATTGACTATGGCAAGAGTCCTGTTAAATGATCTGAAGACATTTAAGCTTAATATTGTTGCCAAAGCATGCAATGTGATCCTTGATAATCATCACAGGGCTGTCAACGATGCCGAAGCTACTGCCGGGATATTCTTAAGATTCCGTGAGATGCTTAGGGAAAAAGATGTACATACACTTAAGGAGCTTAACGAGTTCGGAAAAATGACTCCGGATATTGTTAAGAAAAGTAACAGTTATCATATAATTCTTCTTGCTGCAAATGATACGGGAAGGATCAATATGTACAGGCTTGTATCCGAATCGCATATTAATTATTTTAATAAACAGCCAAGAATACCGAAAAGCCTCATAAGAAAGTACAGAGAAGGTTTGATAATCGGTTCGGCCTGTGAAGCCGGTGAGTTGTTCAGAGCGATGTTAAGAGGTGTGCCCGAAAGCGAGATCGCAAGTATTGTTGATTTTTATGATTATCTCGAGATTCAGCCGACCGGTAATAACGAATTCATGCTCAGAGATTCCAAGTACGGCATCAGGGATGTTGACGGCTTAAGGGATCTCAACAGAAATATTGTGAATTACGGTGAAGCATATAATAAGCCGGTTGTTGCAACGTGCGATGTTCATTTCCTCGATCCTGAAGATGAATTGTACAGACGCATCATTATGGCAGGAAAAGGATTTGAGGATGCCGACCAACAGGCACCGCTCTACCTGCATACAACCGATGAGATGCTTGAGGAATTTGCTTATCTCGGAGAAGAAAAAGCATTTGAGGTAGTTGTGACTAACCCGAATGCGATTGCTGATAGAATTGAGCGGATATCACCGGTACGACCCGATAAATGTCCGCCTGTGATCGAGAATTCCGACAATGATCTCAGAAATATATGTTATGAAAAGGCACATTCCATGTATGGCGAAACGCTGCCGAAGATAGTTGAAGACAGACTTGAAAGAGAACTTAATTCGATAATCAGTAACGGTTATTCCGTTATGTATATTATCGCACAGAAGCTTGTATGGAAGTCTGTGGAAGACGGATATCTGGTTGGCTCGAGAGGTTCGGTTGGATCTTCATTTGCGGCAACCATGTCGGGAATAACAGAGGTCAATCCGCTGCCGGCACATTATTACTGTCCGAAATGTCATTATTCCGACTTTGATTCGGATATTGTAAAGGAATACTCCGACAAATCGGGATTTGACATGCCCGATGCTTATTGTCCCGAATGCGGAGAGCTTATGATAAAAGACGGACATAATATTCCTTTTGAAACATTTCTTGGGTTCAAGGGAGATAAAGAGCCGGATATCGATCTTAACTTTTCGGGTGAATATCAGAGTAATGCTCATAAATACACTGAAGTATTGTTCGGTGAAGGTCATACTTTCAGAGCGGGAACGATTGGAACGCTTGCTGATAAGACCGCTTACGGATTTGTATACAATTATTTTGAGGAACGCGGCATCAAAAAGAGACGCGCTGAGATGGAAAGGATCGCCAAGGGATGTACCGGTGTAAGAAGAACTACCGGACAGCATCCGGGAGGAATTGTCGTGCTTCCTCACGGTGAAGAGATCTATTCATTTACACCGATACAGAAACCGGCAAATGATATGACTGTTGATACGATCACAACACATTTTGAGTATCATTCCATCGATCATAATCTGCTGAAGCTTGATATACTCGGACACGATGATCCGACCATGATAAGAGCGTTGCAGGATTATACGGGTATCAATATATTTGATGTGCCGCTTGCAGATGAGAAGGTTATGTCGTTATTCAACAGTCTGGATGCTCTTGGTATAAGACCGGATGAGATAGACGGCTGTGATCTCGGAAGTCTTGGAATACCGGAATTCGGAACGGATTTTGCCATGGGAATGTTAAGAGATACATTACCTTCCACATTCTCGGAACTTGTAAGAATATCCGGATTGTCCCACGGAACCGACGTGTGGGCAGGTAATGCACAGGATCTTATCAAATCCGGTGAATGTACGTTGTCAACAGCAATATGTACCAGAGATGATATCATGACATATCTTATAGAAGCAGGCGTTGAGAGCAGTATGTCATTCAAGATCATGGAAAGTGTCCGTAAAGGTAAGGGCTTGAAACCTGATATGGAAGAAGCCATGAATGCAAGCAATATCCCGGAGTGGTATATGAACTCATGCCGCAAGATCCAGTACATGTTCCCAAAAGCACACGCAGTCGCGTATGTAATGATGGCAGTAAGGATCGCATGGTTCAAGGTGTATCATCCGTTAGCATATTATGCGGCATTTTTCAGTATCCGTGCCAAGACATTCGATTATGAGATAATGGCAATGGGCAAGAGTAATCTTGAAAAACACATGAAAGCGATAAGAAGCCTTGACAAACCCACATCAAAAGATAAGGAAATGATCAAGGATATGAAGATCGTACAGGAGATGTATGCCAGAGGATTCAAGTTTGAACCTATCGATCTGTATAAAGTAAAGACCGACAGATTCCAGATCGTAGACGGGAAGCTTATGCCGGCGCTGAATACGATAGAAGGAATGGGTGGCATTGCTGCAGAAGCGATAGTGAGAGAAGCATCCAAAGGAAAGTTTTTCTCCATCGAAGACTTTAAACAGCGCACCAAAACAGGTGCGAAAACAATAGATAAAATGCGTGCTCTCGGATTGTTTGGTGAATTATCCGAATCAAATCAATTATCTATTATGGACTTTTTGAATAACATATGATATAATGATAGGGATAGTCACAATACATTATGGAGGAAATGCAATGAATCCAAAAGATATGCAGCCGGAACACAAAGTGTCCGTGTTAGTTAATAAACTGGATTTTAATTCGGAGATACGCGTTATAAGAGACGAGTATCTGCTTATTGACCTCATTGTTGTAAATGAGAAGATTGTTAATTTCCCTAAGAATGTCAGTGTCAGTATTGTGTATTTTGATGAAGGTGAAAAGCTTTATGTCTGGAATGATGTGCAGATTGTTCCGGTCAAATTCAAGGATGGTAACAGATATCACAAGATAAGCATGCCTATTGAAGAGGGCAAAAAATATAACAGAAGAAGACATTTCAGATTGTATGTCGGCGAAGAGATGAGAGTTGATCTTATGAAAGGTATGGAAAAATTATCGATCATGCCTATCATAAAGGATGTCAGTGCTTCGGGATTCTGTTTTATATATCAGGAAGATCTTGATATAGGCCACAGGGTTAAGCTGTTTTTTGAATCTGAAGAAGAAAAGAAACCTATCGAGTTCAGCGGTAAAGTAGTCAGGATTCAGCATAATGAGAATCTGAATTCCAATATGTACGGCTGCAGTATATTTGATCCGGCAGGTACTCTTGGAAAGATGATCAATGCAATACAGCAAAAGAAATTAAGCGAAAAGAGCGGGAGTGTAAAAGACAGGAACAAAGACAGGGATAGCTAGGATAGTGACGAATAGAAAAGAATACATCTTAAAGGAGAGCTTATATGCAGGAAAAAATCTTTGGTGGAGAATTATTTGAATCTATACTGGAAATATCGGATGTTAGTTCTGTGTTTAATATTCTTCCGAAAACAGAATATATGATTCTTGGAAAACTGATCGGGATGGCAGAAGAGTCCGGTGCAGACGGAAAGATATATCTTGAAAATCTCAAAAAAGAATTTGATGTACCCATGACCGTGGTTTCAGAGATGGTTCGTAATATGAGTGATGACGGTCTTGTGATATGGGAACTTGATACAGCTAATAAGAAAACATATGTAGAGCTTTCAGCTAACGGAAAAGAGCAATACAGACTTCAGAATGAAGGGATCAATGATTTCACGAAGAAGATCGATAAGGTACTTGATGATAATGAAAAGAATGCTCTTAAAGTATCATTAAAGAAGGTTGCCGATCTTTTTAACGAGGAACGTGATAAGTCAGAGATGTTTTATCAGTTCTTCAGAGGAGATCTTGGAAAAGACTTTAATGTTGCAGGTCTCTTAAAACCTAAGAACTCCGTTACTTTTATTCTTAAAGACGATAATATCGGTAACGCCATAAAGATATTCAAGGAAAGCGGCTTTTCAACTATTCCCGTTATTGACAGTGAAGGAATGTATGTCGGTACGGTTAGTGAGGGCGAACTGCTGATGTACATATGTGACAAAGGAATGGATGATCTGAATATCGACATTGTTAATACGATCGTAAATGTTAAAAGGAACCCGGCAGTTAATAATTTTGCCGACAGTAAGGAAGTTGTACAGGGACTCCTTTCACAGAACTTCTTAAGTCTTGTTGATGATGACGGATTCTTTATAGGTATCATCACCAGAAAGGACGTAATTAAGCTGCTCAGACAGAAAGCAGAAAAAAAATAAAAAAATGCTTGCATTTTGTTTTGAAGTAGTGTATTATAGCAAATGTTGATGGTCCGTTGGTCAAGCGGCTAAGACGTCGCCCTCTCACGGCGAAAACAGGGGTTCGATTCCCCTACGGACTGTTTCTATTATAGTTTGTAATAGCCCAACCCGAGAAACCACATTTTCGTATGAAATGTGGTTTTTAAAAAATCTTCTTGCATTATATCGTTGATTGTGATACTATTATTAAGATGATATTGTAAGACTAGATAAGAGTGAACGCAGGTTCACTCTTAAATTTTTGGAACACCAACATTATTAATACGGCAATGAGGTGATCACTTGAAGAAACAGGATGAATATGTGGCAAAAACCGAGAAGATCCTTGAACCCATGATGGATGAGCATGGATTTGAGCTTGTTGATGTTGAATATGTAAAAGAAGGCGGCAATTATATTCTGAGAGCATATATCGACAAAGAAGGCGGCATAACTATCAATGATTGTGAACTTATAAACCGTGCGCTAAGTGATAAGCTTGATGAAGAGGATTTTATTGATGATGCCTATATACTTGAAGTAAGCTCGCCGGGACTCGGAAGACAGCTTAAGAAAGATAAGGATTACATAAGAAGTATCGGTAAGGATATCGATATTAAGCTGTATAAAGATATTGAACTGACCGAGAACGGTAAAAAGATAAAAGCCAAAGAATTTACCGGAAGACTTGACGGGTTTGATGAGGAAACCGTTACCGTGTTTCTTGGAGAGGAAACTGTTGTTTTCGACAGAAAAGACGTTGCTGTAATAAGATTATCAATAGATTTTTAATATACTTATTGTAAACTGATAGGAGGATTATGTAATGAGAAAAAAAGAACAGGTGGAAGATCGTAATTCATTATTGATTGAGGCGCTTGACCAGATTGAAAGAGATAAGGGAATAAGCAAATCCGTATTAATAGATGCAATTGAGAATTCTTTATATGCTGCCTGCAAGAACCATTTTGGCAAAGCGGATAATATTAAAGTGACGATTGATGATATTACCGGCGAGGTTAATGTATATGCACAGAAGGAGATCGTGGATGTTGTTGAAGACAGCACTTCACAGATCAGTACAGCTCAGGCTGCACAGTTCTTCCCTGATAACGAACCCGGGGATATTGTTAATGTTGTAGTTACTCCGGAGAATTTCGGAAGGATCGCTGCACAGAAAGCAAAGCAGGTTGTTGTTCAGAAGATCCGTGAAGAAGAAAGAAAAGTATTGTATAACGAATATTATGAGAAAGAAAGAGATATTACTACAGGTACAGTACAGAGAATATCCGGTAATAATATATCTATCAATCTCGGAAGGGTAGATACGGATCTTACCGAGAACGAGCAGGTTAAAACAGAGCATTTTGTTCCGAATGAGAAGATCAAATTATATGTTGTTGAAGTAAGAGATACAACAAAAGGTCCGAAGATCACTGTATCAAGAACCCATCCGGAACTTGTTAAAAGGTTGTTCGAACTCGAGGTTCCCGAAGTTCAGGACGGAACCGTTGAGATAAGGAATATTGCAAGGGAAGCAGGATCGAGAACAAAGATCGCAGTGCTTTCCAATAACCCTGATGTTGATCCGGTAAGTGCATGCGTCGGAACCAACGGAAACAGGGTTAATAAAGTTGTGGAAGAACTTCGAGGCGAGAAGATCGATATTGTTAACTGGAACGAGGATCCGGCTGTGTTCATCGAGAATGCACTGAGTCCTGCAAAAGTATTGTCGGTTACTGCCGATCCGGAAGAAAAGACAGCAAAGGTAGTTGTGCCGGATTACCAGTTATCACTTGCTATCGGTAAAGAAGGTCAGAATGCCCGTCTTGCCGCAAGACTTACGGGATATAAGATCGATATCAAGAGCGATATCGAAGAAATGCAGTAATAAGAGGAGGTATCTTTTTGAAAACCAGGAAGATCCCTATGAGAAAATGTGTCGGATGTCAGGAATCAAAGAATAAAAACGAACTGATCAGAATTCTTAAAACACCTGAAGACGATGTGATCGTTGACGGTTCCGGAAAAATGAACGGACGCGGAGCATATATCTGTCCGTCGGTTGAGTGCCTGAAAAAAGCTCAAAAGACCAAAGCCCTGTCTCGTTCGCTTAACATTATGATACCGGAAGAGGTTTATGCAGATATAGAAAGGAAGATGTTGGAGTTTGAAGCAGGATAAAGTATTATCATACATCGGACTCGCGATGAAGTCCGGCAATGTTATGAGTGGTACTTATGCAACTGAAAAAGCTGTTAAGGAACAAAAAGCGTATGTTGTTATAGTTGCCGACGATGTGTCAGATAACACAAGAGAAAGATATTCGAAGATGAGTAAAAACTATCATGTTCCGGTTTATTTTTATTCAAGTAAAGAAGAGCTTGGACATGCGATCGGTAAGGAATATCGGGCATCTATGGCTATAGTTGACAAAGGGCTTGCAGATGCGATAATACAGAATATAAACCGGGAGGTAGCGGATATATGGCAAAAATGAGGATACATGAGATAGCAAAGAGTATTAAGAATACCATGCCTGACATAAAAAGCTCTGATCTTGTGCAGATGCTTAATGAGAATGGTTTCGATGTAAAGGGACCCAACAGTAACATAGAAGACGATGCCATAGCTTTTTTGTTAAAGGAATTCGGTAACAGAAAGGCTGTTGAAAAGGTAGAGGATAATAAGAAAAAGACTAAAAAGAAAACGACTGAGACCAATACAATCGAAGAAAAGAAAGAGGCAGTTAAAGAGACTGCTTCTGAAAGTGCGCCTTCAGGTCGGAATGAAGAAAAAGAACCGGCAAAAGAGATCGTTAAAGAAAAAACCGATGAACCCGCAAAGGAGAAAAAACCGGTTAAACAGGATGAAAAGACAGAGGAAAAGAAGGAAAGCAGATCAAAAGAAGAAAAGCCTGTTAAAGTAGCTACAGGAAGCTATACAAGTAACGGTAATTATTCCAGTGACAGTAATTTTAGGGGTAATCAAAATAATTCCGGTGAAGGCAGAAATAACAACTATCGCGGAAATGACAGAAATCGCGGTGAACGAGGTGATCGTGGAGACCGTAATGAACGCGGTGACAGAAATGACCGTAATGCAAAGGGTCGTACAGGCAGAGATTTCGGAAAAGACAATAACAACAGAGACGGCGGTACCAAGGATTACGGTAAAGATAATAACAAAGGCGGCGGACGCGGACAAAGAAGCCAGGGCGGAAGAAGAGATTCAGGCGGTGGCAACAGAGTCCTTGAGAAGTTCGAAAAGAGCCAGAGTGGTTTTGACGGCATCAAGCAGGAACAGAAACAGGGAAGAAACCAGAGAGGCAATAAGAAGGATTACAGCAAGAAGTATGGTAAAGGAAGATTTGATTACGATCAGGATGATAATGTAAGGACAGGTAATAAGAAAAAAGATCCTAACCGTAAAGGTGCATTCATCAAACCTGAGGTTGTTGTCAAGGAAGAGCCTGAAGATTCAATCCGTACGATAATTCTTCCTGAAAAGATGACTATCAGGGATCTCGGAGATAAGATGAAAGTTGCTCCGGCTCAGATAGTTAAGAAGCTGTTCATGAAAGGACAGATGGTATCGATCAATCAGGAGATAAGCTTTGAAGAGGCTGAAGAGATCGCTCTTGAATATAATTGTATAGCTGAATTGGAAGAAAAAGTAGATATAATCGCAGAGCTTCTTAAAGAGGATGAAGAAGATGAAGCTAATCTTAAAAAACGTCCTCCGGTTGTATGCGTAATGGGACATGTAGATCATGGTAAGACATCACTTCTTGATGCTATCAGATCAACTAACGTGATATCAAAGGAAGCCGGCGGAATCACTCAGCAGATAGGTGCATATATGGTCAAGTCCGGTGGAGAAAAGATCACATTTCTTGATACTCCCGGTCACGAAGCATTTACCTCAATGCGTATGAGAGGTGCAAAATCAACAGATATTGCAATTCTTGTTGTTGCAGCCGATGACGGTGTTATGCCTCAGACTATTGAAGCTATCAACCATGCAAAAGCAGCAGGCGTTGAGATCATCGTAGCCGTTAATAAGATTGATAAGCCGGGAGCCAATATCGAGCGTGTTAAACAGGAGCTCATTGAATATGAGCTTGTTGCCGAAGACTGGGGAGGAAGTACCGTATTCGTTCCGGTTTCCGCAAAAACTGGCGAGGGAATCGATACACTTCTTGAGATGATACTTCTTACTGCGGAAGTATGCGAACTTAAGGCTAATCCGAACAGAAATGCAAGAGGTATCGTTATAGAAGCACAGCTTGATAAAGGAAGAGGACCTGTTGCGACTATACTTGTTCAGAAGGGTACTCTGCATGTCGGAGATCATATTGTTATCGGAAGTTCTCATGGTAAAGTCCGTGCAATGGTTGACGATATAGGTAGAAGGATTAAGGAAGCAACACCTTCTACACCTGTAGAAATCCTCGGACTCAATGAAGTTCCGGATGCCGGCGAGATATTCCTTACTACCGAGAATGAAAAAGAGGCAAAGACGATCGTTAATGCATATATTGACCAGAGTAAAGCAAAACTTATTGAAGATACCAAGCAGACGATGTCTCTTGACGGATTGTTTGACCAGATACAGGCAGGTAATATAAAAGATCTTAATATCATTGTTAAAGCCGATGTTCAGGGTTCGGTTGAGGCGATCAAGCAGAGCCTTGCCAAGCTCAGCAACGATGAAGTTGCGATCAAGATCATACACGGCGGCGTAGGTGCCATCAATGAATCCGACGTATCTCTTGCAATAGCTTCAAGCGCTATCATTATCGGATTCAATGTAAGACCTGATAACATTGCAAAACAGACTGCAGACCGTGAAAAAGTCGATCTGAGACTGTATAAGGTAATCTATGATGCGATTGCCGATATTGAAGCTGCAATGAAGGGAATGCTCGATCCGATATATGAGGAAAAAGTTATCGGTCATGCAGAAGTAAGACAGACATTCAAAGCATCGGGTATCGGTGTTATTGCCGGTTCCTATGTTCTTGACGGAAAGATCGAGAGAGGTTGCAAAGCAAGAATATACAGAGGAGAAGACCTTATATTCGAAGGCAATCTTGCTTCACTTAAGAGATTTAAAGACGATGTCAAGGAAGTAGCTACGGGATATGAATGCGGTCTTGTATTCGACGGATTCAATGATATCCAGGTTGAAGACAGAGCAGAGTTATATATTATGGTTGAAGTTCCAAGGTAATAACCGGATGTATATTATTGTTTCCCGGTCAGAATCCTGATTCATTGTTGCTTCACGCCAATGGGCATATGGGGTTTAAATAGGAATTTTTTAAAATCAGAAGTTGTGTGTGTCACTTTTCGGTTGAATATATTATTTTATGTGAATGTATATACAATTGAGAAGTGACACACTGTCATAAATCGGAGCACTGAAAGGAGGCTGTTCCTATGGACAGAAAACATATTAAAGAAACAAGGATCAACAGTGAAGTGCAGAAAGAAATGAGCCGGATCATTCGTGAAGAGATAAAAGATCCAAGACTTCCGCAGATGACTTCCGTAACCAGCGTTTCGGTCACGGGAGATCTTAAATATGCAAAAATATATGTAAGTATGCTCGCGGATGACGAGCAGAAAGCAGAAGGAATGAAGGCATTAAAACATGCCACATCATTTATAAGGACCCTTCTGGCAAAAAATGTCAATCTTCGCAACACGCCCGAATTAACTTTCGTTCTTGATGATTCGATCGAATACGGAGTTGAAATGTCAAAGAAGATTGAAGCACTCGGTGTAAAGCATGATGAATAATGCAGCTGAATAATTATCAAAAAAAGTGTGTGATGAAATATGAGAGAAAAGATATGGAATGCGGTAAATAATGCGGGTAAGATCGCGATATGCGGACATGTAAGACCTGACGGTGACTGTGTGGGCTCGTGTATGGCTCTCTATATGTATGTAAAAAAAGCATATCCGGACAAAGAAGTATATGTATATATGGATGGTATTCCAAAGGTATTTGAAAGCATGTGCCGGGGATACGATGTTATAACCGATTACAGAGACGTTAGTCCTGATCTTTTTATAGCACTTGACTGCAGCGATTCCGAAAGGCTTGGGGATGCAAGAGAATATTTTGATAGGGCTGATGTTACGATCAATATAGATCATCATATAAGCAATCTGTCTTATGCCGATATCAATCATTTTATGGCAAAAAGCAGTTCTACGTCGGAAGTGATATACGAGCTTTTGGATGAGAATCTGATAGATAAAGCTATTGCTGCGGCTCTGTATACCGGAATAATTCATGATACAGGTGTACTTCAGTATTCCAATACTTCTAAAAGAACATTGGAGATCGTAGGTAATCTGCTTGATCATGGAATTCCTTCCGATAAGATCATTGATGAGACATTTTATCAGAAAACATATTCTCAGAATCTGTTAATGGCAAGATGTGTACTTGAGAGCAGAATGTATCTGGGTAACAGATGTATCATGTCAGTTGCCACTAAGGATATACTTGAAGAATATAATGCAACGACCGAAGATCTGGACGGTATTGTTAATATATTAAGGATTACAAAAGGCGTTGAATGCGCTGTATTGATGCATGAGACAAAGATTATCTCTGAAGGTGAAGATATATCGGAGAATTCAGGAGTCAGTGAATATAAGGTCAGTATGAGAGCCAATAATGATATGGATGTAAGCAGGGTAGCCCTCATGTACGGCGGAGGCGGGCATATTAAAGCTGCGGGCTGTACAATGACCGGTACTCTTGAAGAAGTAACCAAGAAGCTTCTCAGTTCGATAAATGAGGTGATGTCATCAATATATCAGATGGTATAATAAATATATATAAAGAAAAGGGATATACTTCCCATGATGTTGTTGCAAAACTGCGCGGTATACTTGGAATAAGGCGAATCGGACATACAGGAACTCTTGATCCGGATGCGGAAGGTGTTCTTCCCGTATGCATCGGTAAGGCAACTTCTCTGTGTGAGTACCTTACGGATAAGGATAAGGAATATGTGGCCGAAGTAAAGTTTGGTATCGTTACGGACACACTTGATCTGACAGGAACGGTTATTAAAGAAACAGCCTGTGATCATTCGCTTGAAGAGATAGAGAATGTACTCAGTTCATTTCGCGGAGAGATCGATCAGATACCTCCGATGTATTCGGCAATAAAAGTTAACGGCAAAAAGTTATATGAGCTTGCAAGAAAAGGAAAAGAGATCGAAAGAAAACCACGAAGAGTCAATATAAAAGAACTGGAGATCATATCTTTTGACCGGGCAGAGCAGTTGTTAAAGATAAGGACAGTCGTATCAAAAGGTACTTACATACGTTCACTGTGTGACGATATCGGAAAAAAACTGGGTTCGGGAGCCTGTATGGGAGAGCTTATAAGGACCCGTTCGGGTACATTCGGTATTAGGGACTCTGTTACTCTAAAACAGCTTGACGAGACAAAAGAAGAAGAACGGGATCAGCATATTATTCCCATAGATTCGGTATTCAGTATGAAATGCATGAAGAGCCTTAAGACATCAGACAGACTGATAGATAACGGTAATGCCGTAAAGGCTGATATGCTTGAAGAATATAATAGGATCCCATCGGATCATGACTGTGATTCATTCATTAATACCGGAGAAAATGATATATGCGTATACCTGTCTGACGGCAGATTTGCCGCAGTGTACAGATATGATCCAGATAAAAAAATATATAAACCGCTTAAGATGTTTCTGTAATATTTTCCGATCTTGTGTTTCTTAAGTGGTCAGATTCAGAACAAAAGGAAGTATTCTAATGGAAATTATACATGGAAGTGATTTTGAGATAAAAAAGCCCGTTGCGGTCACTATCGGTAAGTTTGAAACCATTCATGTCGGACATCAGATATTGATACAACATACGGAACAATACAGGAAAAAAGGATATTCACCTGTGCTTTTTACATTTGATACACATCCGCTTGAACAATTCGGTAATAAGGATACCAGATATGTGTACAGTAACAGCGAGAAAGAGATGATATTATCTACTTACAATCTTGATTATATTATCGAGTATCCTTTTTCGGAGACTCTTATCAATATGACTCCAAGACAGTTTTTTGAGGATATTCTTATAAAAAAAATCAATTCCAGGGCAATAGTTGTCGGAGAGGATTTCAGATTCGGACACAAAAGATCCGGTGACGTTGTATTACTGGAACAGATGACAGACGAATATAATATTAATCTTGATGTTGTGAGCAGAAGATGTATTGATAACAGCAAGATAAGCAGCAGCTCAATCAGAGATGTGATCAAAAACGGCAATATGGAGCTTGCAGCCGAGATGCTTGGAAGACCGTACTGCGTATACGGAGAAGTTGTTCACGGAAGACAGCTTGGAAGAACAATAGGGATGCCTACGATCAACGTATATCCCAAAGATGATAAACTTCTTCCTCCGAGAGGCGTATATTCTTCTAAGGTTTATCTTAGCGGTAAGGACTATCTTGCAGTTACCAATATAGGATATAAACCGACTGTAAAAGGAGATAAAAAGATCAATATAGAATCTTATATATTTGATTTTGATAAAAATGTCTACGGGGAAAATGTATGTATAGAGCTCCTTCATTTCCAGCGTCCGGAGAAAAAGTTTGAAAGCATTGACAAGCTTAGAGAACAGATGGATCATGATAAAAAACAGGCGTATAAGAATCTACGGAGATAGTATTTTTTGACAGGTGTAATATGGCAACAGACAATTTTTTTAATAAGCGTTTTGACGGGGTTCAGCTTCTTCGTGCCCTGGCAGCTTTCAGCGTAGTGATCAATCATATATCTTTTATTGAAAACGGGGCATTCGGCGTGGATATATTTTTCTGCATCAGTGGCTTCATTATGATGTACGTTACCGAAAAGGGCGCCGATTCATTTATCAAAAAAAGAATTATAAGGATCGTTCCTTTATATTATCTTATGACGATATTTACATATGTGTGTTCAATTATCATTCCGTCATTATTTGAAAAAACAAAGCTTGAACCTGTCCACCTGATAAAATCTTTATTATTCATTCCTTTCGATATAGGAGGTAATATTCAACCTGTTGTAAGAGTCGGATGGACACTTAACTATGAAGTATTCTTTTATGTCATTCTGTGGATATCACTGCATATCAGCCACAAATACAGAGGGTTTATAGCTTCAGGAGTAATAATGATTCTTGTTGCCATGGGATTAATACTTAACGGTACCGGTTATCTTGCCGCAAACGGACAGGAATTGTATGAGGGTGGCGGACACGGACTGTTATTCGGACTTGATGAAGCGGTTGACTTCTGGACCAACAGTATAATGATAGAATTCATATTCGGAATGGCAGCTTATGAGATATTAAGAAGAATATCCGAAAAAGTTCATCAGAGCACTGCGATCACATGTATTCTTATCGCGGTTTCTGTTGTCTGTTACTGTCTGATGTGGAGCGCAAGATACGATTCATGGGCTAATGATATTCCAAGATTTATCGTTGATGGAATTCCTGCACTTATCATATTTCTTGCGGTATTTTTGATGACATACGGAAAGAAATTACCGGCATTTCCGGTGTTTCTCGGTGATATAAGCTATTCGGTATATTTGATCCATTACTTTATAGTAAGATTATTCAACCACTATGTATGTCCTGACGGGGTAGCGGATGTAAAAGCGGTAGCGGGCGCAGTGGTTCTTATAGTGATCGTTACGCTTTTAAGCGCATTGAGCTATAGAATTATTGAGATGAGATCAGCGAGATTTTTAAAGAAAATATTATAACTGTCAGCTGCTGAGCTCTTCCCATTTTTCCATTAGTTCTTCAAGTTTTTTTTCAAGGTCTTCGCGTTCGTTTGTAAGTTCAAGTAATTTATTCACATCACAGGCAATATCGGGCTTTTGGACTTCGTCATCAATTTCCGACAAACGGTTTTCGATTTCTTCAATCTCATTTTCGGTTTTTGCAAGAGCTGCTTTAAGTTTTCTTTGTGCGGCTTTTTCTTCTTTTTGCTTATTCCAATCGGATCTTCCCGAACCGGTATTGTTATCGGAAGCAGAATTGCCGGTCGCATTATAACCGGCAGTAAGATCGTTCGATGCGATACCTCGACTGTCACCGGTCGCCGAACCGGTGTCTGAATTCTTTAGGTAAGCAAGCTCCGTAGCTTCTTTTTTTTCAAGATAATAATCATAATTTCCTATATATTTGTTGATGTGCCTGTCGGTAAGATGGATTATCCCGGTTGCGGTTTTGTTGATAAAATATCTGTCGTGAGATACGTAAAGAACCGTGCCTGAATAATTGTTTATGGCATTTTCAAGCAATTCTTTTGATACGATATCAAGATGGTTCGTAGGCTCATCAAGTATAAGGAAGTTGGAAGTGGACAGCATGAGTTTTAAAAGAGATATCCTTCCGCGTTCACCTCCGCTAAGATCGTGTATCATTTTGAATGCATCATCGCCAGTGAATAAAAAAGCGGCAAGGACATTCCTTATGGCAGTAACAGTCATGTCGGGAAATGCATCATGGATCTCTTCAAATAATGTGTTGTCTTCGGTCAAGAGCTGCTGTTCCTGATCGTAATAACCGATATGAACATTCGTACCGAGTTTTACGATGCCGGAATCAGCTGGAATAAGTCTGTTTAAGATCTTCAGTATCGTTGTTTTTCCGGTGCCGTTATCGCCGATGATCGCAATCTTTTCGCCTCTTTTAATATCAAAACTAAGGCCTGAGAACAATCTGTTGTTTCCGAATGCTTTGGAGAGATTTTCAACGTGAAGAACATCTTCACCGCTTTCCACACACGGCTTAAAAGTAAGCTTCATCGAAGCATTGATCTCATAAGGTTTCTCTATCCTTTCGATCTTTCCGAGCATTTTTTCACGACTTTCGGCTCTCTTTATAGACTTTTCACGGTTGAACTGCTTTAACTTCGCGATAACTTCTTCCTGATGTTTTATATCCTGTTGCTGGTTCATATAAGCTTTTAACATGTTCTCGCGCATTATGGCTTTTTTTGCGGCATAAGCAGTATAATTACCGGAAAATACATTGCAATGACCGTTATCAAGTTCAACGATCTTATCAGCTATCCTGTCAATGAAATATCTGTCGTGAGCAACGATAAGAACGGCTCCCCTGTAACTTTTCAAAAATCCCTCAAGCCAGGCGATCGAATTCATGTCAAGATGATTGGTCGGCTCATCAAGTATAATAAGATCGGGAGAAGAAAGAAGCAGTCTTCCGAGGGCAATGCGGGTTTTCTGACCGCCTGAAAGAGTACCTATCATTTTACCGAATTCTTCTTCAGAGAATCCGAGACCTTTTATAACGCCTGTGATCTCACTTTCACAGGCATATCCGCCCTGATTTTCAAAAGAAGTCATAAGAGTATTATACAAGGCCAGTTTTCTTTCAAGTTCATCGCTTTCAAGAGACTTCATGCTTATCTCAAGTTCTCTGATATTTTCTTCAAGTTCATATATATGTTTTTTGGCGGACTTCATCTCTTCATATATACTCAGATCCGAATCATAATTCTGATTCTGTCTCAGGTAACCGATAGTTTTATCCTTTGATATTATGATCTCGCCTGAATCGGGGCTTTCTTCGCCCATAATTATCTTAAGAAGAGTTGTTTTGCCAACGCCGTTTATGCCAACGACGGCACATTTTTCATTATCGTTAACATGAAATGAAACGTCCTTAAGAATGTCATTATCGCCAAAGGACTTATCAATATGACTGCAACTTAATATCATGATTATCTCCTGCACTACAATTGTAGAATAGATTGACATATCTTTAACAATTGATTATAATGAACATATAATAACATAATAATTGGAACATGGCAAATTCACGGATGTATTGTCATGTTTTGGAGGGATAAAATGACACATAAAGGAATATCAAGGGCTGTTATCAAAAGACTGCCGAGATACTACAGATACCTTGGCGAACTTATGGAGAACGGTATAGATAGAATTTCCTCTATGGAACTCAGCGAGAGAATGAAAGTCACTGCTTCACAGATAAGGCAGGATTTTAATAATTTTGGTGGTTTCGGTCAGCAGGGTTACGGATATAATGTGGAATATCTGTACAAAGAGATCGGGCTTATCCTCGGACTTGAACACACTCATAACGTTATAATCATCGGAGCCGGTAATGTATGCCGGGCAATCGCCAATTATCCGGATTTCAAAAAGAGAGGTTTTGTATTCACGGCAATATTCGATAATGATCCTTCGCTTGAAGGAACGACTATAGGCAATTGTGTTGTGAGATCCGTGGATGATCTGGAAGATTATATAAAAGAAAACGATGTCGAGATAGCTGCCCTAACGCTGCCAAAAAGCGCAGCGCCGACAGTAGCTGCAAAGATGGTGGCTCTCGGTGTGAACGCCATATGGAATTTTGCACCGACGGATCTTAATCTTCCGGATGATGTTATTGTTGAGAATGTTCATCTTGCTGAGAGCCTTATGAGGCTTTCGTACAGGATTAAAGAAAAAAACAAATGATCGTTAGAGAGGGTATAATACTATAAGGAGGGGTGGCTTATGGCATTTGGAAAGAAAACTTCTAAATTCAGGGAAAGTATAGACAGAGAAACTATCAGTGAACTGATCAAAGACTGTAAAATACCTATTCTTACATTGGATACCAGATGGATCACATTATTCGAGTCGGAGCGTAAGAATCCGGAGATAAAAAAACGCATTAAAAAGCTTAATAACCTTCTTAAAGAACAGGGTGGCACCGTTAATGAAGTTAAAGACATGAAAAAGCTTAAGAAAAAGCTTATGAATAATATTGTTGATAATATGGAGCCGGCGGCAACTGATGAGGAAGACAGGATCAGAGATAAAAAGCAGATGTCCAATCAGAAGCTTATCGGTGATATTAACGAAAAACTGAAGGTTGCCGAAGACAGGCTTATGCAGCTTCCTTATGAGATCATGAAGGTAAACAGGGAACTCCTTGTTGAAAGCATGGCTCTTTGCTATGAAAGAATATATGATCAGACACAGGAATCAAGAGAACTCGAACAATGGATAGCAGAAGTAACTGTGGAGCTTAAGGAAAAGCAGAGAAAAAAGGAAGAGATAGACAGGCAGATCAATCAGATATATAGTTTTATGCATGATATTGTGGGAAGTTCGGTTATTGAGAGATTTGATTACACACTTGGCAGGATCGAATAGTATTTGGCGGGAATGTGAAGACGATCTTGTATTATTGAAGGTGGATATGTTATGAAATTCATTGCTGATGCCTTATTGGCAAAAAGTATTGATGATATAGCCATTAATAGGCTGAAAGTAGAGTCAGTTGTTCTTATGGAGCGTGCTGCCAAAGCTTCAGCTGATATAATCGACAGGAATATTGATAACCGGGCAAAGGTAGCATCTGTATGCGGGAAAGGCAATAACGGCGGTGACGCAATAGGAATTGCATGTATTCTCTCTGACAGAGGTTATAATGTTGATATATATATGTTCAGTGAAAAAGATCAGCTGTCACCCGAATCACGCATCCAGTATGAAAAGGCCGCTTGGCGCGGAATCAAGATAATCCGAATTGATAACAGGGGATTATTTGATGCTAATGCTTATGATGTGATAATTGACGGAATATTCGGAATAGGACTCAGTAAACCCGTCAGTGGATTATATTATGACATCATTCATATGATAAATGAATCACATGCTACGATATTTTCGGTCGATGTGCCTTCCGGTATTCATTCTACATACGGTTCTGTACTTGGAATCGCTATAGAAGCTGATATTACAATTACGTTCGGACTTAATAAAGCAGGACTGATATTATATCCGGGTGCATTACATGCCGGACGTGTGATCGTCTGTAAAGAAGTTTTTCCACAGGAAGCATATAATTTAATACATCCATCCATGTATATATATGACATGACAGATCTGTGCCTGGTTCCGGAAAGAAGTGCGGTATCCAACAAAGGTACATACGGTCATGTCCTTATTATTGCCGGTTCAAAAGGTATGAGCGGTGCTGCATATCTGTCAGCAAAAGCTGCATACAGAACAGGATGCGGACTTGTTAAGATCATTACTCATGAAGATAATCGCATTATACTTCAGACACAGCTACCTGAAGCGATAATTAACACATACGATAAAATTGATGATATTGATATACTTATAGATGATAATATGTCATGGGCCGATTGTGTTGTGGCGGGTCCGGGGATAGGTATGTCGGATATATCCGAACGGATTGTAAAAAGAGTGATCGATTCGTTCAAAGTGCCGGTTATTCTTGATGCCGATGCACTCAATATCCTTGCGAAGAATAATATGTATACCGATTCCGGATATGATCATTCCAATATTATTCTGACGCCTCATCTTAAAGAAATGAGCCGTTTGCTACAGGGTAGTATGACACCTGAATACATTCATGATCATATTATTGATATTGCGAGAGAATATACTTATAATGACGTAGTTATTGTACTTAAAGATGCGAGAACGGTTGTATGTGACGGCAGAATGATATATATCAACACATCCGGTAATGACGGAATGGCTACAGGTGGAAGCGGTGATGTGCTTACGGGAGTCATAGCAGGTCTTATCGCACAGGGGGCAGACCGTTTTGATGCCGCAAAAAGCGGAGTTCAGATTCATGGGCTTGCAGGTGATCATGCCGCAGCCGTACATGGCAGATATTCAATGACAGCCGGTGATATAACAGATTGTATTGAATGTGTATTAAGAGAAATAGAATGAAAAGAGGTAATATGAAATGGTTGAATATGACAGAGTATATGCGGAGATTAATCTCGATAATATAAGAGATAATATAATTAATCTTAAGAAGCTTGTAAAAAAGGACGCCCGTGCCATGGCAATAATCAAAGCCGACGGATACGGACACGGAGCTAATGAGATTGCCGATCATATAGCAGATGTTACCGATGCATACGGTGTTGCCATGATAGATGAAGCGCTTAATCTAAGAGAACACGGCATAGATAAAATGATACTTATCCTCGGATATACTCCTGAATCATGTCTTGAAAGAGTTGTGCTTAATGATGTGTCTCAGACTGTATATGATCATGAAACAGCTGTATTGTTGTCAGAATATGCAATAAAACATAATAAAAAAGCAAGAGTACATATAAAGCTTGATACAGGCATGGGAAGGATAGGATTTCCATGTAATGAAAAAGGAATTGAAGAGATCGTTAAGATCGCGGGTCTTGAAGGAATAATACTTGAAGGATGTTTTTCTCATTTTTCAAAAGCTGATGAGACGGATCTCACATATACAAGAAAACAATTCGAACGTTATATGTATATGATAAATGAACTTGAAAAGAGAGGCATTACCTTCGAAGTAAAACATATATGCAACAGTGCGGCAGCCATGCAGTTCCCCGAAGCGTCCCTTGATATGGTCAGATACGGAATTGCATTATATGGGCTGTATCCTTCGGAAGATGTAGATAAGAATATTGTCGAATTAAAACCGGCCATGTCATTAAGGTCTGTGATAAGCTTTGTAAAAACCGTTGAAGACGGAACTCTTATAAGTTACGGAGGAACATATAAGGCAGACGGAGCAAGAAAAATCGCAACAATACCGGTAGGATATGCGGACGGATATCCCAGAGCACAATCAGGTATAGGAAAAGTGATCATAAACGGTTGCTATGCGCCGATAACCGGAAGAGTATGTATGGATCAGATGATGGTGGATGTTACAGACATTCCTGACGTGAAAAAGGGCGACAAAGTTACGCTTGTAGGAACAGACGGGAATTGCAATATCAGTGTTGAAGAAGTTGCAGATTCATCGTCATCATTCAATTATGAATTTGTTTGCGGCATCAGTAAGAGAGTACCGCGCGTGTATATTAAGAACTGATCTTGGACCGGTCGTAGTTCCGAACAGGGAGAATTACGACCGGTTTTTTTGCTTTTGCCGGGGACAGACTAAAAAAGTAACTGTTCAGCACCCCATTCGCATGCGTTTCACGCATGCTCATGTGGGCGGTCAGAGACGCTTCGCGTCTTGTCCGCCCCATAAAATTATGAGAATTCTATCTGAAAAGCAAGCTTTCCGACTATAATTCTCATAATTTTATGGGGTGCTGAACATTTACAAAAAAAAACAAACCGACAGGGAAATCGGTTTGTTTTTCTGGTAAATATTATTACCAAAGCGTATAATAGGGTGGGAGTAGAAAGTGCTTTTTAATTCACTATCCATAAAAGATTATAACTATATTTAGTGAACAAAATATGAACGCACACAAAATATATCATAAATTTAATCTTATTAAATAACGCTTGGTGTATAAACGTATTATAAATTTACGAAAGGTAAAATAATAATGAAAAAAATATCAATTCTATGTGTTGGAAAGGTCAAAGAAAGGTATTTTAATGATCTAATTAATGAATATGTAAAAAGACTTGGCAGATATTGTAAAATTACAATCTGTGAAGTCCCGGATGAAGCAACACCCGCCGGAGCATCCGAAACAGTGGAAAATAACATAAAAATGACAGAAGGAAAGCGGCTTGAACATTATATAACAGATGATGCATATGTAATCGCACTCGTGATCGACGGTAAGATGAAATCGTCAACAGAGTTTGCGGATATGATACAGGATCTGGGCATTAACGGAAAAAGTAATATACAATTCATTATCGGAGGGTCGCTGGGGTTGTCGGATGAGATAATAAAAAGAGCCGATTACAGGCTCAGTTTTTCTAAAATGACGTTCCCTCACCAGTTGATGAGGGGAATACTTCTTGAACAGATATACAGGGCATTCAGGATCATCAATAATGAACCGTATCATAAATGATCATCCTCAGAGGAGCGTTTTTTATTACATAGGAAATGCATCGCAATTTCCTATGTAATAAAAAAGGCAGGGATCAAATCCCTGCCTGTAAATGATCAATTATGAAATTGCTTTTAATTGTCTGAATCATCATCAAATATATCATCGTAGTACTCATCATCATCGAAATCGTCATATTTATCTGATGAGAAGAAAAATTTGTAAACAGCTACACATATTCCGGCGATAAGAGCAACGCAACCGATTATGGCAAGAACTGTTGTCCAACGCTTTTTGGTTCTTTCTTCCTCCGCGGTCTTGTTGAATAATTCGCTAAGTTTGAGTGAATTGGTAAGTTCATCGATTCTATTAGACATAACAATATCTCCTTTCTTTATGCTTAAATAATAATTCGTCTATTATTATATCACAAATTCTTTCGCTCTACTACATTTTTTTTGGAAATAATTAAAAAAACTTTGCAAAAGCACTTTTCATTTTACGGATACCGAAATTCTCGAAATCAACGGAAATGTAGTAATCATCATCTTTCTTTTCGATACTCTTTACTACTCCGGTGCCGAACTTGACATGCTTTACCGTATCACCGGGTTTGTACGCGGGAGCAGAAGCAGTAGAACCTTTTATAGAAGAGGCTTTTGTTATATAAGGATTATCTGCAAACAGGTTGCCTTTCTTATTCCTGCTGCCATACGGTTTGTACGACATCGGGGTGTTGTTGGTATTACGGACAGGTACATTAGCCGGTTCCTGTTTCATAAAGCTTTGTGAATGTCCGGGTGCAGGTGCTTCCGTGATCAGATAACGTGGGATCTCGCTAATGAATCTTGATGGCGGATTGAACTGCATCTCACCGTTTTTCATCCTTCTTGAAGCGCAGGATATTGTAAGGTTACTTTTTGCTCTCGTTATTCCGACATAACAGAGTCTTCGTTCTTCTTCAATGTCAGATGGATCATTTGAGTATAATATCATTGCAGAAGGGAAGAGATTCTCTTCCAGACCACACATATATACGTTAGGGAATTCAAGTCCTTTTGCGCTGTGAAGCGTCATAAGAAGAACAACATCGGAATCGGGATCGACAGTATCTATATCTGCAACAAGTGCGATATTTTCAAGGAATTCCGACAGAAGAGATGAGTAATCATCGCCGTCAGGAATATCAATGGTTTCTTCAAATGATGCAGCTTTGCTTATCAATTCTTCGATATTCTCAATTCTTGCTTTGGCTTCGTCGGTTCCTTCAAGCCTGAGTTCGGACAGATAACCAGTATCGTCAAGGATTGTATTGATCAACCTGACAACAGTGTACCCTTCAAGTTTTAAAAGAGCTCTGTAATGCTCTATCATTGATACAAATGAATCAAGTTTACCGACAGAACGTCCGATACCGTCGATATATTTTGAATCTTTTAACGCGGCATAAAATGACATGCCGTGCATCGAAGCATGATCACTGATCTTTCCTATAGTGGTTGCACCGATACCTCTTTTAGGAACATTTATAATTCTTTTTGCGGCAACATCGTCAGAACCGTTATCAATGGTCTTAAGATATGCGATTATGTCTTTGATCTCTTTTCTGGAATAAAAATTGAGTCCGCCGACAATCTTATAAGGGATGTTCATTCTTATGAATGATTCCTCGATCGCTCTTGACTGGGCATTGGTTCTGTATAGTACGGCATGTTCACTGTATGAAGCACCGTTATTGATGTTGGTTCGTATCGATGAAGCGATTCCGTCGGCTTCATCAAAGTCACTGTTGTATCTTATATATTTTATCGGGGAACCTTCAGGCTTGTCACTCCACAATTCCTTGACTTTTCTCATGGAATTATTGGCGATCACGTTGTTGGCAGCATTAAGAATATTACCGGTAGAACGATAATTTTGTTCAAGTCTGATCACTTCGGTTCCGGGGAAAGATTTTTCAAAATTAAGAATATTATATATATTGGCACCCCTGAACTTATATATGGACTGGTCATCATCGCCGACAACACACAGATTGTGGGGCGAATCGGGATCATTGGCACCTGACAGGTAACTTAAGAGTCTGAACTGGGCGGTATTGGTATCCTGATATTCGTCAACGAGTATATAACTGAAACGTCTTCTGTAATAATCAAGGGCTTCCTTATCACATTCAAATAATTCGACGGTCTTCATGATAAGGTCGTCAAAGTCGAGTGCATTGCTTGTCTTAAGTCTTTCCTGATAAGCGGAATATAATTTTGTATAGCGGGAGAGAAGAAAATCCCTGCCGGCTTCTTCGGAAGCACTTTCGGGTGTTATCAGATCATTTTTCTGTGATGATATATAAGAGAGAGCTTTTCTGTCATTGATCTGCTTGGTATCGTAATTGAATTGCTTTATAAGCTCTTTCATTACGACACGCTGATCATCGGTATCGTATATTGAAAAATTCCTGTTATATCCGAGAGATTCTATGAATCTTCTGAGAATTCTTACGCACATCGAATGAAAGGTGCTGATCCATACGTTCTCAGCACCATAACCGACAATATTATTAACTCTTTCTCTCATCTCATTAGCTGCTTTGTTTGTAAATGTAACAGCTAATATATTCCATGGTTCAACATGTTTTGACGCAATAAGGTGCGCGATGCGGTGGGTGATAACTCTTGTCTTTCCCGAACCGGCACCGGCAAGTATAAGAAGAGGACCATCTTCGTGCATAACAGCTTTTAACTGCATATCGTTTAGTCCGTCATATATTGAATTGTTCATTATTTGTATTTCTCTCCTATGGCAACGTTGAAATTAGCGCCTGCAACGGCATCATAATCAATGATTTTTCTGTTCTGATCGTAAGGATTGCTTGTATTATACTGAATCCTGGTACGCGTAAGACCACCGGCAACATAAGTTTTACCGCATTCGGGACATACCGCAGTCTTGAGTGACACGCTTGCCTGAAGAATGCGACCGTTATTCTTGGATGCCTTTTCCACGGCATTGGCAACATGTTCACGTTCATGAGCCATGACACGTGAAGCTGAAGCTTCCGGACTGATATGACCGGGAGCTTTAAAAGATACCATCTCATCGGAACCGTCCTGATACTTGCGGGCGGCACAGGTGGCACATTTTATCTTGCCGGAACTTTCCATGCTTTTGATCGCAGACTGATCAAACCCTTCAATCTTTGCCTGGGCAACTGTGTGGGGTTCCGGTTTGTCGGTAATATTGTAATTACTTAATCCCATTGTCTGTATATCCATATTATCATCTCCCTGAACCAACATATATACAGGAAACGGTTAACAGTCCTGTACGATCAAGAGCATAATGGTTTATATAGATAATCATATTATATCATAAACAATCATAAAATAAAACAATTATTTTATGCATTTTGGTATTTTTTTAAAGGTTTATTGAGAGCATTGAAAACCAATCGGAAACATTTGTATATAGAAGCATTTTCATTTTAATGATATCGTGATATAATAATCGTGAATCATCTGACAGAAACTAAAGCAATCTCTCTGACTTAAATGGCAAGTTCGGATGTGATACTCCAACGACGACATCTTATAAAGGAAACACAAAAGAATATTGGGGTGTTTTACAGTAAAATTATTATATATGGAGATAACAAATATATGGAACAAATGCCGTATTGGATAGTAGTAGTTGATGACGAAGAGTTGAGTCTGAAGAATACGAAAAACATGCTTGGAGAGGAAAATATGCGTGTAAGTTGTATGCGTTCGGGAAAAGACCTTCTGAAATTCATTGAAAAAAACACTAAAACGCCGGATCTTATCCTGCTTGATATTATGATGCCTGATATGAATGGTTTTGATACCTTCAGTGCTCTTCGTGAGCTTGAAGACCATGAAGGTAAACCACATATTCCGGTTATTTTCCTGACCGGTGAGAATGATAATGCAAGCGAAAAACAGGGACTTGAGCTTGGAGCATCCGATTATGTACGAAAGCCGTTCAATAAGGAAGTCATAGTTAAGCGTATCGAGAACATAATTAAGAACAGTAAGACTATTGAGAATCTCACTGAAGAAGCCATGTTTGATATGCTTACGGGATTCCTTAACAAATCTCGGGGAACAGAGAGGATATCAAAGCTTTGTAACAGAAAAACAGGCGCTCTCATGATCATGGATCTGGATAATTTTAAGCTTGTGAATGATCTGTTCGGTCACGATATGGGAGATAAGATACTTGTGGCATTTTCCGATATCATCAGGAACAACATAAGAGAAACCGACACGATCAGCCGTATAGGCGGAGATGAGTTTATGGCGTTCTATGAAGATATTACAGAAGAAAGTGCGATCGCTTCGATCACGCTCAGACTTAATTCTCAGTTACAGGATGCCAGTGCACGTCTTATGGGAGATGATCATGGAATTCCGCTCGGAATCTCAATTGGAGTTGTAATGATACCCGGACAGGGAAGAGATTATGATGAGTTGTTTGCCAAGGCAGACAGTGCCTTATATATAGTCAAGCAGAATGGAAAACACGGTTACAGTTTATATGATCAGTCGGAAGACGGTTCCGGTGCGCCTGACATTACTCCCGAACAGAAGCTTGAGCGTATTATGAAGATCATTCGGGAACGTAATGATCTCGATGGTGCGCTTATGCTCGGAAGCAATTCATTTGCACTTATTTACAGATTCGTAATGCGATTCTATAAAAGATACGGCGGATCGGCAGCACTTGTTTTATTTTCATTGGATTATGACGGTGAGGTTAATAATTTAAATCTTTTGGAGACATGCTCTTCATTTTCAAATATTCTTCAAAAGAATCTCAGATCGAGTGATATTATCATGCAGAGCGGTTCAAGTGATTTTTTTGTCATGCTGACCGAACAGACAAGGTCAGAAGCCGAGAGTGCTACAGACAGGATAATGCAGGAATGGGAAGAGACCGATCATAAGGAAGATGTAAAGGTCGGGTATGTAATCAAGTATATAGATCATATTGGAGAATCAATGGAATGAAAGATATTAATTCTCATAATAAAAAAAATTCATTGGGCAGTCTCATGTTATTGCTTCATATCGTCGGGGCAATATTATTGGCAGGCATTATCGGTATGCTTTTAATAAGAGATGTAGGTATCGATACGGATGTAACGTCGAAGACCACCAATGTAGGTCTCGTACTGACAGGAACAAAAGATGATGCCAATTATTGTCAGGTTCACTATGACTCTCTGAAGAATATCAAAGACGAGTTGAATCTTTCAATCATATGCAAAGAGAATATTAAAGAAGATAAAAGCAGTTATGATGCCATGAAAGAATTGATCGAAAAAGACGGTTGTAAGGTTATTGTAGCTACTTCTTTCGGATACGAGGAATATGTGGTGAAGTTGGCCGCCATGTATCATGATATATGCTTTTTGCATCCGGTAGGCAGGGATTCGATGTCTAATCTTGAATCATGTATGGGAAGAATGTATCAGGCAAGATATCTGGCGGGAATAGTTGCAGGTATGAGGACAGATACTAAGGAGATAGGATATGTTGCTTCATTTCCAATCTCTGAGGTAATCTGTCAGATCAATGCATTTACGCTGGGACTTCGATCTGTGGCCCCCGATGCTAATGTGCATGTTATATATGACAATTCTTGGGTGGATGATGATCTTGCCCGGACTGCCAGCGAAGAATTGCTTGATGCACATCCTGATATTGATATCCTTACAATGCATATGAATTCTTTGATGCCTGATCGCACCGCGGCCAAGAGGAGAATATGGTCCATAGGAATCAACAAGGATAACGCCGATCTTTTCCCTGACAGTTATCTTACTGCGTGTGTATGGTCATGGGATGATTACTACAGAGATACTATCTTAAGCTTTCTTCAGGGCAAGTTTCATGGCAGGCATGAGTGGGTAGGTATGGAGAATGGTATAGTCGGCTTATCTGACCTTACATCTAATTGTGCACCGGGAACTAAGGAAGCTGTTGAAGCGGCTGAAAAGCGTTTTAAAGATAGGAGTTTTGATGTGTTTTACGGTCCGGTAACCGATAATAAAGGAAATATTCGTATTCCGGAAGGAGAATCCATGTCAGATGAAGAGATGCTGAATCACTTTGAATGGTATGTGGAGGGTGTTACTGTTGAAGAATGATGATATGTTTATAAGGATTACGTTCCTTCTGTCGGCAATACTCGTTGTAGCCGGAACCGTTCTGTTTATAAATAATTATCGCCTCGACAAGAATGACAGTGTTGTATCGGTAGGTGCTGTATTTATAGGAACATCAGATGACAACGGATGGAATGAGAGCCATTATGAAGGAATTCTTAAGGCATGTGAGGATAATTCCTGCAAGTATTATTCAAAAATGAATGTGCCGGAAGAAGAAGAGCCGTTAAAAGAGGCAATAGCGGAACTTGCTAAGAAAGGCTGTTCCTGTGTGTTCCTTACAAGCTACGGATATGGTGAGTATCTTGAAGATATTGCGGAAACTTATCCAAAGATCGCTTTCTATTCTATATCCGGAGAGGAAGAAGCGGATAACTGTATGACATATTTTGCCAGGATGTATCAGGTAAGATATCTGGCGGGTATCGTTGCAGGAGCTGCGACAAAAAGCAATGTTCTTGGATATATAACGGCAATGCCTATTCCTGAGACTATTCGTTCCGTTAATGCGTATGCAATGGGAGTTCGAAGATCCAATCCTTCGGCTAAAGTATATGTCAAATATACCGGAAGCTGGGATGACCGGAAGAAAGAGGAACAGGCGGTCAAAGAACTAAAAGAAGCTGGAGCCGACGTGATGACATATCATGAAGACAGACCATATGCCATAGATCTTGCTGACGAGATGGGATTATATACTACCGGTTATGATTATGTTGCAAAGGAATATTCGGACAGATTTCTTACGGCTGCCGTGATCAACTGGGATATGCTGTATACAGTGGTTTTACACGATTATATAAGCGGCAGAGCCAATTTTTCAAAGAATTACCGGCTCGGACTCTCCGAAGGAGCTGTGTCGCTGTACCCTTATTCCGATATGGTGACGGAAGATACCAAGAATCTTGTGTCCTCTGAAGAACAGAGAATTAAGACAGTAAGAGACGTATTCTCAGGGGCTATCTATGATAATGAGGGATTCTTAAGATGCCAAGAAGACGAGCGGATAAGTGATGATGAGCTGTTTAATCATATTAATTGGTATGTGGAAGGCGTAGAGATATATGAGTAAAAAAACTTTTTCGGAAAGATACAGAACAATATTTGTACTGTCATTTTTTGCTTTGGCATTAGTGATCGTTGGAATCGTATTGAGAAGTCGTATTGGTATATTACTTGATTCTTATACTGAAAAGCAGACGGAAAAACAGACTAAGACCATAGCACTTTTGATGGAGGAAAAACTTGATACGGAGATTGAGAACCTTGAATATATAGCTTCCAAACTTGAATCTTCTTTAGATAATATGGACGGTTTTATGCATCGCATATACAGTGATCATGATGTTAAGCAGGGACTTCTTGGAATCGATGGGAAAGCTCTTTTCGGAGAGGATCTTGATGCATCGGTATTTGACGGGATTCAGTCTTCGTTCAGAGGTAATAAGGCAATAACTTATGTAGAAGATAAAGGACTGCTTTTTACATATCCTGTATTTCATGGGCCGAATATCAGGTACGTCCTGTACCGGATGTGTCCGTCATCTTCCCTGGAGGAATATTTTGCTACAGATATATATGATGATCTTGGGAAGGTCTGTGTAATGACGAGAGACGGACATATGGTCATTCCGTTCCATGATTACGATGAAAATGATCTTACATGGTATAACAGTGATGAAAATAAGCGTAATTATGAGTCCATGCATATGGAAATGGAGGTTTCCGTTGCCGTTGCCAAAATATTTCCCACCGATAGGGGAGATATGGTCCTTTTTGAAGCAGAGATACCCGGGACTGATTTTCTTGTGTCGGGATATGTACCTAAATCAGTGGCATCGGAAGGAATCGGCAATATTACTCTGCTTGTCGTATGGGTGTTCGGTCTTCTTATGTTACTGGTTATGATAGGTGCATTTTATCTGTCAAAGGTGATCACCAAGGCAAGAGAAAGTGATGAACTGAGGAAGGCTAAGGCCATGGCTGAAGAGGCTTCAAAGGCTAAGGGGGATTTCCTTGCCAATATGTCGCATGAGATTCGTACTCCGATCAATGCAATTCTTGGTATGAACGAGATGGTACTAAGGGAATCGGATGACGATACGATTCTTGAATATTCCAAGAATATCAAGGTTTCCGGCAGCACTCTTCTGGGACTTATCAATGATATTCTTGATTTTTCCAAGATTGAATCAGGCAAGATAGATATCATTCCGGTAGACTATGATCTGTCAACGGTTCTGGGAGATCTTGTGAATATGATATACACACGCGCAGAGAAAAAAGGATTGTTACTTAAGACCGAGTTTGACAGTAATATTCCGAAAATGTTGAATGGTGATGAGATACGAATAAAGCAGATCATTACCAATATTCTTACCAATGCCGTCAAGTATACCGAAAAAGGAAGCGTGACTTTCAAAGTAGCCTATGAAAAGTCGGAAGATGAACCTGATATCATACTCTTAAAAGTAAGCGTTGAGGATACCGGAATCGGAATACGTGAAGAAGATATGGATAAGCTTTTCGGTGAATTTGAAAGGATTGAGGAAAACCGCAACAGATATGTTGAAGGAACCGGTCTTGGCATGAGTATTACAAGAAATCTCCTTGATATGATGGGGTCATCATTGGATGTTGACAGTCGTTATGGAGAAGGATCCGTATTCTCGTTTACACTGAGACAGAAGGTAGTAAGTGATGAACCGCTCGGTGATTATGCCGTATCATACAGAGAGCATATGCTTAAGCAGCAGTCATACCGTGAAAGATTCACTGCACCGGATGCCCGTATCCTCGTTGTGGATGACAACAGTATGAACCTTACTGTATTTAAGGGGCTTGTAAAACAGACATTGATGAAGGTGGATACGGCAGAGGATGGAGATACAGGGTTGTCACTTGCAGCAGATACGACATATGATATGATATTTTTTGATCATATGATGCCGGGTAAGGATGGAATAGAGACTCTGAAAGAACTCAGAAGTCAGACGGACGGTCCAAATGACGGTACACCTGTTATATGTCTTACTGCCAATGCTGTATCGGGAGCACGTGAGATGTATATTAATGCGGGATTTGATGATTACCTCACAAAACCTGTAGATGCTGACAGACTCGAAGCGTTACTTCTTGCTTATCTGCCTGAGGACAAGGTCATAAAAACATTAATATCTGAGGATGAAGAAAATAATAAGAAGAGTGACAGTATTCCTGTTCAGCTTGAAGAGCTTGACAAAGAAGAGTGGATAGATGTTAAAGCGGGAATTCAAAACAGCGGTTCTGTAAGTGCATATATGCCTCTTCTTGAGATATTCTATAATGCCCATGAACAGAAGATGGAGGAACTTAACGGGTTCTATGAAAAGAAGGATATAGAGAATTATACGATCAAGATACATGCGCTTAAAAGCTCATTAAGGCTCATCGGGGCGTATGGTTCCGGTGAGAAGGCGCAGCTTCTTGAGGATGCAGGTAAAAGCGGAGACTTTGATTATATAAAAGAACATCACGCCTCGTTTATTGAAGAGTATGCTGCATTTAAGGAGCCTCTTTCCGTATTATTCGTTGAAGAAGATGATCCGGATAAACCGGAGGCGGACAAAGAGCTTTTGAAGAAAGTATATAAAGAGTTGTTTGATGCTGCTGATGACATGGATTGTGACAGGCTGCAGGAAATATTCGATGATATGGATAAGTACAGGATACCTGATGACAGTACCCGGTTATGGAACAGCCTGAAGGATGCGGCTGGAAGATTTGATTATGATGGAGTACTTGAGCTGCTTAAAGAAGTCTGATGTTACTTTACAAATGCTTATTCTTTGCAGGATATTTCTTTCTCCTTGAAAATATTTCTAAAATGTTATATATTATATATTAACAGCGTATAAAGAATTTATGATAGGGATTTTCAGGGGGTATTTCATATATGAATAAAAAGAGTAAATTTAACCGGGCCATTCACTGGGCGGAAAACCTGATCATCACACGGGCTATAAGAAACGGACTGGTTAATCTTATACCGATCCTGATTATTGGTGCATTTGCATTAATACTCAAGACATTGCCAATTCCCGGATATGTCGGTTTTTTGGAGAATTTTGCGGGAGGAATGTTGTTATCGATATTTGATTTTGTGTTTACTGCAACTTTCGGGGTTCTTTCCGTATATATGACAATATCTATCAGCAGGGCATATATGAGTCTTAAAGCAGATCTTAAGGCTACGGATATAGGTGCTGTTATCGCATCTTTGGTATGTTTTTTCATGCTTGCGGGCGTATATCTTCCTGACTTCAAATATGACTTTATCGGTCCCAAATCCATGTTTCTTGCATTGATCACCGGTTTGGGCGCTTCTTCAATGTATCTTTCATTTCACCGATTCTTCAGAAAAAGAACGAAACATCTGTATTCTGCCGGTGCAGACAAGGAATTCAACCATACGCTTGGTACAATTTTGCCAATTACATGTGTTGTTTTAATATTTGCAGGAATTAATACAATTATTATGTATGTTTTTGAGGTGGATTCGTTCCGCATGTTCCTCGCAATGATATTCAATAATCTGTTTTCACTTGGTGAGACCGGATTTATTAAAGGATTCTTCTTTGTTCTTTTGTCTTCGATACTCTGGTTTTTCGGTATTCATGGAAGCGATACGCTTGAGAATGTCATGGAGACATATTTTACACCGGGAATTCAGGAGAATATCGCCATGGTTGCGGGAGGAAATGAACCAACCAATATTCTGACGAAACAGTTCTTTGACTGCTTTGTACTTATGGGTGGCTGCGGTGCAACGATTTGTCTTTTGATCACGATATTGATCTTTTCACGTAATCATGCCAGAAGAAGTCTGGGAATTGCTGCCGCATTTCCAATGATATTCAATATAAATGAGCTGATGGTATTCGGGCTTCCGATCATATTTAATCCGATCATGCTCATACCGTTCATTACCGTTCCGCTTGTAAGTTATTCCGTGGCATATATTGCAACGGTATCCGGTCTTGTTCCCATGATAACCAGCGATATTGTGTGGACTACGCCTATATTTATCGGAGGATATCAGGCAACCGGTTCGATCGCGGGAAGTATTCTTCAGCTTGTTAATGTAGTTATCGGAGTTCTTATATATCTGCCATTTGTTAAGATGCTTGATAAGGAATCTGAGGAAAACAGCCGCAGTGAATATAATTATTTTATGGAATATTTTAAGAATAATGAGCAGGGACTTATTAATGTCAGACTGACCGAACAGAAGAATATGTACGGTGAATTTGCAAAAGGATTGTGTTCTGAGATAAGGCATGGTATGAAGAAGAATATGGTGATCGCATATCAGCCTCAATATAATTATGACGGTTCATGTATCGGAGTTGAAGCGCTTCTTAGGTGGAAGCATCCGCTTCATGGAATTATATATCCGCCTCTTGTTGTAAAGATGGCCGAAGAAGGCGGATTCCTTGCCGAACTTGAGGAAACCGTTCTTGATATTGCATTAAAAGACAGAGACGCCATACTTGTTAGCTTCGGAGAGAATATCAAAATGTCGATCAATGTCACCGGCACTACCATTGTGACGCCAAGATTTGCGGAATACTGCAAGTTCATTGATTCACAGTCGCCTTTTAAAGGTAAGAATATATGCTTTGAAGTAACTGAACAGACTGCAATAACATTTAATGAAGAAACGATCGATATTCTGAAGACTTTCAGAAAGATAGGTATTATTCTTGCGATCGACGATTTCTCGATGGGTCAGACTTCGTTGAATTATCTTAAAAATAATCTGTTTGATATCATTAAGCTTGATGGTTCTCTTATAAACGGACTGTTTGATTTTAATAACAGCAGGGAGATCATTTCTTCCATAACACAGCTTGCCGACAATCTTAACCTTACTGTTCTTTCGGAATATGTTGAAACCGAAGAACAACGGGCTGTGCTTCATGAGATAGGATGTGACAATTATCAGGGTTATCTGTTCTCACCTGCGGTATATCTGAACGAGGAAGGGGATTAAGTCAATTGCATAAAAGGATAGTACTGACCGCGCTTAATACCAAATATGTTCATATGAATCTTGCAGTATATGATCTGTGTACATATTCTGATAACAGGCTGAATCTCAATACTCCCTGCATATCCGTCAGGGAGTTTACCATCAATCATAATCTGGATATAATCCTGCGCGAACTGTATCTTGAGAATGCATATGTGTATGCATTTTCATGCTATATATGGAACATCCGTGAAGTATTATCGGTGGCAAAAGAACTTCATAAAGTAAGACCTGATTCGTATATCTGGCTCGGCGGACCGGAAGTCAGTTATAATTCCGTCAAAGTGCTTGAAGATAATGAATATATATCGGGAGTGATCGTAGGAGAAGGAGAACAGACATTTTACGAGCTTTCACGTGTGTGGCTTGATATTGAAAATGAAGAGGATGTTGATGATTCGGTATATAAGGATCAGGCTTATTCGGTGATCAGGGGAATAACGTACAGAACTAAAGATGGCAGTATAATAACCAATCCGGCAAGAGATCTGATACCTGCCGATGATATTCCTTTCATATATAACGAAGACAATATTAAAGGAATATTCGACAATAAGATATTGTATTATGAAACCAGCAGAGGATGTCCTTTTTCTTGCAGTTATTGTCTGTCGTCAATTGATAAAACCGTCAGATTCAGAGATTTTTGGATCGTGAAAAAAGAGATTGATTTCTTCCTGCGTCATAAAGTACGACAGGTCAAGTTTGTGGACAGGACATTCAATTGTAACAAAAAGCATGCAAATGATATATGGAATTATATTGCGGATAACGACAACGGTATTACCAATTTTCATTTTGAGATCGCTGCGGATCTTATAGGTGATGAAGAATTCGGGATATTCAAAATGATGCGCCCGGGGTTGATTCAGCTCGAGGTTGGTCTGCAATCGGTTAATCCCGATACGATAAAAGAAATAAGGCGATCTACAAGCGTAGAAAGAATCGCAGATGTATTGTGCAAAATCAAATTGCTTAACAATATTCATTGTCATCTTGATCTGATCGCAGGGCTGCCGCATGAGGATTATGAGTCATTTGTCAATTCATTTAACACAGCGTATAACATGAAACCGGAGCAGCTCCAATTAGGTTTTTTAAAAGTACTCAAAGGTTCCTATATGGAAGAAAAAGCAGGTGATTACGAACTCATATACAGTGAATCCCAGCCATATGAAGTCCTTTCAACAAAATGGATAGGTTACGATGAATTGCTGCAATTAAAACTGACGGAAGAAATGGTTGAAGAATATTATAACAGCGGACAATATGTCAATACACTTGAATATGTCACGGGGCTATCGGATTCACCGTATGAATTCTATCATGCATTAGGGAAATATTATTCAGAGAACGGATTATCGGATATTGGATTCAAACGTGAGAACAGATATAATGTGTTAAAAGAATTCTGTCTCGAATGTTTTAAAAATATGATAAATCCCGGGTTGTTAACAGATCTTCTTACATTTGATTACTATCTTCGTGAGAATGCAAAGAACAGACCCGGATGGGCAAAAAAATTACTTATCAGCAAAGAGGCATATAATACATTTTTTAAAAACGGTGGAAATGAATATATTGACCTGAAACATGACGGTTATGATTCAAAAACAGCGGCAAGGTCAATGCATATTGAAGCGATCAGTAAGGAAGCTTATGAAAGACTGGTAACGGACAATTCTCGTTTTATTGAGAAGTTAAAGATAAGTGTGACTTCTGATCTGATATATTCCGACATACTGATATGCTGTCTGTTTGATTACGAAAAAAGAGATCCGCTTACACATAACGCATATGTTAGATTCATGCTGTTATAACAGTATTAATATGACATTCCTCACTTGAATTTTTCATCAAAATGGATTATTGTATTATATAAGGGGTTAAACAGATAATATTTGACTGTGGAGGAGTAACAGATGAGTTTTGATATTGATAATGAGATTGAAAATGAGCAGGCAGGCAAAGGACTTGTTGTTATTGCCGGCACATCGGAAGGATTTCTTACGAGAGGACTTGAAACCAAGCTTAAAGATATAGGAGTAGAATCGCAGTTTGCCGGAACTAACTTGAAAAAGATTGACAGTCTCCGTAACGAAACCGAACTGTATGTGATCTATGTTAATGATGATATAGAAGCCATAACCGAATGTATGGTATTTATAAAAGACATTACCAATGAAACAGACCGTAAGATCATTGTAATAAGTGAAAAAGAATACCATGATGCTATTGAAAAGCTTATATCGGGTTCCAATATACTGAAACATTTTGACAGACCGCTCGATATGGAAGATTTTGTAAAAACGGTAGAAGACTATTATAAGAATGTTGCGGGTGAAAACAGAAAGAAGAGCGTTCTTATAGTTGATGATGATATTACTTATATGAGGATGATATATGAGTGGCTTAAAGGATATTACCATGTCGGAATGGCATCTTCAGGTGTACAGGCAATAAGCTGGCTTGCGAAGAATAAAGCCGACCTTGTGTTGCTTGACTATGAGATGCCGGTTGCCAACGGTCCTCAGGTTCTCGAGATGTTAAAAAATGATTCGGAGATGGATTCGATCCCCGTTATGTTCCTAACCGGCAAGAGTGACAGACAGAGTGTTATGAGTGTTATCAATCTTAAGCCTGTGGATTATCTGCTGAAGACGATAGACAAAGAATCTCTGGTGAAAAAGTTGAAGGAATTCTTCGACAGTCAGAGGTTTAAATAATTTTATAAAAATATATGAAAGAGAGGTATGTGTTATGTTAGTTGTTACTACAGAAACTATCCCGGGAAAGGATTATGAAGTTCTTGGTATTGTTCAGGGAAGTACGGTTCAGACCGTAAATGCATTCAAAGATATAGGTGCAGGCCTTAAAAACCTTATCGGCGGAGAGCTTACAAAGTATAATGATATGATGGCAAAAGCAAGAGATCTTGCAACAAACCGTATGGTTGACCAGGCAAACGGAATGGGCGCCGATGCTATTATCGCAATGAGATATGCATCATCAGAGCTTGCACAGGGCGCAGCTGAGATGATGGCATACGGAACAGCTGTAAAGTTTAAGTAAGACGATTTGTGTTTGTAGAGTTATGTTTATGATTAAAGAATGGGGGTTGTTGCAAAGACTATTGCTTATGTTGCAGCTCCCATTTTTGATATTTTGCTAATTCCCTACATATATTATCTCTGTTATAAGTCATTCTGCTCCGTATATCAATTCCATGAATTGCATAATAATGTATTAATGTCAATAATAAGGTTTTAAGTATTGGCATTTTTTTTCTGTATATGATAAACTCTTACTGTTCATATATGCGTACTTCTGTATCCTCACTTAGCGTTCGGGCAAACAGGGAATACACTGTCAATATATTTTGAATTCAATTAAACCAGCAAATAAAGGATGAATCATTATGAAAAAAGGCGAAATATACACCGGAACCGTAAGCAGTTACGAATTCCCTAACAAAGGGATCGTAATTCTTGAAGATATGAAAATAACTGTGAAGAATACGCTTCCGGGTCAAAAGATAAGTTTCAGACTGACAAAGAAAAGACAGGGGCGAGGTACCGGTCAGGTAGTTGAGATCATAGAACATGGATCATTCGAAGACGGCGATGCTTTCTGTGATATATACGGCAGATGCGGCAGCTGTCTCTATCAGACGCTTTCATATGAAACCCAGGCCGAGCACAAAAAAGATATGGTTCTTTCACTTATTGACAAAGTGTGTACCGATTATACTTTCGATGGCATCAAATCAAGTCCCGACATATACGGATACCGCAATAAGATGGAATTCACTTTTGGGGATGAAGAAAAAGGCGGCCCTCTTACACTTGGACTTCATAAGCGTGGAAGCTTTTATGACATTCTTGACGCAGACTGCTGTAAGCTTGTTCACAGAGATTACGGACTGATACTTAAAGCAGTAAGATCATTTTGCAAGGATAATGCCCTGCCGTATTATCATCGCATGTCACACGAAGGATATCTGAGGCACCTTCTTATCAGAAGAGCCGCTGTTACCGGTGAGATGCTTATAGATATAGTAACAACATCAAAGATCGATCAGGACTTTAGCGAACTTGTAAGTACGATAACAGGACTTAAAAATGAACTTGAAGGCACTGTAACAGGTATTCTTCATACTGTAAATGACAACGTTGCAGATACGATCACAGACGAAGGTACGACAATACTGTATGGAAAAGATTATTTCTTTGAAGAAATCCTCGGGTTGCGATTCAGAATATCTCCGTTCTCATTCTTCCAGACCAATTCTCTCGGTGCTGAAGTCCTATATTCTACAGCAAGAGAATATATTAAAGATCTGATAAAAGACAAAATTATATACGATCTTTACAGCGGAACCGGAACCATCGCGCAGCTTCTCGCCCCTGTTGCAAAGAAAGTGATCGGTGTCGAGATAGTTGCCGAAGCAGTAGAAGCCGCAAAAGAAAACGCTGCACTAAATGATATTCATAATTGTGAATTCATTGCAGGCGACGTATTAAAAGTACTCGATTCCATAGATGGATCATCGGAAAAACCTGATCTCATCGTTCTCGACCCCCCACGCGATGGAGTTCATCCAAAAGCTCTTAAGCATATTATCGACTATGGAGTTGAGAATATACTTTACATCTCCTGTAAAACCACCAGTCTTGTAAGAGACTTAGAAGTAATGCAGGAAAACGGTTATGCACTCAAAAGAGTGAGTGTAGTCGATATGTTTCCATGGACGGCGCACGTGGAGACCTGTTGTTTGCTCGAACGACTTCGAAATGCAAAGGATCATGTCACGTTTACGCTTGAGATGGAAGACTATTATCGGATTAAGGACGCAGAGGCAGATAAAGAAAAACGATAATACAAACTAATCGTTTTTGGTCAGCTGATGGTAATAACTAAGCAAGCGTTGCAAAGTTGCATCATCTGCGCTTTGAGTGTTCTTTATCAGTTCAAATAAGATGGGATCACTATTTTTATGAATGTTTATTACATCAGGGGAAATATCATCTGTCTCTCCTGATAAATAGGCAACTGATGTATTCATTTTCTCCGCTATCGATATTATGACCTGTGGAGAAGGCCTGCGGTCACCTGCTTCATATCTAACGTAGGATGCAGCTGTTAATCCAATCCGCCGTGCAGCTTCAGCTTTGGAAAGGTTAAGCCTTTCTCTTGCTGATTTGAGGCGTTCAGGAATAAGAGTATTGTTCGTATTGTTCGTATGGTTCATAATAACCTCCTTGACAATTACCAATGGTAACACTATAATATTACCATTGGTAATATTATATAAATCCAGACTTTGAATGTCAAGGAAGGTGACGGATTATGAAATTGGAAGTAGAGATGACGGAAGAACAGCTAAACTTGCTGATTTTGTCTACGGAAATATATGGACGTATTCTGATGAATCAACCAGATCTGGTTGCTGACATTATTGCTGAAGACAGGTTTTTCTATGATAAAAATGATCCTGAGAATGACAGGCGATTTTATGAATGGATTAAAGATAGAGATGAAATGACGGAGAAGCTGAGAATGGCGCTGAACGTAATGTTTCATGATTCCTATAAAAGCGACACTTGCCGGAACCTTATTGATATTTGGCGTGTTCTCAGGCATCTTCAATATAATATTTCTGACAGTATTGATAAGAGTCTTTATGATGTGAGAGCTTCCGAACCATACCACGGTGGAACCGAACCGCCTATTAAGGTCAAAGTAATATATAAAGACTGAAATATGGAAGAAAGAAGGTGGTCTGCAATATGTCAAAAACATTAAAAAAAGAGATTATACACGCAGATGGTATAGACATTGGTATTTATACAAGTGATTATGAAAATGAGTATATTTCTCTAACAGATATAGCAAAGAGGAGAGAAGGGGAATATCCGGGTTATGTTATTCAAAACTGGATGAGGAACCGAAGTACAGTCTCTTTTATAGGTCTTTGGGAGCTTTTACACAACCCCGAATTTAATTGCCTCGAATTCGAGGCAATTAAAAAGGAATCAGGGGATAACGGTTTTGTAATGACACCTAAACGATGGATAGAAGTTACCGGAGCGGTGGGATTTGTCAGTAAACAAGGACGTTATGCAGCAACATATGCTCACAGAGATATTGCATTTGAGTTTGCTTCTTGGATTTCTCCGGAATTTAAATTGTATATCATAGAGGATTATCAGAGGCTTAAAAATGATGAGAATAGTAGATTATCCCTTAATTGGAACCTAAATCGTGAAATAGCCAAATTGAATTATCGCATACATACCGATGCAATCAAGAATCATTTGATACCGCCCGAACTGACTCAGGAACAAATCTCATATAAGTATGCTAATGAAGCGGATATGCTTAATGTTGTTCTTTTCGGTAAGACTGCGAAGCAGTGGAGAGATGAGAATCCGGAAAAGAAGGGGAATATTCGCGACGAAGCGGAACTGAAACAACTTCTCATATTGGCAAATATGGAGAGTTATAACGCAATACTTATTGGGCAAGGGAAAAATATGTCTGATAGAATAGTGTTACTTAGAGAACTTGCTGTTAAACAGATGGAGACATTGTCGCAGATTGGCACAGAAGGACTTGGTCAACTTCATGAATAGAATTAGTTTATTCAAAACAAGAATAGTTATTGAAGATAAGGTATATTTATTAGCAAAGGATGTCAGGAAAGCACTTGGATGCAAAAGTATAGAACAGTTACAAGGTGAATATCCTGAAATAGTTAAACATATTAAAGATTTACCGGCCTTGGTTTTGGAAAGCGATTTTAATACTATCTTAACGTCCGACATAGAAGCGATGAAAAAGCTTAAACATATAGAGATTACGCGCGTTGAGACTTTGCGAAATAACACAGAAGCGATAAAGAGTATCTATCCGCTCAAGTTTATAGTAGCCGGAAAAATGTTTGAGAGTGAAGCTAGGATGGCCGGTTATCAGAGTGTTAACGAGTATATGGAAGAGGTTGACTATGTTAAGGAAATCAATAATGAAAAAGAAAAAATGATTTCAAAGAGAGATTTGATAGAGAGTATAAGTCTAAGCAGAGTTAAACTTTTCGAATTGATTGACGCTGATGTTCTTGGCAAGAACGACCTTCAAATTCAACAGTATATCCATATCAATAATGGAACTCCTTATATTGAAAGTTTTATTGTTGGACGGGGCATATTTTTTTCTGTGTATGATGATGGCTATGCATTTGATGAATTGAGGATTGAGAACAACGACCTGATCATTCCAACATATGATTATGATGAAGATAATCCTAATAAGAATTACGGTCATGATCCGGAATTGAGAGACTACAGAGAGTATAGTTGTATGGAGAACATTTTATATCTGATCAAGCATAAAGATGTTGAGGATGCCGGTGTAGATCTATTGAGTTGCAATGCTCCGGGGATTAGTTTTTATATATCACAGGCTGAGGTGATAAAACTTCTTAATCCTAATATGTACAGAGATATAGTTCTTATAGATGGAGATATGGATTTTGCTTATTCAAAAACAGTTACAAAAGACTCTTTTATAGAATAAAGAATGTTGTTGAGGTAGCCACTCTATGTCATTATGATATTCGGTTGCTCAGTCGGACAACGGTCGAGACGGTTGTATTGCTCACAAAGATGAAGTGATAGAAAACGCCGTAAGCCCATAAAACAAAGGCTTTTTGCTGATATGGCGATGTTGGGCAGATCCTGGCCGGATCAAATGCAACCATTTAACACGATCGGCGTGTAGAGACTTATCCTTTTGCGCGGAACGCCATCCGCAAAGCGATTTACAACGCCATCGCTCATAACTGTTACATGTATGGTACTCCGATACAGATAAGGATCGAGGAAGAGCAGATTATTATAAGCAATCGCTGTATCCTTCCTGAGGGGTGGACTGCGGAGACCTTGATGCAGCCACATGATTCCATCACGTATAATCCTGACATAGCCAATGTTTTTTTCAGTGCGGGATATATAGAAACCTGGGAACAGGGAATTCAAAAAATCTGTGATGAGTGCATAGCGCTTGGTGCGGAGCTTCCCAGATACGATACTTGGAACCGGAATCAGAGTGTATTTCCCGGCTCTAAAGAGTGCTCTTATAGATCAGCCCAAAACGCCAAACCGCCACGGTGGCGGATTGAGTGGCGGAATAGATGATACTATTACGGTTTCTGCAATAGCTGAATCGTTGGGGATTCCTAAAAGAACCATTGAGAGAGAAATGAAGAGACTTCGTGACAGTGAACATATTATCCGTGAAGGTGGTAACAGATATGGGCATTTGAAGATCAATAAGAAGGATTGAGTAATAGAATGAAGAGAATCATTGTGATCGGCAGTCCCGGAGCAGGTAAAAGCACATTTGCACGACGGCTTAGGGATGTAACGGGACTCCCGTTGTATTATCTTGATATGATCTGGCATTTGCCGGACAGGACGACCATTACTGAGGACGAGTTTGATCAGAAACTAATGGACATCCTGAAGACTGATACTTGGATTATAGATTTCCCTGAAACAAAGCTGCCTCAGATATATGAGTTGCTGGAACAGTATGGCGAGGGAAAGGAAATCCATGTTTTCCGAACAAGAGAAGATGCGAATAAGTATTTGGAGAGTATGTAGATGGCAAAAACAGAAAATGTTGAATTGACCGTGCTTTGTCTCATTCAAGATCATCGGTGTTCTTCGGTATAATCTTTTTTTGGATAATACGCCGTTCTGTAAGAAGAGGATGCTCGAAAAATACAAATATCCTTATGTTTCAATCGATCATCTGAAGATGGGGCTGATCAGAAGTGGGAATACGGATCTTACGCCGCAGGATATTTGTAGATACCAACATATCAATAGAACCGCTTAAAAAAAATATCTGATACAGACCATGTGCTGGTGATGCTTTCTGATCAGATGATTTCCGTCAACAGATTCTTTGAGAGACCTGACAGAGAAAAACAATTCCTTTACCAGCTATAGATGCAGGAACCCGATCCGGATGCGGCGATGGCTAACTTCAGAGAAATGCTTTTGCGGGTTAATTTTCAAAAGATGAGAGCAGAAACATCGGCTATGTTCAGCTGGTTCCTATTGGAGATGGCAAATGGGAAATCGCATATCATGACGGAGTTTATGAAATTAGTAAAGGTGTCTGGAAGTCGTGAATGTCCTTTCGACAGAATATCAATAGAGAGACTCTTGAATTCTTGGGTTTATGGGTTAGAAGTGAAGCAGGACTGCATGCGTTTACAATGTCACCAACAAAGTAGATAGAAAGTGTTAACGCTATCGGGATTGTATCAAAAATTTCGTATAAGTATGGAAATATCAATATTTGTATTACGATGCCGTTCGGCGCCTATGTTCTTTGTCGCTAGGCGCCAATGAACATAGGCGCGTCCGAGACGTTTCGCGTCTTGTCCGCCCCATAAAATCATAACAATTCCATCCGGAAAGCAAGCTTTACGTCTGAAATCCTTATGATTTCATGGGGTGCTGAACTGTAATATTTTTATTGCAACTTATTAACATAGATAGTACAATAATATGAGGGGCATGCTTCCATGCCCCTCATAATTGATCATACATAATAAGGGGGAGTATACATTGTACAAAAATCATCTCAAAAGAATCGTTTCGATAGTAGCCGTATCTGCGCTTGCTATCACCGGACTTTTTGCCGGAAGTGTTGTATTAAATGAAGGAAAGGAAGCAAAAGCAATGAATCCATATCTTCCAATGTGGGAACATATTCCAGACGGTGAACCTTATGTATTTGAGGATCCGGATAATCCGGGTAAGATGAGAGTATATGTATACGGCTCGCATGATGTATACAGAACGAAATATTGCGGAGACGATCTTGTTGTATGGTCAGCACCGGTAGAAGATCTTACCGACTGGCGATATGATGGTGTTATATTTGAATCGGAAGTGAACGGAAGCAGGGATACGCTGTATGCACCAGATATAGCTGTTAAGACTGAAGATGACGGTTCAAAAACTTATTATCTGTATCCGAACAACCAGTCGGGCGGAAGGAACGGAATGATCGCAAAGTCAAAGTCACCTGTAGGACCATTTGAAGTATGTAACTGGAAATCAGGCAGTTCTACAGCTGTAGATGGAGTGCTCGGCTTTGATCCTGCCGTATTCGTTGATGATGACGGAAGAGTATACGGATACTGGGGATTTCAGGAATCAAGTATGGCAGAACTTGATCCTGATACTATGGCAACAATAAAAGACGGCTGTAAGGAGCTTAAGGAAGCAGATACAGGTATCAATTCATGTAATAATACCAATGACGTATTTAGATTCTTTGAAGCTTCGTCAATGAGAAAGATCACTATGAATAATCAGACAAAGTATGTATTCGTATACAGTCGTATGACCAATAATAATGAATTCGGACTCGGAGCGTCTAACGATACACTTGCTTACGCTTATTCCGACAATCCACTCGGACCGTGGACTTACGGCGGAACTATAGTTGATGCAAGAGGACGTTATGAGAATAAGGACGGTAAGACTACTGTATCATATTCAGGCGGTAATACTCACGGAAGTATTATTGAGATCAACGGCCAGTGGTATATTTTCTATCACAGATGTATAAATGAAGATCAGCATTCAAGGCAGGGAACCGCAGAGGCTATCACAGTTGACATAACCGATGACGGTAAGGTTGTTATTCCCGAGGCTGAACTTACTTCACAGGGACTTGAGGTCAACGGACTTGATCCGTATAAAAAATATTCTGCAGGTATAATGTGCATGAGAAGCGGTTCGTCATATGTCAAGGCAACATATCTTAATGACAATTATGATCCTTACGATTATTATGACACTTATTTTGATGACAGTGTTGACAGGGATAAGCATGCTCCTGTAGTCAATAATAAGAAGGGCAATATTATCGGTTACAAATATTTTAATTTTGATTTATTGGATTGGAAGACTCTTAACGGATTCGACCTTTCATATATGGGCAAAGGCGTTAACGGAAGTATAGAACTTGTACTTGATAATCCTTATACCGGTAAGAGTATCGGAAAGATTGATGTAAGAGCTGATGATCCTACAGATGCACTTAAGACTGCTCATATCGATCTGAGTTCTGATATCAAAGGAAAACATGCATTATATCTTATATTCGATGCTTCTTCATCGGGTGAGATAGCAGATCTGTATACAATGCAGTTTACGGGAGACGGCGTTGAGCCTACACCGGAGCCTACGGCAGTTCCAACTGCAACGGCATCACCATCATCCGGTAATTCACAAAGTAACTCACGTACTTCAACTGCAGTACAGGCAACGCCGGCACCGACACAGGCAACAGGTTCAGACACAGTAGTTTCTGTGAACGGTTTTATAAGTCTGTTTACTGTAAAAGGGATACAATATCGCGTTACCAAGGCACCGACAATGGATGCGACAGTAAGTGTTGTTAAGGTGAAGTCTTCAAAATCAGGCATAACCATTCCTGCAACTGTAGTTTCTGAAGACAATAATACTTATAAAGTTACAGCAATTGAAAAGGGTGCATTCAACAATCTCAAAAAGCTTAAGAAGGTTGTAGTCGGATCCAATGTTCAGGTTATTAAGAACAGTGCATTTGTAAAATGTCCCAAGCTTAAGACTATTGTGATCAAGTCAAAGAAGCTTAAAAAAGCAAGTAAAAAATCATTCAAGGATATAAGCAAAAAATATACTGTTAAAGTGCCGAAGAGTAAGAAGGCTGATTATAAGAAATTATTCGGCAAGAATGTAAAAGCGTGAGGAGGATCTGTCCAATGGCAGATAAAGAAGAAAGCAGTGAGAAAAAAGGTAAACGTTCCGATCTGCGTATGATATTGGAATCGATCACAAAGCTTAATTATCTTAATCCGAATGATATTCCCGATATTCCGTTATATATGGATCAGGTTTTATCATTTATGGATGAACAGTTGATGTCTTACAAAAGGTTTGAGGATGATAAGATTCTTACGAAAACTATGATCAATAATTACACAAAGAATAATCTTATCCCTCCGCCTGAGAAGAAGAAATATTCCAAGAATCATATGATATTGCTGATATTTATATATTATTTTAAGAATTTTCTGTCTATCAGTGATATACAAAAGATATTCGGTCCTCTTGCGGAACGTTTCTTTGATGATGAATCTGATATCGACCTTGAAGATATATACCAGTATGTATTCGATATGGAATATAACAGTATGGAAACACTGATGAAAGAGGTCATATCAAAATACAAACTGTCCGGTGATGCATTTCCCGCAACCGGCAATAAAGAAGATGATGATGTACTGTCCACATTTGCTTTTATATGTATGCTGAGTTTTGATGTATATGTTAAAAAACTGATCATTGAAAAACTCGTGGACTCAAAATCATCGTAGGACTCCAATTGGTATTATAGTGCAACAATTAACAGGAACGTTTGAACATTTTCAAAACATACGATCAAAAGGAGAATTATAAATGGCATATATCAAGCTGTTCACTAAAGAACCGTCAGGAGAAGAATATCCTTCGGCACTTGCTTACAGTGTTCATATGGCTTACAGCAATGACGGTAATGAATATAAGGTGTTTAATCAGGATTATGGCATGCTTTTTACGAAAGGTGTAGTAAAAAGTGATAATACAATTGTAGAAAAAGGCGTGAAATATCCTGCAATATTCAAAAAGCATAATTCCTGTGACGGAAATACTGCATACGGTATTGTTGCTGTACGTGTAGGTGCTGATGGTGCCGTAGATGATTCGGCAGATGGAACATATCAGTATTGGACAACCGAAGATATGGTTCGTTTTGAGGATGACGGAATGTGTTCTCTCGAAAGTATAGCTGCTGACTCGGGGTTAGATATCAATGAAATTAATGATCTGTTGTCTCATTTGACTGAAAATGAAGAATATATAACAGAGATTCCATATGAAGATATCGATAAGATGATCAAGATATGGATGCCGGTTCATAATGTCGGAATTGTTGGTAATTCAGGAGAAGAGGATACAGTTCATATCCATTCGGTATCCGAATTGAACGATATACGTGTGACTGCAATGTATTCTGACGGTTCAACCCATGAGAAAAAAGTGATATGGGACGAATCTGATGTTGAGAAACTTCGTGATATCATGAAGTCCGGAAAAAATGAAAGTGTCGGTGGTACAGATTCAGAGCCCGTCGTGATTCACGGTACTGTTGAGAACAGGATATATCCGTTCCCGTTGGCAAAAGGCTATGCAGATCCTGTAATATTCAGATATGAAGATTCATGGTATTTTATCGCAACGAATGATAATACGGACGATGTCGGACTTTTTGTCCGTAAAGCCGATAATATTGAAGATCTGTTTGCTGAAGGACATAAGGAATATCTTATACTCGATAAAGATGAGGACAGGGATCTTATCCAGACATTCTGGGCGCCTGAATTTCATATGATCGGTGGTGAACTCTATATTCTCTTTGCAGTCGGACCAAAAGACTGGGGACCGCAGTGCCATATGATGAAACTGAAAAAAGGTGGCAGTATTACAGATGCAGACTCATGGGAAGATCCTGTCAGAGTGCGAAAGATGGATGGAAGCTTCTTGTGTGAAAATGGTATAACTCTTGACATGACATATGCAAAGGCTTGTGGTCGTTCTTATGTCATATGGTCCGAAAGATATCATATCGGAACCCCCCTTGATTCGGGTTCAATGATATATATCGGTGAGATTGACGAAAATGATCCGTATCAACTCATATCCGAACCGGTTCTTTTAACAAGACCGTTCTACGGATGGGAGAATCAGTATGGAACGATCAATAATGAAGGCCCCTATGCACTATATACAAAAGATCGCCTGTATATAGCTTATTCAGGCGGCTCTGCAGGCGGATATTCATATTCCGTTGGATTCTTATCGATCGAATATGATAAGAATCTTCTTGATACGGTTGAGTGGAATAAGGATATTACCCCTTCTCTTACCGCTCATTCCGTTGACGGTGAATACGGTCCAGGTCACAACAGTTTCTTTACGGATGAAAACGGAGATATATGGATAGCATATCATGCGAAAGAAACGATCGGATTCACTACAAGGTGTACTGCAATACGAAGAGTTCATTTTGATGTGGACGGGGTTCCCGTTCTTAATATGGATCCGGCCAGAGATGTTGATGAGAAGTATGCGAAGATAAGTATTAAAGTCAATATGTGATCTTGCAAGCACGACACACGCTTGTTTTGTTGGTGAAAAAAATATGCCGTCATATGACCTGAAAAAAAGGTTATCTGACGGCATGTGTTTTTGTGTACAACATAAAAAATCCGGCAATTATTGATCATAAATAAAAATACGATATATGATCAGTAATTATACATTCACTATATATAGTTGATGTAAAGAAATTAACACCGGAATATTACGCTCTGTCCGGAAGTGCCTCGGGCGCATCATATTCAACGCCGAACAATTCAACCGTAACAGATTTCATAACCTGAGGTTCAAGCGGTTTGTCGCTGTAATCGGTTGCGGTTTCGGCAATCTCATTCACAACTTCAATGCCTTCCGTTACTTTGCCGAATGCAGCGTATTGTCCGTCAAGATGCGGCGAATCCCTATGCATAATGAAGAACTGTGAACCGGCGGAGTCAGGCATCTGTGAGCGTGCCATAGATATTACTCCGGCAGTGTGCTTAAGATCATTTTTAAAACCGTTTGATAAGAATTCTCCGGGGATCGAATAGCCGGGACCACCGATTCCAATACCTTCGGGATCACCGCCCTGGATCATGAAGTTCTTAATAACCCTGTGGAATATTAGACCGTTATAGAAGCCTTTATTAACCAGGGATATGAAGTTTTTAACCGTGTTCGGAGCAACATCCGGATACAGTTCAATTTTAATTTCTTTATCGTTTTCCATTGTGATCGTAACAATAGGGTTTTTGTTATCCATTATTTTTCACCTCTTTCATAGTGCTTTGAGATACATTGTTCCGTAAGCGGGAATCTCAATACTGCCGTTATAATCATATTCTTTACCGGTCAGAATATCAACAAGTCTGTTGGTGCCGGCATCAAAATGCACGGTAACAGGAACTCCATCGGCATTAACGGCAACATATACACGTTCTTCATCAAGATAGCGTTCAAATACGCAATATTTGTTCTGGAGTACTTTGTTGAACAATGCACCGTAGCATAATGCTTTGCTTTCTTTGTGTGCATGAGCGAGTGAACAGACATGGTCGGTAAGATCATTCCATTCGGGCTTGTCAAATGATGGCCTTAATGCCGGGTCACCATCGTTCTTATGAGCTTTTGTGCCCCATTCGCTTCCGTAATATACACATGGTACGCCGGGCATTCCAAAGAGCATTCCGTACACGGGCCTTATATGATTCTCATTGGTAAGATTGCTTGCGATCCTGGTTACGTCGTGATTGTCTACAAAACAAAGAAGATGTTTGCCTTTGTATAATGTCCATTGCTCCGGACCGAACTGCCTTAACAGTGAATGAACGATCTCAAACATATTCATGGAATTGAAACTTGAGAACAAGCCCTTGAAGCATTCGTAATTGGTGCAGCTGTTAAGCATCTCATTGTTAACGAATATATTGTAGTCACCATGTAACAGTTCACCGACAAGGACAAAATCTTCTTTCAGAGATCCGGCATAAGAACGGAGTCGTCTTAAAAAATCCCTGTCAAGACAATACGCAACATCGAGTCTTAATCCGTCAATATCGAATTCGTCAACCCACATTTTGATCGCATCGAATATATGGGAGATGACAGCTTCGTTACGAAGATTAAGTTTAACAAGATCGAAATTGCCTTCCCAGCCTTCATACCACAATCCGTCATTGTAATGGGAATTGCCGCCAAAGTCTATATGGAACCAGTCACGATATTGTGAATTCTCTCTGTGTTGAAGTACATCCTGAAAAGCAAAAAAACCGCGTCCGACATGATTGAACACACCGTCAAGCACTACTTTAATACCTTCTTCATGTAATGATCTGACGAGCTTTTTAAAATCTTCGTTAGTGCCGAGACGACAGTCTATCTTTTTGTAATCCCTTGTATTATAACCGTGCGTATCCGATTCGAATACCGGCGAAAAATATATCGCATTCACGCCCAGTTTCTTAATATGGGGAATCCAGTCGTATATTTTACCTATCCTTGAAACGGGAACGCCGTCATTTTCAAACGGCGCTCCACAGAAACCAAGGGGGTATATCTGATAAAAAACACTTGTATCAAACCACATAATAATCCCTCTTTATTTGTCAACTTTAGGAAGTTTTGAAAGGCTCTTCTCAAGGTCGGCATCGGTAGGAATATAATCGGACATTGAGCCTTCGTTATATTTTTCATAAGCAACAAGATCAAAATAACCTGTTCCGGTAAGACCGAAGAGGATGGTCTTTTCTTCGCCGGTCTCCTTGCACTTAAGAGCTTCATCGATCGCTGCACGGATTGCATGGCTGCTTTCAGGAGCAGGAAGGATACCTTCAACTCTTGCAAATTGAGTTGCTGCTTCGAATACGGAAGTCTGCTCAACCGAACGTGCTTCCATAAGTCCGTCATCATATAACTGTGAAAGAATAGAACTCATTCCATGATATCTTAAGCCGCCTGCGTGGTTGGCTGAAGGAATGAAATCGCTTCCGAGAGTGTACATCTTTGCAAGCGGACATACCATTCCGGTATCGCAGAAGTCATAAGCATATTTACCGCGTGTTAAGCTCGGGCAGGATGCGGGTTCAATAGCAATGATCTGATAATCAGCTTCACCGCGAAGCTTTTCGCCCATGAACGGTGAGATGAGTCCGCCGAGATTTGAACCGCCGCCGGCACAACCAATGATCATATCAGGCTTAACACCTAATTTATCAAATGCAGCCTTGGCTTCAAGACCGATAACCGACTGATGTAAGAGTACCTGTGATAATACGGAACCGAGTACATAACGGTATCCTTCGGAACCTACAGCTACTTCAACAGCTTCGGATATGGCGCAGCCGAGACTTCCTGTTGTTCCCGGATGCTCTTTTAAGATCTTCTGACCGATCTGTGTTGTCATTGACGGAGAAGGAGTAACTTTTGCTCCGTATGTTCTCATAACTTCACGACGGAAAGGTTTTTGTTCATAGGAACATTTTACCATATATACCTGACAGTCAAGGTCAAAATATGCACATGCCATAGACAGTGCGGTTCCCCACTGGCCGGCACCGGTTTCGGTTGTCACACCTTTAAGTCCCTGTTTCTTTGCATAATAAGCCTGAGCGATAGCAGAATTAAGTTTGTGACTTCCCGAAGTGTTATTTCCTTCGAACTTATAATAAATCTTTGCAGGTGTATCAAGTGCCTTCTCAAGAAAATATGCACGTACGAGCGGTGACGGACGATACATGTAATAGAAATCAAGTATCTCCTGTGGAATGTCAAAGAACGGTGTATCATTGTCAAGCTCCTGTTTAACAAGCTCTTCGCAGAATACCGGATACAGTTCTTCAGCTTTCATTGGCTCAAGTGTCCCCGGATTGAGAAGCGGAGCCGGTTTGTTTTTCATGTCGGCACGTACATTATACCATTGTGTAGGTATCTCGTTTTCAGCAAGGTAGGTTTTGTAGGGTACGTCTCTTTTCATAGTTGTCTTTCCTTTCTGGGTAATTATTTTTTTGCTTACTGCAAATAAACCTTTAATATTATAACAGATTATAGTATAATAGTGTAGTGTTAATTTTCAAAAATCACATTAACTGTTCAAACACCATTTATAATAATATGTATTAATGACTGACAGACCGCTTTTTTCGAAAGAAAAACTAATTATGTCATGGGGACAGACAAGATGTGAAGTGTATAGGATGTTGACTTATCAATCTCAGGGAGGAGTTAATATATGTCTGTAGTTGGGGGAAGAACTGTAACGGAAGGGCTTGTATACACAAACGAAAAATGTATCGGCTGCAACAAGTGTATCCGCGCGTGCAGTTGTATCGGCGCATGTATATCCACTGATCCGGATGAAAACGGGGTTTCAAGGATTGAAGTGGATGGCAGTCTTTGTGTGGGCTGCGGGGCATGCTTTGATGTGTGTGAGCATGAAGCACGTGTGTTTCGTGATGATACGGAACGTTTCTTTGAAGATCTTAAGAAAGGTGAGAAGATATCGCTTCTTATCGCACCTGCATTCCCTGCCAACTATCCGGATCAGTATGAACAGATACTCGGAGGACTTAAAAGACTCGGTGTCAACCGTATGATCAGTGTGTCTTTCGGAGCTGACATTACAACATGGGGATATATTAATTATATTAAGGATCATGATTTTACAGGCGGTATTTCACAGCCATGTCCGGCTGTTGTAGGCTATATTGAAAGATATCTTCCCGAATTGCTCCCTAAGCTTTTTCCTGTCCAAAGTCCCCTTATGTGCGCTGCCATATATGCGAGAAAAGAGCTTGGGATTACAGACAGACTGGCATTTATAAGTCCATGTATTGCAAAAAAACTTGAGATAGATGACCCCAACAATCATGGTTATATTAATTATAATGTCACTTTTGATCATTTGATAAGATATGTAAAAGAGAATGATATATACGGTGAACCATGTAAAGATGAGATAGAATACGGTCTCGGTTCTATCTATCCGATGCCCGGCGGTTTAAAGGAGAATGTAGTTTGGCTTCTCGGAAATGATGTGTTCATTCGTCAGGTTGAAGGCGAGAAGAGATTGTATCATTTTCTTGAAAAAAACAGCAAAAGGATAGATGACGGTATGACTCCGTATCTTTTTATTGATGCACTTAATTGTGAGAACGGATGCATATGCGGTACCGCTACGGAACTTGCAAAGTCAGCTACCGATGATGCTTTGTATCATATGTTTGATATTAAAGAAAATGTAATGAAGGATTCGACGGGAAGTCCGTGGTCCAAAGATGCATCGCCGGAAGAAAGACTTGAAAGCCTTAACAGACAGTTCGCGAATCTTAAGCTTGAAGATTATCTTCGTGAATATACAGATCTTTCGGGTCAGTGTAACATGAAGATCCCTAATGAAAAGCAGCTTGATAAGATATTCAGGGATATGAACAAGAAGGATGAAGAGTCTCGTCATATCAACTGTTCCTGTTGCGGATATGATACTTGTAAGGATATGGCGATCGCAATATACAATAAGATCAATCATAAGGATAATTGTATTCATTATTTAAAAGACATGGTCGCACAAAAAGCTGCAGAGACCGACTACATGACGGGACTTCCGAATGCTGCAGGTTTCCGCATGTATGTAAAACAGCTTCAAAAAGAAGGCATACTGACGAATTACAACACATTTTATCTTAACCTGAAGAATTTTGGGCTGTTAAACCGCAGATACGGAAAACGTGCTGCGGACAAGATACTTCTTCAATATGCTGCATACTGGAGTGAATTTATCGATTCGGATGAATTCGTGGGAAGACCGACAGGCGATAATTTCATTATTATGCTGCATAAGGAAAAAACCGAAGAACTGTTAAAATTGCTTGATGGAATCGAAACCCGTATTGTAGTTAACAGACAGAATATAACAGTGATGGTTCAGGCTGTTGCCGGCTGTATGGATATTGACGATCCCACACTTGACAGTGAGACAATACTCGGAAGATGTTCGACGGCTCTTAATGTAGCTAAACATGAATCAAGAACTCCTTACGTGTTCTCAACCATCGAGCTTCATGAACAGGTGATCCGTCAGAAACAGCTCCTTGAGATATTCCCGCAGGCTCTTCTTGACGGTGAATTCAGACCATATTACCAGCCGAAAGTCAATACCGAGACCAATACGCTTATAGGTGCTGAGGCTCTTGTAAGATGGGTAAGAGACGGGAAAGTTGTATCTCCGGGTGAATTCATTCCGATACTTGAGTCCGACAACAGTATATGCAAACTGGATTTCTATATATTCGAGAGAGTATGTAAGGACATCAGACAATGGATAGATGACGGTATCTCACCTGTAAGGATATCATCGAATTTTTCGAGAAAGAATCTGGCTATGCCCGATTTTTCCGACAGGATCAATGAGATAATCGAAAGATTCGACATACCGAAAGAATATATTGAGATAGAACTCACCGAAACGATGAATGAAGCCGAAGACGAGAATCTGAGCAGATTTATTAAAGATATGCATGATGCAAGGATAGTAATGGCTATAGACGATTTCGGAACAGGATATTCATCGCTTAATATGCTCCGTGATTTTCCTGCGGATGTATTAAAACTGGACAAATCATTTATTGACAAACACACCAACACCGAACGTGACAGTGTTGTTGTTGCCAATATTGCCAAGATGGCAAAAGAACTCAATATGAGTGTTATCACGGAGGGTGTTGAAAATCGTGAACAGGTTGATTTCTTAAAAGGTGTTGACATAAAATATGTACAGGGTTATTTGTATGACAGGCCGATGTCAAAGGATGATTTTGAGCAAAGGCTGATCAATAAATTATATAAAGAACAGGAGGATCATATATCATGATAATGACATTTCGCTGGTATGGCGAAGGAAATGACAGCGTAACACTCGATCAGATCAAACAGATTCCCGGTGTTGAAGGGATAGTATGGGCACTTCACAACAAGATGCCCGGAGAGGTGTGGGAAAAAGAGGAGATCGCTGAAGTAAAAAAGCAGCTTGACGAATACGGCTTTAATATGGATGTTGTCGAGTCGGTGAATGTACATGATGACATTAAGACCGGTGCACCCACCCGTGATAAATATATTGAAAATTATATTCAGACTATCCGTAATCTTAAGGAATTCGGTGTAAAAGTAATATGTTATAATTTCATGCCGGTATTCGACTGGACAAGGACAGATCTGTTCCACCCGGTAGGAGACGGTTCAACGGCACTGTATTACGAAAAGGATAAGATCATTGATGATCCCGAAGAAATGGCAGCTTATATTCTTGAGAAATGCGAAGGATACACGATGCCCGGCTGGGAGCCTGAAAGAATGGCGAAGCTTAAAGAGTTATTTGCCATGTACAGTGATGTTACAAAAGAAAAGTTATGGGAGAATCTCAAATATTTTCTGGAAGCGATCATGCCTGTATGTCATGAGTGCGATATTAAGATGGCGATCCATTCGGATGATCCGCCGTGGGATATATTCGGACTTCCGAGACTTCTCGTAGATGAAGAATCTGTTGATCATTTTCTGAAACTGGTTGATGATCCTTATAACTGTCTCACATTATGTTCGGGTTCACTTGGCAGCAATCCGAAGAACAATGTTGCTGATATCGTTAGAAAACATTGTGACAGGATCGCATTTGCCCATGTACGTAATGTTAAGCATTTTCCGAACGGAGACTTCAGTGAGGCTTCACATCGTGACTGCGATGGTGATATAGGAATACTTGATATTATGAAAGCTTATCATGACAATGGCTTTAAGGGATATATGAGACCGGATCACGGAAGACATATATGGGGCGAAAAATGCAGACCGGGTTACGGTTTGTACGACAGAGCGCTCGGTATAATGTATCTTCTCGGTTGTTGGGATATGCTTGATCACATTTCATGATATTAATTGACAACCATCACATTTGAATATATAATCGTAACTATTCAGCATCCCCATACGGCATTATAATAATGACTGTGTGCGGGATGTCGAACGGTTTGCGATATTGTGTACAGGCACCTGTAGCTCAGTGGATAGAGCAGTGGTTTCCGGAACCATGTCGCGGGGGTTCGAGTCCCTTCAGGTGCGTTTTTTATAATCAGTAATACATATGGAGATATGATCAGTTATGAAAACAACTTACAGATATACATACGGAACAATAAGGATATTAAGGGTATTATTGTTCTTTTCAATTATAATATTAAGTGCGGTTCCTTCGTGGAATATGCTGAATAAGAATGTGTTGGCTTCACCCGGCTTTATGGAAATTACGCTTGACACGGAAAAGGAGGAAGTAAAAGAGCTTGTGGATCCGGTCAATACGTTTGACTACGAGGGAACGGATTATCTTCGGAAGAATGCTGTTGAGGAGATCAATGTGCTTGTAGGTGATTATTTTGATGCATGGCTTAAGCTTGACATGGATACGATGGAATCACTTGTAAGTGATATCGACGGAGTCAACTTTGAAAAGATGCAGGCTATGCTCGAATATATTGAAAGTATAGATAATATAATATGCTATTCCGTTGCAGGTGATCTTGAAGGCACTTACAGGGTATATGTATATTATGATATGAAGATTCGGGGAATTGATACTCCGGCGCCTGCTCTTACGGCACTTTATGTTACTATGTCTTCTGACGGTAATTATATCGTATATCTCAGTGAACTTGACAGTGAAATGATGGAATTCATTGAAGAAGCCGATGAAAGTGAAGATGTGATCATCCTCAAAGCACTTGTTAACGAGCGTCTGCAGAGTGTAGCCGAAAGTGATCAGAAACTTAAGGAATTCTATGACCTTATAGCTGAAAAGACAGCAACTGCCGAAAGTAAGATCAATTCCGAAAAAGAGAATGCGGGAGATTCTACCGATAATGAATCGGTTGATACGGATGATGCCGATACGTCTGATTCTGTTACAACAGATACGGATAACAGTAATGCAGATACGACAACAGATACCGATGATACGACAGTTACCGATGAAGCTCAGGATGAATCCGATGCTTCAGCAGTAAGTGACAGCGCGATCACTACCGAATAATATTTGACACGTTCCGAAAGGTTGATATGACTGTATGAGTGAAGGAATTAGAATCAACAGATTCCTGAGTGAAGCAGGATATTGCTCAAGAAGACAGGCCGACAGATATATTGAAGCCGGAATTGTGTGCATTAACGGCAATCCGGCTGTATGCGGCTCCAAGGTTAATGATAATGATATTGTCAGTGTAAACGGTGAAATCATCAACAGGAATGAATTGCCTGTTGTTCTTGCATATAATAAACCTCTGGGAGTAGTCTGCTCCACGAAAGAGAAGTTCAATATAATTGATCATATCGATTATCCCGTCAGAATATATCCGGTAGGTCGTCTTGACAAGAATTCAGAAGGACTAATTCTGCTTACCAATCAGGGAGACATTACAGATTCTATATTAAGGGCATCCAATTATCATGAAAAAGAATATGTTGTCAGAGTCAATAAAGATATTGACGACAGATTTGTTAAAGGCATGGAAAGCGGAGTGCCGATCCTTGATACCGTCACAAGACCGTGTAAGATCGAGGTCAAAGACAAGAGAAGGTTTCACATTACGATCACACAGGGACTCAACAGACAGATCAGAAGAATGTGTGAATATTTTGATTACAGAGTGATATCGCTAAAGAGAATAAGAATAATGAATATAAAGCTTGGTACCCTTAAGACAGGAGAATACAGAGAATTAACCGGTGAAGAGATAGAAAAACTACGTAAGGATCTCGGACTGGGTATATAGAAAGATCAACATCGGAATTGTAAGAGGTGAAAATGATGGGCGATAATGTTAAAGCGGATCGCATGGCACGAATGAAAGAACTTACTGATATACTTAATAAAGCAGCTTCCGTATATTATCAGGGTCATGATGAGATAATGAGCAATTTTGAATATGATAAATTGTATGATGAATTGCAGGAACTGGAACATACTACAGGAGTAGTATTGTCCGGCAGTCCTACAGTAAGAGTAGGATATGAAGTGCTTAGTGAACTCCCTAAAGAAAATCACGGTTATCCCATATTGTCACTCGATAAGACAAAAGATGTTGAAGCCTTAAGAGCATGGCTTGGAGATCATAACGGTGTATTGTCATGGAAACTTGACGGACTGACTGTTGTTGTGACTTATGAAAACGGTCAGCTTGTTAAAGCGGTTACAAGAGGTAATGGAACAGTCGGTGAAGTAATAACCAATAATGCAAAAACATTTGTTAACATACCGGTTACGATCCCATATAAAGAAAGGATCGTGCTTCGAGGTGAGGCATTGATCAGATACAGTGATTTTGAGAGGATCAATGCCATGATAAGCAATCCGGATGACAGATACAAGAATCCGAGAAACTTATGCAGCGGAAGCGTAAGACAGCTGAATAATAAGATCACGGCCGAAAGAAGTGTGTATTTTCTTGTATACAGCATAATTGACGGCGGGATCTCATTTGAACTTCAAAGCGAGCAGCTTGACTGGATAAAGGAGCAGGGATTCGGTGTTGTCGGTCATGATATAGTAAGCGGCGATAATATCTCAGACATTGTAAGCGAGTATTCTGAAAGAATTCAGACCAATGATTTCCCGTCTGACGGACTTGTATTAACTTATGACAATATAGAATACGGACGTTCACTTGGAAGAACAGCCAAATTCCCAAGACACTCCATTGCATTTAAATGGTCCGATGATCTTGCAGAGACTACTTTGAAAGAGATCGAGTGGAGTGCATCAAGAACCGGACTTATTAATCCGGTAGCAATATTTGAACCGGTTGAGCTTGAAGGAACTACAGTATCAAGAGCAAGTGTTCACAATGTGAGTATTGTTGAAGAATTAAAACTCGGTATCGGTGACAGAATACAGGTATACAAGGCAAATATGATAATCCCTCAGATCGCGAAGAATATGACCTGCAGCAATAATATTGATATTCCAAAGATATGTCCCGTATGCGGAAGCGATACGATCATTAAGCAGGAAAATGGTGTTCGAACTCTCGTATGCCCGAATCCGGAGTGTCTTGCCAAGCAGATCAAGTATTTTACTCATTTTGTATCAAGAGATGCCATTAATATTGACGGATTGTCAGAATCAACCATTGAGAAATTCATAGCAGCCAAGATTATTAATGAACCTGCTGATTTTTATCATCTTGACAGACATTATGAAGAGATAGTCACAATGGAAGGAATGGGTGAAAAGTCTTATAACAACTTGATCAGATCTGTTGAAGCGTCAAGAGAGACTGAAGCAGCGAATTATCTGTACAGTCTTGGAATAACAGGGATAGGTCTGTCCAATGCCAAAGCGATATGCAGGCATTACGATAATGACCCTTATAAGATATTTGATTCGACTTTTGATGAACTGACTGCCATTGACGGTATAGGTGATGTTCTTGCAGGTGAGGTTGTAAAATACATGGCTGATCCCGAAAAACGAAGGATCGCCACAGACATTCTTAAGGAGCTTGAAATAATAAAACCGGTTTCTGTATCCGAAGAACAGTCACTTGAAGGAATAACGGTTGTAATTACCGGAAGCCTTGAATTATATGGTAGCAGAAGCGATTTGAAGAAGATCATAGAGGATATGGGAGGAAAGGTTACGGGAAGCGTAACGCGCAATACCACATATCTGATCAATAACGATATAACGTCAACTTCATCAAAGAATAAGAAAGCAAAAGAACTTGGAATACCGATCATAACCGAGAAGGAATTTGTTGACAGATTCAAGGTAATACAATAAAATTATTATGAAAAGAGGTAATATTCATGCCTATTAATGTACAATCCGAACTGCCGGCAAGACAGATACTTATTGAAGAGAATATATTTGTTATGGACGAGACGAGGGCTGTAACTCAGGATATACGTCCCTTAAAGATCGCCCTGCTTAATCTTATGCCTTTAAAAGAGGAGACCGAAGTACAGATCTTACGTTGTCTGTCCAATACGCCTCTTCAGGTTGAAGTGACATTTTTATGTACTGCCAGTTATATAGGTTCCAATACTCCCAAGAGTCATCTGGAAAAGTTCTATCTTACATTTGATGATATAAAAGACAACAAATATGACGGACTTATCATTACCGGAGCACCTGTCGAGCTGCAGGAATGGGAGGATGTTCTGTACTGGGATGAACTTAAGAATATAATGGAATGGTCTAAGACCAATGTTACTTCAACATTCCATATATGCTGGGGTGCCCAGGCAGGAATCTATTATCATTACGGTATTGATAAATATGAACTTGATTCCAAATTGTCCGGTATATATTCACATAAGGTATATAACCGTAAGATACCGCTTCTTCGCGGGTTTGATGACGTTTTCCTTGCACCTCATTCCAGATATACAAGCATAAAAAGAAGTGAAGTTGAAAAACATCCGGAACTTACCATACTTGCCGACTCGGAAGATGCGGGATTGTTAATTGTTATGGCTGAAGAAGGAAAACAGATATTCGTATTCGGACACCTTGAATATGACAGACTTACTCTTGATTCAGAATATCACAGAGATTTAAAAAAGGGTATCAATCCTTCGATACCGGTAAATTATTACAAGGATGATGATCCGTCTAACAAGCCTTTGCTTACATGGCGTGCTCATTCAAACGCATTGTATTCCAACTGGCTGAATTACTATGTATATCAGCAGACACCATATATTCTGTGATATGTAATAAGTTTGCATTTTATAGGTATTGTAGTTATAATGAGATATGAGTTTGGCACCCCATAGCGGCAATGAACCGGGGTGTTTAACACTGTGAATGATCGGTGTATGATAATACTTGAGAGGGGGAAAGCAAGATGACTTTATTGAATTCTATATTTCTTGGAATTATTCAGGGGTTGGCTGAATTTCTGCCGATAAGCAGTTCGGGACATCTGGCGATCTTTCAGGAGATATTTGGTATAAATAATAATATTGATTCTAACCTTTTGATGATATTCGATGTAATGCTTCATTTCGGTACATTGATCGCTATATTCGTTGCTTTATGGCGGGATATCCGTAAACTGTTCATTGAAGGGTGTCTTATAATAAGAGATTCTTTTGTTGATCTGGGATTATTATTTTACAATCTTTTTCATGGTAATAATAAAAAGCCATATAAGAAGATCGTTAATTCACCATACAGAAAATTCGTTATGCTTGTTATCGTATCTACGATACCTACAGGAATAATAGGTATATTACTTGATGATATTGTTGAATCGGCTGCCACATCTCTTATTATTACAGGAATATGTCTTGTTATAACGGGAATTCTGCTCATGATCGCTGATATGACTCCTGCCGGAAGAAAGCGTCCAAAGCAGGTTACGTATAGGGAGGCCGGTGCCATAGGTGTTGTTCAGGGACTGGCAACATTACCGGGAATATCAAGATCGGGTTCTACGATAACAGCATGTCTGTTGTGCGGATTCGATAAGAGTTTTGCCGTAAAATATTCATTTATAATGTCCGTGCCGGCAGTGCTCGGTGCTGTTGTACTTAAGGTTAAAGATCTGTTCGGTTTAAGTGTATCTGCGTCGGATATGACCAATATGGGAATAGGTACTGTAATATCTGCTATTGTCGGATATGTATGTATTAAGACAATGCTTATTGTCGTAAGAGGTAAAAAGTTCAAATATTTCGCATACTATTGTTTTATAGCCGGAACATTTTCAATAATATGGTATCTGGTTTAATGTGCAATTGTAACTATGAGAGGATGATTAATAAATGAGTCGAAGAGACGATAAGAGATCTAAAGAGACTGAGATCAATGACAAAGACAGAAGCGACATGAAAACAGAGATCAGTCTCTGGATATTGCTCTTTGTAAGTATAATATTATTGTTATGTGTATTTAATCTTTGCGGCCCGTTAAGCGGTGTACTCGGATCATTTTTATTCGGTATGGTCGGATCACTGGCATATATATTCCCGATAGCAATGTTTCTTGTTATCTGTATGATACATCTGAATATCAAGAATAAACCCGTGATTAGAAAGATAATATATGCAATTGCTTTATTCGTTATTATAATTGCCATCTTCGAACTCCTTGCAGGTGATTCGGAAGGAAGTATATGGAATTGCTATGTAAACGGTTATAAGACCCATCTTGGCGGCGGTATTATCGGCGGCTGTATCAGCATGGGACTTTCCGCTATTATGGGCAGACTTGCAACAGGTATATTGTTATTTGTTGCAGCTATAATATTACTTGTACTTATCACAGGCAAGATGATTGCATCAATTGCCCTTAATAACAGTTCAGAAAAGTATAATGAATACATGAAGAACAGAAATGAAAAGAAGAAAAGACAGGAAGAAGACGATTTAATAGATTATGACAGTATCACCGAAGGTTTTCCCGATGAACTGCCCGAAAACAACAGGAAAAGATCAAAACGACAGGTTTCCTATACATTTCCAAAAGAAGAATCCGTAGTTGATACCACAACTGTAGAAGAAACAAAAAATGATGTGATTGTCAAAGAGCCTGTCGAAGAATTGTCTTTTGAAGAAGAAAGCAAAAAAAAAAGCAGCGAACTGATCGATCAGGGAACTGAAAACAGTAGTGATATAACTACCGGTAAAAATACAGCTTCAGGTAAAGAAACCGCTTCCGCTGATGAAACAGAAGCCGGTGAAGATACAGGCGATATGCCTATATACGAAAAAGAGATAGTCGAAAAATTCGGCACGGATCATCCCGTGACAGACAATTCACTTGCAATGCTTGTGGCCAGGGCTCTTGAAAATGACAGAGTGCAGTATACCGAGTATACGCCTTATGTTGATGATGAACCCGAAGATAAGCTGTATGATAACAATTCGTACAATTTACATACACAGGAATCTTCAAAATCACAGGATTCTTATATGGAAACCGGTGCGTCAGATTCATACGGTTCTTTAGATTCAAACAATGCATCTGATCCTTATGGTTCGTCCGGTTCTTACAATGAGTCTAACGCTTATGATGGATCCGACTCATTCAATGAATCCGATTCTTATGATGAGTCTGACTCATTCAACGGGTCCAATTCATATAGTGGATCCGATTCATACGATAATTCCGATTCATATAATGAGACGGAATCATATGCCGAAACTGTACATGATAAGAAGACATCAGGAATCACATCTAATGAATCCCGGGATCCCGGCTCGCTTATACAACGTTCAACTTCTTCCGGCAGTACATTTAATACACCAAAACCGGCAGTGAATGACAACAATACGGATGAAGTTACACCTGATCTTTCGGCAGAACCTATACCGTATGTATTCCCGTCAATGGATCTTCTTGAGAAATCACCTGCTTCAGCCAACAAAATGTCAAGAGATACACTGGAAAAAACTGCCAAAAAACTGCAGGATTGTCTAAAGAGCTTCAAAGTTGAGGTTGAAATGACCGATATTATATGCGGACCGACGGTTACCAGATATGAATTAAAACCGGCACTTGGTACAAAGGTTAAGAAGATTACGGAGCTTGAAAATGATATCAAATTGTATCTTGCCGCGACTGATATAAGGATCGAAGCACCGATCCCCGGCAAACATGCAGTAGGAATTGAAGTTCCCAATAAAGGAAGTACAATGATCACTCTGCGTGAGATGCTTGAAACAAAGGAATTCAATTCACATTCATCCAATGTCGCTTTCGCGGTCGGTAAAGATATCGGTGGTAATAATGTGATTGCCGATATTGCAAAGATGCCTCATATGCTTATTGCTGGAGCTACGGGATCCGGTAAGTCCGTATGTATCAATACAATAATTATGAGTATTCTCTACAAGGCTGATCCCAATGATGTCAAGCTGATCATGATCGACCCCAAAGTAGTCGAGTTAAGTGTATATAACGGAATTCCTCATCTGTGCATTCCGGTCGTTACCGATCCAAAGAAAGCAGCGGCGGCTCTTAACTGGGCTGTTGCAGAGATGAATGACAGATATAAGAAATTTGCTGAATTCGGTGTCCGTGACATGAAAGGATTCAATCAGAAAGTCGCTCAGTTAAGAGAGAATCCTCATATGTACACAAAGATGCCACAGATAGTTATTATCGTGGATGAGCTTGCCGATCTTATGATGGTTGCTTCACATGATGTTGAAGCTGCAATATGCCGACTTGCCCAGATGGCCCGTGCAGCCGGACTTCACCTCATCATAGCTACGCAGCGTCCGTCTGTCGACGTTATTACCGGTCTTATAAAAGCAAATGTTCCGTCAAGAATTGCATTTGCGGTTTCATCTGCCATTGATTCAAGGACGATACTTGATGGCGCCGGTGCCGAAAAGCTTCTCGGTAAAGGTGATATGTTATTCAAACCTCAGGATAAGTCAAAAGCTGTTCGTGTACAGGGAGCATTTGTATCTGATTCGGAAGTTGCGAGGGTAACCGATTTTGTTAAAGGTCAATACAGTGCACCGGTATATGACATGTCTATAAGTGAACAGATATCAAATGCCGAGATGAAAGGCAGTAATGCTGAGGTAGTGTCGGAATCTGACGACTCCAATCCTAACGGTTGGGACGAAAAGTTCGAAGAGGCAGGACGTTTCATCATTGAAAAACAAAAAGCTTCGATCGGAACATTGCAGAGAGTGTTCAAGATCGGATTCAACCGTGGCGCAAGAATTATGGATCAGCTCTGTGAAGCCGGTGTTGTCAGTGAAGAAGACGGCAAGAAACCGCGTAATATATTGATGACGATGGAAGAATTTGAGCAGTTCATGGAAGATAACAGGTAGGTGAAACACATCTGCATTCGTGGGGACGCTCTCGCTTGGTTTCAGACGTAACGGTACTAAATTCATACTGCGCCTTCGGCTTGCATGCATTAAGTACCGACGTCTTCAAACACCCCACTCATTCAGAGTGTTTCACCTATATTAGATTATTAATTATGAAGGATATAATGATATGTCATGAAATTATGGATTGTTGTTAATGAATTCCTTAGGACTAATAAATTCAGGGAATTGGAATATAAGTTTGCGTCTGCTGCGGACAGGCTTGATATTGAGTATGAGATAGTGACCAATTCCGATTGTATGGTGTGTTTTGGATCGAATGAGATCACAACCGGGGTTATTCCCTGTAATAATGATCCTGTTTTGTTCTGGGATAAGGATATAATTCTTGCAAAAGCTCTGGAAAAAAGCGGACACAGATTATATAATTCATCAAATGCGATAGCAGTATGTGATGACAAATCGCTTACTTCATATATGCTTGCCGATTCAGGCATAAGAATGCCTGTCACTTTTGTTTCCCCCATGACTTATTCGAATATAGGATATACGGATACGGAATTTATCACTATATCTGTAGAAAGACTTGGGCTTCCGTTAATAGTAAAAGAAGTATTCGGATCTTTTGGTGCAGGCGTTTATCTGTGCGAATCTGTTGATGAGATAACAGAGATTATCAAAAGTAAAAAAGGAACAGGTTTTATCTTTCAGGAATATATTAATACAAGTAACGGCAAAGATATAAGACTGCAGGTTGCTGGCGACAGAGTTGTTACCGCAATGTATCGCTATTCCGTTAATGGTGATTTTCGTGCCAATGTTACAAACGGCGGTCTGATGAAACCATATGACCCCACAGAAGAAGAGATCGCTATGGCTTTGGATGTGACGAAAAAACTCGGACTTGATTTTGCGGGGGTTGATATATTGTTCGGTGAAAAAGAACCGGTGTTATGTGAAGTTAATTCCAATGCGCATTTTAAGAATATTGATGACTGCACAGGTTCTGATGTGGCTTATGATATACTTAGTTATATCGTGACTCAAGATTAATATAGGACATTAACATGAAAAGATTAAATGTATGGTTAGTATATTATAAAGACAGAGCAGAGCTTAACCGGGGATTTATAGCCGGTATGACAGACACTGCAAGTAAAAAGAATATCAATATGGAGCTTGTGTATGTTGAAGATATACATGAGCGACTTCTTAACAGTTCTCCGGATGCGGTAATATCAAGATATATTAATCCCGCTTTATCAAAGTTACTTGAATCAAAAGGAATAAAGGTGATCAATAACAGTAGAATTGCACGTATATGCAATAATAAGGCTTTAACTGTTGAGGCCGTTTGTGATATCAATTCCCGGACAGAGGAAAATATTATATTCATACCAACTGCTGTGGTATCAAAAACCGACAAGGGGTATGAACACAGATTCATATATAATTCAAATAAATATATCGATAAGATTCATGACAGTGAAATATATAAAACAGATATATATAATAATAAGCTTAAATATCTGGAGCAATATATCAATTCTTATCACAAATATCCCGATTCGGATGATTATGTTGTCAAGTCTGTCACCGGTCATGGCGGAAAAGAAGTATATTTATTGTCCGATTATGTAAAGAACATGCCTGCTCTTGGAAACCAGGAATATGATGCCACATGTTATTATTCCGAAAGATTCATTATCCAGCCAAAGATTGACTGCGGCAACAGAGATCTTCGAGTGTATGTGATAGGTCATGAGATAATTGGCGCAGTATTAAGAACTTCTGATTCAGGTTTCAAATCCAATTATTCTCTGGGAGGTTCGGTATCACTATACGAATTGTCAGAATCTCAGATAAAGATTGTCAATTGTATAACTGATCAATTTGATTTTGATTATGTGGGAATCGATTTTCTTCTCGGTAAAAATGATGAATTGATCTTTAATGAGATAGAAGATGTAGTAGGAGCAAGAATGCTCTCGGAATGCAGTGATATAGATTATATAAGTTTATTTATTGATCGTATAATTCTTGCAATATCTTCACTATAATGTGTATAATATAACAGTGGTTATGCAATTTCAAAAACTACAGGCGGGCAGAATATTGATCTTATAAGACCCAATAATATCATAGGGTTCTGAACATTTATAAGAAAATAAATATCTATGTGAGATCATTGCGTCACACAAAATATCGGGAGGAGATAGTATGAGGTCAAGAAAAAACAGAATCACAGCATATATGATGTCGGCTGTAATGCTTATGTGTTCTGCAGTTGACAACGGACAAGTATATGCCAAAAATACGGAAGAAACTGTTGGCATTTCTGATAATTCAATTAATACCGAATATACATCATCTGAAAACTCCGATGATATCTCTGCAGAATATTCAAATGATCTGATCGACGGTTATGAAGAGAAATCATGGGATAATACCGCATCTGTTGCGAATGATGATCTTAGCATCGGGCAGATCGATTCAATGATAGAAGGCGAATCGCCTGACAGTAAAAGTACAGGAACAACAACCCAAAAGTCTTCATATGTTCCGAATACAGAGCCGGGTTCGGCATTTCCTGCAGTATACAGTGATGAAACTGCCATAAAGAATTATTTGAAAGAACATGTGCCCCCAACCAGAAATCAAGGGACTTTCGGCTCCTGTTGGGCTCATTCCGTTGCTGCGGCTGCAGAGTTATATATGATCAATCAGAAGAATGCAGACAGAGACAGTGTCAATATCAGTGAGAGACATATTGCACGTTATACGTACGGTGACGGTGAACCTCATATGATATCCGATGAATTATCAGGAGATAAAGTAGTTGTTAAATCAACAGGACATTCTACATCAGGATCATATACTTATGCTGATGAGATAGCACTTCTTAACAGTGGCGGTAATATGGGACATGCTGCATCCGCTCTGGCAAGATGGAACGGATATACCGATGAAAGTGATGCTCCATATCCGACTACCCAGAGTACAGACAATAAGATACTCCCGGAGATCTCATGGAATAAGTATATGCAGTATAATGATACCGAGCGTCTTGAGGATTGTTATATTATTAATATAAAAAATAACCCTGAACTTGCCAAAAAATACATAATGTCATACGGAGGCATAGCTGAAACATTTAAGGCGGATGATGCAAACAACCCATCTGCCGGTGCATTTTATGATCAGTCTTATAATTCATTTTATAACAACAGAGATACCGATACCAATCACACGATAGTCATTGTTGGCTGGGATGATAATTATCCAAAATCAAGATTCAAATATACTCCGCCCGAAAACGGTGCATGGCTTGTAAGAAACAGCTGGATGGCTGAAGGCAGTTCACCGGAATTCGGTTATTCATCATATTTCTGGATCTCATATTGTGATAAGAGTCTTAATGATTCCGCATATGTATACAAACTTCAGGATGACAGCGAATGGAAGGACAATAATTATTATTATTGTACAAAGGTTGGTGATTACGGAAAGTTTGGCGCGGACAATTGCAAGTCTGCAAATGTATACACTGCATCAAGCGCTTTGGGAAAAGAACTTCTTGAATCGGTATCTATCCAGTCATTTGCAACTACTATAGGCAGTGAAGGAATGCCTTATAAGATCGAGATATACACAGGATTAAAGAAAGGTGATAATCCCGATGCGGGAACGCTTGCCACAACACAGGAAGGAATACTGCCGTTTAACGGTTTGTTCACTATAGATCTTGATAATCCTGTTGAACTGAAAAACGGCGACAGATTCTCTATAGTTGTAACACTTAACAATGGTAAAGATAGTGTGGATTATGAATTCAGCAATTCCGTTACAGCCGTTTCGTACGAGGCAACATGCGGTGAGGCCGGACAAAGTTTGTTCCTTATTGGCACATGGAAGAATGTTTCGGAATATAATAAGGGAAACTTCTTTATAGGAGCTCAGACTGTCGATGTTCCCACATTCAATGCGGAAGTGGCCAATGATCATAACAGCGTATTATTGTCGTGGAATCCCGGCAACTCATATACCGGATACGAGATAAGAAGAAGTAATTCCATTGACGGTTTATTCAGTACTGTCGGAAGAGTTAATGCTGGCACTTCGACATATACTGATAATACAGTATCTAAAGATAACATATATTTTTATAAATTATTCCCGGTAAAGGGCAATGTGACTGATATTAATGCAAGTTCCGATCCTGTATATGTTAATACGTGTGATTCACAGGCAGTACAGTATCTTACGACCTCTGATCTCACACTTAACACTGATAAACTTGATAAAGATCAGTTATTTACCGGTAAAGAACAGTATGTGACAGTGAACGGACCGGAAGATTATTACGGTATGATCGAAGTATGGTATCAAAGGATAAAGAACGGTTCAGGTGAAGAGGTTACCGAAGATGCATCCACACATAAACCTGTAAATGCCGGCACTTATAAAGTGATAATCAAAGCAAAAGAATATGGAAAATACAAAGAATCCGAAGTTACAAGTGACGAATGGAATATTGTGATAAAAAGGATCACGATCAAAGACGGAACCTGTATAGTAAAAGAGAATCCGGTGTATGACGGAACCGATCATCGTAACAGGGTAGTTGTGTACTATAATGATTATAAAATGCTTAAGAATACGGACTTTGAGCTTACAACAAGTATCTATTCTGATCTTTACGGTGATTATGGAAACAACATTGTGAAATACACAGGAGACATATCAATAGGAATAAAAGGCATAGGAGAGAATTTTGAGGGAGATGGTTATATTGATTATTGCACGATGCCTGCACGAATACTGGTTAAGCCATCGGAAGGGCAGTCAAAAAATAAGGGCGATAACGATCCCGACACTTATACCTATACACTTGACACCGGTAATGTTGTAAGCGGACAAACTCCTTCCATTACAGGAAAGCTTGGCAGAGAACAGGGTGAAAAGATCGGCGAATATAATTATACTCTTGGTACGCTTGAGCTTGAAGATAACGGTGAATTCAAAAAATGCAACTATGAGCTCGTACTGGATACGGGTAACAAATTCAAGATAAACGGCGAACTTACAGAATTACAAAGCAGTGATGTCACTTTCAGCAAAACGCTTACTTACAACGGAGCATATCAGGATCCCGGCGTTGTTGTAAAATATAACGGCAATACACTGGTGGAGAATGAAGATTATACGTTGGAGCTTATTAAAGCCCGTAACGTAAAAGATACGGGAAAGGTAACCGTTACAGGTATCGGTGATTATACAGGTACTGTTGAAAAAACATATAATATAAAAAAATGTTGTATATCAGTTCTTGCTAGTGCTTTAGAGTATTACAAGGAAGTCGGAGAAGATGATCCGGAATTCACATGTACGTACAGTGGTTGTGCAACTAATGAAACGCCGGTATTTTCAGGCTTCCCAAGGGAGCCCGGTGAAAAAATCGGTGAATACATGATCAGTTTCACTGATTTGGGTGATTTCAAACTGGTAAAGAGTGATGATGAGAACAGCTGTGATCCGGACAATTATTATATATATTTAGTTAATAACAGCAAATTGATCATTTCGGGCTGCAAAGTTACTTTTCATGACGGAACCGGCGTCGAGAAAAAAGTAGAAGTAAAACATAATGGCACTTTAGAAAAGCCTGATGATCCAAAGAGGACTAATGAAATATTTACCGGCTGGTATACCGATGAGGAACGCAAGGACTTATATGACTTCACTTCAAAGGTAAATGATGATTTTACACTTTATGCAGGATGGTTTTCATGGAGTGATTGCGATATCAAAGCAGAAGATGTTGAGCTTGAGTATGATGGAAAGAAACATGGTATTGAAGTTACAGGTGTGCCTGATAATGCTGTAATAAAATACAGTACTTATAAAATCGGCAATATATATAATTTTATATATGATGAAAGCCCTGTATTCAAAAGTGTTGGTGAACATATTATATATTACCGGGTATCAATTGAAGGACTTAACGATTATATTGGAAGCGCAAAGGTTATTATTAAACCCAATACATTAAACTTTACTTCGGAAAATTCATTTAATAATGGTGACAAAAAAACAATTACGAAAGATGATGATACTTTATATTACGTTCATGAAGAGGAAGATCATGCGAGAATGCTTGAATTCAACAGTGATGACCTTGAATCTGCGATGAAGGTTAATATGAAGGTATATCGTCTGGTAACGGAAGATGACGAATTCTTTGATGAATATGAAGATATATGGTATCAGATTGATGAAGTTGATATAAACTCCGTTCCCGGTGATGAAGAAGGTGATTATAAGCTTGATCACATATACAATTTTTATGCCGAAAAAGAAAGAACATATAAGTTTGTTCTCACGAAAGATTATTCGGATGAACCTTATGAAATTACAATGGCGGATAGTAACGGGGCAGGAAAAACCGATGACGGATTCACATACAGGCTCATATCAGATGATGAAGGAAATGATGTGGCTTATATTGTAGCTTACAACGGAAAAGATACTGATGTGACCGTGCCGGCAACTATTACGGAAGATAATTATAATGTCAAAGGATTAAGCAGCTGGTTATTCTACAATAAGCCTGTAGAGAATGTAACGATTGAAGAAGGAATCGAAGAGATCGGAAAAGGTGTGTTCTACAACTGTAGTGAATTAGTAAGCCTGACACTTCCTTCCACATTAAAACTTAATGATAATATTTTCCTTGGATGTAAAAAACTTGAGCAGATCAATGTTGCTAAAGGTGGAGACCTGAAAGTAAAAGATAGTATTCTGTACAGTTTGGATAAATTGTTATATTCATACTCAGATATAAAGGAAATCAAGGTGGAAGAAGATACTTCATATATTGCTGATAACGCTTTTGATGACAACGAAGTGGAGATATTGTATCTCCCTTACAGTATTAAGGTAGTAAGTGAGCTTCCAATATCTTTGAAAGAGATTCATTTCAGGAATAAGAATACTACGATAAAAGAATATGGCATTCCATGGACAGGCTACGATGAAGAGCAGGATAAAAAGATATATTCCGTTAAAGTATATGCACCTGCAGGTGGAACAATTGAATCATATTGCAGTGAAAACGGTATAGAATTTACAAAAGAGATATATGAAAAAAATATTATCGTATTCAGTGAAGGCCCTGATACAAAGGAAATGTATTACTTTACCAATAAAGGTGCAAATGTAGGGGTTGTATACTATCCTGAAGTTCTTGTTGATCACTATGCTGCCATGGATTATATATTCAAAGGTTGGAAATTGGATGGGGACGATAGAATATATTCACCTGAAGAAGTATATAATTATGTTCCTAAGGATGATGTAGTATTCAGGGCAGTGTGGGTAGATAAGAATGAGCCGGAGCCGACAGCAAGTCCAACTGCAGCACCAACAGGCAATCCTACGGCAAGTCCGACGGCAGCACCAACAGGTAACCCGACGGCAAGCCCTACGGCTAAACCAACAGGCAATCCTACGGCAAGTCCGACGGCAGCACCAACAGGTAACACAACAGCAAGCCCAACGGTAGCACCAACAAGCAATCCGACTGCAGAACCGACAGCTAAACCTACAAGTAATCCAACAGCAGAGCCGACAGCAAGTCCGACGACAGAACCAACAACCGAACCAACGACACCAACGGATAAGCCAACTGCAGAGCCTACGGCACCTGCAGATAAGCCAACCACAGAACCCACTTCACCGGCTGATAAGCCAACGGCCGGACCGAGTGCTCCGGCAAGCAATCCGACAACCATGCCTACGACACCGACAGGTCAGACTGCTAACCCGTCTACGGGTTCAAATGATGATAAGGATTCCGATACTGGCAAACAGGATACTTCAAAGAAGATCATTCTTATTAAGAAGGTTATGAAGAAGAATGCTAAGAAGATAACAGGAAGCGTTTCGGTATCGGGAGCGGTAGTTAAGATTAAAGTCGGTAATAGAAAAACGGTTAAAGCAAAAGTTAAAGGAAAGAATTTTACTATAAAATTATCATACAGACTTAAGAAGAAAACCAAAGTAAAATTCATTATAACAAAGAAAAACTACATAGGATTCACAAAGACATACACGGTTTGATGACTTGTAGACTTAAAAAAACATATGAGAGGTATAAACTTATGAAAACTGATATTCAGATCGCACAGGAAGCTTCAATGCTTCCAATCACAGAAGTAGCAGAAAAACTTGGGATCAAAGCAGATGAACTTGATCTGTACGGCAGGTATAAGGCCAAGCTTACCGATGAGTATATGGACAGCATCAAAGATAACGACAATGGTAAGCTGATACTTGTTACCGCGATCAATCCGACTCCCGCAGGTGAAGGTAAAACGACAACAACTGTAGGTCTCGGACAAGCGATGGGAAAAATTGGTAAAAAAGCCGTAATAGCTCTTCGTGAGCCATCACTCGGTCCGTGTTTTGGAATTAAGGGCGGTGCAGCCGGCGGAGGATATGCACAGGTAGTTCCGATGGAAGATCTTAATCTTCATTTTACGGGTGATTTTCATGCTATCACTTCTGCGAACAACCTTCTTGCAGCAATGATGGATAATCATATTCAGCATGGTAATGCGCTTAATATCGATCCGAACCAGATAGTGTGGAAGAGATGTCTTGATATGAATGACAGAGTACTTCGTAACATCGTTGTCGGTCTTGGACGTAAAGCGGACGGTGTTGTAAGAGAGGATCATTTTATAATTACCGTTGCATCGGAGATCATGGCTATATTATGTCTTGCAGATGATATGGATGATCTTAAGAAAAGATTATCGGCTATTATAGTAGCTTACACATATGACGGCAAGCCTGTTACTGCTGGAGAGCTTAATGCAGTTGGTTCAATGGCTGCCTTGTTAAAGGATGCGATCCGTCCAAATCTCATTCAGACACTTGAAAATACGCCTGCTATCGTACATGGTGGACCATTTGCCAATATTGCGCATGGCTGCAACAGTGTCCGTGCAACAAAGACAGCCCTTAAGATGGCTGATTATGTAATAACTGAAGCAGGTTTTGGTGCAGATCTCGGGGCTGAGAAGTTCTTTGATATCAAGTGTCGTATGGCCGGACTTAAGCCTGACGCTGTAGTTCTTGTTGCTACCGTGCGTGCTCTTAAGTATAACGGAGGGATTCCGAAAGATGAACTTTCAAAAGAGAATCTGGATGCGCTTAAGGCCGGTATTGCAAACCTTGAAAAGCATATTGAAAATGTTTCTAAATATAACGTTCCATGCGTTGTTACTCTTAACAGATTCGTAAGTGATACCGATGCAGAACTCCAATTTGTCAAGGAATTCTGTGAATCAAAAGGATGTACATTTGCATTGTCGGAAGTATGGGAACATGGCGGTGAAGGAGGCGTTGAACTCGCAAATACCGTTCTTAAGACTATGGAAGAAAAGAAGAGTGAATTCAAAGTATTATATCCAGAAGATATGCCTCTTGCCGATAAGATGGAGACTATCGCAAAAGAGATATACGGAGCTGACGGAATAACTTTCGAACCGGGAGCACTTAATTCGCTGAAGCGTCTTGAAGAACTTGGTTTTGGTAAGATGCCTGTCTGCATGGCAAAGAACCAGTATTCACTGTCGGATGATCCAAAGAAGCTCGGAAGACCTAAAGACTTCACTGTTAATATAAGAGATGTGTATGTATCGGCAGGAGCAGGATTTGTTGTTGCGATAACCGGAACGATAATGACTATGCCCGGACTGCCGCTTCATCCTGCAGCAGAAAAGATTGATGTGATAGACGGTAATATCACCGGATTGTTCTGATAATTTTACATGTATTGTTTTTACTTATATTACAGAACAAAAGACATTCCGAACATTCGTGTTATGTTCACTATTCCGATAAATGTATGTTTGCATTTGTCAAAGTGACACAAAAAATCAGTAGGGTATAATTTTCTGCCCTACTGATTATTATTATATATTTGTAAAGGTTCAGCGTTCATGGCTCAATAAACCAATTATTTAAACTTCTGTTCGCAATATATGCATCTGTAAATCCTGTTATGTGCATCGGTTAATTTGAATGTATGAGGGAGACCTCGTTCGGTTGGAGAAGAAGTAACGCATCTTGGATTCTTGCATTTGATAACATTGGTTACCTTTGCCGGAAGGATCGGATGTCCCTTTTTAACTATCTTGTCATTTTCAATAAAATTCAAAGTGATATTGGAATCAAGCACCGCAAGAATGTCAAGATCAACAGTGATCGGACCTTCAATCTTGATTATATCTTTCTTGCCCATTTTATTGCTTTTTGCATTTTTAATAATGGCAACACTGGAGTCGATTTTTTCGAGATTAAGATATCTGTATATCTCCATTGCGCCGCCGGCTTTTATATGATCGATTACAACACCTTCGTGTAATCCGCCTATATTCAACATATGATCAACCTCCTGGTATTTTATATATTGCTGTAACAATTCAGTCTTCTGATTCGCAGGCTTGAATCGCCAACGAATATTTGCGGGATGAACGTTTAGCGTATTATCCGCTTAATAAAACTAACATGTTACCGATTCATTCCGGTTCCGGAAGTTCAAGCAACGTCATAATGAGTGCCATTCTTAAAAATACTCCGTAATGTGCCTGCTTAAAATATACGGCTCTCGGATCGCTGTCGACTTCGGTGGCGATCTCATTCACTCTTGGAAGAGGATGAAGAATGAGCATGTCTTTGTTAGCATAAGTCATTTTGTTGTTATCAAGAATGAAACTGTCTTTTAATCTGATATAATCTTCCTCATTAAAGAAACGTTCACGTTGTACTCTGGTCATATATAACACATCAAGTTCCGGAAGAACATCTTCAAGAACATTGGTTTCGGTATAAGGAATATTATTAGCATCAAGAGTCTCATTCCGAAGGTATTCCGGAATCTTTAATTCATCAGGAGATATCATAATAAAACGAATACCGGAATATCTTACCATTGCATTGATCAGTGAGTGGACGGTACGTCCGAACTTAAGATCGCCGCAAACACCGATCGTAAGATTATTGAGATCACCTTTTAATTCTTTTATCGTAAGAAGATCAGTAAGAGTCTGTGTCGGATGGTTGTGTCCGCCGTCACCGGCATTGATCACCGGTATGCCTGAGAATTGTGACGCAACAAGAGGAGCACCTTCTTTTGGATGTCTCATGGCGCATATATCAGCATAATATGATATGACCCTGATGGTATCGGCTATGCTTTCGCCTTTTGCAACAGAACTTGAATCAGCAGAAGAAAAACCGAGTACATTACCTCCCAGATTCATCATTGCTGATTCAAAACTAAGACGTGTTCTTGTACTCGGTTCATAAAATAAAGTAGCTAATTTCTTACCATTACATACCTGACTGTATCTCTCGGGATGTCGGTATATCCTCCCCGCAAGAGATAACAGATCATCAAGTTCATTACATGTAAGATCTAATGGACTAATTATGTGTTTCATGGGATTGTCTCCTTATATAATATTGTCTCATGCTTCTGATAAAATATGATACAGCATATGGATGTAATAATCAATACTTGTATTAGATATTTTATGATATTATAATAATAAACAGTATAGCTGGGCGGGGTATGATATAAGTTTTCAGGCTTTTCAAAACTCGCTTCGCTCAGACAGTTGAAAAGCCTTCAAACCCACATCATACCTCCGCCCATCTGAGTTATGTTGATGAAATATATCATAGAAAGATAGAGCAACCGGAAAAATTGCGTCTTGTACGACGTAAGGATGTGTTTTATTTAATAAAAGAAGTAAATTTTCGAATAAAATGGTTATAAGTTTATAGGAAATTTTGCGGTAACATTATATACAAATTTGTAGATGGGAGTTGAGAAGATGAGGATCAGGAGATTATTTATTATAGGAATTACGATCATGGGTATTGCAATAACTTCAGCCTGTGGCGGATCGACAGGTAATAACGGAGGTTCAGATAACGGAAAAACCGATAATGGAAACACCGAACAGGGAGATAAAGATAAAGAAAGTACGGAACAGGGAATCACTGAAAATGGAGGCACCGAACAGTCGGGTGCTGATAAGGATGCAGATGGCGGACCGGTTGTTGTTGATATAAAAGCCGCTGACACGTACCAGACTATTGAAGGTTTTGGTGCGGGATATACTTATTACAGCAATTATGTTTATTTCACAAAATATAAAGAAGAAGTATATGACAAGCTTTTTAAGGATGCCAATCTGACCGTATTAAGATTCAAGAACGGATATAAATATGATGAAGAAAAAGAATTCGATCCGAAAGTTGAAAGAGAATTCTATGCCGAAGCAAAGGAAAGACTTGAGGCAGACGGGCTTGAACCCAAAGTTCTCATGAGTTCATGGTCGCCGGCAGCTTATCTTAAGGACAGCGAGAATATATACGGTGAAGGAACGATCGCTAAAGATAAGAAAGGTAATTATAAATATGACGAATACGGCAAGTATTGGGCAGAGTTAGTAGATGCTTACCGTAAAGAAGGCGTGGCTGTTGATTATATCAGTATTCAGAATGAACCCGATTATGTTGCGGGTTATGAAAGCTGTACATTTGATTTTGATGAGACTGCCAAGGGTGCTTCTTATCCAAAAGCGTATCTTGCTGTATATGATGCAGTAAATAAACTTGATAATCCGCCAAAGATGCTTGGACCCGAGACTATGTCATGTAATATCGGTGATATAACATTAATGATGGATGAGATTCTTGATACAAGACCTGAGACCGTTTACGGAATATGTCACCATCTGTATGTGGGCGGCGATGAGAATAAGCCAAGATCTTTTAATCCGAATTTTACGTCGCTTAATCTTGAATATCCCGATCTGTCAAAATGGATGACGGAATATTACAGAGGAGATTTTATGACTACCGTTCAGGTGATTCAGGATTCGTTACTGTATGAGAACCTTAACTGTTACATATTCTGGGGAGGCGTGTGGATCGGTAATGAAGATCAGAACAAAGAGAATATGATCGGTATTGATTCGGCAACCGATGAGGAACAATTTGAATATTATCACGGATACCATCTCAATCCAAAGTACTATGCAATGCGCCATTTTTCGGAATATATACTGCCTGACTATGTACGCATAGGAAGCAAAGTCAATTATGATACCGGAGATTCTCTTGATACGGACAGCCTTTCGTGTTCGGCATATATATCACCTGATAAGAAGAAAGCCGTGCTAGTGGCAATAAATGATCTGGATGAGAATAAAGAGCTTAAGTTCAATTTTGAAGGGATAAAACCCGCATCAAGTAAAGTGATATTATCAAATTATCAGAAAAAAGAAGAAACAGAAAACTTCTATGAAGATGCAGGCAGTCTTGATGAGAATATGGGATATGAGATTCCGGCACACAGTATCATTACAGTTGCCATAGATATGTGATCATTCTTCAATAACGTGGATCTCAAGATAATCAAAATCAATGGAGTCGATAAAGTTATCAGATCTGAATCTGGTCTTATCGACTCTTTTGAATTCATTAATATTGCTGTCAAACCACATCGGGACTGACAGATCAAAATGTTTGCATATGTCGTCAAGACCGGCGTAAACTTTTTTCGTGCGTGACATGTCAGTTTCTTCTGCCGGACATTCGTATACATGATCGTCGATCATTCGGTTGTTTTTGAATACTTTACCCCATAATCTGAACATTTGATCAAACCTCCGCTTGTAAATTAGAAAACAACCACCATTTCAGGGGGTGGGCACATTTACAAGTATAGAATATATATCACAATAAAAAAACACTTTAAATTTTCATGTCTCTGTGATACTATGTATAGATAGTGTGTTTATTGGAGGACAATTATTATGAAACTATTAAATTGGAAAATAATTACAATAATAGGTTGCGTTTCTTTGCTTTCTCTTGCAGGATGTGTTAATGCCGATCCGAATAAGCCTTCCGGCACTGAAGATAAGAAAGAAGCAGAAAGTAACACAGATTCCGATTCGGGCGATGCAGAGCTTGAAGCGGCACTTGCAGCCGTTGAGGACTATAATCCGGAAGATTATGTTGAACTTACCGATTACAAAGGTCTTGAGGTAAATGTATATGTAAGTGATGATGATGTCGACAGCGCCATAATGACGCTTCTCAGTCAGAATACAACTGTAGAACAGATTAAAGAAGGAACCGTAAAAGAAGGAGACACGGTTAATATCAAGTTCGTCGGTAAGATGAACGGCGTGGAATTTGACGGCGGTACAGCCGACTCATATGATCTTGAGATAGGTTCACATTCATTTATTGACGGATTCGAGGATGGCCTTATCGGCATGTCAGTAGGTGATACGAAGACACTTAATCTTAAGTTCCCGGATCCGTATCAGACTAACCCCGACTATTCCGGTAAGCCTGTTGATTTTGATGTTACGATCAATTATATAAACGGTAAGACGATCGTTCCGGAGTACAATGATGAATTCGTTAAAACATATACAAACGGTGAGTATACTTCAGCCGAAGAGTACAAAAAAGTAATCAAAGAACAGCTTATTGAGGATAAGCGTACATCCGGACAGGAAGCGGCTTTTAATACTGTGCTCAGTACAACTAAAGTAAATGATGCTCCTGAATTCCTGGTTAATATCATGAAACTTCGACTTGATGCAAGCTACAGACAGATGGCTGCGTCAAACGGTTTTTCTGATTTTAATGAATTCCTTTCTTCAAAATGGGAGATAACCGAAGAACAGTATAATGAGGAACTGGTAAATAAGGCCAACATTTACGTACAACAAAAACTAGTGACCGAAGCTATTGCTAAAAAAGAGAATATTGAAGTGACTGATGAAGAATATAAAGAAAGTCTTGATCAGTACATGAAGAATCTGAATTTAAGTACAGAAGAAGAATTCAATGACTATATTGTCAAGAACTTCAGGTCAGAACCAAAATCTATAATAAGGGATGCACTCATTACCGAAAAAGTAATGCAGTTCGTTAAAGATAATACTGTCGAAATTGATACACCGCCTACTCCGGCACCTTCGGAATCTGCAGATAGTGATACGGATGACGGAACATCAGATGATGCATTAAAAGGCGGTAAAGCAACGGTTGATGATAAGTCTTCGGAATCTGACAATGAAGAAGTAACGGCTGATAAAGATCAGCCTGATAAAGGTGACTGATTATTGGAGGAATATTGGAATGGGCAAACCTATAGTTGCCATCGTTGGCAGACCTAATGTTGGCAAATCAACACTATTTAATGTGCTTGCCGGTGAAAAGATCGCTATCGTTAAAGATACGCCTGGTGTTACAAGAGACAGAATATATGCCGAAGTAACATGGCTTAACCACCAGTTTGCGCTTATTGATACAGGTGGAATCGAACCTGATTCAAAAGATGTTATATTGTCTCATATGCGCGAACAGGCACTCATTGCAATCGATATGGCAGATCTGATCATATTCATTACTGATGTGAGACAGGGTGTTACGGATGCCGATTATAATGTTGCAGACATGCTCAGAAAGTCCGGTAAACCTGTACTTCTTGTAGTTAATAAAGTGGATAATTTTGAAAAATTAAACGCTGATGTATATGAATTCTATAATCTTGGTATAGGCGATCCCGTACCTATAGCTGCTGCATCAAAGCTTGGAATAGGCGATATGCTTGATCTGGTCCTTGAACAGCTTAATGAAGTGTATGATGAAGATGAAGAAGCCGATGAGAAACCGAAGATCGCCATAATCGGAAAACCTAACGTTGGTAAATCTTCACTGATCAATCGTATTACAGGTGAGGAGCGTGTGATCGTATCGGATATTGCCGGTACGACAAGAGATGCGATCGACACTGACGTAATATGGAATGGAAGAGAATATATTTTTATTGACACAGCAGGTCTCAGGCGTAAGAATAAGATTAAAGAAGAACTTGAGAGATACAGTATAATAAGAACAGTCGCTGCCGTTGAACGTGCAGATGTTGTTATAATGATGATCGATGCTACCGAAGGCGTTACCGAGCAGGATGCCAAGATTGCCGGAATCGCTCATGAACGCGGCAAGGGCATGATCATTGCGGTCAATAAATGGGATGCGATCGAAAAGGATACTCATACTGCCAATAAGTTTACCGAAAAAATAAGAGAAATATTATCATTTGTTCCATATGCTTCGGTAATATATATATCCGCAAAATCAGGTCAGAGAGTGAATAAGTTATTTGATCTGCTTGATACCGTAATAATGAACCATCAGTTAAGAGTGGCAACAGGAGTTCTTAACGAGATCATGACCGAGGCCGTTGCAATGCAGCAGCCTCCGACAGACAAAGGCAAACGTCTGAAGCTGTTCTATATAACCCAGGTGAGTGTTAAACCGCCGACTTTCATTATATTTGTAAATGATAAAAAACTTATGCATTTTTCATATCAAAGATACATTGAGAATAAGATACGTGAGGCATTCGGATTTGCCGGAACACCTATCAGGATATTCACAAGAGAAAGGAAGGGACAGGACTGATGAATGACTTGTTCATTGTCGAAATTGTGATATGGGCTGTTGCATCATACCTTATCGGTTCGGTTTCGTTCGGTTATATTGTCGGTAAAGAATCGGGTGTAGATATAAGAAGTACCGGAAGCGGCAATATAGGCACAACCAACGCACTCAGAACTTTGGGTATAAAAGCAGGACTTGTGACTTTTGTGGGTGATTTTTTCAAGGCCCTTATTCCTTGTATTGCAGCCAGACTTATATCTGTGAATCTCCTTGGTGAGACTGCGGACGTCGCATACGTTGTCGGATTGATTGCAGGTCTTTTTGCTACACTCGGACATAATTTTCCTTTCTGGATGCATTTCAAAGGCGGAAAAGGAATTGCCGTTACAGCCGGAGTTACTGTGGCTATGTCATATGAACACTGGTTATTTCCGCTGATCGCGGTTATAATATTTGTGATCATTGTGATCTTAACAAAATATGTATCGGTCGGTTCGCTATGTGTACCTGCGTTTGCACTTCCGGTATATGCGCTCATTTTTCAGCGTGAGAATGAATATTTTGTTACAATAATGATCATAAGCGTGTTATTTACCGTGCTGGCATTCATTAAACACGCAGCGAATATCAAGAGACTTCTTAACGGCACGGAGAATAAGTTGTTCGGTAATAAAGACAAATCCAAAGATCAGAATAAATAAGAAAACATATATAATTGTTGGGAGGTATAAGTTTATGAGGATTAGTTTTCTTGGAGCAGGAAGTTGGGGAACGGCACTGTCGGTTACGGTTGCCAAGAACGGACACGAGGTATATCTGTGGTCGGCAATTGAAAGTGAACTTGATATACTCAGAACCAAAAGAGAACATGTTGACAGACTGCCGGGGGTAAAACTGCCCGATAATATAACAATTGAAGGCGATCTTAAAAAAGCCTGCAAAGATATGGATCTTATCGTATTCTCGGTTGCTTCACCATATGTAAGAAGTGTTGCCGTGGATGCGGCACCGTACATCCCTGAAAAGCAGGTCATTGTAAATGTGGCAAAAGGGATTGAAGACAAGACATATTATACATTGTCGGAGATACTTAATGAAGTTCTTCCCGGACGTGATATAGCAGTGCTGTCAGGGCCAAGCCATGCAGAAGAAGTAGTAAAGGGCATTCCTACTACAGTTGTAGTGGGAGCCAAAACAAAAGAAACCGCAACGTATATTCAGGATATATTCATGAGTGAGTTATTCAGAGTATATACAAGTCCGGACATCGTTGGTATTGAACTTGGCGGAGCCATCAAGAATGTAATTGCTCTTGCTGCAGGAATGGCTGACGGTCTCGGACTCGGAGATAATACTAAAGCCGCTCTTATGACCAGAGGAATTGCGGAGATCAGCAGGCTCGGTGTTGCAATGGGTGGTAAGATTGAGACATTTTCCGGATTGTCCGGTATCGGCGATCTTATAGTAACATGTACAAGTACACACAGCCGTAATCATACAGCCGGTTATCTGATGGGTCAGGGCAAGACTCCTGATGAGGCAATGAAGGAAGTCAAGCAGGTTGTTGAAGGCGTGTATTCAGCTAAGGCGGCCATGGGACTTGCCCGGAAATATAACGTCGATATGCCTATCGTTGAAGAGATCAACGGAATATTATTCGATAATAAGTCCGTTAAGGAATCGGTCAAGAATCTGTTCGTAAGAGCACGCAAGGAAGAATATTCGGGACTTGAGTGGTAGGGAAAATTTCCTCTTTACAACAGAATGAATATATGTTATGATGACGTGCGTACCCTTACTGGGAATCAGGCTGCTCCAACCGGTTCTTGGTAATGGCGAATATATAGTAATAAGGAGGATAAGAACATGACAAGCAAAGAAAGAAAAGCTGAGATCATCAAGGAATTCGGAAGATCTGAAGGAGATACAGGTTCACCTGAGGTTCAGGTAGCTCTTCTTACAGAGAGGATCCGTGATCTTACAGAGCATCTTAAGGTTAACAAAAAGGATCATCATTCAAGACGTGGACTTCTTATGATGGTTGGTCAGAGAAGAAATCTTCTTGAGTACCTTAAGAGAAAAGATATTGAAAGATATCGTGCACTTATTGAGAAGCTCGGACTTCGTAAATAATCCGGAAATGATTGATTATTTAAAGGCTGTTACATTGCGGTGTAACAGCCTTTTTGGTACACAAATCCGAAAAGATACTACAGTGATTGCACAAGCAGGCATTTCCCATGTGCGAAAATCGAGTAGGTCGATTATGCCAGCTCTACTCGATTAGTCTAATAATGTATTCACCCCAGTTCAAGCATAGTGTTGATACAACGCAATGCTTTTTCCCTGACATCATCTTCAAGTATAATTTCTTCTCCACCGGTACCGTTACAGCAGTTAAGTACATCAACAAGTGAAGTGAGTTTCATGTTGTGACAAACGCAGTCTTTTGATAACGGATAGAAATATTTATCGGGACACTCATACTGAAGATGTTCGGTAATACTGTTTTCAGTTCCTATGATATATTCCTTATGATCATGTTCTTTTGCATAGTTCATGATTCCCGTGGTGCTTCCGACATAATCTGCAAGAGCGGAAACTTCGGGAAGACATTCGGGATGAATAAGAAGCTTTGCATCAGGATGTGCTTCCTTTGCTTTGAGTACCATGTTTTTGGTCATTCTAAGATGAGTTGGACAGCCGCCCTGTACGAAAGCGAATTCTTTTTCGGGGATCTGTTCCTTGACCCATGCTCCAAGATTACAGTCTGGAATGAATAATATCTTATCATTTTCAATATTCTTAATGATCTTAACAGCGGATGCCGAAGTAACGCATACGTCACAAAGGGTCTTTAACTCGGAAGTTGTATTAATGTAACATACAACTGTGTGATCGGGGTATCTTTTCTTTAATCCTGCAAGCAGTGAAGTGTCAATCTGCTCAGCCATGGGACAGCCGGCATCGGGACTTGAGAGAATTACTTTCTTGTCAGGTGACAATATCTTAACTGTCTCAGCCATGAAACGGACACCGCACATTATAACGGTAGAAGCTTCAGACTTTGCAGCCTGAACGCTTAAACCGTAAGAATCTCCGGTATAATCAGCAATCTCAAGTATGTCATGGCTCTGGTAAACATGAGCAAGAATACATATATCTTTTTCTTTCTTTAATCTTATTATCTCATCCTGAACATCTCTTAATGATCTGATATTATCCATAATATTACCAGCCTTTCATACGAATATCTGTATATTTTTATAACTTTCATATCATATTAACACAGAGGTATATTATATTCAAGTAAAAAGTAATTACATTTGTCTTGTCAGATGTCAATTCAGGTGCTATACTGTATGTACTGTTATGGAGGCGAATACATGAATACAGATATATTAATAGCCGGAAGCGGATGTTCGGGGTTATACTGCGCTTTGCAGCTGCCTGAAGATGTTAATATTACAATTATATCCAAATCCGAATTCAAATACAGCGATTCATACCTTGCCCAGGGCGGTATGTGTGTACTGAGATCAGAGGATGATTATCAAAGCTATTTTGATGACACCATGAAAGCAGGTCATTATGAAAATGATGAGAAGTCAGTTGAGATAATGATCCGTTCATCAGTTGATGTCCTTAAAGATCTCTTAGGTTACGGCGCTGTATTTTCAAGGGATGAAGAAGGTAATATTGCTTATACAAGGGAAGGCGGTCATTCCACCAACCGTATTGTATATTATGAAGATACAACAGGTAAGGAGATAACCGCTACACTTCTTATGCAGGCAAAGAACAGAACCAATATTAAGATGATGGACCATACTACACTTGTAGACATTCTGTGCGAAGATAATAAGTGTTATGGAGCTGTCATAAGAAATGAAGACGGCAAGTTAGAGACTGTGGAAGCAGCCTATGTTGTTCTTGCAACAGGCGGTATCGGAGGGCTGTACAAGCATTCAACCAATTACAGTCATTTAACCGGAGATTCGGTTGCAATAGCACTTAAGCACGGGATTGAAGTTAAGAATCTTGATTATGTCCAGATACATCCGACAACATTTTATACGGAACAGGAAAATGAACGTTGTTTCCTCATGTCTGAATCACTGAGAGGTGAAGGAGCACTGCTGTATGACAAGAATATGAACCGTTTTGTTGATGAGCTTCTTCCGAGAGATATACTGACAGAGAAGATATTTGAGCAGATGAAGGCAGACGGTACCGAACATGTATGGGAAGACTTAAGAACCATCCCATCTGAAGAACTTGACAATCATTTTAATAACATAGTCGAACACTGCAGATATAATGGATATAATGTAAGGGAAGAATGTATTCCCGTTGTGCCGTCGCAGCATTATTTTATGGGTGGTATCAAGGTTGATTATGAGAGCAAGACAAGCATGGATAATCTCTATGCGATCGGTGAGACAGCATGTAACGGCGTTCACGGCAAGAACAGACTTGCAAGTAATTCATTGCTTGAAAGCCTTGTGTTTGCAAAGAGAGCTGCCCATGACATGACAGAACAAGGTTTTGAAACTGACAGCGGGACATATGCTAAATTAGCCAAAGCAACTGACATGTCAGAATATGAAGACATCGATGCACTTCAAAGATATTACGGCGAACTTGTACTTAAGGAAGTTAATCATGAGGGTAATAACAATTAGGCTGAATTTCATTGGCGTACAGGATGTGTGAATATCTCAGTCTTAACAATAATATTTTGCCGGAAACCTAAAGTGAACCGGGACAGTCAGCATTTATAAAATAATAAGAAAAGAGGAAAAATATATGTATGATCAGGTAACACTCGGGCTCAATGTTGACCCGTTTATTCTAAGTGCTTTGAAAGAAGACATAACAAGTGAGGACGTATCTACAAACAGCGTTATGCCCGAACCGACCAAAGGAGAGGTTGACCTCATATGCAAACAGGACGGGATCATATGCGGTCTTCAGGTATTTGAAAGGGTATTTACTTTATTAGACAATACAACTGTTGTTGATATGTATGTTAAGGACGGTGATCATGTAAAGAACGGTGATCTGCTCGCAAAAGTGACCGGCGACATCAGAGTTTTGTTATGTGGTGAAAGGACGGCTCTTAATTATCTGCAGAGAATGAGCGGTATTGCAACATATACCAGGGAAGTGAGCTCACTTCTTGAAGGCACCGGAATAAAATTACTGGATACAAGAAAGACCACTCCAAACAACAGAATATTCGAAAAATATTCCGTAAGGATCGGAGGAGGCAACAATCACAGATATAATCTGTCTGACGGTGTACTTCTTAAAGATAATCATATAGGCGCAGCCGGAGGCGTAAAGAAAGCGATTGAAATGGCAAAAGAATATGCGCCATTTGTGCGAAAGATTGAAGTCGAAGTCGAGAATATCGACATGGTAAAGGAAGCTGTTGAAGCCGGAGCAGATATAATCATGCTTGATAATATGACTACCGAACAATTAAAAGAAGCAATAGATCATATTGCGGGCAGGGCTGAGATTGAAGTGTCCGGCAACGTTACAAAAGAGAATATCGAACGTATAAAAGGACTTGGAGTCGATTATGTATCAAGCGGTGCACTTACACATTCCGCACCGATCATGGACATATCTTTAAAGAATCTTCATGCTGTATAGCAAATATAAATAAGGAGTTACATGTATGAGCGGTGAAAGCAGACGCAATAAAATAATGCAGGTAATATCATCTGCAAGCGAACCTGTTTCGGGTCTGTCACTTGCCGAAACATTTGATGTGAGCAGACAGGTGATAGTTCAGGATATTGCCATATTAAGGGCAAACGGGCATTCCATTATCTCTACACATAAAGGGTATATGATCGGTGTCGATAACAGTTATGCGAGAGTATGCAAGACTTATCATACCGATGACGGTGTCGAAAAGGAATTGTCCATAGTTGTCGACCTCGGCGGACAGGTAAAGGATGTGTTCGTATATCATAAGGCATATGGCGTACTGCGGGCTGATATTAATATCAAATCAAGAAGAGATATTAAGAAATACATGGAAGATATTGCATCTGGCAACTCCAGTTATCTGAATAATATTACTTCCGGTTATCATTATCATACAATAGTTGCAGAATCGGAAGAAATACTTGAACTTATTAAAGAAGAACTTGAAAAAGAAGGATTCCTCGCAAAACTTCGTGACTATGAACCTGTTAATTTCTGGGAAGATAATATATGAGAAATCCCAAGCGTATATAATAATACAGACATCTCACTGTGTTAAAAAATATGTGATTTATTGAATTAACTGATCTTGTAAATTGGAGATTCATATGAATAATACAGATATAAAACCCGAATATATGCAGCGCGCAATAAAACTTGCAATAAAAGCTGTCGGTCATACTGCACCGAATCCTTATGTCGGTGCAGTTATAGTTAAAGAAGGTCGTATAATCGGTGAAGGTTATCACAGAAAATACGGTGAGCTTCATGCAGAAAGAGATGCACTGTCTCGGTGCACGGAATCACCTGAAGGCGCTGATATATATGTCACATTGGAACCATGTTGTCATCATGGAAAACAGCCGCCATGTACCGAAGCAATAATTGAAGCAGGCATCAAAAGAGTCATAATCGGATCAAGAGATCCAAACCCACTTGTGTCAGGGAAGGGTACAGGACGTCTCAAAGAGAATGGTATTGATGTGATTGAAGATTATATGAGAAATGAATGTGATCAGATCAATTACGTATTCTTTCACTACATTACAACCAAAAACCCTTATGTGGTAATGAAATATGCGATGACTCTTGACGGTAAGATCGCCACACCAAAAGGCGATTCCAAATGGATAACTTCAGAAGCGGCAAGGCTTAAAGTCCATGAAGACCGTAACAGATATTCTGCGATCATGGCGGGTATCGGTACGGTACTTGCCGATGATCCTGCACTGACATGCAGGATTGAAGGAGGAGTTGATCCAATAAGGATTATATGTGATACCAATCTTCGGACACCGATTAAGTCTACAATCGTAGAATCAGCAGACACGGTTAGAACAATAATTGCTACGGGAGTAACGGATATATCGAGATATTTACCGTATATCGATAAAGGATGCGAGATAAAATGCGTATCGACGAAAGATGGCCACATAGATCTGATAGAACTTATGAAGAGACTCGGAAGTCTTGAGATAGACAGCATTCTCCTTGAAGGCGGCGGTACATTGAACTGGGCAGCGCTCAATGCGGGAATTGTTAACAGAGTCCAGGCTTATATAGCGCCCAAGATCATCGGTGGCGAGAATGCCCCGACTCCGGTAAGAGGTGTCGGAATAAGGATGATGGAAAATGCCATACGGCTTAAAGACAGTCACATAATAAAAGTTGGCGATGATTATATGATCGAAGGTGAGATAAAATAATATGTTCACGGGAATTATTGAAGAGACAGGAAAGATAGAATCAATCAAAAAAGGTACTGATTCTGCTGTAATAAAAATATCCGCATCAAAAGTGCTGGAAGATATTCATATTGGCGACAGCATTGCCGTTAACGGGGTATGTCTTACGGTCATATCATATAACGGTACATCATTTGAAGCGGATGTGATGCATGAGACATTCAACCGTTCTTCACTTGCGACGATCAGCAAAGGGAGCCCGGTTAATCTTGAACGGGCCATGGCAGCTAACGGAAGATTCGGAGGTCATATTGTTGCAGGACATGTTGACGGAACAGGAATTATCACCGGTATTAAGGAAGATGATAATGCAGTATGGTATAAGATCAAAGCCGACGACCGCATATTAAGATATATCGTCGAAAAAGGTTCTGTTGCACTTGACGGAATAAGTCTTACCGTAGCTAAAGTAACAGACACTGATTTTTCGGTATCAGTTATACCGCATACGGCGAAGGTTACGATACTTGGCAGGAAGAAAACCGGTGATATTATTAATATTGAGAATGATATAATCGGAAAATATGTTGAAAAATTAATGGATTTCAACGATAATACTGATAAGGGAAGGCAGAAGGGAAATAAGATTACAGCGAATTTTCTGGCAGAAAACGGTTTTATGTGATATTATACCTTTTGATCACAATAACCGTAAAACACTTCAGTAACCCGGAATACAGGAGGATTATCTCATATGGATTCATATAATACAATTGAAGAAGCTCTTGACGAGCTCCGTAAAGGAAGGATCATAATCGTTACGGACGATCAGGGCAGGGAAAATGAAGGCGATTTTATATGTGCCGCACAATATGCTACTCCTGAGAATATCAACTTCATGGCAAAGTATGCAAAAGGACTTATATGCATGCCCATGTCAGAAGAATATGTCGTAAAATTATCGCTTCCTCAGATGGTCACACACAATACGGATAATCATGAGACAGCATTCACGGTATCTATCGATCATGTTGATACGACCACCGGAATATCGGCAGCCGAGCGTTCTTTGACGGCAATGAAATGTGCCGATGATGAATCGAGACCGCTTGACTTCAGAAGACCCGGTCATATGTTCCCGCTTCTGGCAAAGAAGAACGGTGTGCTTGACAGACCGGGGCATACCGAAGCAACAGTTGATCTTTTAAGACTTGCAGGGCTCAAAACATGTGGAATATGCTGTGAGATAATGCGTGAGGACGGCACAATGATGCGTACTCCCGAACTTATGGAGCTTGCTGATAAGATGAATCTGAAGTTCATCACGATAGAAGCTCTTAAGAATTACCGCAAACGTAATGAGGTGTTCATCGAACAGGTCACATGTACAAAACTCCCTACAAAATACGGTGAATTCAAAGCATACGGATATATTAATAAGTTAAACGGCGAACATCATGTGGCTCTTGTAAAAGGAGACATAGGTGATGGAAATGATGTGCTGTGCCGTGTACATTCGGAATGCCTCACCGGTGACGCCTTCGGTTCTTTAAAATGTGACTGCGGAGAACAGCTTGCTGCCGCAATGACACAGATCAATAAGGAAGGCAGGGGAATACTTCTGTATATGCGTCAGGAAGGCCGTGGTATCGGTCTTATCAATAAGCTAAAGGCTTATGAGTTGCAGGATAAAGGAATGGATACGCTTGATGCCAATATTGCGCTTGGATTCCCTGGTGATATGCGAGAGTATTACATCGGAGCTCAGATATTAAGAGATCTTGGCGTAAAATCCCTGAGACTCCTTACAAATAATCCGGACAAGGTATATCAGTTGTCGGATTACGGTATGTCGATATCAGAGAGGATTCCAATTCAGATAGATGCCACAAGTTATGATGAAGGTTATCTTAAAACGAAAAAGATCCGCATGGGACATCTGTTAGACTAAACTATTGGCATTACACAAATTAATATAAGCCAATTAATTAATCATAAAATTTTATTATGAATTAAAATATATGTAAAAATATATTGTATAAATATAGACATTAATTAAAAAAAACGGAGGATATATTATTATGAACACAATAGAAGGAAAAGTAGTAGCATCCGGTATTAAGATTGGAATCGTTGCAGCAAGATTTAACGAATTCATTACAAACAAACTTGTAGGCGGCGCTGTGGACGGTCTTGTAAGACACAATGTAAATGAAGATGATATCGACATTGCATGGGTGCCCGGTGCATTCGAGATACCGCTTATAGCTTCAAAGATGGCTTCTTCAGGCAAATACGACGCAGTTATATGTGTTGGTGCCGTAATAAGAGGAAGCACAAGTCATTATGATTATGTATGCAATGAAGTATCAAAAGGAATTGCAAGCGTATCATTATCGACAGGTATTCCTGTAATGTTCGGAGTTCTTACAACTGATACGATCGAACAGGCAATTGAACGTGCCGGAACCAAGGCAGGCAACAAAGGTTATGACTGCGCGCTGGGTGCGATTGAAATGATCAATCTTATCAAACAGATCTAATATAACATAAAATCAGTTTGACTTGCCTCACTTGACAAGTTATGTTATAATTTAATTTGTGTGTTAATTTAAGCAGGAGAATGTATCCGGGACTACTTCAAAGCAGATTATGTTTTTTGACAGACCATAGTAGGTTTTGAAGTTGTTTCGGCATCTCCTGTGAATATTTTTTTAGAAAAGGAGATATATTATGTACAAGTCATTTACAATGGAACTTGCCGGCAGAACGCTTACGGTTGACGTTGGAAGAGTTGCCGCACAGGCTAACGGTGCCGCACTTATGCATTACGGCGACACAGTTGTATTATCAACAGCTACTGCATCAGAGAAGCCAAGGGACGGAATTGATTTCTTCCCGCTCAGCGTTGAATATGAAGAGAAATTATATGCAGTAGGAAAGATCCCCGGCGGATTCATTAAGAGAGAAGGTAAAGCTTCAGAGAATGCTGTCCTTACATCACGTGTTATCGACAGACCTATGAGACCTTTATTCCCGAAGGATTATCGTAATGATGTAACACTTAACAACCTTGTTCTGTGTGTTGATCAGGATTGCAGCCCGGAACTTACAGCAATGCTTGGTTCTGCTATAGCTACTGCAATATCCGACATTCCTTTTGACGGACCTACAGCATCAACTCAGGTTGGTATGGTTGACGGAGAACTTGTATTCAACCCGACAAGCGCACAGCGTGAAGTATCGGATCTTGCACTTACTGTTGCATCAACCCGCGAAAAAGTCATCATGATCGAAGCCGGAGCCAACGAGATACCTGAAGATAAGATGATTGAGGCAATATTTGCCGCACATGAAGTAAACCGTAAGATCATCGAATTCATTGATACGATCGTTGCCGAATGCGGTAAGGAAAAACATGAGTATATCCATATCGATACACCTGAAGATATGTATGAAGATATGGTTAATTTCATTACTCCAGAAGCAATGGAAGAAGCTGTATTCACTGATGTTAAGCAGGTTCGTGAAGAGAATATCCGTCAGATCAAGGATAAGCTTGCAGCACGTTATGAAGAGGAGCATCCTGACTGGATCGAACTCATTGACGATGCTGTATACAAATTCCAGAAAAAGACTGTTCGTAAGATGATCTTAAAGGATCACAAGCGTCCTGACGGAAGAGAGATCACAGAGATCCGTCCTCTTTCGGCAGAAATTGATGTTCTTCCGAGAACTCACGGTTCAGGTATGTTCAAGCGCGGACAGACACAGGTACTTACAATAACAACACTCGGACCTCTTGCTGAGATACAGAAGCTTGACGGTCTTGATGTTAATGAAACCACAAAGAGATATATGCATCATTATAATTTCCCGTCTTATTCGGTTGGTGAGACCAAGCCTTCGAGAGGACCGGGAAGAAGAGAGATCGGTCACGGAGCACTTGCTGAGAGAGCTCTTGTTCCGGTACTTCCGGATGAGCAGGAGTTCCCATATGCTATCCGTACTGTATCTGAAGTACTTGAGTCAAACGGCTCAACTTCACAGGGTAGTATATGTGCTTCAACATTATCACTTATGGCTGCCGGTGTCCCGATTAAGGCTCCTGTTGCAGGTATATCTGTTGGTCTTGTTACCGGCGATACCGATGATGACTATATTATCCTTACCGACATCCAGGGCCTTGAAGACTTCTTCGGAGATATGGACTTTAAGGTTGCAGGTACTCATAAAGGTATCACGGCTATTCAGATGGATATCAAGATCCACGGTCTTACACGTGAGATCATCGAGAAAGCAATTGCCCGTACAAAAGAGGCAAGAACATACATCATTGATGAAGTACTCACAAAAACTATCGACAAGCCGAGAGCTGAGGTTGGACCTTATTCACCGAAGATCGTTCAGATCAAGATCGATCCTGCACAGATCGGTGAAGTTGTCGGACAGCGTGGTAAGACGATCAATGCGATCATCGACAGAACAGGTGTCAAGATTGATATCGATGAGGAAGGTTTTGTATCCGTATGCGGTACGGACAAAGCCGGTATAGAAGAAGCAGTTCGTCTTATCAATATCATTACAACAGAATTCGAAGAAGGCCAGATCTATGAAGGAACCGTTGTAAGCATTAAAGACTTCGGTGCATTTATCGAATTTGCTCCGGGCAAAGAAGGTATGGTTCATATCTCAAAGATCGCCAACCACAGAGTAAACCATGTAGAGGACGAGCTTACACTCGGCGATAAAGTTAAAGTTGTATGCCTCGGACAGGACAGAATGGGAAGGATCAGTTTCAGTATCAAAGACGTAAAATGATCGGAAACTGTTGAACGCATATAATTGTTTATAGTTTAATACTAATAGTATGATCATTGTAAGGGCATCACATTGTTAACGGTGTGGTGCTCATTATCATATTTCGCAGGAAAACGCGTTACATTTTCGGAATAAGACTTTATTTATATTTTAAAATATGATAAAATATATCATAATGTTTAAAAGAAGGTATATAAAATGATCGGTAAGAAAAATGTTCTGTCATATATTATATGTATTTTATATATACTGACTATGGGGTTTGTAGTTTATTTTCGTATTATATCATATGATTTTGAATCTTTTGATGATCTTAGTATGCTTGGGATCGCTTTATGTTTTCCGTTATTTTTGATACTCGTCATGTTTCTTATCGGAAACATTATCAAAAGTATAAAAAATAAATCAAAAGAAGGATCTGATTCAACAACGGTTGCTTCCAAAGGAATTATATATATAATTCTTTTTGTAATTCTTGGTATTGCACTTCGTGTGTTATCTGTAATGTATGCTCCCGAAAGTGCGCATCTTGTTACGGAAGAAGCTTTCAACAGTGATGTGTTCAACATATATTCAGACACTGTAAATATCATATATATGAATATTGTTGGCAATGCTTACGCAGTCATATCCGTCAATTTTGTATTCTCTGTATTATTGATGGTATTTTCATATTTGTTTGTAAGATTCGCGGCAGGAAGAACAGCCGGATTTATTACATTGATCATTATGGCTGTTTCGCCGTACGAACTTATAAGGATCAACGGTTATTCGCCTGAGATAATGAGCAATGCTTTATTAATGATCGTTCTTGCATTGTTTGCGATCTTCTACAAAAGATACTTTGAAAATGATTCAAAGAAACTCAATACATATGCAGCAATTATAATTGTTGCACTTATAAACGGATTATTCTTTGTTGTATCGCCGGCTGCTGTTATATTGGCTGTTGCCGTATTCATATTCTGGCAATTCAAAGGATTCTTAAAAGCATTCATATATCTTGCTGCAGTCATACTGGTTATAGCCGGATTCGTATATGCAAGTTCTGAATTGTATAATAATACTTCAGTTAATAATCATCTTGACAGAATGTATTCATCATATATCAATATTGATTCTTTGGATGTGAATGATGTGGAAGAACATTTTGAAGTCCTTCAGAGAAAGCCTGCGTTCGATTCGGATATTATGCCGGAACTGATAAATGACAGCATGGTTATTAATATAGTTGATGATGCGTTCATCCTGTTTTTATGCCTGCTTTCGATCGTCGGTACTGTATTCATGTTCAAACGTGAACGAACGATAATTCATTTATATATGCTTTATGCAATTATCGCCGTGCCGTTGTCTGTTATTCCTGTAATTAATGTACCATTATGGTTTACTGTATATCCATGTATGATATGTGTTGGCGGATTTGCAATATTCAACATGTTCAGCACCGGAAAAGCAGAAGCGGAATCATATTCGGATTATGTAATCACTACGGATATTGTACCGTTGATATTTGAAGATAAGTCTGCTGAAAGCATTCCCGAGAATTCAGAGAATACTGATAATTTCGGTAATCCTGATAATCTACCTGAAACTATGACTTCCGAAGGTATGGCACCTGAAGAAAACGTATCCGAAGATTTTGCGACTGAAGCAACAGCAGTTGAGCAAACAGCAGTTGAGGGAACTGCTACTGCAATAGGGGAATCTGACGGATTGTCTTCCGGAGGTGATCAGCCAACCGGTGATCAGCCTCTTGAAAATGCCACACCGGACAGTACTTATGGCTTAGAATCGAACTATGTTACAACGGACAGTACTTATGGTACAGAACCCACATACGGCACAACGGACAATTCCTACAGTACCGAACCAACATATGGTAAGCAGGATGAGCCTTACGATAACAATACAACGTACGGCACACCGGATGATACTTATGGTACAGAACCCACATACGGTACACCTGATAATTCCTACAGAACCGAACCAACATATGGTACACAGGATGATCCTTACGATAACAATACAACGTACGGCACACCGGATGATACTTACGGTACAGAACCGGCGTACGGTTCGCCTGATAATTCCTACGGAACCGAACCAACATATGGTACGCAGGATGATCCTTACGATAACAATACAACGTACGGCACACCGGATGATACTTACGGTACAGAACCCGCATATGGTACACCTGACAGTTTCTACAGTACCGAATCGACAAACGACCCACTGAATAACGATTCTGATAATATTACCGATACTAACGAAAAGCCTGTACCTGATTATATGTCTGATGATTATAATATTGAGAGTGATTATAAGTATTACGAGGAATCGTATGAATCGACCGATAACTTATATTCCGATTCGGATCATGATGAGCCGGAAGTCAATGACCAATATACAGTTTATTCGAATGACTACAATGACGAATATAATACAACTTCGGAAGATCCGGTGGCTGAAGATTCTCTTCCGGTAACGGAAGAACCCGAACCGTTAACTAACGAGCCTTTAGAGTACGACAATGATGATTATGAGATATATAATGTGCTTCCAACGCCAAAGCCGATTCTTCCGGATGGTATGGATGAGAATTCATTTGTAATAAAAGATTATCAGGATTATTCAAAATTAACCAGGAAAAAACATAGATAATCAATACAGTTTAGTAACTGCCAATAATATATCAGAATGGAGGACAATTAAAGATGTCTGGCATATTGTATATGGTTGTTCCGTGCTATAATGAGGAACCCGTTCTTGAGGAAACTACACGAAGACTCAGGGAAAAATACGCAAAATTAATAAATGAAGGAAAGATATCCCCCAAAAGTAAGGTTGTATACGTTAATGATGGTTCAAAGGATAAAACGTGGGATATTATAACAAAAATCCATAATGAAGATAAGATGTTCAGAGGAATATGTCTATCAAGAAACAGAGGACATCAGAATGCGGTTCTGGCAGGACTTATGACTGCCAAGGAAGATGCTGATATGGTAATATCCATGGATGCCGATCTTCAGGATGATATAGATGCGATAGATGAGATGATCGATCAATATGATAATGGATTCGATATTGTATACGGTGTCAGAAATAAAAGAACAACCGATTCATTTTTCAAGAGATTCACTGCTCAGACATATTATAAGATGCTACTGAAACTTGGCGTTGATATTGTATATAATCATGCTGATTTCAGACTCATGAGTAAACGTGCTTTAAATGAAATGGAAAATTTCAAGGAAGTTAATCTCTTCCTTAGAGGAATTGTTCCTATGGTTGGTTTTCCGTCAACATATGTCTATTATGAAAGACATGAGCGTTTTGCGGGTGAATCAAAGTATCCGTTGAAGAAAATGCTTCATTTTGCTTTTGACGGAGTAACATCTCTCAGCATAAAACCGATTCGCTTTATTACAAGCCTTGGTTTGATCATATTTGTCTTAAGCCTTGCTATGCTTGTATATACGATAGTGGTTCATTTCACAGGCGGATCACAGCTTGGCTGGAGCAGTATTATGACTTCGGTATGGGCTCTCGGCGGACTGCAATTGTTCTCAATCGGTATAATCGGTGAATATATCGGCAAGATATACCTTGAAACAAAGGCAAGACCACGATTCATTATTCAGGAATATCTTAAAGATGAAGATAAGTAACAGACATATTTTACTAATATATGTAATATTCTACTGATCAACATTAATACTTATTGGTGAAATAATGTGACGAACAATATTATAAATGATCTAAAATTTAATGGTGGTAATCTATGATATATCTTGACAATGCTGCTACAACAAAGATGTATAAGGAAGTTGTCGATTCCATGATCCCTTATTGTATGGATTATTACGGCAATCCATCTGAGTTGTATGATTATGCTTCTTCTTCCAGAGCGGCTGTTAATAAAGCCAGAAGAGAACTTGCTAAGCTGATCAATGCAGACATTGACGAGATATATTTTACTTCCGGGGGAACAGAAGCCGACAATTGGGCTCTTATTGGAATCGCAGAACAGCATATAACCAAAGGAAAGCATATTATAACAAGCAGGATCGAACATCATGCCATATTAAACACATGCCGTTATCTCGAAAGCAGAGGATATGAGATAACTTATATTGATGTTGATAGTGATGGTCTTATTGATATGGAAATGTTGAAAAAATCCATTAGAAAAGATACTGTTCTTGTATCTGTTATGCTTGCCAATAATGAGATAGGAACTATACAGGATATAGATTCGATATCAGAGATCGCACATTCATATGGTGCATTATTTCACACGGATGCCGTTCAGGCATTTGCACATATCCCTATAGATGTTAAAAGATCGGGAATAGATCTTCTGAGCGCAAGTGCCCATAAGTGTCACGGGCCAAAAGGATCCGGTTTTCTATATATTAAAAATGGTGTGAAGATCGCATCATTCCAACATGGAGGAAAGCAGGAGAAGAATAAACGTGCCGGAACAGAAAATGTCCCTGCAATAGTCGGCTTTGGAGAAGCTGCTCGTATCACATTCGAAAAAGAGAATAATAATATCAAACGAATAAAAGAATTACAAAATATATTCATTCAAAGAATATCAAATGAAATAGACTTGGTAAGATTCAACGGTTCACTGAATGAGAGAATACCCGGTAATATCAGTGTATCTTTTGCATATCTTGACGGGGAAGCGATACAGATTCAATTAGACCTGCATGGGATATGCTGTTCAACTGGTTCGGCATGTAATGCCGGAGAAAAGAAAAGATCACATGTGATAGAAGCAATTAATGTGCCTGAAGAATATGCTTACGGAACCCTCCGGTTTACATTTAACGATGATAATACAACGGATGAGATCGATCAGACGGTTAATATACTTGTAGAAGTAGTCAATAAATTAAGGAAAATGTCAAGAACATTTACTTTATCATAGTTTTACTTGAATGGGCTTGCGGTTTTTATATAAAGAATATTCTGTGATCCCCAGGTTTTTAAGCATATTTTCTGCTTTGTCATAGAAGCCCGAAACATACTCGGGAACATGTGCATCAGAACCGATAGTAAATAATGTTCCGCCAAGTTCAGTATATCGTCGGATAATGTCAGGTCCGGGATTGCTCTGATCAAGGCCGGATTTGAATCCCGCACTGTTGATCTCGAGCGCAATATTATTATCTATAATGAATTTTAATGTTTCATCTATTATATCTTGATATAATTTATAATCATAATGTGATTTCTGGCCGGGAGCATATCTTAATATATAATCAAGATGCCCGAGACTGTCTATTTTAACATCGTTAGTTAATTCATAGAATAATGTTATATTATGATATAACGAATCGAAATATCTTTTAAAGCCTTCTGATACGTCGTATTTCTCCCAGTATTCAGGATAGTATGGATCAAGTTCATCAATTATATGAACTGAACCGATAATAAAATCCCATGGATAATCATTTAATAATTTTTCGTATTTTTTTTCGGTACCGGGCTTTAAGCCGATCTCAATTCCGCGAAGAATAGTAATGTCAGAAGAATATATACTGGTGAGTCTGTCCAATTCTTCGTTATATGCGTCCGGATCGAATACAAAGTCATATTTGTATGTTTTTGGGAAATCATAATCCATATGTTCGGTAAAACATATTGTGTTAAGCTTCTTTGCGATAGAAGCCTGAACCATCACTTCGGTCGGGGTCTCTGAATCAGAAGAAAAGTATGAATGCATATGACAGTCTGTTAATATCATCAGTCATTTACCTCCTTTAAAGATGAGATATCAGCATCGGCCACCATAGAATAATTGGTATAATATACTACAAATCCGGGCTTGCTGCCTTTTGGTTTCTTGACATTTTTAAGCTCTGTATAATCGATCTCAACCTTGCCGGATGCTTTGCCTTTTGAGTAATAGGCGGCTGCCTTTGCCGCTTCTTCGAAAGCTCTGTCAGGGATTTCCGTACCCTTGGACCTTAAGATAACGTGGGAACCGGCTATTTCTTTTGAGTGAAACCACCAATCGCCGGCACCCTGATAACCAAAAGTAAGTTCGTCATTCTGATAATTGTTTTTGCCGACGTATATGTCATAACCGTCACTTGATATATAATGAAGAGGTTTATTAACAGGCTCTTTGCGCTGTTTCTTGCCGGTCTGACGATGAGCCCTGATGTAACCTGCTTCGGTAAGCTCACGCTTGATAGAAGCAAGATCAGCTTCATTGACAGCAATATCAAGCGAATTACTGATCGATTCAAGATGTTCGAGTTCTGCATGTGTTTCTTCAAGTTGTACGGTAAGAGCTTCATAGGTTCGCTTCAATTTGGAATATCTGTCAAAATATTTCTTTGCGTTGTCAATAGGAGATAGATCGGGATCAAGAGGAATTGTGATCATTTCATTCGTATAATAATTATTGCAGGTTATCTCTTTATCACCCTTTTCGGCAGAATAACCGAATGCTGTGAGTAGTTCACCGTATACACGGTATTTTTCACGCTTTTCGGTATCTTTGAATTGCTTTTCCTGAATATCGGCTTTTCTGCTTACCCTGCTTAAAGCTGTATTGATAATATGCCTTAGATCGACAGATTTTTGTCTGATCCTTGAATAACTGTTCTTATCGGCATAGAATTGTTCAAGCATGGAACTGACATCATCAAATTGTACGCAATTCATTTCTTTATAACTGTTAAGATCGAATACTGCGAATTCTACAGGAGTTTTATCATTATATATGATGTTTGGATTGAATCTGCAGGTCTTGATATTATTGACAAAATTAACAATCTCGTTATATAAGGCAAGTTTATCACTGTTATTTAATTCTACCGCTGTGGAATCACTGTCGATCCCGGCCCTTTCGCACAATTCAATTGCAGCTGTGGGACTGAATCCCGTAAGAGTAGTATATATTGATTTGAATATCGGAAGAGGTTTTCCAAGTATTATATTCATAATCTCATTATCAAAAGTCAAAGGATCATATTTTTCCATTGTATTCGGAATAAAATATTCTCTTCCGGGCAGCACTTCCCTGACGGAACTGACAAGACTGCTTACCCTTTTGATGCTGTCGATAATAATATATTTATCATCTGTATCTTTCTCACAGAATATAATGTTACTGTGCTTGCCCATAAGTTCGACAATAAGATATTTGATGCACATGTCGCCCATCTCGTCGAGATGCTCGATCTCGAAGCGTATGACTCTTTCAAGGCCGAATTGACTTACGGAAACGATCCGCCCGACGTTAATATATTTTCTTAACAGCATACAAAAATTAGGCGCGGTAAGCGGAGACTGTTTGGTGTCTTCGGTAAGATAAATGAGCGGAAGACTGGCATTGGCGGATATCATAACTTTTTTCTGAATCCTGCCGGTGCATTTTACGGTCAAAAAAAGTTCATCCTTTTCAGGCTGTGCGATCTTGGAGATTCTTCCGTCAGTAAGTACTTTATTCAATTCCCATACGATTCCTGCAACAGTAATACCATCAAAAGCCATTATTAAAGTTCCTTTCAGACTAACTTAAGTTTTTATCACACTATATGTTCATTGTCTCTTTGCACAAATGAACCCAAGGACTTGATCAAGTCATAATTATATCAAATAATCATGAAATATACAAATAAATAGTTACCATTCATGACGTATAAGCCTTGATTATCCGAAATGCTGTGAATAGACAATTATATCAAACTAAAAAAACCTTCTTATTAACGGTTGACTAACCAACATTATTATCTTATAATAAATTGATATGCTTGTATGCAAGAAAACGGAGGTTCCCCTGTTATGATAAAAAGTATGACCGGCTACGGCCGATACGAAAAAGTAACTGATCAGTACAAAATCATCGCGGAGATCAAATCGGTAAATCACAGATATTGTGATATCACCATCAAAATGCCAAAAAGACTTTATATGTTTGAATCAGCGATACGTTCATTATTAAAGGAATACATCGGCAGAGGAAAAGTTGATCTGTATATCACATATGAGGATTATACGGCAGCCAGTATGGCAGTAAAATATAATCATGACATAGCGAAGGAATATTATGATATCATCCGTAAGATAGGTGAAGAATTCGGAATATCCTCCGATATTAATGCTCCGCTTTTATCAAGATATCCGGATGTTGTCATGTTAGAGGAACAGGCTCTTGATAATGATCTGATATATGAGAGAGTCGAAGAGGCAATAAGGAACTCATGTGTTGATTTCGTACAGTCAAGAGTAGTTGAAGGAGCCAATCTTGTTAAAGATATCAATGAGAAGCTTGATAATATTTCAGAATGTGTTGATTTTATTGTTGCACGTTCACCGGAGATCGTTGCCGAATACAGAGAAAAGATATATAACAAAGTCAAAGAACTTCTTGGAAACACCGCTATTGATGAATCAATAATCGCTACAGAGATAACATTATATGCCGACAAAATATGTGTTGATGAGGAAATGGTTAGGCTTAAGAGTCATATTAGCAATATGCGTCAGGTTCTTGAATCTGAAGAAAGTGTCGGACGAAAGCTTGATTTTATAGCACAGGAACTTAACAGGGAAGCCAATACAACATTATCAAAATCAAATGACGTTGCAGTATCCAATAAGGCGATCGATCTCAAGACAGAGATTGAAAAGATAAGAGAACAGATTCAGAATATTGAGTAGGAGAATTGATCGGTTTGAGTAAGGTGATTAATATAGGTTATGGTAATATGGTTAATTCCGATAAGGTTGTTGCTCTTTTAAAACCGGAGGCGGCACCTGTCAAAAGAATGATGCAGAATGCAAAAGACAACGGCACTGCATTTGATGCAACGTGCGGTCGTAAAACCAAATCAGTAATTATAATTGAAAATGGTTTTTTGATCTTATCAGCGCTATTACCTGAAACTATATCTTCAAGGATCAATTCCGAGATGGTTAGGAGTGATATAATTGAGTAAAAGAGGACTTCTTACTGTAATATCAGGTTTTTCCGGTTCGGGAAAAGGAACTGTCGTTAATGAACTCGTCAAAAGATACGGCTACTCACTTTCAATATCTGCGACCACAAGAAAAGCTCGTGAAGGCGAGATTGACGGTGTGCATTATTTTTTTAAGACTGAAAAAGAATTCATGGATATGATCGATGATCACGGTCTTATCGAATGGGTAAAATATATAGATAATTATTACGGTACTCCGCGTAATTATGTTAATGAAATGCTGGATCAGGGTAAAGACATCATACTCGAGATCGAGATGCAGGGAGGTCTTAAGGTAAAAGCAAATTATAAGGACGCGCTTCTGATATTTATGACACCTCCTTCTGCAAGTGTTCTTAAAGAAAGACTCATTGGTCGCGGAACAGAAGATATGACTACGATCAACAAGAGGCTTCACAGAGCGTCCGAAGAGACGGTATATATTGATTCTTACGATTATCTTATTGTTAATGATAATCTTGATGATTGTGTTAATACGATCAATAGAATTATTAATGTGGAGAAGCAGCGTATTGTGCGTAACAATGACCTGCTTAACTATATAAAAAATGATTTTAGTAACATCTGAAAGGAGATATATATTATGTTACATCCATCTTATAATGATCTTATGTCAGTGGTTAACAGCGAAGTTGAACCGGGAGAGGCTCCGGTAGTTAACAGCAGATATTCAATTGTGCTTGCCACAGCTAAAAGAGCCCGCCAGATAATCGATGCGTCAAAGACTTCCAAGAGAGACTTGTCAATCTACGATAAACCTTTGTCAATTGCAATCGAGGAATTATATGACTCAAAGATCAAGATTTTATCTGAAGATTCCGAAGAGTTGCAGTAATTATATATGTGAATTACAACAGGTGATATTTTTATGGTTGATAATCAGGAATATAAAGATATTGAAATGAATGAAAATGATGCTGAAATTCCGGTATCGGAGGATCAGCATGTTAATGATCGCAGAGCATCGATCAGAAAACATGTGATTGAAGCTCTTATCTATGTAGTTGTAATATTCTGTTGTATATTTATTGTACCTGAATATGTTGTACAGCGTACTATAGTTGACGGTAAATCAATGACTGATACGCTTCAGAACAAAGACAATCTGATAGTTAATAAATTCGCTTATCTGATCGGTGATCCTGACAGATTTGATATTGTAGTTTTATATCCTTACGGTCGTGAGAATAAGAACAAATATTACGTCAAAAGAGTCATCGGTTTGCCGGGAGAGACTATCCAGATAAAAGATTCCGACATTCTTATCAATGGCAATGTGTTGGAAGATCCGTATCGAAGAGAACCGTATATTAATGATCCGGGCATGTTGAGAGAACCGCTTACTCTTGGGGAAGACGAATATTTTGTTATGGGAGACAACAGAAACGGAAGCTCTGACAGCAGGGATTTCGGCCCGGTAAATAAGAAAAATCTGGATGGACACGTAGTATTTCGAATATATCCGTTCAACTCATTCGGATTTGTTGATTGAATTGTATCTGATCAGATTATGGCTAAGGAGGATAAGTCAAATTGGATAATCCGAATAACATAAGCATTAATAACACTGAAGATAATAATGTCGAGAACAAACAAGATAATAATCAAGATAAAAAGAGAAATATAAAAAGCATTATTATTGAATTCGCTATATATATTGTTTTGATCATTATATGTGTATTTGTTGTGCCGAGATATGTTGTGCAAAGGACCGTGGTGGATGGAGAATCTATGATGGATACTTTATTTGACGGTGACAGTGTTATTGTAAATAAATTCTCGTACAACATATTTAAACCGGAAAGATTTGAGATAATCGTTTTTTACCCATACGGACGTGATGATCCGGATGATTATTATGTAAAGAGGATTATCGGACTTCCCGGTGAAAAAGTCCAGATAAAAGGTTCGGACATATATATAAATGATGAGATACTTGAAGAAAACTACGGCAAGGATCCGATAACAGATCCCGGAATTGCTGAGGAACCTGTAATTCTTGCTGAAGATGAATATTTTGTTATGGGAGACAACAGAGAGATCAGTGAAGACAGTCGTTACTTCGGTCCCGTAAAAAAAGAAAACATATCAGGACATGTTTTGATGCGAATATATCCATTTAATAAGATAACATTACTGGCTTCGCATGTTGATTAAATAATTGTAAGGCCAAAAGTGGGCCGTTACGAATAATTACCAATTTGCTATACACAGCTGTGTGCTTAATTGTACGCAGCTGTTTTTTTATTTCATAGAAATTGCGTTGCATTTCCTATGAAATTCGCAAAGCAAAACTCTTTTTTCTATTGACAAACACATGTTCGCATGTTATCATAAACAAAACAAGTGTTCGGAACAAATATTCGAACGCATATAAACACAAGGAGGATGAATGATATGTTATATAAGAGTGATTATAATTACAGAGCGAGAAGAGTGTTGTTAATATGTGCAAGTGTAATGTTTGCATCGGTATTATTATTTTGTATTGTTAAGAACGTTAAGGCATCCCCTAACGAAACATCCTTAAGAACATTTCATTGTGATTCGGTTCTGATCGAGGCCAATGATTCGTTATGGACGATTGCCTCAAGATATTTTACCGATGAATATGAAGATATGAATAACTATATCAAGATATTAAAAGAAGCTAACGGACTTAAAAGTGATACGATTCATGAAGGATGTTATCTGACAGTTCCGTTTTACAGATGATTTTTTGATAACAAGACACATTATATATGGATTTCACTTGAAAAAAATCAATAATTTGTGGTTAAATGACACAATATGACACATTTTTAACAATATAACAGAATAGCATATAATTATATTGGTATTTGCGATCTGATATCATACCATGTTTACGAACAGTAATATGTTATATATGTTGAAATGAGGTCATTTTGAATGAATAAATATACAAAATACTTTAAATATCTTTTGTTATGCTTTTTGCTGTTGGTAATCATCTTTCCGGCAAGTGCAAAGGCAGCATCGTTAAAAATCAAATACAATAATAAAACTGTATTCTATAAAGGTAAACAAGTCACATGTAATCTTGACGGCAAAAAGATCAAGATGAATTCTACAAAAGGCATAATTCTTAACGGTACAATAATGATGTCATATAAAGATATCATTAAGACAGGTCTGGGTATTTCATGCAGTTATGATTCCGATAGCGGTGAACTTACGGTTTCCGGTAACGGCAAGACGATTGTTCTTACGCTTGGAAGCAAGAATATGTATGTTAACGATGTAAAGAAAAAATTAAAGCAGGCTCCGGTCAATGTCAGATATGTTAAAAAGAAGAAGACAAAGCTTCTGGTTCCTGTAAAAGATGTTGTAAAGGCTCTTGGTTATACATATTCATATAACAAGAATACCGCAACAGTTTCACTAACTTCACCATATGTAATTAAATATTCGGATGAATGGCATATATATAAGAAATATAAAGGTACCGCAACCTATAACGGACTTGGGATAAATCTGGATGATATGCCGCTTTTATCCATTAACGGCTGTACTATGGGCCCGGTAAAACTGATCTTTCAGGATAATATGGGTTTGACGTACGATTATAATCAGGATACCGGTGTTATAACACTTCAGTCTACACAACATAAGTTAGTGATGTATATTAATAATAATACGGCTATTCTTGATGATAATATTGGTATTTCACTCAAATCAGCACCTTTAGCCGTACAGAGAAAAGATACAGGATATTCATGTATTATGGCGCCCTTGGCTACAATTGCAAGTGTTTTCGAATTCGGATATAAATGGAATTCATCCAAACATACCGCAACAATAACCAGAGTAAATTATCTTGATATCAATGCAGAACAGGGCTTTTATGATAATTCGGTTTATTCTAACGGATTAACAGGTATTAATGCGGTTTATGACCTTACAATAAAAAATCTTGTATTTACATTTAAATTTACCAATCCAATAGACAGTAATAACGTTATAGTGACTCAGGATGATGCTTCAAAGCTGTTGGCTATTAATATGCCATCCACAAAAAATATGCTTGGTAACGGTACTTCGATCATCAATAATTATAAATTGAATACAATTGATTATATGGATGGAACAGATAAGAATACTGTGATTTTTTTCCATTATAATAACAGTATAAATTATTATTTTTCCATATCAGGCAACGAATTAAAGATGATATTTGCAAAGCAGCCGGATAATAACAATTATGCTGTTAACATACCGCTTCCCGAAGGTGTATTATTTAACAGTATAATGACTGAAGATCACTATTACAATAATGAATTTGTTGTTAATCTACCAGGTGATCAGACTGCGTTTTATGCAGCAAAGAATAACATTACCATTGCATCAAGTCTCATTACCTCGTATAACGCAGTATATAATCCGACAACTGAATATACCGATATTACATTTTCAACCAACAGTGCCGGTATATTAGGTTTCAGACTGTATGAATCAGGTAATTCTGTAGGGATCAGAGTCGGTAATCCACAGGATGTATATGATAATATAGTTATTCTCGATCCGGGCCATGGCGGAAAAGATCCGGGAGCCGTAAGTAATAATAAGAATGAAAGTGATGTAAATCTTTCGATATTATACAGTAAAGCCAGAAAGTATTTTGATTCTGCAGATTCCAAGATAAAAGCATATTGGACAAGAACCGATGATACATTTATCACACTGGCTGACAGGGCAGCATTTGCTTCGAAAATGAATGCAGATCTTTTTGTAAGTCTTCATATGAATTCAAGTAATAATTCGGCTAAAGGTACAGAGATATATTATTGCAGTACCAATAATGAAGCTAATGAATTCGGATTGACAAGTAAAGAGCTTGCCACGAAACTTCTGAATAATATTGTGCCGGCTATTGGTACAAGTAAACGTGAAGTAAAATCTGCGAACTATTATGTATTAAAACACAATACGGTTCCGGCAGTACTAATTGAACTGGGATTCATGACAAACATGGTCGATCTTAATATAATCACCAATGCCGCAAAACAGGATGCAGCTGCAAAAGCTATATATGACACGTTATTATCAATATTTTATTAGATTGTTCATCATTTCCTCAATGAAACTGCACTTGCTGCCATTCGTTTTCTGTCTTCATCAATGGCAGCATAGTGTTTTTTCGTTGTATTGACATCATTATGGCCAAGAACTTCGGCAACAAGATATATATCCCCGGTTTCTCTGTATAGGTTGGTGCCATACGTACTGCGAAGCTTATGTGGTGTAATATGCTTGAAAGTTGTTACTTTGCTTGCGTATTCATTTACAAGATTTTCAATGCCCTGGACACTGATGCGTTTTCTCTGTATTGATAAGAAAAATGCATTCTCATGGCCTTCGCAGGCAGTAATATTTTCCCTTACGTCAAGATAATCAGACAGTGCCTTTTCAACTTCCTCACCAAAATATACATAATCCTCTTTTTGACCTTTTCGCATGATCTTAATACGGTCATTCTTAAAATCTATATCATCAATATCAAGACCAACACATTCACTTACACGAATACCGGTGCCAAGCAGAAGAGTAAATATTGCGAGATTGCGGACTTTGTTCTTATCGTAATATACTTTTTTCATTCCTGTAAGATTATCGCCACCATGCTCAACCATATCGAGTAATTCAGCAACCTCATCATAATCAAGTCTTACAATTTCTTTTTTCCTTAATTTGGGCATATCGATGAGTAATGTTGGATTTGTTTTTATAAATTGTTTACGATAATAATACCCGTAAAAACTTCTTAAAGCAGACATTTTTCTGTGAATGCCACGATTATCATTCTTATTATAATTACCGTCATTGGATTCATATACTTTAAGATATTCCATATATTCCTCAAGATCAACAGCCGTTATATCATCAAGGACAGATATTGGAAAATCTTTTGTGGAATAATTCTTATACAAAGGATTACTGTCAATCAGATATTTGAAGAATAATCTGATGTCATATACATAAGATATTCTGGTTTTGGTCGTAGTTGTAGTTTCCAATGCACGAAAATAATCGCGCACAAAGTCCGGAAGCGTCTTTAACACTTCACGCAGTTTTAAAGTGTTGGCTACATCAAGTTCTTCATGATAAGATAATTTCTTCGGTGGCATATGAATCAGACTCCTTAATCAACATGTTTATTTAATGAATTAAATATAGAGAAATCCTATTAATAATTGGATCATATAAATATAATAACATATATCCGTTATTCCTGTAAAGCTCTTTTTGAAAAACTGGAGTTTGTCCAAGAGAGTAAACGGTTCGGTGCAAAAAAATCCATGAACCAGATATAATCAATTGATCAATAACTGATTCATGGATTAATAAAAATCAAAAAACATTCATGTTTGTACATCAATTGGTCTGTTCACTGATGATCCTTTCCAATTCGTATATCTCAGAATTGGTCAGAGTTTTGTTACGAAGGTAATCAACAAAAAAATTACTCAATGAAGCATTATATAACTTATTTAATAATGCATCTGTTTCAATCTGCTGGACTTTATTCTTACTGATGATCGCACGACATACAAATCCCGGATCTGAACGTTCAATTGCACCTTTATCAATTAAACGTTTGATTACAGTGTAAGTTGTATTCTTTTCCCAACCGATATATTCCTTAATGATCTTGGATATATCTTTGGCTGCAAGTTCTTTATTGGACCATAACAACTCCATAACATTTAATTCACCCTCATGAAGTCTGATATCTTTCTTCTGTGAATCCATAAAAAAACCTCCCCGGTACATGATACTAAATAATAATATGCATACAACATTACAGCTGTAGAAAGTGCGTCCAAACCCTTCGTTACACTGTAGTAGAATGAAGCGTGCAAGATTATTCTACATAATTAGAATTGTTTTGTCAATATGCAATTTCAATAAAATTAGATTTCACTCACTTAATAGTTACAATTCTCAGTTGCCCCACGCACTTAACCCATAGCCCGGCTGCTTCGCATTCGCCACATCATTGAATAGTAGCACTTAGTATGTTAAGGATCCTCTCAAAGTAATCGGGAAGTTTGGAATCGAATTCAATATATTTATTTGTGGAAGGATGAATGAAACCGATAGTTTTTGCATGAAGCATCTGGCCTTCGGTCACAAAAGGCTGTCTGTTGGAATTATATCCGTATATGGTATCTCCTACCAGTGGATGGTTAATCGAAGACATATGTACTCTGATCTGGTGAGTTCTACCGGTTTCGAGGTTGCATTTTATATAAGTGTAACTTTTATTCTTATAGGAATATCTCTCCAATACACTGTAATGTGTAACTGCTTCTTTTCCGGCAGGATTAACTGCCATCTTTTTCCTGTCAACAGTTCCCCTGGCTATAGGTTTATTTACAGTGCCGGCATTATCGATAATGTTATTATGTACAAGTGCATTATATGTTCTTGTGATCGAATGATCTTTTAATTGTAATGCAATATTATTGTGGGATCTGTCATTTTTGCAGACAATGAGAAGTCCGGTTGTATCCTTGTCAATACGATGGACTATTCCCGGACGGCATATTCCGTTAATTCCGGACAATTCATCTTTACAATGATACATCAGTGCATTCACCATAGTTCCGGAATAATGTCCGGGAGCCGGATGTACTACCATCCCTTTAGGTTTATTTATAATAAGCAGATCGCTATCTTCATATACGATGTTTAAAGGAATGTTTTCAGGCTTAATATCGATTGCTTTAGGCTTTGGGAATATAATTGATACGTTTTCTAAGTTGTTGATCTTATAGTTTGATTTTACCGGAGCCTTATTGATAAGGACATATTGATCTTTAATCAGTTTTTGTATATAACTTCTTGAAAGGTCAGGAATTCTGTCTGATATGAATTTGTCAATTCTGGTTCCTGACTGATTGGCATTGGAATGAATAATATACTCTTTTTCGTATTCGATATTTTCGTAATCGATAATGTCTATAAGATCATAAGTAGTATCAACAATATTATCAGTATCATTAATATCTATAGCATCATCAATATTATCTGAATCAGAATGCTCACTATAATTTGTGTCATCATTATATGCGTTGGCATTATATGCATTGTCATAATATTCATTATTATTATTTTCATTAATATTATCTGAACTCATATATAACCACCTGCATATTATACATTATTGTCATCGTTAATACTTTCCTTATCCATATCATCATCAGATTCTTTTTTTGATGATCTTATATTCAATAACATAGACAGATCCTTTTCCTTATAATGAAATATAACAAGGTAAAATAACAGGATTCCGGATACTGTTACATATATATCAGCCACATTAAATGTCGGAAAATAATATGATCCGAATTTGAATGATATAAAATCTGTTACTACCCCACTTGTTATCCTGTCTATAAAATTACCGATCGCTCCCGATACCAATACTATGAAATCTATCTTTATGATATTGAATCTTTTTTCGTCAGGTGATCTGAAATATAATAATGTAATAAATGAAACAAGGATTATTGTTATGATACAGAATAATATCCGGGAATCTTTTAACATTCCAAAGGCAGCACCGCTGTTATATAACAGATCAAGTTTTAAAAAATCCGGTATGATAACAAAAACTCCTTCGGATAAGCTGTTAACAGCAATTATTTTTGTTATCTGGTCGGATAATACAAGAATAATTACTGATATTAAGAAAATTAAACATTTTTTTAAATTTGATTTCTGAGACATTACTAACCTCTTATTTTAATATATTCAAAGCATCATTCATTTCATCGGTTGTAACTGTTCTGTCTATGTAAGCTTCACCGATATTTTTTAATAATATGAATTTTATAACATTACCGTCCGCTTTTTTGTCACTTTTTGTAATGCTTATAATGGTATCATTATCAATATTATATTCATCGCTTAATCTTACGGGAAGATTGTATTTTTTGAATAATAAAGTGGCATTTTCATATTCTTCACCGGTGATGAGTCCACGTTTAAATGATATATACAATGAAGCAACACAGCCAAGAGCTACGCATTCTCCGTGTAATAAACGGAAATCCATATATTTTTCGATGGCATGCCCTATAGTGTGTCCAAAGTTCAGATATGCCCTGATCCCTTTCTCCGTAGGATCCTCTTCTACGACCGATTGCTTGATCTGACAACTTCTGTATATAATCTGTGTTATAACGTCTCTATCGCGCTTTAAAGCGGCTTCAGCGTTATTGTACAGATAGTCATAGTATTCCTTGTCTGCAATAAGTCCATGCTTGATTATCTCGGCAAATCCCGAATAGAATTCTCTGTCGGGAAGAGTATTTAATGTCAGAGTGTTGGTAATGACTGCAGAAGGCATATGAAAGGCTCCGACCATATTTTTATAACCTTTATGATCAACACCGGTTTTGCCTCCGATACTGCTGTCAACCATAGCAAGTAATGAAGTCGGCAATTGTATGAATTTGATTCCCCGTAAATAAGTGGCAGCGCAGAACCCGGACATATCTCCGGTCACACCACCACCAAGTGCAAGAATAATATCATTCCTGTCAAAATGATCAACAATAAGATGTTCGTACATTTTTCCGACAGTATCGGTATTCTTATTATTTTCACCGGCTTCAAAGACATAAGTTGTATATGTAACACCTTTGTCGGTTAAAATCGAAGCCAATGAATCAATATAATGCTTAGCCACGTTGGAATCGGCAACTATGCATACTTTTCTGTTAATACAGCCGATATCAGATAATACATCTGTAATAATATTATATGATTCGGTAAAGTGAATTTTGTAGATTGGTTTATTATCATAATGTATATCAATCGGGCTGAACATATTATTTTACCTTTCAAACAATGTGTTATAAAAAATAAACTGATCACATATCATCAAGAAATTCAAATGCGGGTTTTTTATCGCCGTTATCGGAAACGTTTGATGATAATTCTTTTTTGAGGTCATTAATAAGGGCCTCAAGCTCTTTGTCTTCTTTTGACATCTGTTCCTTTGATGAATGTGCATTATTATCTTTTGAATGCTCATCAATCTTGTTGTCGTATTCTTCTGCTACTGACTTTTCAGATTCTTCTGCTTTTGCTTTTTCTTTATTTAATAAAGCTTTAACTGCATCGGAATCCACTCTCTTGGTATCACCGAATCCTGAAGCACTATCTTCTGATAGAACAGGCTCACTTTCAATTTCCTTAAATAAACCGATATCAGGTGCCGGTTTATCAGCTACAGGTTTATCGGATGTCGGTTTAACAGATGTCTCTTTGACAGATTCTGTTTTGTAAATATCTGATATATTAATGTCGGTTGTAGGAGTCTTTGTGCCGGAATGTGTTTCTTTATCAGAAGCATTATCCTGTGAAACCGGTTTGCTCTCAGGAGTCGGAACAGTTTTTACAACAGGGTGCTTATCAATAGATTCATTGATCTTTGTAAGAAAATCATTGGTATAAATCTCATAAAAATCGCTGTCAAAAAGCTCAATCTGCTTGATCGCAATCTGTTTGAACTGAAGCTTGAACTGATTATACTGCTGTACGATCGAAAGACACTGCTGTCTGATGTTTTCATATTGAAGATTACCTTCTTTAACAAGCTGTTCCGCCTTAAAACGGGCTTCTTTCTCGATCAGAGCAGCTTTCTCATTAGCCGCTTCGATAGTATCCTTTGAAGTCTTTTCGGCAAGCACAAGTGCCTTTTGCAATGTACCTTCCATAGATTTGTAATATTGAACACCATCACTTAACTTTTCGAGTTTGTCTTTGAGATCGCGATTCTCTTTGTATAATGTCTCGTAATCCTCTGATATCTGCTCAAGGAATTCATCCATTTCCTTCTTGCTGTAGCCTCTGCCGGGCTTATGGTTCATGTTATGTATATCAATTGGGGTAAGCATTATATTTCCTCCTAAATGCACTAAAATTCATTCTTAAAAGTAGGTACTCCGTTAACATCAAATGTGAGGTCACCATCAACATCAACATTCTCAGGTGAAAAAATGAATATGTACTTGGAGATCTGGTTAAGCTTACCGCCTATGGCATATATACATCCATATAAAAGATCAATAATTCTCTGTGCGTCACCGGAATCAAAGCCCTCAAGATTAACGACTACTGCCTGACCTTTTAATAACATATCACAAAGCATCTCGGCATCTTCAAATGAAGTGGGTTTTTGAATAGTTACTTCAGAACCTTTTACTGAGGACTTCATAGGAACTACTTTGCTTGGAGCAGATTTGGCAGTACTGCCGTAATCTCTTCTCGGACGTGAACTATCATCGCTCTCGGAAGAATAACGGCTTCTCTTCCTCTCCGGTTCCTGGGATTCTTCCGAACTGTAAGAACGCTTTCTGCGCTTTGGTTCCTCTTCATCTTCTTCATATGAATCATCATCAAGATAATCGTCTTCTTCGTTTCCCAATTTCATAAAATCAAAAAATTTCTTCAAACCTCCGGCCATGTGAACATATCTCCTTTATTCATCATAATTTCTGGCGCCAAATATACCGGTGCCGACTCTAACCATCGTAGCTCCTTCTTCAATGGCAACCATATAATCTCCGGTCATACCCATCGATAAAACATTCATATCTACATTATCAATGTTTTTACTTCGTATGTCAATAAGTAATTTCCTTAAATTCACAAAATGTACCCTATTTTCTTCAGAATTATCAACATATGGTGCAATTGTCATCAAACCTTTGATTTTTACATTGGTTAATTTGCTGATTTCAAGTATCAAAGGAAGTACATTTTCTTTACTAACACCATATTTTGTATCCTCTTCGGCAATATTGACTTCGATCAAAATGTCAGACACGACATTTTTCTTGATCGATTCGTCATTTATTGCTTCTGCAAGTCTTAATGAATCGACAGAATGTATAAGATCCACATTGCCGACAACGTATTTTACTTTATTTCTCTGTAAATGACCGATAAAGTTCCAATGAAGAGGCTCTTTGATCTCTTCATGCTTGTCTCTCAGTTCCTGGGCCCAGTTTTCACCGAATACAGTGATGCCGGCATCCATGCATTCTCTTATCATTGAAACAGGTTTTGTTTTACTGACGGCCACAAGTGTGACTTCTTCCCTGTTTCTGCCGCTTCTTTCACAGGCTGCGGCAATGTTTGCTTCAACGAGTTTAAGGTTTTCTTTGATATTTACGTCCATTGTGGTATGTCCTTTCGATGTGTTTTCTATTCACAGGCTTCCAATAGGCCACAGCCCATATGCTTCGCATATGTCACTGCTTCGCAGTTTATGACTGTGGCTATTGGGTATTTATTCGTGCAAGCACGACGAATCAGCATTGTATAGCTGCTAAGCCTGTGAATAGTGACACTTTATTTATATATGATATCGTCTTCGTCGATCAGTTCGGGATTTACAACGATATGATCGTATACCTGCAAACCGTAATCGGTGTGATTTCTTACGATACAGTATTCTTTGTTCTCATAGAGTATATCTACCTGCTTGAACTGGCAATAACCCTTATTGACATTGTAGACGCCTCTGAGAGTCTTCATCTCGGCAAGCTGGTAAGTTTCTTCGGTTCCGGGCTTTTGCATGGTCGTACCGGGTTGAAGCATGACTGCATCGATATAGACATAATCTTCATCAACCATGGCAAAAGTTGTGATGTTTTTTGTAACGATCGTATTATTTTCACCGGCAACCTGATATGTCAATTCATCTACTCCGGTATCGCTGCCTTTTTCAAGGAATGATATCGGAACGATATAGCAGCTCTTATCAACAAGTGATGATACGGGGATCTTCAATCCTTCGGCAGAATTGAGAAGAAGTTCAATATTGATAAAACGGTCATCTATATATCTTGACATATAATCTGTCAGGAATAATTCGGCGAAATTTTCGCCTCCCGCAGAAAACAATCTGAAAGGAAGTTTAAGTTTAAGACCGTCTTTACTGAATTTGACCATAACGGTTTTATCATTTTCAAGTTTCGCATACTGATCATCGGACAATTTGATCACAATGCTCCAGTCTTCACTTGTTATGACTTTACATACAGGATCGCCCTGGCTTACATTGTCTGAAGTTTTGAGGACGGTTTTCGAGTAATTATCCTCATCAAAAGACGATGAAGTGATCTTGTCAGCAGTGATCCCTTCCATACTGTCGGTCCAATATGCGATCACTCCGCTCTCATTTGTTTTTGTCAGTGTAAATGATGGATCATTGATATCATTAGTGAGCTGTGCATATGATATTGACGATATGTATGATAATACATCATTTTCGACATTATATTTGAAATCATATACACTGCTGTAATCCGAAAAATCAAAAGAACTCTTAAAATTACTGATATCTGACTGGATTGTTTTGACATCATAAGAAGTAATATCCGAATTATTCTCAAAATCGGCAAGATAATTGTTCATAGAGCCGTCAGGATCTATCGCAAACGCAATAGCACCTTTTGCGACTTTAGTGCCTTTACTGTTATAGAAATTAACAAAACCCGATGCGGGTGCGTTATATATCTCTTCTGTTCTTACGGCAATACCAACCGTTGTGCTGTTATCTGAGATCTGCTTTTCATTCACTTCGTAAATGGTGATATGATCTTTGTTAAAAAATGATACAGAATAAAACAAAACATATAATAATATTAAAGAAAATATGACTCCACCTATACTGAAACGGGGCTTTTTAAATTTTACAACATTTGACTCTGATCTTCTGGTCAAAAAACAGCACCTTCTTTTATTTAATCTTTAATAATTTTGACATCTGTGAATACAAAGATTCGGATGAAGAAGCTTTCATCACAACAGATATATAACGATGACCGGTCTTGCGCTCTGATAAGACGGTAAGGCAATATCCGGCAGCACTCGTGGTTCCGGTTTTGCCGGCAAGAACCTTAACGCCTTTGGGGAGTTTCTGTTCACCGGTCAGATATTTGTCAGTACTCTCATATACCTTGGTTATCTCACGACCGTTTTTGTCTTTAAAATTCGCCGTATAAGATGCAAGTGATGTTATCTCAAGGAACTTCTCATTTTTTGACAGTTCATTGAGCATAAGGTATATGTCATAAACAGTTGTATAATGATTTTCTGCCGGAAGTCCGTGCGGATTAACAAAATTGGTGTCTGCACATCCTATCTTCTTTAATTCGGAATTCATTAATTCAACAAACTTCTCTTCACTTCCCGAAATGTGTTCTGCAAGCGCAACACCGGCATCATTTCCCGAATATACAAGAAATGATGTGAGTAAAGTTTCAAAATTGATAACGTCGCCTTCCTGAAGGAAACAAAGCTTTGCACCCGGAACATTAAGATTGGCAGCTTCGTGACTGATCGTAACCGTATCTGACATGTTACCGTACTTAAGACATACAATAGCTGTTGCAAGTTTTGTTAAACTCGCCGGTTCAAGTCTGTCATATATTCCATTGGCATATAGCATCTTTCCGTCTGTTATATCAACATGCAAAGCTCCCGAAGCGGTAATGTTCTTGTCAACGTTTTGACCCACTTCCGATTCAGGTATGATGCATTTGTCCGTGCTGAAAGCACTTGCAGTATATAAAGTACTGTCGGCGGCAAATGAGCTGATATCACCTGCAGACGAACTGCCGGAATACAGTAACAACTCTTCTGTGCCGTTACAGCCTGATAACAACAATATCATTATCAGCACTACAGGTATATGATATATAATTCTCTTTTTACTATCCAATATTATTACCTCATTTCAGTAATACGGTTATTTGATTGTTGCTCTCCAGTCCATATCACCTTTTGCAAGTGCCTTGATAAGAAGTTCTGCCGAGGCAAGGTTGGTTGCAAGAGGAATATTATATCTGTCACACAACTGAACAACATTATTGACATCAGGTTCATGAGGCTTTGGATTAAGCGGATCACGCAGAAATATAACAAGATCGATATCATTGTTTTCAATCTGCGAACCAAGCTGTTTTTCCCCACCCAGATGTCCGGCAAGATATTTATAAACAGGCAGATTTGTGGCCTCTTCTACCAGTCTGCCTGTAGTTCCCGTAGCATAGATTTCATTATTGACGAGTATCCCCCGATATGCAATACAAAAATTCTGCATAAGTACCTTTTTGGCATCATGCGCTACAAGTCCGATTTTCAATTGTACCACCCCACATTATATTTTATAAAATACTTTCTTTATTCCGGCAACTCAGTCTTGAATTTGATCTCGGACAGATCATGCAGACTGTTCTTGATCAAAAATCCTTTGCCAAGAGCCTTGGATGCAGGCTGTATACCGATATTTAACAGCACCCCTACCGCTAACATATAGGTAAACATCGCACTAAGTCCGGAGCTTATAAAAGGCAATGGCAGACCGGTGTTCGGAAGTATCATTGTTGCAACACCTATATTTGCAAAAACCTGGAACATAAACATGGACGCTATTCCGATTGCTATCATACGCCCCAGGTAATCGACGGCTTTTTTTGCCACAACAAGACATAGTATAATAAAGAGGAAAAGAACCGCAATTATGGCAACTGAGCCAATAAACCCATATTCTTCTCCTATTGCCGACCATATAAAATCACTTTCGGTTACGTCAACCTTATTGTAATTACGTGAATCCGAGGCGCCGCCAAGCAGATATTTTCCGTAAAGTTTTCCTGAAGATATCGCATCAATGGACATATTCTGCTGATATGCGTCATCCGGATATTTTTCAGGCTCGAGGAATCCCATGATCCTTCCAACCTGATACGGTTTGAAAAACATAGGTTCAGGCTGAAACAGATTCCATATTAGCCCACCTGCCAGTATAACGGCAATGGCAAGAACCGGAAGCAATACTCTGTATGCAGCACCCGATGAATATATCATCATTCCCAGAATAAACAATATTACAAGACTGGAAGACAGATCGGGCTGTTTGATGATGAAAAATACAGGAACAGACGTGACCAACACTGCCAGAAAAACAGGCAACAGTGTATGCAGTTTGTTCTGTAATTTGTTAAATAAAACAGCAAGTACGATTATTATCATCAGTTTGCACAGCTCTGACGGCTGAAGGTCAAAGCCCGGAAATCTGATCCATCGATATGCTTCCTTGTTATTGTTCTTTCCGAGCGGAGTATATTTTGTTGCAGCAACAAGAGCTGTGACAACCAGATAATATACGACTACAAATTTACATATAAAATGATAATCAATTATTGATACAACAGCCATTATTACCAGACCGATAGATATACCTATCAGCTGTTTGCCATAATCCGCCACTTCATTTCCGGTACCGATGATCCAGATGGTGAATACACTGATCGCACATAATATTAAAACAACCAATACCAAGGGCAGATTATATTTTTTCCATTCATAATTCATTGCAAGGATAAAATCCTTTAATTTTATCCATGTACGCTGCATATCAAATCACCTTAACTATTCTTGACTTTCATCTCACTGATCGGAATGTTGGCAATAAGAGCCGGAACGCTTCCGTTGCCCTCAGCTGATTCGGTCTGTGTGATCTTAATATCAAGACCTTTCGTATCTATCTCAACATATCTTGATATTACATTAATAATATCTGTCTTCATCTGTTCCATTAATTCCGGTGAGCAGTTGGCACGGTCCGATACAAGAACAAGCTTGAGTCGGTCTTTTGCAACACTTCCGGATGATTTTTTTCTGAAAAAATTCTCAAACATTATGTATTCCTCCAATTAGTCTTTCTTCTTGAACTTAGAAAAAAACTTGGAGAAGAATCCGTTCTTCTCAAATAGATCAAGCCAAGGCACATCTTCACCGATTATTCTTCTGCTTATATTCATGAATGCTCTTCCGGACATTGTATTGGAACCAACAAGCGGTTCACCCTTATTGGTAGAGATTACAATATTCTCGTCATCCGGAACAACACCGATGAGGTTAATATGCAATACTTCAACAACATCTTCGCTTGAAAGCATCTCTTCCTTTTTGACCATATCAGGACGAATCCTGTTGACGATAAGATCAGTCTGAGGCATCTCCGCAGCTTCAAGAAGACCGATTATACGATCGGCATCTCTGACAGCCGACATCTCAGGTGTTGTTACTATCAAAGCTCTTGTGGCACCTGCGATCGCATTCTTGAATCCCTGCTCGATTCCGGCAGGACAATCCATAATAATATAATCAAAATCATCCTTAAGCTGTTCTGCAAGCTTTTTCATCTGTTCAGGTGAAACAGCATTCTTATCTTTTGTCTGCGCCGAAGGAAGCAGATAAAGATTCGGAGTTCTCTTGTCTTTTATAAGCGCCTGATTAATACGGCAATTACCTTCTATAACGTCTACAAGATTGTATACTATCCTGTTTTCAAGACCCATTACGACGTCAAGATTCCTAAGTCCTATATCGGTATCGATAAGAACAACAGACTTACCGAGCTTTGCAAGACCTGTTCCGATATTTGCAGTGGTAGTTGTCTTTCCAACACCACCTTTTCCAGATGTTACAACAATTACTTCTCCCATAATTTGATCTCCTCCAGTTTAATCTAATTGTATATCTCTTAATGATTCACGGTTTATGTTCTCAATATATATATTACCGTTTTCACAATAAGCGATTTGGGGTTGTGATGATTTTTTGTTTGCATGCTTGTTGTCGGGTGACCTGGCGATCGTATCACATATGCGGATCTGTGTTGGATTCATATTAAGCGCCGCAACAAATGCATGGCTGTTACCGCCGGCACCGGCAAATACCTGACCATTCAGGTTGCCCAGTACGACAACGCTTCCTTTTGATACGACCTGTGCACCGCCGTTAACGTCACCAAGTACGATAACACTTGTGTCAAAATCTATCATCTGGCCGTTTCTGAGCGTTCCTTTATAGAATCTTCCGGAATTGATCTTCTTTGCTTCGGCTTCGGCTTCAATCCTGTTAAGATTGTCACTAAGAGCCTGCGTCATCTTTTTCTCAACTTCCGGGTCATCTTCTGTCACACATACTATATTCAAATCCGTGCACTCCGATATTATTCCAACGATCTCGAATTTCTCTTCGTCAGTGAGATTCCTTCCGTGAAATGAAAGTGCAGCGGAAACATCACCAAAAAAATCAGATGATTTGGTAAATTTTTCCTTTATTTCTTCAAGGAGCTTGCTGTATTCAAGATTGCTGTCGAGTGTGACCACAAGACAAAAACCTATCGATGATTTGCTACCTTTGATATTTACAGGACTTTTCACTTATATTCCTCCCTATTAATCCGAAAATGCATGGCTTTGATTTTCAGGTCTGGTAACTTTACCGTTAAGTATTGATTTGCGTTTGTCTTTATCATAATAATATATATAGATATCTCTTGCAAGCTCGGCCGCATTACCGGAAGTATATCCGTTGGGGATAACAGTTGTAAGCGATATCTCGGGATTCTCATACGGAGCATATGATACAAACAGAGCATGGTTCGGTTTTGAATCATTCTCCTGCGCCGTACCGGTCTTGCCGGCTACTTCTACTGCTTCGACCTTTTTAAAAAGTGAAGCAACGGAACCGCCGGTGATGACCTTTCTCATGCCGTCATGTATAAGATTCCATGTATTTGCAGAGATATTAACATTACTATGGACTTTTGCCTTGTTATTCTTGTCTTTATTCTTACCGGTAAGGTGTATCTTATCAATAAGAGTAAGATTATAACATGTACCCGAATTTGCGATAGTTGTCACATATCTTGATAACTGGGCAGGCGTAAAACTGTTGGTACCCTGTCCGATCGCGGATCTTACACAGTCTTTGTCGGATATCTGTGGTGTTGCCTCGGACAATTCTATACCCGATTGTTCATTAAGACCATATAATGTGGCATATTTATCAAGTGTTTTCAATCCTTTATTATGATTGAGAACCTTATCAGTTGTCAAGCCCAATCTGTAACCAATTTCATAATAGAAGTAGTTACATGAATATTTGAGTGCATCGGTTACATCGATCTTTCCATGAGAGGTTGGACTCCAGCACTCTGGTGAAGGATTGACTTCCGTAAATTTATGCTTATCCAGTATCTTTTCTTTCGGACCGACGAGTATTCCCGGTTCTTCAAGTGCTGCCGTAGAAGTTACCATCTTGAATGTCGAACCCGGAGCGGTCTTTTGCATGGAAGGTCTGTTAATAAGAGGATATGATGCATTGCTCATGACATCATTATAGTAATCGGTATCGATATCATTGGCAAACTTATTATTGTCATAGGTCGGATACGTGACATAAGCCTTCACATCACCTGTTTTAACATCGGTGATCACGACAGAACCCGAACAGGGATCCAGTGCAAGCATTGCAGGCGTGAGCTCTAAACTTGTAATCTTACTGATGACAAAATTATAAGCATCAAGTTCACCTGAGATTATTGCTTCGCGTTGACCGTCTTTTGCTTTTACAACACCCTGATCTATAAGTATAATACATAATTCCGAACCGCTTATATCGAATCCGTAGATCATGTATTTATATATGATCTTATTAAATGAACTGTTATTATCAAGAATTGAAAAAACATATTGTTTTACAAAATCAAACAGTTCCGAAGTGGTATAAAAATTAGTGTCAATGTTCAGTCTGTCATAATCCACATAATTATTGATTATAGCAAATTCAAGGAAATTGCTCAAGCTGAGCTTACCGTTCACATAATCAAGATACGTCTTATTACTCTTATCTATCTGGTCGGTCATGATTATCTTGTTGTCACATAACAGATTATATATATATTTCATATATTCCCTGTATTCATCATTCATTTTGCCCTGTGCTTTCTTATAACCGATCTTAAGATATGAATCAAGTCTGCTCATAACTTTCGTCTTGGCTTTACCAAACTTTTTGTATACACTTTTTTCGGTAAGAGTGGCTTTTTTCTTTGCAAAATGCGACGTGTCTATAATATTGTTTGATATAAATGAATTATATACGTCGTATATGGGAATTCTTATATCCGAAGCCGATTTACCTTTGGTTCCGGCATCCGTACTGTTATTTATCTTTGATATAAGTATACCGGCAAGTTTCTTTTCAAGGATCTCATAACAGGCTTTTTGAAGGTCTGCGTCTATTGTCAGATATATGTCGTTGCCTGCTACCGGATCGTTTATTTTTTCAAGGCTTACAAGTCTTGAATTATTATCAATGACTATACGCTCGGATCCTTTTTCGCCGCGGAGCATCTCTTCCATCGACAGTTCAATGCCGGTTTTTCCGATCTGATCTGTCAGATTATATTCATAATCTTTGAAATTCTCTTTTATTGAATCAATGTCTTCCGCATGTACAGGACCGGTATATCCGATAATGTTCGAAAAATATCTGCTGTCAAAATATACACGTTTCGTATCCTGCCTGATGCTTACACCCGGCATCTCGGCACTGTTTTCCTTTATTGCGATAACGGTTGCGTTCTTAACTCCTGAAGATACAATGACCGGAATATACTTTGTATAATTATTTACAAGCATTGAATAACGTATTTTCATTATTTCCAGAGCATCTTCCACTGAATAGTCATCGCTAATGTCGAACTTGGGACCGTTCGCTGAAGTGTCATGACAGAAGTATTCATACATGTCTTCTGCTGTCGCATTAAGCTGTTCCGATGAAAGCTCATCGACAGACTTCACAAAATACGCATCTCTCTTAAATCTTAATACGGCAGAGTCATCAACGCTGAATTCAAGCTTGTTTTCTTTGTTCAGTTTTATCTCAAAATCAAGATCGATCTTATCACCGTTAGCTTTGATTATATTGATCATCTCATATATCATTGCATTCTTTTTTGCATTATCGGTAACTTCTCCGGTATCTTCAATAATTACCGAATAAGACAATTCGTTGGTTGCAAGAAGCTTTCCGTTGCAATCATATATCTTTCCTCTTGTGCTTTTAATATCCCTGCTTTTTTCGGTTGTTACGATCGTTTTGTCGATAAATGTATCGCCTTTTACGATCTGAAGATTGAACATACGTATAATAACAACAACAAATAACAGTATATATACTATAACGATCGGAACCAGTCTTGAACTGAACAATCTTTTTAAATGTAACATCAGATTATCAAGCAATTAGAATTCCTCCCTGTTTTCAGGACTTACCGTAAGTCTGTAAACCATAACGATAATTTTGAAAAATACGATGGCTGCGAGCATCGTGTACAATACTTCCGGCAGAATGATATTATTGAAATAATATATAAAATCAAGTCTGCCTCTCAATAAAAATTCAAACACGTAATATAACATTCCGTATGCCATATCGCATATTCCGATAAGAACAAGCGGAACCGAAAAATTATTCTTAAGATATATATTGTGTCCGTAACCTGATAAAAAGCCGATGATCACATATATCAGTGCATGTAATCCTATGACGGAACCGAATATCAGATCAGACATAAGACCGCACATAAGCGCAGTGATTATTCCGTCTTTATGTCCGTTAATATATCCGGATGATACTGTAAGTATCAACAACAGATTGGGGACAACACCGGCCAGTCTCATATGCCAAAACAGAGTAGTCTGTAATATATAGCATATTATCAGCAGTATTATGCTGCAGATGATCCTTTTAATCATAATTGGTCATCTCCTCCAATTCGTCGGAGTTCTTGGTCTGGGTTATTATAAGAACAGTATCAAGTCTGTTAAAATCAACTACAGGTGATAATCTTGCCGTCATTGTCATGTTATTCGGGTCGGATTCAATATTGCTGACATATCCTATGAGAATACCTTCGAGATATTTGTCGCTTTCATATGATGTTACTATCTCATACCCTTCTTCGATCTCGGCATCTATACTTATTCTCTCTACATTGATATATCCTTCGCTCAATGTAGAGAGACTGCCTTTTACATCACATGTATCCGACGTTCTGGCAAACATGCCGCTGACATAGCTGTTATCGTCGATAATGGATCTTACTTTCGAATAATGATTGCCCACTTCGCATACTATTCCGACAAGACCGCTACCGGCAATGACATTCATGTTTTTCTGTATTCCGTCGGCAGAACCTTTGTCGATCGTGAAGAGGTTATACCAGTTGTTATCATCATGACTTACAACTCTTGCGGCAACTTTGGGATACTGGCTGTATCCTTCGTCAAGCTTATATAATTTGCGAAGAGTTGATAATTCATTCTTGTCTTCAATAAGAGAAACATTCTCCTGTTTGACTTTGGCGATCTCTTCTTTCAGTTTTTCATTTTCATCGATCAGCTCTTTTTTACTTCTGAATATATCAAATGAAGAATAAATATACCCGCCTATGGAATTAATGCTTTTTTGCATTGGCGTCATAAAATTGCCTACCGATGTTTTAAATGAATTAACGTCATCCTGGTATTTGAATGAAAAAACAATAAGCACTATACAGACAACGACGGATATTATCAGAAGTAATCTGGCGCTAATGTTAAACTTTCTTCTTTTTTTCATTAACAGATACTCCTTTTATCGATCCAACATATCTGATATAAGTTTGTGGTATCTTGGATTCTCAATGATCGTTCCGAGACCGTTTATTACTGTATTCTCGGGTTCGTCGTCAAAATTAACTTTGAGTCCCGTTGTCATGACAATATAATCACCAAGATCTTTGAGCCTTGATGAACCGCCGGTCACATAAGCACCGTTCCTGTATATATCCGCAGATACTTCAGGCGGAGTCCTTTCAAGAATGAATTTGATATTATCCATAATTGACTGAAGATCTTCAACGATAGCCTCGTGTATCTCTTCTGCAACAACAGATAATTCGCTCGGAAGTCCCGATATGGTATTGCGTCCGTATACGGTCATTTCACCGGAACCGTGAGTGGCAGAACCAAGTTCCATCTTGATCGATTCGGCTGTTTTTGAACCAATGACAAAATTATACTTTCTTCTTATCAGATTGATTATATCTTCATCCAGATTATTGCCGCCTATAGGGATCAGGCTGGAAAAAATTATTCCGCCAAGCGAAAGAATGGATATCTCTGTGGTATTTGCTCCGAAATCAACCATAAGAACACCGGTTGAGTCAAGTATATCAAGTCCCATTCCAAGTGCATCGGCTATGGGCTTTTCGACCATGCGGATCTTGCCGGGCTTCAGTTTTGTTGAATAGATCACATCAATATAGGATCTTTTTTCAACTTCGGTAATATCGGTAGGCACGGCAACGTAATAATCATATCCTTTCAGTTTTCCGCTTCCTTCGGCGATCTTACCCAAAAATGAGCTCATCATCAGATTCATATTACTCAAGTCGGCAATAACACCGTTTTTGACCGGATAAGATACTTCAAGATTGACCGGAGCTTTTTCATACATCTCATAAGCCTCGTCACCAACGGCAAGCACCTCATTTTTCTTAAATATGGCTATAACGCTCTTCTCGTCAAGGACGAGTCCCTGCCCGGATTTGACTATCTTGATAGAGCTTGTACCAAAATCGATTCCTAATATTTTGTGATTCATAAATTGCTATTCCTCCTAATATCTTCTACAAATATCCGGATTGTTTCATACTGAAAAAACAATTATCGCCTATAATAATATGATCAATCAACGGAATACCGATCAGTTCACCGGCATCTTTTACTTTCTCGGTGACAAACATATCTTCCCTGCTCGGAGTCGGATCTCCGCTGGGATGATTGTGAAGCATAACAATTCTCACAGCACCGTGTTTTAATGCCTGATGAAATATATCTCTGACTGAAGCAAATGAAGAATTGACGGACCCTATAGACAAAGTGATATCAGTCTGCCTTCTTGATTTGCTGTCAAGCATTACAATTACCAGATTCTCCCTGTCAAGATTGCGCATGTCTTCCATATAATAAGTTGCAATAAGTTCAGGATTCGTAAAGCTTTCACCGACAGGTCTCGTTTCATGAGCCATTCTTTTCGTAAGTTCAGCCACACATTTTAACTGTATCGCTTTAACTCTGCCTATTCCTTTGAATGCCATAAGTTCATTAATGGACATGCGGTGAAGATTAAGAAGTCCGGCATTATCATTGCTGTTTAATATCTTCGCGACAACATCATATGACTTCTCATTATGTGTTCCGCTCCTGATTATTACAGCAAGAAGCTCGGCGTCGGTAAGTACTCCGGCACCGAATCTTTCGCATCTTTCATAGGGTTTCAGGTTGTCAGGAAGGTCCCTGACGGTAATGTTATTATTCATGTTGAACTCCTTCCGGTATCCTTATGGAAGGCAATCAACCTATTCAGCCAAAATAACATCTTAAATATAGATTATAACACATATAAAATTGTTTGTATATAAGGTTTTTCGTCATTTATAATGTGATCAGTCCGGCATCATACAGGTACTGGAGTGATTTGATGATCCCGTATTTTGCATGCTGCCAGGTGAGCCCGCCCTGAAAATATACAGCATAAGGCGGCTCGATCGGAGCATCGGCACTTAATTCTATGGATGATCCCGAAACAAATGCGCCGGCGGCCATGATCACATCACTGTGATAACCGGGCATTGCATAAGGTTCGGGTCTTACATGGCTGTCGATCGGTGCCGCAGCCTGGATACCTTCACAAAATGCTATTACGGCTTCGGGATTACCGAAACTAACTGACTGTATGATATCATAACGGGGTTCTTTACTGTCGGGTACACATGTAAACCCGAGCGCCTCATATATGCCTGAGGCAAATATTGCACCTTTAAGAGCAGATGCGGTAACTGTCGGTGCCATGAAGAGTCCCTGATATAAACTCTGGTTTATTCCGAGTGATGCGCCTACTTCTTTACCAAGTGCCGGGGTCGTCAGTCTGAATGATGCATTCTTAACACATTCGGCAGTACCTGCAATATATCCTCCCATCGGAGCAAGTCCTCCGCCGGGATTCTTAATGAGAGAACCGACGCACATGTCCGCACCGACATCAGAAGGTTCCGTTAATTCAACGAATTCACCGTAGCAGTTATCTACCATCACAATAATATCTTTCCTGATTTTTTTTATAAATGATATGCATTCACCTATAGCTTTTACGGAAAGTGTCGGTCTTACGGCATAACCTTTTGATCGCTGAATCGCTACTACTCTTGTAGAATCACTGATCGCTGCTTTTATTCCATCATAGTCGAATTCTCCGCTTTCAAGGAGATCTACCTGTCCGTACCTTATCCCATATTCACGAAGTGAACCGGGGCACTCTTTCGTCTTGTCTATTCCAATAATACCTTCAAGTGTGTCATAAGGTTTGCCGGATATATAAAGCAATTCGTCCCCCGGACGCAGGTTTCCGAATAAAGCGACCGTAAGGGCATGTGTACCGCATGTTATCTGACTTCTTACAAGTGCATCTTCGGTATGGAATACATCGGCATATACAGCTTCAAGAGCATCTCTTCCGATATCTGTATATCCGTATCCGTTGGAACCGGTCAGATGCACATCACTTATTTTATTCTTCTGCATCGCATTAAGAATCTTTAACTGATTATGTTCGGATACGTCGTCGATTGCTTTAAAACGTTCTTTACATTTATCCCATATGCTTTCACAATAATCATATACGGATTCGGATATCCCGAGATTCATATATTGTTGTTTAATGGTATTCATATCACTTAATTCCTTTCGATCATTTCATGTATTGCGCCCCGGTGGTGATAACAGTGTAGTTTTTAAGCTGTTCTCAGTTTTGCTGAATATCAGGATCGTTATCAGCTGTGTTACTGAAGATATGCCTGTTTATTAAAATCCGTATCATGCCATCAAGTATATCATCATTACTCAATTCTGATTTGTCAAACCATATAGTGTCTTTCTCGCGTCTGAACCATGTTAGCTGTCTCTTTGCAAAATGTCTTGTCTCTTTTTTTAACATGGTTACAGCTTCATCATATGAGTATTCACCGTTCAGATACCCTATGATCTCTTTATAGCCGAGACCTTGCATCGATACCATATCGGAAGTGCATCCTTCCTTAAGCAATGCTCTTACTTCATCTATAAGACCGTTTTCAAGCATTATGTCTACTCTTTTATTGATCCTTGAATATACATTCTCTCTGATGTCTCCCAGGACAAAATAAGCGTAATTATACGGTGAACCTCTTAAGGCCTCGCGTTTGTTGTGATCTGAAAACTTCTCCCCGGTCTGTTCGTAATATTCCAAAGCTCTTATCACTCTTTTTATATTGTTAAAATGTACTTCATCCGCATATTCGGGGTCAACTTTTTTCAATCTGTCGTGAAGTGCTTTTGCTCCGTGTTCTTTAGCATATTCCGACAGATTCTCACGAAAAGAAGGATCACTGTCATGTGATGTGAATTCAACATTTTTAAGTAATGCCTGTATATAGAATCCGGTTCCTCCCGCGATCAGAGGTATATGTCCTCTTTTTGAAATGTCATTGATCAGATCTTTAGCCATATTAACAAACATAACAACATTAAAATCTTCTGTCGGTTCAAGTATGTCTATCATATGATGAATGACACCGTCCATCTCTTCATTTTTTATCTTGGCAGTACCGATGTCCATTCTCTTATATACCTGCATTGAATCTGCTGATATGATCTCTGCATTGATCATTTTTGCAAGTTTTATCGATAAATCGGTTTTTCCTACTGCTGTAGGTCCTGTAAGGACAACAAGCGGTAATTTATTATCCATAATATTATTATAATCTCCTGTAACAGTCACATTGTATTACACTATACGTCCGAATTTCTTTTCAAGTTCATATTTTGTCATCTTTATCATGGTTGGCCTTCCATGCGGACAATGAAACGGATTTTCAAGTTCAAACAAATCCATAACAAGAGCATATGCTTCTTCTTCGGATATGTGTCTTCCGCCTTTTACGGCTGCTTTGCATGCCATTGTGGCCAGTCTTTCCATGAATACCGATTCTTGCGATTTGATCCCCGAATCATCCGACATCATGGCGATCCAGTCCATAAGCACCTGTCTTGAACCGATTCCGGGAAGATCTGCGGGAACACTGCATATTTTATACTCATTTCCTCCGAACATCTCGATGGAAAATCCCATATCTTCAAGCTCACCGGAATGTGATGTTACGACGGCAGCTTCGGCAGGTGTCAGTGTAAGGATAACAGGCGGTGATAACGGCTGTACGGCAAGTTTTCCGATCTTAACTTTTTTTAAGAATTGTTCGTATAATACTTTTTCATGAGCGGCATGCTGGTCCATTATGTACATCTCATCATGATACTCAATTATCCAATAGGTCGAGAACACACATCCCGCAACCCGGAAATCTTTTGTTTTTTCATCTTTCATCCCGTCAAAATCGAATAATGATTGAACCGGGGATATTTTGTTTTTATTTTTATCCAAATTATTATCTGTATTATAGTCTTCTGCGGATCCGGTTGTATCATAGATTACGGTCTGTTCCTTAATCATCTCTGAACGTTTCTTTTCGAAAGGTTCCGGGCCTCTTATTTTTCCTGATGATTTTGAAGGAGCCTCAGAAGTATCGGAAACTGTTCTGTTAATTCCCGTACTTGTCGAAAGATGTGTGTGCTCAGATGAATTATATAACGTATCAATATTTTTTGTACTGCTTCCTGTTATGTTATAATTAGTCACATTGTCGGCAGTTCTTTGTGTGGGAGTTTCATGCGCGAGTGTTCCTTGTACGGGTGTCCCATGTAAATTATTTCCCCGGACTGTATTTTGTGGGATGGTTTCATCCGGCGTATCGATAGTCATGTCAGGTATAAGGATATCATTTTTCAGAGTACTTTTAACAGCATTACATATTGTTCTGTATATTTCATCAGAATCGGAAAAACGTATCTCCTGTTTTGAAGGGTGGACGTTCACATCCATATTGCCAGGATTTATCTTTATCATTAAAACCGCAAACGGAAATCTGTGCTGCATAAGATAACCGTTATATCCTTCATCAAGTGCTCTGAATATTACAGGGCTTTTAATATATCTGCCGTTAACAAATACGCTTATTAAGCCGCGATTACCCCTTGATATGACAGATTTTCCGATATAACCTGTAATCTGAACATTTTCGTTTTCGTATTCTATAGGAATGATGTTATCAGTAATATCTTTTCCATATATTCGGTATATGACATCTTTTAATCTGCCGCATCCGGTCGTATTCAGTGACAGCTTACCGTTATTTAAGAATCTGAATGCTATCTCGGGGTGGGATAAAGCGATCTTTTCTACAAGTTCGGATATGTAACTTCCCTCGGTCTTCGGTGTTTTAAGGAATTTACGTCTGGCAGGTGTATTAAAAAAGAGATCTCTTATAACAATTGTAGTTCCGTCAGGACAACCAACTTCCTTATAAGATTCTTCAACTCCCCCATTGATCTCGTAACGTATTCCGGTGATCTCGGAAGCCGTCTTGGTTATGCATTCGGTTCTTGCTACCGAAGATATACTTGCCAGAGCTTCGCCTCTGAAACCTAGACTTGATAACATATTAAGATCATCGATCGATCTTATCTTGCTTGTCGCATGTCTTTCAAATGCAAGCCTGATATCATCAGGTGCAATTCCTCTGCCGTTATCGGTGATCCTCATCATGTCAAGACCGCCGTTTTTTATCTCTATAGTTATTGCCAGAGAACCGGCATCAATTGCATTTTCTGCAAGTTCTTTAATGACAGCAGCCGGTTTTTCAACAACTTCACCGGCCGCAATTTTATTTATTGTATTATCATCAAGCACATTGATCAATGACATCAGAATCTCTCCTTTACTTTTTTCTGATAACCATACAACATGTTAAGAGCTTCTATAGGACTTACACTGTTAATGTCCATGTCGCGTATCTCAAGTAAAATGTCGTCGCATCCCTCTTTCTCGTTGATGATGTCGAATATGGACATCTGACCGTCTCCTGAAACCGGTTCCGGTTTTGGGGCTGCTTTTTGTTTCTTTGGTTTAATACTGTCATTTTGAAGCACACCGGTATTAAGATCGCTTTCTGTTAACATATCTGCAAGTTCTTCGGCTCGATCAAGCACATCGGAAGGAACACCGGCAAGTCTTGCAACATGTATACCGTAACTTCTGTCGGCTCCGCCTCTTACGATCTTTCGTAAAAATACGATCTCTTCGCCCTGTTCTTTTACTGCGATGCAATAATTCTTGACTCCTTTGATCCGTCCTTCTAGCTCGGTAAGTTCATGATAATGCGTTGCAAACAGGGTTTTTGCACCGATATTTTTAACATTGGCGATATGTTCCACAACCGACCATGCAATTGCAAGACCGTCATAAGTACTTGTACCACGGCCTATCTCATCCAGTATAATAAGACTGTTTCTCGTTGCATTGCGAAGTATATTGGCCACTTCCGTCATTTCAACCATAAATGTACTCTGACCCGATGCAAGATCATCGGAAGCACCGACTCTTGTGAATATTCTGTCGCATATGCATATGTCAGCGCCGGATGCCGGCACGTAAGAACCTATCTGTGCCATAAGAACAATAAGAGCAGTCTGCCTCATATATGTTGATTTACCGGCCATATTGGGACCGGTAATGATCGATATCCGGTTCTCATTTTTATCAAGAACGGTGTCATTTGCAATGAACAGATCATTTCTTATCATCTTTTCGATAACGGGATGACGTCCGTTCTTTATATTTATCAATCCTTTATTATTTATAGTAGGTCTGACGTAGTTATTTTGTTCAGCCACGAGAGCAAGCGAAGCATACATATCAATATTCGCGATAATATTCGCTGTTTTTTGTATACGATGCATCTGTTCATATATCTTATCTCTAAGATCACAGTACAGATCATATTCAAGACCGTATAATCTGTCTTCAGCTCCGAGTATCGTATCTTCAAGATCTTTCAGTTCATCGGTCGTATAACGCTCCGATCCAGACAAAGTCTGTTTTCTCATCCATCCTTCAGGAACCAGATCTTTGTAGGAATTGGTGACCTCAAGATAATAACCAAATACTTTGTTGTATTTTACTTTGAGATTCTTGATGCCCGTAGCATTCTTCTCACGTTCTTCAAGTTCAGCGAGCCACGTCTTTCCCTCTATCTTGGCAAGTCTTAATCTGTCGACATCTTCATTGTATCCTTCTTTGATAAGATTGCCTTCATGGAGCATGATCGATGGTTCTTCGCATATGGCGGCATCGATCATTGAATATATATCATCTAAAGTATCAAGTTCGGAATGGAACTGTCTCATAAGATCCGAACCGAGTTCACCTATAACGGTACTTATATGAGGAAGCATGCCGAGAGAACTCTTAAGCGCTATCATATCTCTCGGATTAACGCTTTTATAACTTACTTTGGTGATCAGTCTCTCAAGATCGTATACGGGAGACAGGTATTCTCTCAACTCTTCACGAAGTACAATGTTGTCAAAAAGCTCTTCTATAGTGTCCAGTCTGTTGTTGATCATTTTGCTGTCAATGAGAGGCTGTTCGACATTAGTACGCAGACATCTCGCTCCCATTGCCGTACAGGTTTTGTCAAGGACCCAAAGTAATGAACCCTTCTTATTCTTTTCACGCAAAGTCTCGGTCAATTCAAGATTACGTCTCGTAGACCTGTCAAGAAACATATAATCTGATGACACATAATGTGATATATGATTAATATGTTCAAGCGTTGTCTTCTGAGTGTCAAGAAGATACTGCATCAGGGAACCGGCGGCAATTGTTTCCGCTGATCCTTTTTCAAGACCGAGACCTGCTATCGAACCGACCTTGAAATGAGAACACAGTGTATTCTCACAATTTATATCCGAAAAATACTGCCCCGGAAGCGAAGATACAACAATGCCAAGTCTGTCTTTCAGATCATTTGTATCAACTTCCGACACGAAAAATGCATCATTACAGATTATCTCTTTGGGCATAAAACGGTTGATCTCGTCAAGCACACTGCCGGAATTGTCTACTTCCGTAACATAGTAGACACCTGTAGTAATATCTGCTATGGATAATCCGTAACAAGGCTGTATGCAGAATACAGACATGATATAATTGTTACGTGAATCATCAAGTGAACCCGCAGAAGTATTCGTTCCGGGCGTTACTACCCTGATCACTTCACGCTTTACCAGGCCTTTGGCAAGCTTCGGGTCTTCAACCTGTTCGCATATCGCTACTTTATATCCTTTTTCGACCAACTTATCAATATATCCGTCTGCAGAATGAAACGGGACACCACACATGGGTGCCCTTTCAGGAAGACCACAGCTTTTACCGGTCAGAGTGAGCTCGAGTTCTTTTGAACACGTTATAGCATCGTCAAAGAACATTTCGTAAAAATCACCCAGACGGTAAAATAATATGCAGTCTGAATATTCATTTTTTGTCTCAAGATACTGAGCCATCATTGGAGTGACTGTAGCTGCCATGAATAACACTTTCTCCTATTCGGTAACGTTTTCATTGTCCGGAACTGCCGGAGCTACTGTTGTATCCGGAACCGGAGTATTGCTTGAAGCATCGCTTGCAGGAGGATTGTTGACCGGCGGTTCGGTAGGTGCCGGCTCTTTGTTGCTGCTGCTGTCAGTCTGCGTCTCACTGGTGTCAGGTTCATCATCTTCATCCTCTTCCGGAGGAGCAGTCACCTTAGGCTTCTTGGTTGCCTTCGGCTTAGGAGTAGCAGTCGGCTTTGCTGCAGCCGGAGTAGCTGTTGAGGAAGGAGCCTTGGTTGTTATGGTTGTCGTGCTCATCTGGCTGTCATTCGGAGCATATGTTGCAACGCTGTATGAATTGCCACCGTCAGACAGATATTCTGATTTGACATATGCTTCGGTATTGTTGTATTTTACCTTAGTCCATCCGGTATTAAGCTTTTCAACGAGTTCAACAGCTTCGCCCTTAGCAAGTCTACCAACAGTGTTTGACGTTGTGTCAGGTTTGCTTCTTACATTAACTGTAGTTGTCGCATATAAAGTAGTGACTGAATTCTCATTCTCTTCAAATTCGATATCACCGTCTATATTCTCATCAAAACGTCTCTCGCCGTCATCTTCTTCATCTTCTTCGATCTCAACAACAGGAGTCGGTGACGGCTCATCATCCGTGCCGGCATCTTCCATCTCTTCGGTTATCTCCGGTGAAGGAGTAGGTTTGCTTAGATCTTCGCTCTTGCCCTTGCCAAGAAGCATCATTGATATATATATGATTGCAAAAATAATGGCACAGATTATAATCGCACTCCACACACCAATAATAAAATCAAATCTGAATTCTTTATCTTCTTTTACTTTTCTGAAAAAATTCCCTATATTCATATTATGATCATTCTCCTGATATTTTATATAAATAGTAACCCGTTAAGTTCTCTCCCCTGTGTTCGTGTATGTTAAACACCAAACTTACTTGTGAATACCTGTTCAGCACCCCGGTTCATTGTCGCATAGCGCCAAGGAACATAAGGGCGTCCGAGACGCTAACTTTTATTATTATAACTTTTTTATATAAACTTGTCTACAGAACATTTGTTTGACATAGAGGTTGTGGTATGGTATACTTTATAACAGTTTAAGTAATGTTAATGGAGGTCAGACTATTATGAGTAAAGGCAGGATCAGTTCCAAACAACAGGAAATTCTCGAATATATCAAAGAGTGCATTGTCAATCACGGTTATCCGCCTGCCGTAAGAGATATATGTGCTGCCGTCAAGTTGAAATCAACTTCATCCGTTCATTCTCATCTTGAGACACTTGAGAAGAACGGTTACATAAGACGTGACCCCACAAAGCCGAGAGCGATCGAGATCATCGATGATGAATTCAATCTGGTAAGACGTGATATGGTCAACGTCCCGATCATCGGAACCGTCACAGCCGGAGAACCGATTCTCGCGACCGAGAATATCGAAGGATATTTCCCTGTTCTTGCTGATAATCTTCCCAAAGGGGATGTTTTCATGCTTCATGTAAAAGGTGACAGTATGATCAATGCAGGAATATTCGACGGTGACTGCGTCATCATAAAGCAACAGCCTACTGCCAACAACGGTGAGATCGTTGCGGCACTTATCGATGATTCAGCTACGATCAAACGTTTTTACAAAGAGAATGATCACTTCCGTCTTCAGCCTGAGAACGATGCACTGGATCCGATCATTGTTGATAATTGTGAGGTGCTCGGCAAAGTTGTGGCTTTATACAGACAGTTCTAGAATATCACTTCTTTGCAATCTGCCCACATTCTTTCAAGATTATAGAATTCCCGGTCTTCTTTAGAGAATACATGGATTATAACATCACCGCAATCCATCAGTACCCATGATGAATTCTGATGACCTTCTATTCTCGGAGCGGGAATTTTGTTTTTTTCTAATATTTCTTCCACACTGTCTACAAGAGCAGTTATCTGTGACGGATTGTTTCCGTTCGCGATCACAAAATAATCTGCGATCACGGAAACCTGTCCTATCTCTAGTATCTTGATGTTTTCGCCTTTTTTTTCTTCCAAAGCTTTATATATAAGTTCAGCTTTTTTTAATGCCTCAACGTGTGTGCTCATATCTTTCAGCTCCTTGATAATTTTTTGAGTGTTCAGCACCCCGGTTTATTGTCGCTCTGCGCCAATGAACACAGGGGGGTGCTGACAGTTAGTTGTAGTATTTGCAGGCTTCTATTGATGTATGGTCTATCGATTTACCTGTCTCTTTGAGATATTCGATAGTATTCTCAAGAATTATCCCGCACGTTTTATCAATATCAATATACACGTTACTTCGTGCCTGTGCAAGTCCCGGTATGTCTTTTCTGTTTGGTTCAATATAATCAGCCACATATATTATCTGTTCAAGTCTGGTCATCCCGGGCTTTCCGGTAGTATGATATCTTATCGCATTGATAATATTCTCATCGGTGATCTTGTATTTTTTTTCAGCCATATAGGCACCGGCTTTGCTGTGAATAAGTGAATAATTATTAAGCTCATCTTCTGTAAGTTTAATGTTATTTGAATTACAGAATTTGATCAGCTCTTCATTGTTCATTTCTTTTGCACAGTCGTGCAGAATACCGGCCACTCCGGCATCATGAAGAGATACATCATATCTCATTGCAAGATTCATTGCGGTGTACATTACACCAACCGAATGAATATATCTTCCGCGTTTTAATCTTTTTTTCATTTCACTCTGGAAATCATTAAGATCATGTTTCTCATGTTTCATATCTTTATAACACCTTCATTTATAAATATTATAAATATTCGTAATTATAATAAATATTTGTATAATCTATGTTCATATATATAATCCAACACTTTTTCGGGAACTAGTTTCAGGCAATCGGTGTCAGAAACGGTCTTTCCTTCTTTGATCGCATTTCTAATCTCCTGTGAAGATATATTGACAAGGTCAAATTCCAGAATGGTAATATCAGCATTATACATATCTTCAAGAATGTTCTTCTCTTTTAACAGCAGATCATTATCTGTGTCACTTCTTGCGCATACGGCAATTGAAGCATGACTGAAAATGATATCAGGTTTATACCATTTTTTCATATATACAAGAGAATCCGCACCGACAATGAATGTGTAGCTGTTCTCAGGATGTTCTTCGGTAAGGAGAGTCAATGTATCAGCAGTATAAGTTGTTCCGTTTCGTCTGATCTCATAATCTGATGCTTCCATGTAAGGATATCCGTTTATTGCAAGACTTATCATATTTAATCTGTCTTTGGGGTCTGTGATATCATTTTTATGAGGAGGGCATCCTGTAGGCATAAGCAGCACTTTATCAAGGCCAAGCTCTCTGTAGGCAGTATCTGCCATGGCCAGATGTCCTTTATGTACAGGATTGAAAGTTCCTCCAAGTATGCCTATATGCATATGTTCACCACCGTATATTTATTGTCAGGAGAAATTCAGCACCCCAGTTCCTTGTCGCTACGCGCCAAGGAACAATGGGGCGTCCGAGACGCTACGCGTCTTGTCCGCCCCATGAAATCATAAGAATTCAATTAGGAAAGCAAGCTTTCCACTTGAATTTCTTATGATTTCATGGGGTGCTGACTATTTATAATAATCAAAGACGTAACCGCATACGTCAACCGTGTCTCCGTCACTGATACCCATTTCTTCCAATTCTTCGAATATACCGTTATCTTTAAGGAAGTTCTGGAAGAATACAAATCCTTTTTCGGATTCGAGATTCGTATATCCAAGCATCTTTTCAATCCTCGGGCCATCAACATAATATACCTTTTCTTTTTCATCATAAGTGACGGAATAAGGTTCTTCTGTTTCTTCATATTCAAGTTCCGGAAAGTATTCCTGCTCATATATTACAGGTTCGTTTCCGAGTTTATCAAGTTCTCTTCTGACATAATATAATAATTCCTTCACTCCCTTACCGCTTACGGCAGAGATTGGAAATACTTTGATCCCCTTTGGTTCGAATTCTTCTTTTAGAAGTGTTATTACGGTTTCTTCGTCATCACCGTAGAATACGTCAATCTTATTGGCGGCAATTACCTGTGGCTTCTTAGCAAGTAAAGGATCATAATCACTTAGCTCTTTGTTGATTATATTAATATCATTAATGGGATCCCTGCCTTCTGTTGAAGCAGCATCCACCATATGTATTATCATTCGTGTTCTTTCGATATGTTTTAAGAACTCATGACCGAGGCCTACTCCTTCAGAAGCACCCTCTATCAACCCCGGAATATCAGCAATAACAAATCCGTCTGCATCCGACAGATCAACAACACCAAGGTTCGGGTCAAGTGTTGTAAAATGATAATTTGCGATCTTTGGTTTTGCATTGGTCACGCGCGAAAGGAAAGTGGATTTGCCAACATTTGGGAAACCTACCAGGCCAACATCTGCAATAGTTTTAAGTTCAAGGATCACTTCAAGTTCACGACCGGGTTTTCCGGGCTGGGCATACTTTGGCGCCTGCATCGTCGGAGTCGCATAATGCTGATTCCCTTTGCCGCCATTACCGCCTTTTAGTACAACAACTTCGCTTCCGGCCGACATGTCGGCAATTATCTTACCCGAATTGGCTTCTCTTACGACAGTTCCTTCCGGCACTTTGAGAATACAGTCTTCTCCGTCTTTTCCGTGACAGTGTTTTCCTCTGCCCTGTTCACCGTTGCCGGCAGAATATTTTCTCTTATGCCTGTAGTCGCTGAGCGTATTAATGTTCTTGTCGGCAACAAATATAAGATCGCCGCCTCTTCCGCCGTCACCACCATCAGGGCCGCCTGCAGGTACGAACAATTCTCTTCTGAAACTTACACATCCGTTTCCGCCATTTCCGGATCTTATTGTGATCGTAGCAATATCAGCAAACATATTTACCTCCTTTTGCCGGGTTGGTGCGAACATTCCGCACTTCGTGCTCCACGTTCTTGCACCCGGCAAATGTGTGCTCATGCAAGCATGGCACACGCTTGCCGGGTTGGTGCTTCAAAAAAAGAGGTTGTTTTTTCAACAACCCCTTAAGAATAGCATTCATTTTACTTAAAAGTAACTGTTAATTATTCTGCTGCTTCCTCTACAGGATATACAGAAGCTATCTTCTTATCTCTTCCTTTTCTTTCAAAGCGAAGGATTCCATCAGCTGTAGCAAACAGTGTGTCATCTCTTCCTTTGCCTACGTTAAGACCCGGATGGATCCTGGTTCCACGCTGTCTGTACAGAATGTTGCCTGCTAAAACAAACTGACCGTCTGCACGCTTAGCGCCAAGTCTCTTTGATTCGGAATCTCTACCGTTCTTGGTAGAACCCATTCCCTTTTTATGAGCAAAAAACTGAAGATTCATTCTCAACATGGTACATTGCACCTCCTTTATAATCAAACAAGATCAAATGATAGAAATATACTCACTACCATATTCTTCCATCACACCTTCGATTCCGATTCTCATCGATCTCAAAAGCAATTCTGAAGATTCGCTTAATTCTTCCATTCTTAACACCATAACGCCATCTTCTTCATCCTGTTCGAATTCAAAATAATCATCAGTAAGTCTGTCGATTGAATTAACTGTATTGATAGTCAATACCGAAACGGCAGAACAAACTATATCATTACCGTCATCACTGAATCCGGCATGACCTGATATCTTGAATCCAAATAGCCTATGGTTTTCATTATAAAAAAATTCCGCATTAATCATATTCATCACATCTTAATATTTTCAATCTTTACTTCGGTAAAATACTGTCTGTGGCCGTTCTTCTTGTGATATCCGGTCTTTCTCTTGTAACGATATACAATGACCTTCTTGCCTTTGCCCTCAGATACAACCGAAGCTTCAACAACAGCACCCTCAACCGTAGGATTACCAACTTTCATCTCACCATCGTTAACTGCAAGAACCTGGTCAAATGTGTAGGATTCGCCGACGTTTGCATCAAGTCTCTCAACTTTGATGACATCTCCTTCGGATACCTTGTACTGCTTTCCACCTGTTGCAATAATAGCGTACATACAAGCACCTCCTATATATAATTACTCGCCAGCTGTGGTGCCTGAATGATTCAGAACTTATACCTCGCTGAGCGGCATCGTGAATCCGGTAATCCGGACGCTCACCAAGATAAGATAACACATAAATATTCTGTTTGTCAAGGGAAAATTATAGGTTATCCTTATCCAAATATCTCATTCTTGAATTATCCATTGATCTTGCTTTGGCAACAACTTTTAGCTTTTCATACTTTCTGCAGTCGGGACATATAGTGTCACTGTCAATAGGCTTGCCGCATATATTACAGAACAAAGATGTGAACTTTCCATCATGACCTTTGTACTGAATACGTCCTTCACGTATCCACTGGCGTACCTGCATTTTGGATAAACCGAAATATTCGGCAACATCATCTTCATTTACATCGTTCGCCCTGATGAAATCACGAACCTCTTTGAACAGATTCATCTCAGCACATGCCGAACAATAATCCGAATCCGAATCCTTAGGGAGAATGCGATGACACTGTATGCAATATCTGTAACTGTCTGAAACACCAAAATTATTCATTTTTCTGCTATTGCTTTCAACCATGTGCTTCAACTCCTTTATGTATTTATCATTTAAAATTAAAAATATAATAACACATTATAAAATTTTTATCAACGTAAACATTTCAAAATCACTTGATAAGTAATACCATCTGGGCGGTTTCAACCATTGAATTGCCGCTGTCCATGCTGATCTTTTGGATATAGCGATGAGCTTCTTCTTCGGACATCCCGTGATTGTTCATAAGCAATTCTTTTGCCTCATTTATAATAAGCTTGTCTTTTTCGCTTCTGTTGGCAGGTTTCCTGTCTTTTTTCTTCTTTTTACGGTATATACTGTATGCCTCATCAATTGCTGTTATAAGATCATTGACACGTAAAGGCATTGGAACGCATACTATATTATCATTATAACAATCCGAAACGATATTCATTGAAGCCAAAAGAATCATCGAGAAACTGTTAGGCAGTGCGGTATACAGATCATGATAAGGCATATCCTTAAGCCTGCTTCCGCACAGAACAATTCCGTCTTCAAGCTGATTGACCATATTGATCACCTGAGCGGCATTGTTACATGTGAGCGACACATCGTATCCGTTTCGAACAAGTATGCTCTTGATCTTTCCGGCGTCTTCAATATTCGGGAAAGCAACAATAATGCTTAACAAGTCGGTACTCCTTTCTGAATATAACGCATTACGTCAAATGATCAGATCCTGTCAAGATACTGGTCAATCTCCCATTCAGATACTTGTCTGCAATATTCGTAACACTCCTGTTTTTTACGTGCAATAAGCTTTGAGGATAATGATTCACCGAGAATTCCCTGAATAAATGAGTCCTTTTCAAATGCTTTGATGGCATCCTCAAGGGTTTTGGGAAGTTTTTTCATATATGAATCATCATATTCGAGCTTCATATTATTGCGAATTCCGTCAAGACCTGCCGAAAGAACTACCGATAACATAAGATACGGATTACATGCGGCATCGGGGCTTTTAAGAACAAGTCCTGCACCCATTCTTCCAATATCAGTCATCTGTAAAAGTGCATATCTGACTCCTTCCGAGCAATCATATGCAACCATTTTATCAAACAGTTTGAATAATCTTTTATATGAATTGACAACAGGATTGTTAATAAGCGCCATTCCGGGAAGATGTTTTAACAGTCCTGCCATAAAAGCATATTTTTCATCTGTATATTTATCATTGTCAGCGAATATATTGTTACCGTCTTTGTATATTGTAATATGTGTATACATACCGGATCCGTTGAGTTCGGTTCTCGGTTTCGGCATAAATGTCGCATGAAGGCCATGCCTTCTTGCAACTGTGTGAACAGCCAGTTTGAAGGTCATGATATTATCAGCGGTTTTAAGCGGAGAATCATATTTGAAATCTATCTGATGCTGTGCACATTCATCAGAATGATAAGAAGCTTCGATCTCGAATCCCATGTCGGATAATGAAAGAACCATCTCTCTTCTTGCATTCTCACCGTGATCCACCGGTCCCACTTCGAAGAAATTACCTTTTTCACTTGTTTTGGTTGTAGGATTACCTTCCTCATCAATATCAAAAAGGAAGAATTCACATTCCGGGCCCACATTGAAGAAATATCCTTCTTTTGCAGCCTCTTTAAGAACAGATCTGAGAATATGTCTTGAATCGTTGGCAAATGGTGTGCCGTCTATTTTTTTGACATCGCATATAAATCTTGCAACTCTGTGATTCTGGGGACGCCATGGGAATATGGCAAATGTATCAAGATCGGGAGCAAGAATAAGTTTCGAATGATTATAATCCTCGAATCCTTCGATCGCACCACAGTCAAACGTCATCTCATTGTTAAAAATTCGTTCAAGCTGACTTGCGGTTACTGCCATATTCTTGAATATTCCGTAAATGTCAACAAATTGAAGTCTGATGAATTCAACATCCTCTTCTTCTATAAGCTTCATGATCTCCTGCTTTGAATAATTACTCATTGGTCGTCCTCCCTTAAATGTCCAGTTTTAGTTGTATACTGTCTTCTGCCTCGGCTTCGGCTTCGCTCTTGAATTCTTCGACTATGTCAGCATCGAGTTCAGGTAATTCTTCGGTTGATTCAATACCGAAACTTCTTAAGAATTCTTCAGTCGTGGCAAATAATATAGGTCTTCCCGGTGCGTCTTTTCGTCCGGCTTCGCATATAAGATTGTATTCAACAAGCTTATTGACGGTATGATCGGACTTAACACCCCTGATCTTTTCGATCTCCAGTTTTGTGACCGGTTGTTTATATGCGATTATCGATAAAGTCTCAAGCATAACATCAGTAAGTTCCTTTGGTTTCGGAACATGCGCGATCCTTACAAGATAATCATATAATTCTTTTTTCGTGCAGAGCTGGTATGCTCCCTCTAACTCTATTAGCTGAATTCCGCGTTTGCTGTTGTTATATTCTTTGGCAAGTTCATCAAGAACTTCCTTCATTTCATCTCTGCCAAGGCACATTGCCTGTGCGATATGAGTCAACTCAACAGCATCTCCCATGGAAAAAAGAATCGCTTCGGCCGCAGCACACAATTCATCCATGCTTCTGTTCTCTGTATCAATATTATTAACAAGCGTATTATCACCGGCTGTATTATTCTCATTTTCAGTGATGTTACTATTATCGGTATCCATCAGACTGCATTCTCCTTTCTGCAGGTAATGATAATATCATCAAAAGGCTGTTCCTGTTCAATCCATAATATTCCTGTCTTCATAAGTTCAAGTATTGCTAAGAATGATACTATTATAAATGTAAGGCTGCTCTGACTTTCAAGCAGATTCTTAAAACTGAACCTGCCTTCTTTCGCGGCAAATACAGTAATATCAGCCATTCTCTCTTCTATACTGACTTTTTCTTTCTCTATCTTGCCAAACTTGCTTCTGATGGGATCCACTTTGTCTTCACGTCTTTTGATCACCATCTCAAACACATCCTGGAGTTTACGCATAGTAACTCCGTCAAGCAAAGCTTTTGTATCAATCTCTTCTTCCCAGTTCATTACATCTTCAGGCATGTCCTGGTTCTTGAAAAGAACTCTCGAAGCTTCCATATGTTTGTCTTTAAGTTCATAGGAAGCATATTTATACATCTTATATTCAAGAAGTCTCTCAACAAGTTCCTGTCTCGGATCTTCAGGTTCTTCCTCATCTTCTTTTTCTTCGGGAGGAAGAAGCATCTTGGATTTGATCCTTATCAGTGTAGCTGCCATTACGAGGAATTCGCTTAAAGTATCCATATCCTCGGTCTTTATCGTCTCAATATATTCAAGATACTGATCGGTAACGGTAACTATAGGAATATCATATATATCGATCTTATTCTTATCAATCAGATGAAGCAAAAGATCCAGCGGACCTTCGAACACATCAAGTTTAACCGGTATTCCCATAATAACCTCCAAAATACATTTTAAAATCAGTTAAATATTTTATCATTAATGATGAATAAAGCAAGTGCTTTAAGAGTTTTTTAATAAATACAACTGTTCAAGCCTCAAGTGTGATCACCATGATCTCGGGCGGGTTGAACAGGCGAAGCGGGATCGTGTGGGCACCCAAACCTCTTGTAAGATACAGTCTCGACGAGTTATGTGTAAATACTCCGTAGTCGTAATACGGGAACAATCTCCACGAAGGATTGATCACACCTCCGAGATAAGGCAGTATTATTATTCCACCGTGAACATGACCCGAGAATACAATATCGGCACCCCAGTTGGCATAATTTTCAAAATAATCAGGATTATGCGCGATCAGTATCTCAAGGCGGTTATCTTTGCAAGGCTTCAAACGTGAAGACAGATAATCATCGGGCATAACTTTTTTGTTCCATACTTTGTTGTAATAGTCTTCTGTATTGATCGCAGATATGCGGATCATCTCACCGCCAACACTGATCTTCGCTGATCTGTTAACAAGATATTTCACACCTATACTTCTAATATACTTAATATACTTTCTGAACTTATAATGAGTCTTCGGATTCATGTTGAGATAACATTCATGATTACCCGGGCCGTAATATACCGGACATATATTAATCAGCTTAGCAAAAAGATCTGCAATGATATTCATATTACGTCCGTGTGAACTTACCATATCTCCGGCTGCAATGATAATATCAGGCGATACTCTTCGTATCTTATCGATCAATTCTTCATTGTTATCTTCGAATTCAACGCTGTGCATATCGGAAATGACCACAATACGGAACTTGTCGAATTGCGGTTTGACTTTTTGCGAAGAATATATGAAATCAGAATAAACGATCTTTTGCATAAGCCGATCCTTTCTTGAAAATTATACATACCCTATACGAGATATGTGTTTTTTTATACGCGCCTAGCCGTCAGCAAACGTATTAAAATACATATCATACACGAATAGGTATTTCATTTCGATAAATCAAATGTCATTACAGTAATGAGGAACATTTAATAAAATACAGCACAAGCAGATGTAACGGGTAATATACGTAAAATATGTATTTTATACCGGGACCGCGTTTGCCATTGTATAATCCTGTAAATACTAATGCTGCGGCGCCGGCGGGTTGGTCCATGTACACATTCAGGAATCCTACCGAGAACGACTTGAATAACAGGCTTTCTCTCAAATAATAAAATATACATATCTGCATTATACCATAAAACATATAATCCGTTCTGAGGAAATATGCGATCAAACATGAGATCGTTATGATAATAACGTGTCTGTATGGATTATCATAATATTGTTTTATGCAACATAATGTAAGTAGTCCAAGGCTAAGTGTGAAGAAAACATTCTGATGATCAAAGTAAATCCCCGGACTTGATTTGAATGCAAGATCGAAAGGGATCTCCGATATTAAAGCGAATATGAATAGTCTTATAAGATATCTCTTAACATTTTTCGTATGCAAAAAGCCTTCCACAAGCAGAAAACAAAATATTGGGAAAGCTATCCTACCGAATCCACGCATCAGCTTATATAATTCGGGATATTCTTTGCTGCTTATAAGCGCAGCCGCTATATGATCACAGGTCATTGACAGGAAAGCTATTAGCTTCAATGTGAATCCATTTATAAATGCATATCTGCTGTTTTGCAGCACTCCCGCCACCTCATTTCAAAAAAGCACTTTAATAATATCTTTATATAATATATACTATAGAAGATACATAAATCAAGCATGGAGGTGCAATTATGTTCTTCAAATTAACAACAGAATTATATTGTGAAAAAAACTGTGTCAAAGCACACGCAGCTGATATTGCTGCTTTCGGAAGTTCAGCGCTTATAGTCACGGGTCGCAATTCTTCAAAGGAAAACGGATCCCTTGATGACGTGACAGACGTTCTTAAAGAAGCGGGCATCGATTACAAAGTATTCGATGAAGTTGAAGAGAATCCTTCGATTGAGAATATTATGAAAGCTACTTTGATCGGAAGGAAATACAAACCGGACTTCGTTATAGGTATCGGCGGCGGTTCGCCTCTTGATGCATCAAAAGCCATATCGATGATGATCGCTAATCCTGATGCTGATGAATCTTTATTATTCGATGCGGAACATACCACATATCTTCCGGTAGTAACAGTTCCGACAACATGCGGTACCGGTTCGGAGATAACGCCGTATTCCATAGTTACCATTCATGAAAAGAAGACAAAATCAAGTCTTCCTCATAAGATATATCCCGCGCTCGCACTTGTTGATCCTTCTTATCTTGAGAGTGCGCCTGCATCCGTTATACGCAATACTGCCGTAGATGCACTCGGACATCTTATCGAAAGTTATATTCACAGTAAATCAACGGATATCAGCAGGATATTTTCCGAAAAAGGACTTTCGATGTGGAAGGATATCGCATTATTTATTGAAAATGATGCATATACATATGAACAATACGAAAAGCTTATCAACGCTTCAACCATAGGCGGAATGGCCATATCACATACCGGCACTTCGCTTCCTCACAGAATGAGCTATTACTTTACATATAACGATGGTGTGCCGCACGGCAAAGCTGTCGGAGCATTTCTAGCCAGTTATGTGCGCCATGCACCGGAAAATGACGGCAGATACGTTCTTGACAAACTTGGTATGAAAGACTGGCATGAATTAGGTGATCTCATTCGTAAGATAACGGGAACTATGGAATTAAAAGAATCCGCACTCCCCGAATGTATAAGTTTTATTCTGGATAATAAGATCAAACTTGCAAGCTGTCCTTACAGTGTGGATCATGATATTGTTGAAGAGATCTATAGAGACAGTGTTGTGATCTCTAAGTGATATGTTGCAATAAACTACGGCGCAGATGCAAACTGCTCAGCCAACGACTTGCGGCGCTTGTGTCTGGTCATTTCAACCAGTCCGAGTGCCGTCATGTCTACAAATGTAGTCTTAATTGGATCTTCAGCTGCAATTTCTTTAAGATGATTCATAAGAGCATATCTGTTCTCTTCATTTTTCATATCAACAAAATCTATTATAATGATTCCGGATATATTGCGCAGACGAAGCTGTCTTATGATCTCGGTTGCCGCTTCTTCATTAATCTTATATATTGTATTTTCTTTATTCTTCTTACCTGCAATTGCTTTTCCCGAATTGACATCTATCACGGTGCATGCCTCGGTTGGTTCTATAATGATATAAGCACCTGACTTAAGCCACACTTTTTTACCCAATGCTTTCGTCATATTGCTTTCAAGCTCATACAATGCAGCAAGCGGGTAATCATCGGTATATAATTCAAGCTTATTACCGAGTTCCGGCTCTGCTTCATTGATATATGAAAGAAGTGAATCATATATTGTCTGGTTATCGGTAATGATCTTATCAAGCTGCTTCGAATAACTATCTCTTAATATGCTTACATATTCATCGGGAGCTCTGTATATACAAGAATATGTATCAGCATGACCGGCCTTTTGCATGATACTTTTATATAATGAATCAAGATATCTTTTTTCAGCGATAAGTCTTTCTTCGGATACATCCTCGGCATTGGTCCTAACAATATAACCTTTGTATGTGTCATCGTTATTATCTGATTCGATGATTGTAATGATCTCTTTTCGTCTGACCTTGTTTTTTATCTTATTGGATACACTAATAGTGTCGGAATCATTTACAAGGATAAGATATCTTCCGGTTATCGATATGTCAGTTGATACAACAGGCTGCTTGGTCTTAATTCCTTCACGGATATATTGAACAACAATGTCGGATTCGCGTTTAATTCCTACAAGTTCGCCGTTAAGTCTGTAAGCGGGAGCATTGCCTATGCGCTCTTCAACCTGCATAAAACATTGCTCTCCGATCCCGACATCAATAAATGCGGCATTGATATTCGGAACGATATTCTTAACTTTACCTACGTAAATATTGCCGGTTCCGGAATGTAAATTGTCGTCGTGCTCAAGGGGCGTAATCACATCAGCCTGCACCATCTTCTTATCATCAAACAAAGCACATATATTCTTATCATTATATGAAGTAAATACGAGATTCATTGAATCAGACCTTTCATAGCTTGAGTATACAGTATATAAGTAATTATTTCGCCATAGATATATACGATCTCTCACCGCTCGTAAACATATCAAGACGGATTATATCATACTCAATATCCGAAACTTCGGTGCTTTTCATATATGCTTCAACGAGCATCTCAGGTTTTATATTGATGGAACTTCCTGCTGCGCACATTACATACAACGGATGATTAATTTCAAGATAATCCATATAATTTTTCTCGTTTGCAGGATCATATGTTGCTATCACAGACATCTTTTCATCATATATGTCACGGGATTCGGTGACAATGAATATATTTTCTTTCAGATCGATCTCACTTGTTGATTTCTTTGATACTTTGGTGAATGTGATCCTATCGGTATTGTTAAAATAATCCGTTATTCTTTCAGGCAATGTCTCATCTGAAAATGATATGATATATGAAGCCGCAGAAAGTAAAGACATAGACGGCTTGATGTCGTCCGGCATAACAATTATTGCGGTAACAATAACCATATCGTTGGAATATTCATTAATACGGGATATCCATTCGGTTATGGACAATTCATTCGCAGTATTTATAATATTGAATGAATTAAGTGTGGCATCAAGATATTCTCCTATGCTTGTCAGTCCAACACCAAGAGGCGAAGCAAAGGATAATAACTGATGCGGATTGAAGCCTTTTGAATATGCAACATCAAGTCCGCATCTTCTGAATACTTTTTGAAAATATCTCATAAGATCAAGGTGTCCGATATATTGTATAGGTCCACGCTTGATGAATCTGATCCTGACTTTCATACACATGTTTCCTTTCAATCAAGATGTTTTCTTTTCTTTTAATATGTGCCAAAATAAACCTGGCATTAATTATTGAGTGCAGTCTAACTTGCTGACTTCCATAACTCATACGGTAATATTTACGGCTTACAGCCGCCCTTAAGATATCTTGCTGCCCCACATGCCTGGCACTGTTGTCTGCAGTTCGGGGTTACTTCTGCCCTTTTTGCTCGTTCATTTTCACGCATGAGGAATTCTCTTGTAACACCGATATCTATAAAATCCCATGGAAGCAGTTCTTCATAATCCCTATTTCTACTGGTGTAGAAAAAGGGATCTATATCTGCATCTGTAAAGGCCTGTTTCCATTTATCCATATCAAAATATTCGGTCCAAGCATCGAATATACAACCATTTTTATAGGCGTTATATATAACCTGTGACAGTCTTCTGTCGCCTCTTGCGAATACGCCTTCGATAAGCGTAACATATGAGTCGTGACAGTTATATTTTATGCTTCTCTGATTAAGCTGATCGTGCACTTTGCCGGTAAGGAACTTCCTCTTGACGGTAAAATCCTCGGGGATATTCATGGCACTCCACTGGAACGGCGTGAAAGGTTTGGGAACAAAAAGTGAGGTGCTAACAACGATCTCAACCCTTCCCTTTCTGTTCTCCTTTGGAACGACCTCATAATAATGCGATGCGATCTTATTGGCAAGTATTGCGATCTCTTCAATATCGTCGTATGTCTCTCCCGGAAGACCCATCATAAAATACAACTTAACTCTGTTCCATCCGCTGCCGAAAGCTTCTCCGGCACCTTTTAATATAACCTCTTCGGTAAGCCCCTTATTAATAACATCCCTCATTCTCTGAGAGCCTGCCTCGGGAGCAAATGTAAGGCTGCTCTTTCTGATATCCTGAACCTTACCCATTACATCAAGAGAAAATGCATCAATTCTAAGAGAAGGAAGTGATATATTTACTTTCTTCTCACTGCATTCATCGATCAGATAATATACAAGCTCTTTCAGGCAGTTATAATCACTTGAACTGAGAGAGCTGAGCGATATCTCTTCCTGTCCGGTCGATGCGATCATATCCTGTGCCATTTTCTTAAGATACTCAACATTCCTTTGCCTGAGCGGTCTGTATATCATGCCTGCCTGACAAAAACGGCATCCTCTTATACAGCCCCGCATGATCTCAAGCACAGAACGATCCTGAGTAACTTTAATATAAGGAACAACAGGTTTATCCGGATAATATTCTTCAAGATCAACCGCCACCTGCTTAATGATCTTATGGGGAACTTCAGGACTTACCGGCTCAAATGATGCAAGAGTCCCGTCATCATTATAAGTTACGTCATACAAAGAAGGAACGTATAAGCCTTCTATCTGAGATGCGGCTTTTAGGAATTCGTGTCTGTCGAATTCCGTATCTGTGCCATATTTATACTTCTTATACAAGTCAAGAAGCTCTCCGTATACCGTCTCGCCTTCGCCTATGTAGAATATGTCGAAGAAATCAGCAAGCGGTTCGGGATTGTAAGTACACGGACCGCCACCGATAACTATCGGGATATCGTTGCCACGATCTTTTGCATATATCGGAATCTGCGATAATTCAAGGATCTGAAGCACATTAGTATAGCACATCTCATATTGAAGAGTGATTCCAAGAAAATCAAAATCCTTTACAGGCTGTTGACTCTCAAGTGCGAATAAAGGAATATTCTCATCACGCATAATCTCATCCATATCAGGCCACGGAGAATATACCCGTTCGCAGTAAGTATCTTCACGTCTGTTGAACATATCATATAAGATCTGTATTCCAAGATGTGACATTCCTATCTCGTAGACATCAGGAAAACACATGCAGAAACGAATGTCTTCATGTGCAGGATCCTTAATGACCATATTAACTTCATTGCCGATGTATCTGGCAGGCTTGCTCGCTTTCATAAGAATGCGTTTTGGAAGTGCGGGTTGTATCATATAAATCTCCATTCCGCCGCCTTCGGTCGGCGGCACAAATAGTGATGAAAGTATCGACTGTCCTCCACGTCGTGTATATAATTCAAGCGAGAAGCTATACTACAAAGCACGGGAGGAGGAGTCGTAAAAACTCTCTCGTTTTAGACAGCATATAAATCAGTGTAAGTTCCACCTTCCAAGCACAAATAAGTGGCTCTATCAGACCGTACACTAAGAATTGTTTTAACTCTTGTTGAATTGTGTGGTGGAACAGTCAATGGCTTCTCTTTATTCTAAAGAAAGGAGCTATGCCGATGAAAGTTGTTTATCAA
>JHWW01000005.1 GCA_000621985.1 Lachnospiraceae bacterium V9D3004
CGTAACATCTTTAGGCATTGAGAAATACACTGTTTTATCCATATTTAAATTATACCATATGATTATACTTTTTACAAGAAAAATGCCGCCTAACTCACGACTAAAGTCACAAGTGTGCGGCGGCTAGCCATCAACGTCACATCTGCTGGCAACCCGATAATGTCAACCCCGTGACACAAAGTTTTTCAAAATCTTTTTCCTGTAAATCAAGGCTTCTTCGTCAAACCACCTCCAAAATTGGACAGAACGTGTCCTGTAAGTGCCATAAAATCAGCAATCTAGTGTTATATTAGTGCGTCAGTATCTGTCGCCGTATATTCTTCGGGCTTCTGATGTCCACTTGCGAATGAAATCTGTTTTCGCATCAGTATAGGCATCTCTGTTATGTTCATATCTCTTCCACAATTCCAGCTTTAATGCCTCGTATTCCTTGGCAATCTGAGGATGTTCATTCAGATAGTCACGGAAATACAGTTCATCATTATCACCGGTAAATCTAAGGTGAATGTGGTAGACCTTATCCGCAAATCCCTCTTTGGTATAACCCTTGTTGAGCGAGATTCGGTTTGTTTCATCGGACATTTTGACAAAACCACTCTGCTCCAAAATGCGAGCTGCTTCTTCCATGTCTGCTTTTCCGGAAATCTCAGCCATCACATCAACAATGTTCTTAGCCCATATGCCCTGTATTGCTGTACTTCCAATGTGACTGATCCTTTCAACAGGATACCCTGCCAAAAGATCTGCAATTGTGGATTCTATTTCTTTATAGTATTCATTCCACCGATCATCATGTTGAACAAGGAAGATGGGGAATAAATCCCACAATTCTTCCAACGTCATTTCCGAAAATTCTTTTCCCATAGTTAGATTCTCTACAATCCCGATTTATTATTCTGACATCCAGTCTTCCTTAGTCATCAAGCTCACATGCCCTGTCCGTTTCTCATGCATCAGAGGAACATCCACATTATCAGATTGCCATTGATACTTGAAGCCGCATTTTTCCTGGACACGTTTTGACTTGTTATTGCCTTCATAATATCCAATCCAGACCTTCTGCATACCACAATCTTCAAAGGCATGACGGAGCATCTCCCTCACAGCCTCAGGCATAAGACCCTGCCCCCAAAACGGCTTTCCAAGCCAATATCCCATCTCGCATTCGTCATCCCGATCGGTCATATCTGTATGTCCATTTAGCTTCAACTCAATCGCTCCGATAGCCTTACCATCTTCTTTAAGACAAATGGCATAAGCCTCTTTACCGTTAAAGACATTCTTAATCACATCTCGGCTCTCATCAATGCTTTGATGGGCAGGCCATCCAGCAATCGGGCCCACATCCGTATCACTGGCATATCTGTATAAATCCTCTGCATCGCTGTTCTCCCAGCGGCGCAGGATCAATCGTTTAGTTTTCATTTTCTTTCTCACCTCAAACACAAGCACCGTTTCCTCATCATTCAGATGATGCACTTCCGGCTCATACGGACCAGCCACAGCATTCCACAACTTCTTCGCACCACCATTCTTCTCGTTATACTTGATTTCCCACTTCCCCTGATGCTTATCCAAAATCATCTTCGCCACATCAAGAGCAAAATGTTTTCTTCGGAACGACGGGAATATGGTGAACTCCGCCATCGTATAATCTGGATTCTGATCAATATTCGAATATGGACACAGCATTGCAAACCCTACCAACGTTACTTCATCATAAATGAAATATGCTTTCCTCTTCGGATCCGTGAAATAATCATCAAAGTGCCCGTAATGGTAATTACCATTTTCATCCATCGGATCATCATAGTAATTTGTCATCTCATACAGATATTTCTGATTTATATTCCAGAACATATCTCTGTCTTTTTCCTGAACAGTCTGTAATCTAAGCATCGGCGTCTCCTTCTTCCAATAAAGGCATGTTGATCAATTCCTGCAGTTTCTTCTGCAATACACTCTTATCAGGCAGCTGCAGCTGATACTCAGCCACCATCATTGGCGGATAGAATTGTAAAGTTTTTGTCATGGTTAGGTCACTTTCTTTTTGAGATCATGTTGTTTTGATATATGTTGCTCTCAAATCTGCTTCCTTAAACCCGGTAGACTCTTAGAACTGAAATGCACAGATCCAAAAGCATACCGCCGTGATTAGCGAAAGTGGCGTCATCACGTATTTTTCTTTCTTACTCTTCGAAAACAGGTTTGCAAGACAGTTTAACGAAAGATATGCAGCCAAAACGATTCCTATTATCTTCGTTCCTCCGTGACTGAACACAAGCGGAATATATCCTCCCAACTGCAATAGAATCATCATAAAGAAAACCTGCAAAAAAAGCTGAGTGGCAAGTATCACTCTGTATTTCCCCGGAAACACCCTGAACTTTCCACCCAGGGTATACTCTCCAAGAGGCGCTCCACATATAAGCGCTATACTTAGAATTATTACCACTGTCAATAAAACTGTTCCTGTGATCGCAAACATTATCCTTACCTCTTTTCTTTAATGCAGTCGATGTAACATAAGAAATCCACCTAGTCCAGTTGGGATCGATTACTAATAATTTACCCTGTCACCTCACTGTGTGTCCTTTTTGATAGAATACCGTGTAACCTATATAGTTTATAGTTCTAAACTATGCTCATTTAAAAGAAAGTCATATATGCTCATCGTGAGGATTCCATCATTATCATATAATGGTTTTACAACATCCTTTACGATTATAATCTTCTTAAACGAGTCATTCACATTTATAAGAGAAGCTTTTTCTTGTGTTCTCTTCTCGTTATCCGGCAGACTAAAAGCAGACTGGATATAATATCTCCTGCTGCCCATATTGGCAACAAAATCAATTTCAAGCTGTTTCTTTTCCTGCACGCCTTCTTTTGTTCTGTTTCGTTTTACAACCACACCAACATCAACCTGATAACCTCTCACACGAAGTTCATTATAAATAATGTTTTCCATCAAATGCGTTTCTTCTACTTGACGAAATCCCAGTCTGGCATTTCGCAGTCCCACATCCTCAAAATAATATTTGAGTGGCGTACCAATGTATTTTCTGCCCTTTACATCATATCTATTTACTTCATTGACTATGAACGCATCTTTCAAATAGTCAATATATGCTCTTACGGTATTAAGACTTATATCCGAATGAATAACACTCTTAAATGTTGCTTCTATTTTTGATGCATTCGTAAGAGAGCCAATACCGGATGCCAGGATATTTATCAAGTCATTTATTTCCTGAACCTTTTCAATATGGTTGCGCTCAATAATATCCTTTATATAGGTCTCTTCAAATAACCTTGTAAGATACTCCATTCTCTGCTCATCGGTAGCCATCGTAATAGTTAATGGCAATCCACCGAAACTGACATAGGAACTCCAGCCTTCATATTTATCCCCATCAAATACTTCCATATATTCTCTAAAACTAACAGGATAAACATGAACTTCATCTCCGCGCCCTCTAAATTCTGTAATGACATCCTTTGACAGGAATTTTGAATTACTGCCGGTTACATAAACATCCACATTACGCATATGAAGAAATGAATTCAGCACTGACTCAAAGGCTGGCAATAGTTGTACTTCATCCAGGAAAATATAGTATTCCCCATCATCTGTCATCTGACTTTTGGTATACTCCAGAAGCGTATGTGGATCCCTATACTGCTCATTTTCGAACATATCTAACTCTATTGCGATAATATGGTCATCCGCAACACCTTGTGCCTTAAGGTAATTCCTAAAAACAATAAATAAAAGATATGATTTTCCGGATCGTCTAATTCCTGTAATAACCTTTATCATCCCATTATGCATACGGTTTATTAACTTCTGTAGGTATATGTCTCTTTTTATTTCCATAATGCCTCCACATTAATCATTTAGGGATATTGTGCCCCTCTTTTTCAATATTATACACAAACATTGAATTATTCTCAACACGAAATTTGATAATTCCAGGCATTTGTGCCCTAATTTTTCAACGTGCTGCATTTTTACATATTACCGATATATATTGCCAGACTCATAAAAACTTTGGCATCTTCTACTTTGGCTCTTATAATTATAAAGCGTCCTTCCAATCAGCTTCTTTAAACCCGGGCAGTACCTTATTATCTGTTATCAACAACGGTCTCTTCACCAACATTCCGTCCGATGCCAGAAGCTTAAACATCTCGTCCTCACTCATATCCGGCAGCTTCTTAGACAGCTCCATCTCACGGTAAAGCAGTCCGCTGGTATTAAAGAACTTCTTCAAAGGAAGCCCGCTCTTCTTGTGAAGCTGACGCAATGTCTCCTCATCAGGATGATCTTCCTTAATATCGATCAGCTTATAATCAATCTTGTTTTCGTCAAGCCATTTAAGGGCTTTCTTGCAGGTTGTACACCTGGAATAGCAATATACTTTTGTCATGGGAATCCCTCCTCGAAATTATAATATTTTTAAATAAGATCAAAATTATTTGCATTACACAAACTATCCATCAACTAAATTTATGCCCAATAGGGAATATATCTTCGTAATTTAGGAGCAGCATTTTCATCTGATAACTTGATAAACCCTGCATCAATAGTATCTTTTACAATTCTGGATATAATTGCTTTATTCACAGGTTCTGATTTTATCTTCTTTCTTCCAATAATTCTACTTTAAGGGGTCAGTGCCCCCTACACGTACCCAATAACAAAAAGAAACATTACCTTACTGTGTCAGATACCTTCTCCTATAATAATCCATCGACCTATACTCAATAACATCCTTAAAATGCATCCCGAACGACTTATCCTTCACAACTTCCCGGATTTCATCCCTTAGTGCCAGCACGTACCCGTCCTTCTTAACGAAGAACCCTTTCCCGGATTCCAAAAGAAAATGTACAGGCATCTGTATGATCTTCTTAATGTGCTCACGGTCCGTCATCTGCATATATCTATCATACGACATATTCTTATCAAAATCACGCCAATTAGTTCCCGTATTAAAAAATGCTTTCCATGCGTATAACAGTTCTTCCTCATTAACGCCCATCAGCACATTCCCGAAATTATAGAACGCCATCAGCACCGGCATCTTATATACCTTTGACATATTGGTATTCTCAATCAGGCTGATGAATTCTCTTCCGATGGTTCCGTATAAATTTTCCTCTTCATCCGTAAGCTCTCCCAGCTCCCTCAAAAAATTCATATATCTCTTGAAAGGATTCTCACCGGAATGCTCTATTGCAAGCCTGTAAATATCATCATCCATATATGTAAACAGATCCATTCTAGTCGGTCTTTTGTCAAGCAATTCCTTCACTCTGTAATACTCTTTCTTAATACGGTCGCGAAGCTTAACCTTCTTCTTGTCCATTTCTTCAAAAAGATCGATCAGACGCATATCAAAATCGACTATGCAGTCGTCCGGAAACTCTGTAATTCCTGAAGTTCCCTGTCCCTTCTCCGCATAGCCTGACAAATAACCTCTTACACGTCCGGCTTTCTCATAATTACCGATAAAATCAAGAACATTCAGATATTCCTTGCCTCTGTCACGACGAAGCCCTCTGCCCAACTGCTGCAGGAATACAACCGGTGATTCCGTAGGTCTGAGAAACATAACCATGTCAACGGAAGGAATATCCACACCCTCGTTGAACATATCAACTGAAAAAATGACCCTGATATCCCCTGTCTCAAGTTTCTTGATCGCAATATCCCTTTCCTCCGAAAATGCACCGTCGGCATCACTGTAAACAGCAACGGAAGGGATTCCTCTTTTTGAAAAATCCTCAGCCATTTTTTCAGCATGAATCCTTGAACAGCAGAAGCCCAGCGCCCTTTTGGATGAATATTTACGATAATACTTATAAATAAGATCAAATCTTTTTTCATTTCTCAAATATACGTCAGTCAGTTCAACTTCAACATATCTGCCATGTTTAATATGTATAGCAGAATAATCCGTATCATCAAATATTCCATAATAATGAAATGGTACAAGCATACCTTTGTTAATCGCCGTCTTTAACGATATCTCATATGGAACATTGTAATCACATAATTCATATATACTCCTGCCATCCATACGTTCCGGAGTTGCCGTAAGACCAAGCATAAACCGCGGCTTGAAATACTCTACTATTCTCCTATACTGATCCGTAACCCCGTGATGTATCTCGTCAATTATCAGGTACTGGAATCTGTCCGGCTTAAAATACTGATCATTAAGATATCTGCTGTTCCCCAATGTAGCAACAGATGCGAAAACAACCGGCTTGTCTGTACATTTCTCCCTTCCGTCAAAGAAACCGTATTCGTCAGACCTTCGAATATTCTTAAAGGTTGCAGCCGCCTGTTTCAGAATCTCCTCCCTGTGTGCCACAAACAATATGCTCTTAAACTGCCTTGAATCAAATGCAGCAAGGGCTGTCTTACCTATTCCTGTGGCCGCAGTGATAAGTGCCTTTATTGCCCCCTCATTTCTTGCATTCTCCAAAGCACAAAGCGCTTCTATCTGCGCGCCTCTTGGTTCAAATATTGAAATAACATTGTTACTGTCTTTTTCATCCTCACTGTTATCATATCTGTCTAAATCCTTCGCAGCTGCAGGCCTATGCCAGTTCCTCGAATATTTTTTTAACTCTTCATCATCAATGATTATGGAGTGATGTTTAAATAAATCTTCAAATGTATGAAAAAACTTCTCATAATTATCTCTGTCATTTTTACTGCTGAATCTATAGTTCCACTCAATGCCTGAGGTCAGAGCACTCCTTGAAATATTGGAAGAGCCAATATAGATATCACTATGATCTGAATAATGAAATATGTATGACTTCGGATGAAAGGAACGATCTTTTTCATTATAAAACCGTAAATCGACACTATCTTTCAGCTCATACTTAATAAGATACAATGCCGACGGTTGTGTAATACCCAAATAATTACCTGTAAGAATACGCACTTTCGCACCTCTTCCAAGGGCTTTCTTCAAATCATTTAGTAGCAACCTGACACCAGATTCCATTAGAAAAGACACGATGATATCAATACTGTCTGCCTTTTCCATACTACTAATAAGCTGGTAGTACAGATGCATTCTCATATCCCTGTCACCGGTCATCACATCCGTTGGCTCGATACTCACGTATTCAATATTCAAATTCTTATAAGAATAAGATTCAACCATTTCTCTTCACTCCTGCCGGGTCTGACATCAGCGCTTACCCATTGTTCATCTATTGACATGCCTTCAATATCCCTAATAAATTCCCTGAATAATTCTTCGGTAAAATCCGTAAAATATCTGCAATTTCTGTAGCCTTCAAATGATCCGTACTTAAAGGATGTGTATATACAGCCAGACGGTTTTAAGGCAGTACGCATTTTATTCATTACTTCTGCCAGTTGAGGCTTTGCAAGATGCAATATAGAAGAACATGCCCATATTCCATCGTACTGCTCTACCTCACTTAAATCCTGAAAGAGCATTTGTCTCACAGGAATTCCACAATGATCAGAAGCAATCTGACACAATTCAGGAGAACCGTCGATTGCAGTTACATTATATCCTTTTTGCATAAAAAATAATGTATCACGTCCGGCGCCACAGCCAAAATCAAGTATTCGCGCGTCAGGTGGGAGCTTGCTTAAGAAACGCTCCTGGTTTGCGCTGAAATCCACGGATTGAGTAGTGGCAGCGAATGAATTTGCGTTTTGGGAGTAGTATTGTAAGGTTTTGTTCATGGTTTCGAATCACTTTCTAATAACATTTAAATATAGTTATCTATAAATTCTGAATATATCTGCATTTCGGAAATGCACTGCAGCCATAAAACTGGTTGCCAGCATTATTGCCTTTTTTAGCAGTTCTGATAACAAGTTTACTGCCACATCTCGGACAATTCAACTCAACAACATCTGTCGGAATTATCAAATCATTACTTTCTCAACCCTCTCAATCAATGTTACATCTGCTGGCAACCAGTCAACATCTCTTATAGTATCCTTAGTCACCCACTTTGCAGCTTCATGCTCTTTTAATTTTAGATGTCCACTTACTACCTCGCACCAGAAACAATCCATCGATAAATGAAATGTTGGATAATCGTATTCGATGGTATCAATATAATCACCTACTACGATTTCTGTATCTAACTCCTCCATTATTTCACGTTTCAAGGCTTCCTGAGGCGTTTCACCTTCTTCTATCTTGCCTCCTGGGAACTCCCATCCACCCTTGAATTCTCCATATCCTCTAGCTGTAGTGAATATTTTAGTCTTGTTTTTTAATGAATCGCAGATTACAGCTGCAACAACTCTTATCGTTTTCATATCAAACCTCGCTTACTATATATTCATAAATATCTTCACGAACAGGCACATCCAATTTATAATTTATCTCAAAAGCATCATCACCTGTTTTAGGCATTTTAATTGGATTAGGCTCACCCTGTGCAAACATTTCACCTAAAAAATAAAATTCTTTCGCCTCATTATCATCCTTATTTTTTCTTACAAATAGAAGAATTATATTTTCTTTATCTTCAGGTGTTCTTTTATAAAAATGATCTGCATCACTAGAATTAGTTTTTCTCGGATGCTTTGATAACGCAATCAAATTATCAGGCGTTATAAATCTATCTTCATAAGCAATTGCATCTTCTGTCTTGTCATAATTTATAAATACAGGCAGTGTTTTTGTAGTAGTATCATAAAAATACCCTCCAATATTTTGTGCGTTCATATTTTTTTGCCAATTTAACAATCTACATACATCTTCATATGTATACTTCTGATAAAGTGCAAAGTTTGTATTCTTGTATGTATCACTATAAAAATCTTCGTACAATAATATCCCGTATTCAATAATATCCATTACCATTTTGTAAAACTCTAAGTCTGATAAAAGAAATGTTCTAAACTTGCAATTTAATTGATATCCATCATTCGTCTTATTAACGAGCACACAGTCTTTATACTTCTTTCGCTCTTCATCCTTAGGAAACTGATTGGTAAGATTACGCAATACAGATTCCTCCACTTTTTCGTCAATATAAAGATTATTATATTTACTCATTATTGCACCGAAATAAGCCAAAACTCTGTTCTCTTGGTTAATTAAATTTTTTAATATCAATAGTTCATGAATACGTTTCATTTTTGTTACTTTTCTTGACAAAAATTCTATAATCTGCTCTTCAACGTCATTCAACCGTATGGTATACTCATCTCCATAATATTTTACAAGAAAAGAATAATATGAACCAAATTTATCAAAATATTTACTCACATCAATTGATCCATATTCTCGAAAATCAAGTACCGACGGAATTCTTCCCAATCTATATTTTAATTGTTCAAACGAGTGTTTCAATAACTTTACATCATTTGTTCTTGCTGAATCTATTGATTTAAATATTCTTTGACGTGATATTTCATCAAAATGAACTGTCGATGCTCCTGGAATAACTCTTGTTCCTTCAGACACATATCTTCGCATAGAATCCTTGTTGTAACTTCTATCCCCAGAGAGTGCAATAGGAATCATATAATTATTTGTATAATTTCCAATGAAATCAATAATAACCACATATTCCTTGTCATATGAATTTCGTAACCCTCTACCTAATTGTTGTACAAAAACGATCGGTGATTGCGTTTCTCTGAGCATCAACACTTGATTAATCTCAGGAATATCTACACCTTCATTAAAAATATCAATAGTAAATATATAATCCAAAAATGGCATGTCATCAATTTCAACGCGCTCTCTGTTCTCTATACCAGTCAAATGATGGCGTAAAACTTCTTCATCTACTTCTTTCGTAAGTAAATCTATACATCTTTCTCTTGTTTCCTCATTATCATCACCAAATAATGCCTTTGCATAATAGCCTCTTTCAACAAACTTTTGAGATAACTCACGAGCCTCATCCTTCCTACTGCAAAAAACAAGACCTTTTACTCTATCTCCACTATATCCATAATAATTTGTTTGTTCCAGAATATGATTAACTCTTTGTTCTGAAACTAAATAATTAAAATTCTTCAATCCCGTTTTATCATCTATAACATCTCCATTTATCTCTATATCCGTTATTCCAAAGTAATGAAAGGGACATAGCATATCTTCTTTTAGCGCCTGCTGTAATCTTATTTCATATGCTATATTATGATCAAATAGTTCAAATATATCGAATCCATCAGTTCTTTCCGGACTTGCCGTCATTCCAAGCCAAAAATCTGGATGAAAATGATTCATGATTCTCTGATAACTGTTTGATCCTGCTCTATGAACCTCATCGATACATACCCAATCATAATTTATTCCATGATTATCTAAATAATCAAAAGTTTCCTGTTTTGACATCATAGACATTGTTGCAAACAGAATATCAGCATCATATTCTTTTGAATTACCTGATAACAATGCTAACTTTTTGCTTTTACCAAAGATTTTTTTATAACTCTTCATTGCCTGTTTTGCTATTAATTCTCTATGTACAATGAAAAGTGCTTTTTTCGGATTCTCATTCTTGAGTGCAAATGCAGACGCATAAGTTTTTCCTGTTCCCGTAGCACTAATTAACAATGCCCTTTTAGCACCATTTTTTCTCAATTCATGTACATTTCTAATAAACACTTCCTGCATTAAATTTGGCTTTAATTGATATGTTTCAAAGTCTACAACATCTTCTTCTAATGCAATTTCATGTTGTGATTTTATTAGCTTTTCGATTCTTTTTTTATTATAATACTGCTTCTTATACTTTTCGCTTATTGTCTCATATTCCAATGCAGCTTCATCATTCCACATACTATCAAATTCACGAATTATAGTTTGGACCATTGCTCCATTTTCAGTACTAACAAGTGCTGCATTCCACTCCAAATTGGTAGTTAACGCCGTTTGTGTCATATTCGAACTACCTATAACAATTCTATATGTACCTTCTTCTCTAAACAAATAACCTTTTGTATGAAAACCGACACCTGTTTCACTTACATGATACATTTTTAATCTAACATTATTAAGCTCAGATAATCTATCTAATGCATACGGATCACTAAATGTTAAATAATCCGTTGTAAGAATTCTTCCACTTATTCCCTGCTTTTCTAATTCCTTAAGCGTCTCTGCCAAAGCAATAAAACCACTTCTGCTAATAAATGCCACACTTATAGAAAATTCATCACAATGCAGCAATTCATTTTCAATGTATGTTAATACTTTAATTCCAACTTTATGATTATTTGTCAACAACTGCGGACTATAAGCCAAATTTGATTTTATGGAATTATCAATATATGCATTACTAATACCTGCGTAGATATTTTTTTCTATTTTATTCACTAAATAACCCCCAATTTTTTACGCATACGCCCATAAATTACTCTTTAAGTATACTCCATATTAATATTTGTTTCAACAAAAATAGTCTCCAACCTTCTCTTCAAAATAGCCTCTTTTATATGCTTCGCAACCATTTTTGAGCATGTTTGCATACATTGCTTCTGCAGACTCTGAATAAATGCTATGCAGTTCATCCATGATTTTCTCATCAGACATACAATGAACAGATTCATCGGAAATTCTGGCTTCTAACCATTCTGGAGAATTCCCGATATTATGCCTTGTCAATTCGTTCCGTATCTGTTCATGGCAGTAAAACCGATATCCATTCATTTCCATTATACGATCAATCATTTTGTTCTGATCATCCTTCCGGATAAGATGTGTCTTAGAGATGAAATCAGTATCCAGAAGAGCATATTTTTCTTTTCTCATACGCTCACCTTAGCTTTCCTTACGAAAGTCCTTTCTGATTCTCTCCAGGTACATCTTATCCGACTCCTCACGGCTATCAGTCAGCAGATCATTTTCACTGTTGTACTCCATATCATCGAGCAAACTGCCAAAATAAGAAAGACCTCTGCTGTCCTGCTGCCACCCAAGAGCCTTCCCTGTAAGCATTATCCGTTCAGATACATAATCAGCATTAACCATAAGCAGTTCCTTAGCTTTATCAGGTGTAATATCGTGATTTTCCGCTAGTCGTAATACAACAGCCTTATACGGAAGCGCAAATAAATCCATTAAAGTCAGAACTTCATCTACAGAAATCTTCTCTCCCACTATGCCATAAAGCTTAAGCTGTTCATCCAGCATGCTATCCGGCATCAGTATTAATCCGGCAAATGCGTTGGCTTCAATATCTTCCTTTGACACTGCTAAATCATCAACTGTTTTTGAATCTAACAATGATCCGCATGTTATCGTATCCGGATCGATATTTTCTGCATAGCAATGTATATGATATAACTCATGAGCTGCTGCAAAAATCTGTTTACAGATAGCAAGATCAGAATTAACACAAAGAAACAAGGTGTCCTTTTTTACAAATGAAAACGCCCAAAGTTCATCATCCTTAAACGGATATCTGAGTATTTCCAGAGATAATTCACGTTTTCTTGCGTAATTCGATACAATTCCAAATATGGAATCACGAATAATAGAACTTCCACAATAGTTTGCAATGAAAGCTTTAGCCTGAGTATTAATTTTCTCAAATTGTTTTGGATGCTTACTGAATAAGCTTTCCTCAAAAATATTTCCCATCAATCATCCTCCCATGCAACCATCATGGCATTGCCATTTTCACGGACTCTTTTATGAAACAAGATCATATCCGAGAGCTCATCAGCAATTTGCAGTGCCTGCCTAGCTTGTTCAGACTGAACCTTTCCCATAAACGCATGAACAACATCAGTATCAGAATGTACAGTAGATATTTTGGTAAGCTCCTCCATCTTTACACCAAGATAATCTGCAATAGATTTAAGTTCAACAGCGTTAATCATACGTGTACCATTGAGCATTTTGTTTACCGTCTGTTTATTTGTTTTAAGAGCATCAGCAAGATCTGTCTGTTTTTTATTTTGACATTTTAGCAATGTAAGTATATTATTTGCAATAATTTTATTCATATCAATCATTGTTTCTGCCTCCTTTAATAAGACTTCTTCTTTATTGTTTTTATTATACGCCGGCAAACCGCTGTAGTTAACATTATCTTTACCGCATCATATGTACAAACAGAATTTGTAACCATTTTAGTTACTGATATATATTAATAACACAATAATATTTCCTCATTTCTTCCACCAAAAGAAAAAAGAGCCGCTGTTACACGACTCTCTTCCTCATTACCTTAGCACACAAAGTCAATGTCCTTTGTGTTTTTCTTTTCGTTTCTGCTGTTTTAACTCGTATTGGCGTTTAATTTCTGCCTCCCGTTCTGCTTTGCTGATCTGTTTGCGTTCGGTTTTTAGTTCCTCACGCTGCTTCTGCAAAGCTTGTTGGGATTTTGTCCCGATACCGCGGCTATTCAACTGTTTTTTCACATTGCGCTGCCGTCGCTTCGGATTATCGGCAGTCTGCCTCACTTCAATCTGGACAGCCGGACTGAACTTCAACTTATAGTAATATTTGAGAATATAGTCCAATAGATCGTAATCTTTTGGCTCCGCTCCAAATGTAACTTTACATACGGACAGTTCTCCATCTGATATCCGCTCGATAACGCCTACCCAGAATGGTTCCTCAAAATATACAGTAAGTTTTCCGCTCGTTTTGTCCATAACGATCCCCTCCTCTTAATTGTGTTACGGACAAAGAATGGACAACCCGACAGACTGGGCAAATTGGTTTTCAAACAGTCTGCCTGGAGGGGCAGGTTACTTACCCTGTATAGACAGGACGGCCGGGCTACCTACCGGCTCTGGCACATATCTCTATGTACGTTGCGTTTTTATCTTTGTCATTTATTACTGCGCTTTCTATATCGGCGAAGCACAGCATCTTTATTATACCATAAAATATAATCCCTGTGTGAATAATATCAAGTCCATCTAATCTTTTCTGTGGCACAGTTCATGAACCACCACGTAGTCTATGATCTCCGGAGGTGTCAGCATTAGCAGGCAGTTAAAGTTCAGATTTCCTTTGCTGCTGCAGCTTCCCCATCTTACCCTATTGCTTCAATAATAGGCTCGATATACGACCTGTCAATCCAATTCCCCTTTTCATTTTCCCCCACAGCCATTAGTGCCTTTTCCCATATCTCATAGTCTTCCGGGTTCTTTTTTGAAACTGCCTTACGGAGCATCTTGCATAATGTCCTGTCCTTGAAAGTCATCTCTTTCATATCAAATGTTCCCCGGCAATAGAAGCAGGGGATTCCGGCAAGTTCACCTTTAAGATTATGCTGTACAACTGCTTCATATGAATTCGGCTCATAAGGAGATGCGCCACAGCAGAATACAATTATTTTCTTGTCTTTAAGCTTGCCAATATTCTTCTTCAGGAACGATAGCCCGGCAATTCCGGATGCATAGATTCCGCCACCTAGGATAATAACGTCATAACCTGTAATCTCCTTTGTATCTGCGTCATCGGTCTTGATGCATGAAAAACCGGTCCTTTCTGCTATCCAATCTGCATACTGCTTCGTTGCTCCATACTTTGATTTGTATAAAATGATTCCTTTCATAGTCAATTCACCTTCCCATTCTTATTCGTATATAATACTGCTTATGGCTCCATCAAAATATATAAAGTCTCCGTCCGGATAGTTCCATATAGCCTGAAAAAATATTTCCAACTGATCTCCTGCATGGTATTATCCGCCATCGCCTGAAAGCGATTCTCGAATGCGCTTAGCAGGCCGATCAGATAATAATTGGATGGACTGTTGGAAAAATCCACATTTTCATTTTATATAACCTCTTCTATCAGCATAGATCTTCTCCTTTATATAGGTAATATATTACCCTTCTTTAATAAAGGTAACATATTACCTTGTTTATGTCAAGAAAAAAAGAGCCGCTGTTACACGACTCTCTTCCTCATTACCTTAGCACACAAAGTCAATGTCCTTTGTGTTTTTCTTTTCGTTTCTGCTGCTTTAACTCGTATTGGCGTTTAGCTTGTTGGGATTTTGTTCCGATACTGCGGCTATTCAGCTGTTTTTTCACATTGCGCTGTCGGCGCTTCGGATTATCAGCAGACTGCCTTCAGTCTTCAACCACTTCCTTAGTTCCTTATATTCAGGCAACACCTTCTCCACCTCACTCCAGAACTTCTTTGAATGATTCATTTCTTTTCTGTGGCACAATTCATGAACCACCACGTAGTCTATGATTTCCGGAGGTGTCAGCATTAGCAGGCAGTTAAAGTTCAGATTTCCTTTGCTGCTGCAGCTTCCCCATCTTGTCTTCTGGTTGCGGATGGTTATTCTTCCGTAGTCAACGCCGATGATCTTTGAGTAATGTTCAACTCTTTCCGGGATGTACTTAAGCGCCCTGTCCGCAAGCTCTTCTATCTCCGGACGGGTCAGGCTTTTTATATCATTTTCCCTGATGCGGGCTTTTCTTTCATTTATCTTATCAATTTGTTTTGTGATCCACGCTTCCTTTTCATTAAGGATGCGGTTTATTTCTCTCTTGCTTACCCTGCGCGGGGCTCTGACAGTAACCGACAGGTCCTCATTTACGCGGATGCCTACTGTTTTTCTGTCAGAACGGATTATCTTGATTTCCATGTTAGCCTCTTTCTTTCTATTGCAAAATGCAAAAAACACCTTATCTAAATAGACACTATCTCCAGCGTATCCGGCTCCACATGACATTTCAAAAACAGCACTTCCACCCCTGCAGCCTTTGCCTCTTCAAATGCCACGCCGAATTCCGGGTGCGTCTTGACGTTCGGTCTTACCTCCGACACTCCGTCCATCTGTATCACGAATGCCAACATTGCCTTATATCCGTCTTTTATGGAACAGACAAGTTCACGAAGGTGCTTCACGCCACGTTCCGTCGGGGCATCCGGAAAGTAACCGATACCGTCAATTTCAAGGGTACAGCCCTTTACTTCCATAAGGTAACGCTCTCCGGCGCGCTCCATATAGAAATCAATTCTGGAATTGCCATATGTATATTCAGGCACCACCCTGTCGTAATCCTGTGTGGCGAGCCACTCCTTTACAACTTTGTTAGGAGCCTGACTGTCAATATTGAAGAGTATTCCTGTATTCTTCTTTACTGCCACCAGGTCGTACGTTGTCTTTCTTCCCGGGGTTCCCGGTGCCGTAAGGTACACTTCACTTCCGGGGATAAGAAGTTCCCTGCACCTGCCGGTATTTTTCACATGAACTGTCTCCCTGTGACCATCTATGTCCACTTCGGCTATAAAACGGTTGGGGCGGGATATGAAAGCGGCCTTCGTTATGTTGTCGTAGGTCATGGCAGTTGTTCTCCCTTCGTAAAATACCGCAGCTACCCAGGAGAGCAGCTACGGCATTTTTTCTTCAGTCCATTTCCCGGCACTCAGATATAACTCACTGTCTCCTCTAACGGCTTCCTGCTGTTATGATTCTCTAACGGACCTGCTCCTTCTGCAGCATAACCGAGGTCGAGGATCATTAAGATCTCTTCATTTTCCGGAAGGTCAAGATCTTCTGCCAGTTTATCGGGATCGAAGAAATTGAGCCAGCAGCTGTCGATTCCTTCATCATAAGCGGCAAGCATCAGATGTGTTGCCACTATGGCTGCGTCCTCAACTCCCGAGTCTCTTTTTCCGCCCGGATAGGTGAATACATTATTCTTATCGAAAGCAACCACAAGAACTACAGGTGCTCCGTATCTGCAAGGTGTTGCCTTGTCGATCTTTGCAAGTGCTTCCTCTGATTCAACAACATATATGTGCTGTTCCTGAAGATTCTTTGCTGTGGGTGCAAGTCTTCCTGCCTCTAAGATCGCTTCGAGTTTTTCTTTTTCGATCTTCCTTGAATCATACTTCTTACATGAATAACGATTTTTAACTACTTCTTTGAATTCCATTTTTGCGTCCTCCTTTTAAAATGTTGTCGTGAATTCTGTTTCATGTTATATCATTACGGCAAATACTTTCCTGATGCCAGATAAAGTTCATACCAGTCATGATGCGGTAGATTAACATCCGATGCAGCACAGGTATCCGCTATATGATCGGGATTCATCGATCCGATGATCGCCTGCATCTTTGCCGGATGTCTTAGTATCCATGCTATGGCGATCGCTGTCTTTGACACACTTTCCCGGTCTGCAAGTTTCGCAAGTACTTTGTTGAGCTCCGGATAATCCGGATTATCGATAAATGTTCCGCCGAACATTCCTATCTGCATCGGCACCACATTGCTGACACCGAAATGACGTACTTTTCCGGCATTCTCATACAGCCCTGTATAAGAACAGAAACATTTTGTGGACCATTTTTAATGCTGATGGTTCTCATTTGATGCCCTCCTTCGCAAGTTTATTATCGCTTCTTATTTATCTTGTCTGCTATAACCAGGTAACAATAGCCTACAACGATCAGGAATATGAATAATACGATCATCCACCATCCGCTTCCCATAAATGGCAGTTCATCGATGAATCCAAATGCACCTGCAGGGCTTCCCCAGTTAAGGAAGAAGTAAGGATAGTTATATCCTTCTATGAATTCCCAGCCGCTAATATATCCAATTCCCGCATATATTGAATATAATGCCGGGGGGATTATAACATATACCACATTACGCTTACTCATACCGGCTCCGGAATCTGTCACGAAGAAATCAGCCACGGCGCATACCGGAACTATCACATGCGTAAGTATATTATGTACATTCCAGCAATTCGGTCCAAGTGTGGGAGCCAGAACAAAACAGAATACCATTCCGGTGAGTGTTATCGCCACCGTTCCCACAAATTTGATCACATACCACACATCGCCCACCGGCTTGTCTCTCATCATAAGTATACATCCTATTATGCAAATGATCGCTATCAGAATATTTGATTGGATTGTAAAGAACATGAATATTCTGCCCTCACCCATAAAGGTGTCCATATCCGCATAATAATTCAGAGTTATTCCTACAATTGCAGCTATTGCAACTATAAGCTTCAGAATATAACTGACACGTTTTCTTACCAGATAATCAGAATCCATATTTTTATCCTCCTGTACAATATTATCATGCATTTTGTCAAATTATATTGCACGCAATAGACTTTGTCAAGCGATCTTTATCCCCTTCTCCTTAAGCTCTTTTAAGGTTTTCTCAAGTATCTTCGGGCTCCTTGCTCTGAGGCAGGCAGTATCAACAGTTACCATGTATCCGGCATCTGCCGCATCAATACATGTCTTCTTCACACAGCAGTTAGCATCAATTCCTATCACTTCTATATAATTTACTTCCATTTTTTTAATATCATTTACAAAGATTTCATTGGAAAATGCACTCGGAGATTTCTTTTCATAGATATGTTCCGACACTATAAGAAGACCGGGAGCGAATTTATAGATATCATCATATTCCGGTCTTCCAATATTCCTCATGTAGAACACAGGGGTATTAGCTGCCCCTGCTTCGGATATTTTACGATTCACTCCCGCAAGCAGTTCACTGTCGTAGTATTGGAGGTATTTTTCCTGTATATCAATAACCAGCAGAATCTTCATAGAACAGATCCTCCATCAATACTTCTTTCCCTATATAATTACTGTACATATTTCTTTTTATACCATAGGTTGTTATCATTGTAAGCTGAATAGTTTTATTAGTGTTCGTAGTTTCACGAAATACATTTACCTTATTTTTAAGATTCATATCATAATCTTTTTTCACCTCAAATTGATTTGAAACAAATTTTATTTCACAAAGATTTATGACCTTATCACGTCTATCTATCAAAAGATCTATCTGGGCTCCATCTTCAGTTTCATCACCTTTTTTCTCCCATGATGACACTTCTGTCATAACTCCAGATATTCCCAACTTCCATTTTATCTGCTCGATATGATCTTTGCATACCTGTTCATACGTATAGCCTGCCCAAACAGAACGAGACGGATTATCGGTTGTATTTCTCCAAAAGTGCTCATCTTTACCATAATTATCTTTTATGAATTTAAAATAAAACAGAGTATAATAGTCAGAAAGCTGATACGTTCTCTCTCTTTTCGTATGTCCAAAAACATTATTAATTCTTACAAAACCGGAATTCTCCAAATCAGATAACATTCTTGTCAGTGTTCCATTTAATGAAAGACCGGATGCTTTTGATATTTCATTCCTCGTAAGTCCTTTTTTCTTTTTGGCAAGTGCGGATACAAGCTTAATATATTTTTCACTATTTGAGAATAATGTACGATACAAGTGATCAAATTCATCCCATAATTCAGCTCTTTTACGAAAGAAGATGTTGTCAATATTATCATTTAATGACTCTTTATTATCAAGCAGCTTAAGATAATATGGAATACCACCCATTATCATATAACACTGCACAATATCATATTTTGACCAAAATATATTTCTCGAGTTTAGATATAGTTCCACATCATGTAACTTAAATGGCTCCAAATACAATCTGCATGTCTGCCTGTTAAATAATCCTCCTCGATTATTGTCAAACTTGTCTGTCATCCATGCTGTTGCAGATCCACAAACTATAAACACAAGATTTTTCCTTGCACTTCCCCATGAGTTCCAGAACCACTCAAATGCCGATAAAAATCCCGACTTTTGTCTGTCCATCCATGGCATCTCATCGAAAAATACAATCTGTTTCTCACTATCACTGCCTGATTCAAGATAATCTCTAAGCAACGAGAATGCTTCTGTCCAATCTTTTATAACATGATCACCCTTATCCATCAGACGGTTTAACTCCATTGTAAAGTTCCTTAACTGCTCACTTGTAGACTGATCAAACGCACCTGTAAATTTAAAGTCCAGTCTACCCTCAAAATACTCATTTATAAGATAAGTTTTTCCAACTCTTCTTCTACCATAAATTATAACAAGTTGAGCCTCTTTTTCAGCCATGACTCTGTCTAATCGTTCTATCTCTCTTTTACGCCCAATTATACTACTCACAAGAATCACCTTCTTTATTTTCTGTCTTTATCATTAATAATATGATAGATAAAGACAGAAGTCAAGGATTCTTTGTCTTTATCTTGTTTTTTTATTAAGATAAAGACAAAGAATCCTATTATATCAACTTCACTTCTTAAGATCTTTCTTCTCCATAACGATCAACATTGTGCTGTCTTCATCAAGGGGCTTTCTTGGATCGACGAAATGCCACTTATGTCCCGGGTTCTTTACTGCAACCACATTCAGGTTGTAGGTTTTGCGCATGTTGAGCTCGGCAAGGTTTTTTCCGACCCATTCTTTCTTCGGTTTCATTTCGATCATATACATGTTCTCATCAAGTTCGAAGAAGTCAACGAAGGATGATGAGAGAAGTATTCTTGCTGAGCGGCCGCCACCCTCTCCTTCCGGATCTATGACTTTGTCGGCACCGACTTTTTCAAGTATTGATGTCATGCGGTCGGAGGAAGATTTTGCCACAACAAACGGTACTCCCTGCTCTTTTGCAACGGCAATGGACATTATGCTTGCCGCTATATTACGTCCCATGGCTGTTATTACAACATCCATGTTCTTAAGACCAAGTGCCGCAACCTCGTCTTCATTTGCAAGATCTGCGCACACTGCAGATGTACAACGGTCAGCAAAGTCCGTAATTATCTCTTCACTGCTGTCAACCGCCAGCACGTCCGCTCCCATGCGGTAGAGATTCTCCGCCAGACTTTTACCGTATTTTCCAAGTCCGAGTACTGCTACTGATTTTTTCATTGCTTATTCGCCTCCGTTTTATTATCCCACGTGTTTATCCCACGTAGAATTTTCCTTCTGCATGTTTTATCCTGTTAAGTTTACCGGCACCTTTTGCAAAGAAGATCGCCATAGATATCGGTCCTATCCTTCCAAGGTACATCGATATTATTATTATGATTCGTCCGGCTGTATTCAGCTCCGGCGTCAGCCCTCTGGACAATCCTACAGTTGCAAGTGCACTGACCACCTCATACAGTGAATCCGTAAGTGTATTACCGGTAAATATCATAAGCAGTGTTGTCATGAATACCACAACTGTCAAACTGACCGTTACAACAGCTGATGCCTTTCGCATTATCTCGGAAGATACGCTGCGGTTGAAGATAACATTTTCCCTGCTGCCTCTTATGTAGGAACGTGTATTCATGAACACAAGAAATGCGGTCACAGTCTTAACACCGCCTGCCGTACCCACCGGTGAACCACCGATGAACATAAGAACATAACCGATCATACAGGTTATCTCCGTAAGACTGTTCTGGGGTACCGAGGCAAACCCCGCCGTCCTGAATGTCACTGACTGAAATAAACTGTTAATTATCTTATCAGGCAGGCTCATCCCGCCAATAGTTTCAGGATTATTATATTCCGCTCCAAGTACAGCTAATGTTCCGCCAAGCAGCAGGATTATTGTTACACTAAGTACGATCTTACTGTGAACCGGAAGTCTCTTTACAATATTTCTTACAGAGAGTCCGTTTCCGATACCATCCTTTATACCGTCATATATGTCGAACCACACTACAAAGCCCAGTCCACCCATTACTATAAGCGCCATCGTTACGAACATGAGCAGACCGGATTCCCTTAGACTGATCATACTGTCCGGACCGACCACATCCATTCCCGCATTACAGAACGCAGACACCGAGTGAAATATTGAAGCCCATATTCCCTTTACCGGACCAAGTCTCGGTATAAGATCCACCGCATATAATGCCGCTCCGATGCCTTCCACCAGAAAGGTCCCCTTGAATATACGGACAAGGAATCTTAATAAGCCTCTGTTCTTCTCAACATTTAACGCATCTCCGAGTAATTTTCTGTCACCGAAATTGAATTTGCGCTTTCCCACAAGCATTATCATCGCGCCGACCGTAACTACACCAAGGCCGCCCACCTGGATCAGCATCAGTATCACACTTTGGCCAAATGTGCTCCAATATGCATATGTATCAACCACAACCAGACCCGTTACACATACCGACGTGGTAGATGTAAAGAGCGCTGTCAATATATCCGGTGCCACGCCGTCTGCCGTTGATATTGGCAGCATGAGAAGCAGTGTTCCGAGAACGATTATCAACAGAAAACTTACCGGAATGAATTGTACCGGCGACAACCTGATCCGGGACATTATTTCACCCTCTTTTACAGTTTTAAAAAGGACCGATTACTCGATCCTTTTCGGTTTATTATTATCTGATCATTTATTTCCAGACTTCATCTGCTATTTCTTTCACAAGTCTCAGTTTAGCCCATTGCTGTTCTTCTGTCAACTTGTTTCCTATCTCACAGGAAGCGAATCCGCACTGCGGACTCAGACTCAGTCTTTCTAACGGAATATATTTTGCTGCTTCAAGTATTCGCGCTATTATTTTATCCTTACTCTCAAGTTCGGGAGATTTGGTTGTTATAAGTCCAAGAACCACTTTCTTATCCTTTGATACTATCTCCAACGGCTTGAATCCGCCTGAGCGTTCATCATCATACTCAAGAAACATTTCTTTTGCCCCCTCATACGGGAGTTCCAAGTCTGCTTCTGGCATTAAAGTCTTTGCTGACTGTGTAGGCTTGACAAGAAAACGATCATCATAAATCCCGCCGACAATTTTGCCACGATAATAGATTATGTATTCTCCCATCATCGCCTTTTAGTACGTTTAATTCTTCTTTCCTCTTTTATCGTTCGCTTGTGCATATTCTCATTTTGCCGTTAAGCGTAAAGCACACCCCATGTTTTCTTAATAGCAGGTGAAGCAGGCGGGATGAAAAATGCGTCTTCTATGACGTCACATTCTGTTTTTCCGAAAATCCAGCGCGGCGCGTCCATCTGCAAGCAAATGGTGAAAAACCATCAATACAATTGTTTTGGTTTCCGATGGCCAGGCAGATATTTTTAACATTCCCTCTTTACTTTTATTAATCTGTATCTGTCGCCGTATATTCTTCGGGCTTCTGCAGTCCACCTGCGAATGAAATCTGGCGATCAAGAGTAATGTCAATGGTCTCCGGCTTATGCCGTAGTATAAGGGAAATGTATTTGCTTGTATTCTTTATTCTTATCCAACACTTCCAATTTCTGTATAGATCATCCCGTTCTTTCCACGCTCCGATCGCATTAGAGAAACCTTCGTTGCCACCATGCTCCCCTTCGGTGGATTCGAAACCGGAATCTCTCTTCCACCTCTGCAGGCATACTTCCTGATCAGTGTGATGTGAGGCGAAAATCGTTTCCTATCAAAGGATATACACTGCTCTGCAAGTTCCCGACGAAGCCTCTTCACATATCCTGAAAGCTTCGGATTATCTGCAAGTCCCACCCAGAAAAGCTCTCCAAAACTGCCTACACCATCCAAGCTGATCTCGAGCGGTCTGAAACCCACCTGCTCCATGGCATCCAATACTGCATCCGGATTCCCATAGTCTCCAATGAATGCCAGCGTGATATGTAAGTTCTCCCGCTTAGTATAATTTCCTGACACACCCTGACTCTTCAGATCAGCCTGAAAATCCGTCAGCGCATCAAGGATATTCTCATCAAATTGAATCGCTATAAAAAGTCTCATACCCTTCTACAAAAATCATTCCCTTCCGTAGCTTTTACTCTGCTGTATACTCCCACTCCCGGAACCCAGCCGCCTTTGCTGACTGATATACCGGAAGCACAATCTCAGACATACCTTCATCACCATACCCGGAGATCATGAAATCAACACGTTTAGATGTCTGCGGGATATTGAATTTGATGGCACCACCCGCATCAGCTGGATAAAAAATCCGTTTTCACAGACAGTCACAGGTCTTAATTATTCCAGTATTGACTTTATCAGCGGCCTTACCTTTTCTTGTACAGGATCAGCTCCGGATTCTTTCCTTCCGCCTCATATGTGCTTATCATGATAAACTCCATATTTGCAAGAATCCCGAAACAGAGTCCATCTACGATCTCCGATTCTAACTGATTCCCCAGATATGTAGTCTGATCATCCAGGAACTTCACATTCACGCCACTCGGAAGCGGATACTCCAGATTTACAAACTTCCCCACAAGGGCATTCAACTTTGTAAGCTTCGGCATGCCATCAATATGCAGATTGTTGATTTCATCAATCAGCTTCTGCTTGAACTCCTCAAACTGACCACCGTCGCCAAGTTCCTCGTATCGTTTCCAATAATCCAGTTTTGGCAGAGACTGTTTCAGATACTCTCTCGCCTGCTCTTCAGTGAAATCTTCATTTACCATGTTACGGACACATACCTCGATCAGATCATCCATATTGCTGTAGGTGTATGTCCCGTCAGCAAAGCACCACTTACAGTAATCTTCGTTCAGGGATCCGTCCTCGTTTCTGCCAATGACCCCATCTTCCAGCGGCATCCCGCAGCACTGGCAGATAAGCTTCTGAGGCGAACCCAGTAGCGTGTTGATCGAAACATTATACAGCTTTGAAAGCAACTTAAGCGTCTCCGTGTTTGGTACAGTTTCGCCATTCTCCCACCGAGAAATTGCCTGCCTTGTTACGAATATCTTCTCTGCAAGTTCATCCTGGGACAGACCGTTCTTTGTTCTTAGATCATATAACACATTCTTTGTTTCCATGGCTGATACCTCCGTTTTTTTCATTATTTAATTGTTCAACCTCCGTTTCATTAATATTTTAGTACATAGAGAGCCAAAATGCACGCAACCTGCTGTTGCCCCAGGCGATGTTCGGGCTACGAAAGCACCTCTAACCTCAGTCAACGATCACGAGCGCATCAGGAAAATAGCCGATCCCATCCATGTGTTCAAACTGATCGATATGCCAATCTACAGAATACTAATCACAATTATACGAACTCCCGGACTGTCCGGTAGCAACCACTGTATCTCTGATCGGCATCAAATGAAAACTGCTCATTATGAGAAATCTGCTTGTAAGACCCTGGCGTTTCAACGAGCTCCAAAGAAGCCTTGAAGAATAAAAAGATGGCGGTCATGAGGTTTCTCATTTCCGCCATTATCATTTTCCGCATCCTCTGAGGCAGTTAATGTAACGGGTTCTGTTTCCTGTGATCCAGCCTGTGATTCCTTCGTAGTCTCAGTCTGTCCGCACGCAGTCACAGACACCAGCATCACTAATACGAAGAAGATGACGCCTATTTTTCTTCCCTTATTCCAGAGCTCTTCCAAACTGATATGCTCCACCTCATGTCCGGCATCCTTAGCACCTGCGATCAGCTGCTCCGTCAAGATATCCGAATTGCTCTTTGCCCGCAGGCTGGTTGAAATAACTATCACCTTACTCATAATGACCTCCTTTACTGCAGATACTGCTCATAAAAACTTTGGAGCTTGTCAAAAGGAATATAGTCTTTATCGCCGCCGTCATAGAGATCTGTATGTACTGCGTCAGGAATGATAAGAAGTTCCTTGTTATCTGTATATTTGCTATCTTTTATCATGTCAGCATATGCATCCTTTGAAAAATAGCAGGAATGTGCCTTCTCCCCATGGATCAGCAAAACTGCACTTCTAATCTCGTTACTGTATTTAAGGATTGGCTGATTTATGAACGACTCACATCCGATCACGTTCCAGCCATCGTTGGAATTAAGGCTTCTTGCATGATATCCTCGGTCTGTCTTGTAATAGTCATAGTAATCCTTCACAAAGAACGGTGCATCTTCAGGGAGAGGATCCACAACACCGCCTGCACGTTTGTATTCACCGGCTTTTAAGTCTTCAAGTCTCTGTGCGCACATGGCCGCCCTTTGCTTATAGCGTGCTTCCTCACTGTCTTCTGAATCAAAGTAGCCCTTTGCCCCTACTCTTGTCATGTCATACATGGTAGATGCTAGTGTAGCCTTGATCCTGGTATCAAGTGCCGCGGTATTGATTGCCATTCCGCCCCATCCGCAGATTCCGAGAATACCTATTCTGTCAGGATCCACCTTTTCATTCAGGGAGAGAAAATCTACCGCCGCCATAAAATCCTCCGTATTGATATCCGGTGAAGCCATATATCTCGGAAATCCTCCACTCTCTCCCGTAAAGGACGGATCAAAAGCTATAGTCAGAAATCCTCTCTCAGCCATAGTCTGTGCGTACAGGCCGGAACTCTGTTCCTTTACCGCTCCAAAGGGCCCGGATACTGCTATTGCCGGAAGCTTTCCTTCAGCATTCTTGGGAACATACATGTCAGCCGCCAGCGTGATTCCGTAACGATTCACAAAAGTCACCTTGCTGTGATCCACCTTATCGCTCTTCGGGAAAGTCTTATCCCATTCCTGTGTAAGATTCAGTTCCTCATTCTTTATCATCGTGATTACCTCCAATTCTACCGGTCTGCCTGCTTCATTTCCTTTTCCGTGGTACGGATCAGAAAATCCAGGCAATCGACCTTCCTTCCGCTCTCGTGCAGCTCATCCATCAGCCTGCACCGGTCTTTCCTCATCATTTGCAGGGCACCTGCCATGTTTCCGGATTCACACATCCTTATGACGTCCTCAGTTGTTTTTTTGCAGCAACCCGCATCGGACAGGTTTTGCTTCAATCGTTTCAGATCCATAGTATTCCTCGCATCCTGCATAGATTCTTTTCTTTACAGTTCCTATCATAAACGCTTGAACGAATCCTCGCTAATGGTTATAATGAATATCGTGATATGCCTTTTTGGAATATCGATGATAGTATGAAAGGATGATCCTCATGGAAATAAGAACCCTTAGATACTTCCTTGCCGTTGCAAGGGAAGAGAATATGACTCGTGCCGCTGAAGTCCTGCACGTAACACAGCCAACACTTTCAAAGCAACTGAAATCCCTTGAAGATGAACTGGGAAAGAAGCTCTTTACCCGTCACAGCTTCAGCATCCGCCTGACGGATGAAGGCGTACTCTTAAGAAACCGTGCGGAAGACCTGATCAGTATGGCCGACAAGATTGAGCAGGAATTCGTATCCCTTGATGACGTCACCGGAGGTGAACTCTATCTCGGTCTTGCAGAATCCTATCAGATTAAATATCTTGCGAGAGTTATAAAAGAGTTTAAGACACGCTATCCCAACCTGCGTTACCACATCACAAGCGGCGACACGGAACAGATTGCAGACAAACTCGACAAAGGACTGCTGGATTTTCTTGTCCTTGCGGAATACCCGGACAGCCGTAAATATGAATACATCGAATTCCCGGAAAGTGACAAGTGGGGGCTTGTGATGCCGGCGGATAATCCTCTCGCAAAAAAGAAGATGATCCGCGCAAAAGATCTTGTTGGGTTGCCTCTCTTCTGTTCCGAACAGGCATGGGATAATGAGATTAAAGAATGGGCCGGAGCATCATTTTCCGAAATGAAATTGGAAGGATCATTCCGTCTGTCCTATAATGGATCGATTTTTGCAAAAGAAGGTCTGGGGTATCTGCTTACATTCAAACATCTAATCGATACTTCTGAAAATAGCGGTCTTGTTTTCCGTCCACTCACTCCAAAAGCAGAAACCAAACTCTATATTGCTTGGAATCGTTATCAGGCGTTCACTCCTATTGCCGAAAGATTTCTTGCGCAGTTGAAGCAATCTTTTACAAGTAATCTTTAACATCAAAAGACCTTTTGACCCTCATATCATTTTATATAAAAAGTTATTTAAACGTTCATTTCATTTACTACTTCTATCGGTTTCACTGTCATCTCTATCCAAGCCGGAATGAAACCGCTCTTTATGGCATTTCTGGCAGACCTGATGTTAGACCATGCCGAGCAGTAAAACGGCACTTTATTACGTTTCAGTATTTCCAAAGCCAACCTTGATGTTATTGCTGATGCGATACCCTTTCTGCGATACTCTGGTAAAACATCTACACCTATTTGCCACATTTCATTTGCATCAGCAGAACATCCCGAAAGGCCTATCAGTTTATCCCCGTCATAAGCGCCAACACCAAGGACATCCAATCGCTTTCTATCTCTACACAAAGCATTTGACCATTCTGGAAGATACAGCTCAGAAAAGTCAGTTTGCTCGAGAACCTGCAACTCATATTGGCAGTTAATTTCATGCAAAAGATTTATATCCGGGAGATAGTATTCTGCCATGAAACATACCGTCATGCCCAATGGCTCCAAATGCTCATTTAGCCATCTCATATTTGGAGTTTCAAAGCAATGATAGAATTCAAACTTACTAATGTAGTCTTCAATTACTTTAATGCATTCATCTGTAGATGCAGCCACAACATTATTCCCATAAGATATGAAATTGCAGCCGATAGGAAGTTTATAATACCTCTTTGCGTCTGATCCAAGCACAAACGGTACTACAATATTATCATCCCTGAAAAAATCTTCTGCTCTACATCCAATATCTTTAGCGGACTGCTTCATTGCAATCCGAATTATTTCTTCATTTGTCATCTGCATTTCTCCCCGATACAAGGTAAGTTTTTTAGATACTCTTATCCCATATATTTCTTATGTGCCTGCTTTACATTACTCTGTTTTACCATTGCGTAATGAAGCGTGGTGTCAATCTTCTCATGTCCCAGAAGCTTCTGTACCTATTCGATAGGCATCCTTCTGTCGATTGCTGTTGTGGCCATCGTCCTTCTGAACTTATGTGGGTGAACATGCTTGACTTCACAATGCTCGCCCATCTTCCTGAGCATTATAACTATTGTAGTGATTTCTTCAATTCTTTTTCATGATCTTTTGTGAAAGTACTAAGCTTATATGATCTAACACGTTCGTTTACCATGACCGGTTCAACAAATCCATTCTTAACAAGAACTGACAATCTGTTTATTATTGTCTTATTAGTTACAGCAAATTCCTTACTGACTTCAATCGGAGTGAATTCCCTTTTATAATGCTTCATAAGAAACAGAAGCAGTTCTTTCTCTTTGCCTTTCAGATAAGAAAGACTTCCTGTTATTTCCTCGGTGTTCGAATCTTCCGAGAGCTCGCACACCCTATTTGAATAAAGCTGGACCATCCGAAGAAAATAGTTAATCCATATTTCAGGGTGCGGTGGCTCATTTCTTCCTGAATAGTATAAGGCCGGCAATCCCATCTGAATGGATTCATAGTATACATTCACATCATAAGCAAAATAATCTTCCAAGGAACCAATGCCATTGAATCCAAATCCATTAACGTCAAGAACATACCCTGAAAGAAGGCGCGCAGTTCTACCGTTTCCATCTTCAAAAGGATGGATTGTCACGAGCTGATAATGAACAACCGCCGCAACAATAAGAGGATGGTCGTCTGTTGTATTTACATATTCTACCAACTCATCCAGCAAGCCCGGAATATCCGAATACTCCGGAGGGATATAATCAGGATTACCCGTTTGGGAATCATATACGGCAAAAAGTACCCCTGGAGGCATAGGAGCTCTTCTTTTTTGAGTTTTTACGTAGTCTGTTTGCTACAGACCGAGACATCTTTGCAGCGGATACTCTAAATCTGTTTTTTTCGATCTCGGTTATATACTTAAGAATCTCGTTGGTAAGTATTGCTTTAATCACGCCAAATCACCTCAAGATGATTATATCAGTATTGCTATGAAATTTCCATTAAAATTACACTATTTTTTCACTATTTTACAGTGTGCTTGGTTAGTTATATTAAAAGTTATTTCTTTTTCTTCGGTGCCGGAAGTTCATATGAAATCAAGGTTGGAAGGACTTTTTCTCTATATTCATCAAAAGAAACTTATTTTTCTCAGTTCCATGTTCATTCCTTTTCACAACTAATCCACTAAATGATCAGATCTAAAGCCGCATTTCCTAAGAAGCATTATATGATATTCGCAAATATATAAAACCCGCCAATACTATATATAAGTATAACTCTATATATAATATCAGCGGGTTCTCCTTAATCCAAGCAGTTATTTATTTACTTTTCCTAATCTTCAGGACATTTGACCACTTACTGTATACTTTTTTTCCTCCATTATTAACATAAGAACGTATCCTGTAATAATATGTCTTCTTATATTTTACTTTTTTATCATTGTATCTTACTTTACTGTTTTTCCTGATTACGGCAATCTTTTTGAATCCGGATGTTTTCTTAAGCGACTTTTGAATCTCATATCCGTCACATCCGGAATTCTTTTTCCATGTTATAACAATAATTCCTGCCTTGTTTTTAAGCTTAATTGATTTTACTGCTGTTGGATCTTTTTTATCTTTTGATATGGCCGTGTCAGTATTATTACCTGTCTGCACAGATTGTACAACCGGAGTCTGCTTAACAGTATTATCAGGTAACGGTGTTGCCTTAACAACATTATTATCCGGTACCGGTGTTGTAACAGGATGCGGATTCGGAATATCTTCATCCTTTACCTCTTCATAGTTATAATCATCAGCCTTAGCCCTGTATTGTCTTGTTACCTCTGACAGATATTCTGCCATATCTCCCCATGCATTAGTCACGGTATAAGGTACGATCGTAAATGAATAATCAACATTAGTAGAATCAGAATATATTCTGTATTCTTCAAGTGCTTCAGGACCATAGCTTGAATTGCCTGCTCCCGATGAGATACTGTTTATAGAAAGGTATGTCTCATCGTGCCTTTCAAGGTCATACGGATGTTTTGCCTGTGTAAGTTCATCAGCTGTGTGATGAAGTGCCGATGCCTCGAATTCTCCCTCGCTTGCGATGGCTACGGCTGTTTTTTTATCAGGATCAGTTACTGTGAACCACTTGACCCCTATAACATTTCCGGTATCCTGAGGGTATACATAAGGATAATACATACCGTCAACTGTAGTCTCATATGCACCAAGCAATGCACCTGTAGCCCTGTCGTTCATTGTTTCATAGTCACCCTTACCGAACCAATTGACATTCTCAAAGCCGGCCGGCAGCTCAAAGTAATTACCTACTCTAAGCATTCTGGTATTTCCTACAGATGCTTTAGCCAGATCATATTTTACATCAACATCTATAGCACCGCTTCCATCTACAGTATATACAACATTCACATAAGCATTCTGTATCTTCGAAAATGACATTTTCACTTCGAATACATTCTGATTCCTGTCATTTACAGATACATCTATAGAATCTGCACGTACAGTATCTCCGGCTCCCTGCCATGCTCTTTCAAATGTTTTGTCATTATCTGTAGGCGCCCTCCAGAAATTAGGTGTCATTCCTTTTTCAAGAATGAGTTCTCCCTTGTACATATAATCTGTTATAGCTCCTGTGTCTTTCATAATCCTGAAACTAAACAGATCACCTGTTATTTCATAATAATTGTCTTCTTCATTGACATTGACCTTGTTGGTAGCAATAGTCCTTGTCACCTCCAAAGATGTATCAGGAATATTGAATTGACAATATGACATCGGATATCCCTTAGGAATGAGAATCTCCTGCTTACCGTCAATATTGGCAATAATATCTTCTTTAGCCCTTGCTTCAACATTCAGGTAATAAGAGCTTCCTTTCTTAATATCTGACGGAAGGAACCTCTTATAAGGTACATCAAAGCTTCCTTCATCTCTTGCGCCTATATCTATTCCGTCCACAATTCCCGAACCAAGGAGTTTTGCATCCTCATATAATTCATAGGTTATATCGAACTTATTAACATTATCAAAGCTCGATTCATTATATACATTAATTCTTTCATCTGCTATATCAGACTCATCTGTTCTGTCAAACCATATATTCTGATATTGATATTTTACTTCCTTAAGCTCCGGCTGTATTTCCCTGTCAGGTGATACTATTCCGCATACACAGAATGTAGTCTCTGTTGTAACATCTCCGTTATCACCGCCATAACTGAAGAACTTACCGTTATTCTCCTCCTTGTACAGATTCTGGTGAGCGTAATCTTCGGAGTAATAATCATATCTGTTGCCTGTCACAAGTTTATTCGGAAGTATATCATCAATCGAACGGAATCTGGCCTGATCAGCCCATACCCAGAGGAATCCTCCCAGGAAATTATGATTCTTGGCATTACGTACAGAATCCCAATATTCCTTAATACTTCCAACAGCATTACCCTGTGCAAGACAATATTCACACATCAGGAAAGGCATTGTAACATTTCCCTTGTAAATGATTCCCTTAATATCCCACGGGTACATCTCGCTGTCAACGTCTACTCCGTTCTGTGAATGTGAACTCTCTGAATGTACCGGTCTTGTCGGATCATTATCTTTAAAATACCATATAAGATCATAGAACATTCTGTCACAATAATCTCTTTCTTCACTATAGTGGTTCTCATTACCGGTTGACCACATTATAATTGCTGTTCTGTTTTTAAGTCTGTTAAATGCTGTTATTGTTCTATCCATAACAAGCTTCTTAAACGGCGTTTTAAGCTTTTCATCAGATCTCTGCAGTGCATGACACTCAATATTGGTCTCTGCCATCATATATAAGCCGTACTTTTCACACAGATAATACAGATACTCATCATTACTGTAATGAGAAGTACGAATAGCATTTATATTATGCTGTTTCATAAGCTTAACATCTTCGAACTGTGCTTCATGAGGACAATATTTGCCGTATAACGGGTCGGTATCATGACGGTTTGTACCTTTAAGATAGAACGGCTGACCGTTAATCGTCATCGGTCCATAAGCATTGGAATCGGTTGCACGCTTTCCTCTTGAATCAACCTCTGTTCTTGTGAATTCAATTTCTCTGAAACCAATGTTCTGTGACAACGAATCTATAAGTGCTCCGGTTTTCTTATTATACAGTGATAGTACCATCACATACAGATTCGGTTCTTCACATGACCACAGTTTCGGCTCATGCACAAGCCTCTCCGAGTCTTCTATATCAGTAACAGTTGCTTTACCCAAAGAACCTGCTGCCATTCCCGGAATATCTATACTCCATCCATTCAGGAAAGGAACTCCGTCCTCATGATATAATGCAACATTTATAGCATATTCCCCATCTGCTATGTCAGTTGTGCTGTAATTTGATACCGACATATCTTTCAGGATAAGAGTTGCATCCTTATAGTTATCATCCAGATCCACATATGCAAAGTAATCTTCAAGGTGAATCAATGGTGTTGCAAAAAGATATACATCTCTGAATATACCTCCATCATACAAGAAGTCCTGATCTTCCATCCATGTTCCGTCACAGAATTTGTGAACTTCTACCGCAAGAAGGTTATCTGCCTGTGTATCTATACTTCCATCGCTTTTCTTTATAAGATAATCAGTGATATCGAAGCTGTGAGGACTGTATGAATCCTCGCTGTAACCAACCTCCTGTCCGTTTACATATACATAATAGCATGATTCAACTCCCTGGAAGCTGATATTAATTCTGCCTTTTGCTTCTGTAAGACCCTGATCTACCTTGAAGCTCTTCCTGTACATTCCGACAGGATTGTATTTGACGGCGCATACCGGAGAAGTAGTTTTCTCATTCTGCCAAGGCATATCAACATTGGTATATATCGGGAAATCGAATCCGAAATGAGTCCAGCTTGCCGGAAGCGTAAGATTATTCTTCCAGTCACCCTTCTGTACATAATCCGGTTCAAAAAAGGCTGCATAATCAGGCTCCTGCGCTTCATCCTGATTGGTTACTACTGCAAGTGACCAGTCTGTAACAGAAGCATCCTTTCCCGTAAGATACTGTACATACTTTGATGCTTCCTTTTTATAATCCCTTGCTCCGCTAATTGCAGCTTCAATCGAATCAAATGACACATAGGATGTAGAAGAAGCAGTAGCTTCTTTTACATTGATCCCGTCCACTTCAGGTCCTTTGACATCTTCTCCATGAGGATCAGTATAGTCTATTCCCATCCATTCTTTATGCGTGAATTTAACTGTATCATTAACGCTCGCATCTTCTATAGATGTAAGAGCCGGCAATATACCGTTATTAAACGGTGCCCAGCCTTTTGTAAGATTGGGACCAGTCGCTTCCGGAGTCGGCTGTATGACTTCTTTTGTCGGTTGCGTTGCAGATGTCTGAACAGGTTTTGGTGTTTCTGCCATCTGACCTGCAGGTGTTGTATTCTGTGTATTCTGAACAGGCTGCACAGTTTGTTTAGCCTGAACATCATTCGTCTTTTTTTCAGTTACCTTAACAGTAACTTTACCTAGTTTTCTTGTCTTATTTTTTAATGTCTCTTTCACGGTTATTTGGGCATTTCCTTTCTTTTTACCAAATACCACTCCTTTTGCATTAACTTCTGCAATCTTTTTGTTGGAGGATCTGAATGTGTATTTTGCATTCTTAGATCTTCCTGTAATGGTAATACTTTTTTTCTGTCCTGTCTTTACTGATATTTTTTTAGTTTTGAGTACTGCTTTTTTGGCTGCATCAGCATCAGTTCCCACATTCGTAAGAGCTGTGCTCAACAGCGCTGCTGTCAGAATGAGACAGATAGGTTTTTTGAGCATAATTATTCCTCCTTGTTATGATTATAAGATATGATCATTACGCAACTATTCCAAATCAGTATAACTAAAAAGTGAGAAATAATCATTGCAAAATAATGATTGAAAATTGTATAATAATGACATGCTGTTCATTGGCAGCCAAAAACGTCTAAAATCAGGCAATTGCAGTTATTATACAGGAAGGTGTATTGCATGGAAGATTATGCCACATATTATGAAGATAATGGTCGAAAAAAGGAAGGTTTCATGTTCTATCCTTATATTCTATATGCAGTTCCGGGAGAAAATGTGCCTCTTCACTGGCATGAGGAAATCGAGATTATGTATACCAAGGCCGACGGTATTCTCATGCTTGACGGTAAAAGAATTGAATATTGCTATAATGACATATTTTTTTTCAACTCCAAACAGCTGCACAGCACATTTCATACAAGTGCAGGATGGGCATATCATATAGTAATCCACCCGGATATGTTCTGTTCAGCATCCATATTAGATAATAATGATAAAAGATTCATATTTCCCGAGAAAGTTGAATCAAACTGCGAGATTTACAGAGATATTCTTGACACTCTGCTGCAAATACCATCTCCCTCATCTGATACAGATAAGCTTCTGATTATGAAGAATCTGTTCGCCCTTCTCTATCAACTTATGAGTGACGGATATATGTCAATTGGAGAAAACCCGGGAATATCTGCTCAGACCGCATATATCAAATCTGCAATTAAATATATCAATGCTAATCTGCGTAAAAAAATATCAGTTCAGGATATTGCCGGTCATTTGGGAATAACCAGGGAATACCTTATGAGATTGTTCAAACAATATACCGGTGAAACTGTTAATTCATATATACAGTCACACCGCCTTGAGTCTGCAAGGAAAGACCTTGTAAACGGTTATAACCTTACAGACATAGTTGACAAATATGATTATACCGACACTTCATATTTTTGCAGATTATATAAAAAACAGTACGGTGTATCACCCATAAAATCAAGAACTGCGAAAGAACCTTAAATGTATTCTTCTATCTCCTTATTGGCAGCATTAATCTCATCAAGAAGATTACGCGGCGACATTCTGACAGCACCATGCCCGAATATTATTACCTGTTCAAGGCCATCGGATGTTGCCACTGTAACATTGTTGTCACCAGCAATCTTATGAACAGTCTTCTCAATGTACTAATCAGCTGTTTCAGCTTCAAGGATTTCATCCTTGTCTCTGGTTGCTTGTCATTGCAAAATCGTTTATTTTTGGGAATTTCTCCCCCTGTCTTCTTTGTCATCTTCGTGAGTTTTAAGTGAAAAGGTATCAAAAATCTAATCACCTGATACCTGCTGAATCTTTCCTATCCCGCAGGTAAGCACATATTATTATACCAAATATTGCTCAGTTATTCTATATTTTTACAGTCTGGGACTTTTGATCAGAAAATCACCACTCCTGCATTTCTTTGTCAGATCCAAATGTTATCTCCAAAAGTTCTTCGGCTATTTCTCTGCTACAAACCCTCATAAGATTATCATCTGCATCTTCCTTTGATAGTAAATTCATACTTCCATACCAGACAATTTCATCGTCTATTACCGCATAATGCTCACATGAATCCTCGACAAGCCTGATTTCAAATCCTGCCTTACGTAGTCTCTCCATAAGCTCCATCCTGGTATCATCTCTGCCATATTTGTATGAGTCAGGATGCCATGTAACAACTGTCGCCTTGATGCCCAGTTCCAGTCGTTTTCCGAGCACTTTAATGATATGATTAACTTTTTGATTATTTAGCGTCGGGCTGGATACAATAATGGAAAATTTAGCCTCCTCGAGATCTCGCCAATAGACTTCTGCATAGTTTTCAATATCATAGATTGCGTTTACCTTTTGCTTTTCGCCATCCATGTTAACACAAAGTTCATATCCGATCTTTTTATACGCCTTCATCCGTGAAGCATACATTTTATCGAACTTAGGAATGTGACTGTCCACATAATCATAAACAATTACATTTTCCTTGCCCTCATAATCCCTGTTAAGTCGGCCGACATACTGCTCCACTACATTTTCTCCTGAAACCGGAGTCGCCATGAAGAGAGTATCAAGGCGCGGATAGTCAAAACCTTCCCCCAGCAGAGATCCTGTTCCAACAAGAATAAGGCTTTCCGCATCATCAACATTATTCAATTCCTCAACCTGCGCTCTGCGTACTTTGGTACCATTTGCACCCGTCAGAAGGATCAATCTGTCTGCATATTCCTTAAGCCTCGCGGAGAGTTTCTTTGCATGATCAACATATTTTGTAAGAATAACAGGAGTTCTTCCTGCCTGTACACACTCAACTACATCCCTGGTGATTTGCTCATCTCGAACATCGTTATTCCTTATCAATTCAAAGGCCTCATTGCCATATGGTGTTTTCGACAGATGATGCGGCTTTACAGTCTTTGTAAAACGTGGATATACCAGATGATCTATATTCTGTTCCTCGGCTCTGTCCTTTGCCGTAAATCTATATCTTATAGGGCCAAGCAGAAATTCATTTATCTTTTCCTTGCCATCACCACGTTTCGGAGTCGCCGTTACCCCATACACATATTTCGCATTTATCTCCTGAAGTACCTCTATTGCACTATCTGAGGCAGCGTGATGACATTCATCAAAGTATACCTGTGAATACTCCTTCAGCATAGGGTGGAACCCATCTTTTTTCTTTAAAGATCGTATCATCGCCACATCAACTATTCCCGTCAGTGTATCGTGCGCCCCCTGAAGATTTCCGATCAATGTTTTTCTTTTTCTTGTGCGTCCGGTCTTTGTCTGATATTCCGGCAAATCCTCATCGATATCAAGGAACTCATCCAAACGCTTAAGCCATTGATTCATCAGATCCGCTCTGTCTACAAGTATCAGAGTACTAACACTCCTTCTTGCGATCATATCGCAACAGACTACTGTCTTACCAAATGCCGTTGCCGCATGAAGTATACCCGTTTCATTTTTAAGCATCGCTTCCACAGCGGGAATCTGTGAGTCCCGCAAATCTCCCTTGAAAGAAATATTGAGTTTCCGCCCTACAGTTCGCTTATCCTCTACCTCATATCTAACTCTCGCATCATCAAGCTTCTTCAAAATTTCCTCTCGAAGTCCGCGAGGCAAAACAATATATTTTCCTGCATCCCTTCCAAGATAGATAAATCTGGACGCATCGTAGTTTGGAATATCCATAGCCTGGTTTTGGAAATACTGCTTGTTTGAGAAAGTCGCCATACGCCGAAGCTGTCTCATCGTTTTATTAGTCATTCCCGAAGAATCTATGTATATGCTATCAGAAAGAGCGATGTGAACCACACCATCTACACCACCTGATTCAATTGCAGTACTCTTATCCCAAGGCGTATCGTTTCCATCATCTTCACTGGCAGCCCCTGCACTATACCATAATGAAAGATAATCTTCGATTTCTTGCCTTGTCAGGCGTCTTGTACCGGCAAGCACTTTCAACTGATCCTCATACGCGTTCCAATTATCATCTACAAAAGCGCTGTTTCCGGATCTTAATGCCAAACCCTGCAATGGAAGGGCAATCACATTTCCAAGTCCGCCATCTGGAAGAACGTCCTGAGTCGGTATCATCCGATCATAATACCTGAACGATTTAAGATTCACAGATTCTGCCCCTTTTTCAAGAAGTGCAAACCCAAATCTTCTCGCAAGTCTGGCAGGAATCATTTCTTTGAAGAAAATCCATAGATGCGCCCCTCGCCCCGATCTTGAACGTTCAACTACCGCATCTACATCCAGATTCTTACAAATACGTCGTAGAGCATTTATTTCTTCTTTCCAACTATCATCAATATTCGCATGGTCATCCTGCTCTGCCCCTTTTGCATGATTATCAAAATCAAACACAAGTAGCTGGCAAAGATTATTCTCAAGCATCGGATAGATTGCTACCACATCATTTCCATTAGGATCCGTTCCCGTCATATGCGCTTTTATTAACGGCAATGTAATCGGCTTATATGCCCTCAGTTCACAATCTTTGCACCGAACGCCATCTCTTTTTTGAATATGGCAATCTCTATCCCACCTATTAAAAACATTGCGTATAGTATCCATTTTTTCCTGTCTTGGGATTCGTATAACGAAGGTCATATACATCCTTCCTGCCGCGACAGAACATCACAAAAAAATCTCGTGCAACTCTATCTGTAATCTCAAATCTTTTAATACGTGCCCCCTGATTCTGATCATACGATTCCGCCACTACTTTATCATTATCTGATACTATATCCGCATAAGAAACACCGGCTTCATCCATACGTTCTTTCAAAAGCCGGTTCTCCATTTCCAGTTCAGATATTTTATTTCTTAATTCTATAATCTGCGTTTCTGAATAATCCATCATACTTCCAGCAACCTATATGGGTTACCTGCCAGTTCCTCCTTGAGTATATCAAGTACTGCCTCGCGAGATTCCAAATAAAGCTCCGTTCCTTCATCCATCAAAGCTTCATATACGGTTGTCTTTATCAAAAATTCGACAGCCTCATCTCTTGAACAGCCCTTGTCATTCATAATATATTCCACCAGGAATGTTGCTATATTTCGCATGGCTTTTTTCTGATCTGCGCCTGTAATCATTATCCAATCACCTGCCTTTTTATCCTATCAAAGCTTAAGGTCTTTACTGCCTCCTGCGTTCTGAAAAAATACTGTTTGGGCAGATTTTCCGGCTTTAGTTCAGCAATCACTTTCTCACATACCTCATCAGAATACCCTGATTCTTCAAGTTCGTCATAGTATTCGTTGATTATAGTAGTTGTTTCGGCATCGGCTGTCGGTCCGATGACAATATCATAATCATGAACGCAGCCATCACATTTACGATTCTGAAGAATAAAACGCAGCCACTCTTTGTCTGCCTTTTTGAATACCTTCACCTTTAATCCTTCAGTATTCTCACTAAACATAAGATTATATCGATACGCCACAACAGGCTGTAACTTTATGTTTTTTTTATTTTTAAGAAAACTCTGACGTTTTTCGGCCGAAACATCGATCTCATCGAACTCATAGATTGTCCCATGATATAACGGCTTCAATTAACTCTACCTCCCTGCATTTCTATATAATCTTTAAGATCATCAATGATTCCCTGATTGCCCGTTGAATTATAATTCTCATAACAAACATCAATATAGCTTAATACGTCATATTTCTTAAAAATATCTGATAACTCTGAATACGTTTTCTTCCAGGCATCAGCCAAAATTGGTATTAGAACCAACTGCATATTAAGTACTTCTTTTTCTCTCATACTCATACTGAAGCCCTCCCTAATTCTCCAATCTCTTGATTCGGTGTCGATGTCAACTTCTCAATTTCTGCTTTGTATTCCATAAGCCGAAGCACATACTCAGGCATTTGTCTTTTGCCAGCCTCCCAGTCACTAACGGTTCTGTATGGAATGCAATAATAATCACAAAACTCCCTACGATTCATCCCCATGTTCTCTCTCAACTTTTTAATGGCATTCGCTGTATCCATCCTGCACCTCCCATTCTATTAATCATATAATAACACCTATAACGCATTGCGTCAATTTGTCATTAACAGATTTCTTTCTTCATCCTGTCTGTTAATGATATCTCCTCCTGCACACCCGGGAAAAGATGTGCGTAGTAATATGTTATCCTCTCGCTTTTGTGTCCAACTCACTTTCCAATTGCAACCGTTGAGAATCCCATATGAATTAATAAAGACACATAACTGTGCCTGAGATCATGAACACGAATTTGATTTACATTTGGATTTCAAATGTACAGACATCCCTTTCCCACTCAAGCGCATCATGCTTAGTAGAAAATCCTCTTTTTGTTTTCCGATGGACAGCATTCTCATAATCGCGAAAATATACCGACACAATCCATGTTCCTCTTTTCTTATCTTTGTACACCGACATTATTATTTCCTCCTTAAAATAAAATTGAATATTCGAATTCGCAAAGACCTTCGTACTCCAATTCTGTTTTAGGATTGTTTCTATACTGATTTGTATGGAAAGTTGTCGTTTTTCCTCTCATTATCCGGTTTTGGAATGATAAATAGTACCATTTTAGTACCGGATGTGAGGGGGTGAATTTACCAGTCCATGGGGATATTATGGAGCATGTAAGGTGAAAAATCAATCACCTATTTCCCAATACCCTAATTATTATGCAAATTAATCAGTAACATCTTGATTCTTTTCTATGTACCTATTAAAATCGATTACCTTCGCAGGCTTTCTTTGCTGTATTATTCCTAATCGTTCCATATCCAGTTTGAAAAGTTCAAAGGGATACCCATATGCTTCAAATCCTTCTGGCTTACAAATATCTCTATTAAGATATTCACTTAATCCCCATTGATATTTTTCATCCTTTTCAAGTTTCTTATCATAATATTGAGCTTCCAGCACCATTCTATTAATTCTACCAACAGATTTTTTTCCGTGGGTCTTTGTCACTGTTGTATCACCAGACATTTTGAAATACTGATCTATTTGATTATCAGTATAGCCCATTTTTTGCATGGCAAAATGAATTACACGCCAGATATACAACGTATAATAATTCCAGTTTCTCGGCTCAATATCAGTCATTGCTATCGTATAACGATTACTTGCATTTACTATAAACAACACATTTCTGCCTCTTATTTTTGCCAGATGCGTGTCCCAACAAAACACCAGATCATCACCTCTTATCTCTTCGATCTGTGTTGTTTTAATTCTGTCTTTAACAATTTTCGTTACTCCAATCTCCATACTTATCCCCTATGCATTTCAAGTGTTCTTTGTACATCCTGCTGCAATTCTTCACTGAAGTCGGACAAATCAACAGGAGATATCACCTTATGTCGGATCAAAGTGACAATATCCCACGTTGCTTCTGATTTATTCAGTTCCATAATAACGCCCGGATGTTTCCTGTCTTTCTTTATTCGTTTTTCCAGTTCCCAGAATTTATACGATGCAGCCTTGTCATCCTTGCTTAGAAAGACAATATACTCCCCAACAAGTTTCTCCATGTATTTTTCCTGCCATTCCGGTAGTTTCTCCCTAAATAACTTCCAATCACTTTTTGATATCATAACCTCATCTCCGTTTTGTGTTTTTTCATTTGCTGCTTCTATTCAATTCATACGTAATTCTTCCACCCCTTACGACTCTTCATACATCTCTTTACATGTGCGTATTTCCGACATAATCATTTGCGGATATATATCTATATAACTCCTGCATACCCGCTTGAACAATTCAAGCATTCTTTCATCATTACATATTCCCACCATATAATCCAGCAAGTGTTCCACTTCAGATTCAGGTGCTTTTCTTGTGCATATGTCATCGACTATTGGCTTGTAAGTAGTATATGCCATTTCATTTATGTCCATAATCATGCATACCATTTTCTTAATGTCATCATCCATAGATTGCGCCATATCATTTTCCTCGCTGGGTGCTACGCAGATTTCATTAAACATAATCGTTTCCCATATTCATATAGTCTTTTAGAGCCTGCAATGTAGTCTGTGTGTATTTCTATAAAACTACTATGCACATATTGCGGTACAAGCAAATCTTCCATATGCACCTTCAGCAACCTGCTCAATACATACAGGTGATCAACCGATGGTAAAATGCTCCCCTTAAACCACCGATAAATCGGTTGCGGACAAGACAGATGCAATATGTTCTGTATATCTTTAACTGTGTAACCGGCTTTCTCAATTGTCACTTTCAATAAGAGTCCTGTTTTCTTCATGTCAATATTTTCATACATAAACAATCAGCTCCTTTAGCAAAAGTCTCCTTCGGTCCAATCAAATGGATAATCTGGATCTTCCCAGTATTTCACCCCAGACCAAGATCTTTCATATACTTTAAAACGCTTACGAGCCTGCTTTTCTTTTTCTTCATATATTCTATGGCAGAACGGAATATGTATCTCAGCCTCCTGCTCTGTACAGGGTACAACGTGCAATGTTGGTTTACTATCCTTAAAAAACGGATTTATCTCGTAAACCCACTTAAACGGCTCCGGCTGACGCTGGCTGTGACTATACACTCTGTCAAAGTACTGCTGCCAGGAATACTTCCTGCCATATTCATCATAAATACCCACGGCATTATTGTTGTTCAAGCAAAATTCTTCCAGTTCCTTAAACGTCTTAATTGTTTTATGTTTTTGGAATAACGGACGCCATCCTGCACTCAGTTTATTAAGATGAACCTGATAACCCAGATATGGTTCATCTACAATTTCATATTCTTCATCTGTAATGCCGTAATCTGTTTCAACAGCAAAATACTCTCGCATCAGTTTCTTGCTTTTACTCATCAGATAATAATTTGTTCCCATAAGATATCCTCCACCTTTTTGATTGTATGATATACTATGGAAACAATTATTGCATTGGACTGTTAGTCCAAAATAGGAATCACTCAGTATTCCTTATTGTCTCATTAATTTTTTCAAGTCTCACGTAGTCTCATCTACAAATGAGACTACGTGAGACTAACTTGAGACTCATTTCCTTTTATTCTTTCGAAAATGCTGATTTTATCGCATTTCTGCCACTTTATCCAGTCTCATCCAGTATCAGATCTCATGAGACTATGTTGAGACTAACTTGAGACTGAGCAAAAAAGTTATATTTTTAATTACAACATCCATGTTGAAGTACTTTTATCATACACAGCCCCTGTAACCTTTTTGATTTTTGCATAATCTCTGAAAACAGTAGCTCTGGAAATATCAAGTTCTGCCATTACCTGTTCAACCGACAAGTGAAGATTTTCGCAAATCATATTATATATTTTTTGCTCTCTTTCAGACAAAGATTTTTGCTCTATCGCTTCTTCGGCGGCCACCTTGTCCAAAGGTATGTTTATTCTAAACACATCATCTTCAATCAATTCCGGTTTACCACCATCAGAATAAATCGGCGTATATTTATATAAATTTCTTACACCGGAACCAATCGTATCAGTTCTGCCAATATTTGCGAAAAATTGTTGAATCAATGGATTCTTCGGATATGGAGTAAATTCGTCACTCATAATATTCCCATGGCGTCTTGGTATACACCAATTCTCTGTTTTCAGCCAATCTTTTTCAATAATAACCTTTGCCGGGAATGCACTTGAATAATCCCGATGAACAAGAATATTGGCAATCACCTCTCTGGAAATAATCCCTCTGAGACTTGTATTCACATTATTAATTAGGTAAAACTTATCCGAAGTATGCTTTGCCACGAATTCCATCAGACGCTCATATGCCTCAATCAGATTAGTGGTTACCTGTAATCTATCATCGTATCTATCCAAATTTTCAACACGGTAAATTGCATCTGTAACATATCCCGGGCAACAAGAACGTATCACTTCATCCTTGCCAAAAAGCAAAACGCCTGCCAAATTATACCCTTGGATTCCTGATGAAAAATCTTTTTCCCATAAACCTGCGCTCTTCAATATTTCCTCATCAGACATCTCCAACCAAGAATGATCTGGATTTTTGCTCTTTGCAAGATTTCTGACTTTATCCATTAAGTCCATTCGCAAATCTTGCGTTGTGACGTATGGAAATATCTTATGTTCCGCATAAGTATTGCTCTTTCTATTATACATATTCTGCAACTGAATCGGCGAATCTGTAATATCCATATCACCATCTTCATTCCTGTCATAAATCCTATTTGCACATTTTTCTACTGTAGATGTCGGTGGCACATATACCCACAGTAGCAGGACTCCTTCATATTCAAGTTCCTCTATTGAAAGATATAATGTTGGTGACATCTTATCCGGATTATTGAGCTGATTTACAAAGTTCTTCTTCATTTCCTTAATCATATTTCGGTTAATACCAATCGGAGTGCCATCATCCTCTACCCCCATAATAATATATCCGCCATATCTATTAGAAAAAGAACATACCGTTTCATACACATCTTCCTGAACACCATACTGGCAGGTTTTGTATTCTACTGTAATTTTTTCATCTTTTGAAAGCAACTCTCTCATCAGTTCACTTGTCATAATATCGCCTCCAATTTTAGCATATTAAATATTCTTGCCTCAATCTGCTGTAATTCCTTTTTTTCTCAGTTACACCAGACCTATCTATTCTTTCTTTACTTTTTGAATTCCCATTGTAATACATTTGCATCCCATATTTTGTATTTTTTTATGAGTATCTACTGTCAAGTATTTAGCATAATATGAGTCACTACGTTTTGAATATCCACTCATATATCCAGCAATAAAAATAATTCTTTTATCAAATAGTTTATAAAAATTAGATTTTGAAATTTCTAATGTATGTCCAATCCCCGTGTATCTAGAATTAATTTTTTTATAATAATCAGTCAAAAAGAGAGTTCTATCCTTCGAATTTAATCTAGTTTGTAAATAATTAGCTGCAGCCCACATCTGATTAGTTAAATCTCTACTACCAGCCCCATTAAATAACTTTTTATTGCACATTAAATACAGGTTTGTATCATCCCAAAAGATTAAATCTGCTATTTCAAAATTATTAATTAATGCCTTATGTCCAACTATAATATTTTCATTCTCAAAGAATGAATCATTATAAGAATCTTCTGTCTTTTCTCTCGATGCTAGTCCAAATCTCTTATGTATATCATTAGAGGCTTCTTTGCTTTCTTCAAATAGACTCTTAAATTCCTCATCTAACATAGATGTATATCTATTGATAAAACAATACCAATCCCCTTGCATCAAAAAGCAAGGAATATTCTTATCACTGAATTCGACAAATCCTTGTAATGAATTTAAAATTGATCTGGGAAACATTACGGTATTCCCATTGTCATCCTTTGTTTGTATGTTCCATTTCTTTAGTATAGTAGTCAATCTACTTTTTGATAATTCTTTATGTTCAGATATGAATTCAATAAATTCCACAAATGAAATTGGTGAATTAGATGTATAACATTCCTCACCTTTATCATCTGTAACAATATATTCACTAGCATCGACATAATACTTCTGATAGTCATCACCAATTAGTATAAATTTGTCTAGTTCACCATTCAGAATACAGTCTTGTAATGCATCAAATAGATCCGCATTAGAAATATTAGCTTTTTTTGAACTAGAAAAATACCCCATTGAATATTGATCTTCCCTCTTTTCAATCTCATATATCTCATTTAATACTTCCTTTAATTTTGCAATACTTATAGACTTACGCAAATTCAGTGAGTCTTTAAGTAATACACTTGTCTTTCTTGTATTTTCTTTGCTAGATATTCCAAATAGTTCAGCTACTTCATCATCTACCTCTAATGAAAGTTCTCTAAATACAGCACTCATTTTCTTTTCAAAAACAAGATTTGTTGTATATCTATTTGCTTTACTTAAAGATATTTCATTGCCATATAAATTATTTTCTTTGACCTCTCTTATTACGCCAACATCATCGCCTAATATTTTAGGCATTAAATAGAGTCCCCAATTTCTTTCAATATAGTTTTTAATCAAATGATTACCAAAACCAGCTGTCATAGCATAAATACTACCTTCTATTTGACAAAATAGTATGTAAGAAACATTGATATTCTCCAATTCAAAAGAAAGGCCTTTTTTAGATTTTTCAAATAAATCTATAATCATTCCATCTCCCCAGTTTCAAATCTGTTCCTCGTGTGAAATACTGGTAAATTCAGCGTTTCTATTATTTTATCTTCCCCGAAGCACCCTGTTTTTCTTGTGCTTTCCGGGAAAAATAGAATCATTTTAGAATCACTAATTAAAGTCAGTGATTCTATTCTTCTCTTGCTTCTCCCCCTTTATGTGGTTCCGCCAAATACTTTCTGCAATACGAAGACCACTCCTCTGTTGTCATATCCTTTAAAGCGTCAGTAACATCTGCATAATCAATAGTCTCCAAATACTCCTTTGCGATATCAAGACTATTATCTATGGTAATGGTTCTTCCATTTAAGAAATCAATATACTCACTATACATAGCCGGATCCGCAGAGCCAATATCAGACCATATAAAGGGATTCATATCACTTATAACAGTACTAATAAATGGATCCTCAATATCATTTTCATAAAAAGCATCCAACACAAAATATATCATTGTAAACAGTTCAAATTCACTCATTTTTATCAGTTATATCACTATCACTCATCCAACATTATTTTTCCTTTTTTTGCCTTTGCTTTAAGCCTTGCCATCTGTTCCTGCTCAATCTGTTGAATGCTTTTCTCAGGTGTAGGTAAATCTTCCGGCATAGTGCCACCGATTTTCTTTATGGCTGTTCTAACTTCCTTTCCAACATTGTAATGAACGCTTGTAGCTTTCTCAGCTTCCTTAACACTATCCTTGCGGAGTTTTTCTTCCGTTTGAGATATTCTGAATAAATTGGCAATCAATTCGGTACTGCCCATATAATCAAGAATCTTCTGTCCTACTTCCAAGTTCTTTCGCGAATGAATATCATCAACATCAAGTCCACCATACAATCCCATATATCCGGCATTTTGAAAAACAGCAAACTCCTCATTTGTTATAACTCCTGCATCATGCGCCGTCTCTGCAAGTAGCTGATTCCACTGCTTTATGTCACCTCGTACAACTAATCGTCTTCTATCCTCGTCAAGTTGATTAAAATGGTCCGCCACCTCCTGACGATAAGTCTGTATTGCAAAGTATGTCTGTCCCAACGCGATGACTTCTTTACGCGGATCACCATTTTGAACGATTAAATAACATGCGTACCTTGACAACTCATAATCTTTTATCGGTTTGGACGTTGCTCCTGCATCCACGATTTTGCTGACCTCAGCAAAATCATCTAAAACACTGTGTCCACTATTCTCACAGGCAATCATAGCCCTTCCTATTACTTTAGAAAAATTCCTCCATTGAGCATACTCCAATGCCGGTGCAAGTTCTCTGGCGCTCCAATACTCGGTGCCATCATTTCTTACATGCTTAATATCCTCAAATCTCTTATACTCACTTGCTTTCAGTTCCATCATAACATCTCCACATCTTTATTCCCAACCAATTCCTCATATTTCAGTTGATATGCTATAAGTCTTGGTATGTACTCCGGAGGAGTACGACGACCAGCCTCCCAATCCTCAAGTGTCCTAACCGGAATCCCAGTGTGCTCTGAGAATTCTTTTCGATTCATTTTCACACCCTCACGTAATTCTTTAATCACCTTTGCAATATCCATTTCATTCTCCTCGCATTGCGTTTTTCTTGATTATATCACATCTGTCCCACACACGCAATGTGTGGTTTGAGAAAGCGATTTATAGAATCAATTTAGAATCACTATTAGAATCATTAAAAAAAGAGCTGGGAGCAAATGCTCTCAGCCCTTGATCTTACTGGTTTTCTATGCACTTGCAAACCACTTGGAACTACTCACCCGTTACTCCATCTCTTAACCATAAAGGTTGACGTTAAATATATTTGTTTAGTTTTTAACGGTTTTTGTGGCTTATCTTACATATATTATTTCTATTATTTTGAGTTTAGAGAATTTTGTTGCCAAAATGTTGCCAGTCACTATTTATTATTTTCCCTATTATTTACTTCTGATTTCTTCTCTATAGCACTTTGCTGTGTTGAAGTTGGATTAATCAATGTCATCATTCCCCTTACCTGAGATTGTCCCATCTTTTCCCATGCATAAGCACTGCGATCAATATTAGAAATATAGTCTTGCAAATTACGAAAAGCTGTAGTTTCTATCGTTGCCATAGTTTCATCTATTACCTGTTCAATTTCATCTTTCTCAATTTCTATACCTTTATCGTTAGTTATTATTATTTTATAGTGATACACTATTCTTTGCATTGCCTCCGTAGAATACTCGATATAGCAATTAAAATCAAATTTACTAGGAACTTTCTTTTTATTCATATACAATATTTTTTCATACTGCATTTGATTAGTAAGTCTTATATCAATGCTTTCCATCGATCTCAAAAGTTTTATAGCATTTTTTGTTTTATATCTCATCTTTTCGTTTGTATCTTTATTTTCCAAACATGATTCTGTCGTAAGTACAACATCCATAATATCATGCGGAGAACTATTACTAATATGTAATATTCTACATGTTTGGTTTTGTCGCTTTTCTATATCATCAAAAAAATCAAATCCATCTTCCCCAGTAAATAACAACTCTCTATTATAGTCATTTTGAATAATTAGTTTATCTAATATACCCATAAATGAAGAAAGTATAATTGTAGGTTTAATTATAACAAATTTATCTTTTTTATTTTTCTCTTCTTGCTCTTTTTCATACCTATTTTGTTGCTGTAACAACTGCCTCCTTGTTTCGCGATTACTAACAATCACGGCAACAAGTGTCGCGGTTGCAGCAATTATTCCCGATAAAATTGTGCTCAAAAACATCCACCAGTCTGTATCCACAAATACCCGTACTTTTTCCACTGCTCAGCTACCCTCCTTAATATCATGTCTCCATCGCCACTTACGGCTCATCTATTTCTCCAGTCACATGATGTTCTTGAATAAAATCACGCATCAAGTCTATAGATTCTTTAAGTTCTTCTCGTGAATACCTTACATTAGCCCGATTCTCTGGATGATGTATTTGATGTCTAATATATTCAGTTAAAACTTTCTGTTCATCAATAAGCGTACCATTATTTCGTTGTCTTTTATATAATCTGGTTGGTTTTCCTGCTATATAAGCATTTTTCCATCCTTGAAATTCAATATATGAATACAATTCATCATGATATTCTTCCGTAGCTTCTCCAAATGCCACATAATTTACTTCATTTAACGAAGGATAATTAAGTTGCCCCGGAAGAACACTAAGTATTTCTTTATGACTGTTTTCCGTATTACTAATTAATCTTAAATTCGAAAAATCAAGTTGCTTCACAATAACAGAACTGTGGGTTGTCAGAATCACTTGAGTCGCTTCATTTGATGCCAATGTCTTAAAAGCCTCTATTAGCAAACGCTGATTATTAGAATGTTGAGATGTTTCCGGTTCTTCTATTGCATAAATCATACCGGTTCCCCCCTCAGATTGTGCCCTCTTTTCCGCCTCTGCTCTAAAGAAATTTAGTAATACTAATCTTTTAACACCACTACCTCTTTTATTTATTGGAATATCATCATCTCCAGATATTGAAACATTTTTAAAAACATCTTGCCATTTTAAACTATCTGCAGACGGAATAACTGGATTTAAGCTATTAGCTATATCTGGATCCATCTCCCTAAGTTTTTGCAAAGTTCTTTCTGACACTTCCTTAAGTTTTTTCTCGACCTCGTTGGCAATTTCAAAAAGAGTCTCCTGTAACCTTCGTTCATTCAATATTTGTTTAACAGCTTCTCGCAAGGGATCTTGTACTTCATTATCTCCATCACTGTTTTTTCTATCAGATTGAAACAAAGAATACGCAGGCATATAAAGCACTAATTTTTCCCAAATCTTCTTTGCCTCTTCCTTTGAAACATCTATTTCGCAATCCATCAATTGCAATTCATTTTCATATTTGCTCCATATTGCTCTTCTCATCAAAGTGTTAATAGATTGATTTTCACATGATATATTTTCTGTTTTAACAATTTTTTTCAAATCGGTATTTTTTGCCAATAATAAATTATTACATTTAGGATTTGTTGGATGATATGCTCTTACAAAAACCTTTCCTGCACCGCCATTTTTATATTTTTTTACCACTTCTAAATATCCATCAGAATTCAACAAATATTCATCTTGTAATGTTGTTTCAACTGTCGAATCTATTACAATTTTATCAGGTAATTCTCCAAAACATACTGATATTATCGTTTCATTGTTATCCATCTTTCTCTCATCAACATTCACATCACTTTTCTCTAGTTTAACCACACCCTTGCCATCATTGAAAAATATATCTAATGCTTCCAAAATTGTTGATTTACCAACATCATTTTTTCCTACAAATACCGTTAAATCGTCAAATCTAATTTCAACCAGATCTTTATATCCTCGAAAGTTTTTTATTTTTAATGATATTATTCTCATTTCTCATTCTCTCCTCTATTTATTACGTACTAAAATCACAAAATATTTGAGCTATAAGGCAACGACTGTATATAATCCTCCATAAAATTGTAATCTGGAATTGAATTGTTTACCGGTAATGGCAATAGTGTTTCTTGAATTAGTTCTTTAGAAAAGGCACGACCAAATACTGGATACCTATATTTTTCCATATTAAGCAATGCAATCAAAAAACTTGCCGTGTAAACATTAAACCAATCCGCTCTTATTACAATAATGTGCGGTCCTGCTATAAATTCAGAATGTTGATAAAAAATAGTTGAAGTCGTGTCACCAATAGAAATTGCCCTGCCTTTTTCTAAACCAACATAATCTTTTGATTCGACACAAAAAGATATCCCATTATTATCATCTGTTCTAGTTACATATGGAATATAATCTTCTGTATCTGACACAACCAAATCAGATGCATTATATGATTTAGCATTATGGATATCATCAATTATATCTTTTATCGAAAATATCTCCCATTTTCTATCATCAAGACTAATTTTGCTATCATGTTTTGAAGCAGAAAACAACTTTTCAAATTCGCTATAATGATCTAATAACCAATACAACTTTTCTGAATTTTTTCTATCTAAGGATGCCTTAGAATCCATATACTTATACAGTGAGTAATTCCTAACAACCCTTTTAAATAATTCGTCATTTATTTTACTAAAATCAGTTTTTACATATGCTTCCGGCAATGCCTCACCATAATTATTAATTTTATGTTTGACCCATAATACATCATTCTTCTCTGCACTTCCATCAATTTGATCAATCCATTTCTTTCTTATTTTTTCCCATAATCCCGTATCTTTTCGTCCATTATGTGGTATAACTGAAAATCCATCTTCATTCCAGATCCCAAAAAATACTGATTTTGACGAATTATGAGGTATATGTGCTTTAAAAACCATTATACAAGTTGCTGCACCTACATGGCTATCAAAGAATAATTGTGGTGGCATTGTCATACATGCTAATAATGTATGATATTTCAATAATTCTGCACGTAATTTGGAACCACTACTTCCCGCACACGACATAGGTACTATAGCAATTCCTATTCCACCAACTTTTAAATAATGCAACATAGATGCAACAAAATCTAGTTCGTCCTGCCCCTTTTGTATTGTTACCTCGCGTAGCCCACTTTTATCAAACTCTTTCTGCTTTTGTTTTATTTCTTCTCTATTTTTTTCTATCTCTTCAATTAATAATGCAATTTCTTTATCATAATCTATTTTTTTATTTGCTCTTAATTCTTTAATTCTTTTATTAATTTTCCTATTTTCATCTTGCAATTCATCAATCAATTGAACAATCGGATATTCCCTAGCTGTAGAATTATCTTTTTTATTTAAGGAATATGGAGGATTAATCATCCCAACATCAATATCACCAAACTCTTTTAATGCCTCATAAAGAGAAACTTTCTTATCTCCTATATATGTCTTTCCGCTATCATCTACTGGTGCAAAAGAATCAATGAGCAAGGAAGAACAGTTATATAAATTTGATTTTCCATCTCCATGAAATCGCATATTAGCATATGATAGTGCATACATAGATGCATCTCTCTCTACACCAATCAAACTGTTTTTTTGGGCAATTTCATATCTATGTTTTTTCTTGTCCTCGCTCTGCTTTTCATCTGCAATATTTTTTTTAATTCTATTTAATGCAGAAATAAGAAAAGCTCCAGTTCCACAACAAATATCAAGTATTTTTGTTTTTTCACTAAACTTTGAATCTAAGTAGTATTCAGCTATATCACAAAATAAATCTGTAACATGTTTAGGAGTAAGCACAATGCCTTTCTCCTTAGCATTTCCTTTCGTAAATCTTAAAAAAGTAGTATAAAACTCCCCCATAACATCTATTCCAGAATATTTTTCAATAACCTCAATAACATTTTCATATAGTGAAAATATGCAACAAGAAAGCACCGTATCGCCATCCTGAAAATATTTATTATCTTTTCCTTTTGGTGCCATAATCAATTCATCTTTAGCTAATAATGCTTCATAAAACTTTTTTAGCGATACTCTTTTTCCCTTTGGAATTTCATCAATGTCCCATACCCCCTTAACATAATCGTCTGCAAATTCATCTCCACCCTCTCCATATAAAGAATATTTCAATAATTTTACTGCATCTTTTCCAATAGAATCGCTAATCATTTTCTTCGATTTTGTTACTTTTTTCGCTTCAATTGCTGCTTTGGTACATTTATACAATCTTGACTCATGATTTGTTAATCCTAAAATAACTGCGGAAACAAATCCAGCCTTTGAATTATCTTCAATACCATTTGAACGCAAAAAATTAGCACAAGATAATGTATAACGTCGTAATTCTTTTCTAACAGCTTCCTCAGTTGCCGAAAATCTATCTAAGATTACATCAATATCTTTTTCATATTGTTTAATCGATACCAATGCATTTTCTAAATAAGCATTTTCCAACAATGCTATATCAGATATTTCTCCACCTTTTGGCCATACAAATGAAGTAACTAATGTTTCCACTCGTGTTTGTCCTGAAACTCCAATAGCAATAACATCATAGTCTGACTTCAAAAAAGAGGCATACCATAATGCACCATTAATTGCATATTTCTCTGTCTCATTTGGTTTTCCAAAACCATATCCTATATAGTCTTCTACATTTTCAAACAATGAATGATTATTAACATCACCTTTACACTCTATAACAACAATTATATCCGCACCATCTAATGTAACCGTAAAATCTGGAGTTCCCTTTGATCTCAATGTTTGCTTTTTTGTTGCCTTTGAAAAAACATCACATAACCACTTGTACTCTGAACTTTTATAACTATCTTCTTTGAACCAAGTAATTGCATCTACTTTAAGATTTTGGTTACTTGGATACCCTTCAATACTTTTCAATTTCCCAACAGTTAAGCCTTTTGTAGTTTCTTCACTTGTATTTGACATTATTATTCACCATCCCTTGTCTTATTTTGTCTAATTACCCTTTCCGCTTCTTTTAATGAAGTTCTTCTTATAAATTCACTATAAGAAGCATAAGATTCAAGTTGGGCAGCAAGTTTGAATTTCTTCAATTCGTCTTCACTAACTCTTATACTTATCGAAATTGATTTTTTCATTTATAATTCCTCCATTTGGATTTATTATATCTTTTTTGTGCGTCATTGTCAATACTTTGTTGCACGAACAAATGTTTTTATCGAAGACATTTACAAATTCAGTTACATTAAATAAATATACAGAATATACAGCAAACACAGGTTTCTCTGCGTTCACTGTACCTTCTCCTGCTATTTATTACAACTATCTGACTTGTTTCCACCCCATCATTCTTTCATCTCCTGCCGCCTGCAATCCAAGTCTCTGATACCGCCCGATTTTCTCCAATCTCTCACATTCCTCCCTTCCGATTGCTGACCGGATATTTTCGTATGCCTCCTTCGTTTCCTTTAACTGCTCATTTTCTGTGCTGAGTTTCATCACATATTCCGTTGTTTTTGCCTTGTACTCCTGAAAGTCCTCCTGTCCTCTCAGCCTGCTCCTGAGATCAAGCACCTCCCTGTAAAGTGACCGGATCATGTCTTTCAGTTTATTCACTAACGGAAGTGCTATCTTCTGGAAGAACTCCCTGACCGACATAAACCTTGAAGGCTCCGGCAGGCTCCATTCTGCCCCGGACAACTGCCGTTCCAGACCGTCCATCTGCCGGTTCGTATCTTCTGCCCTAGCGACCTCTTCCTGATGATCCCGCAGCATCTTTTTCTGCTCGTCAATATCCATCTGCATCTCCATCATCTGAACTTGAAGGATATCCGCTTTGTCCTGTGCCTTCTCTATGCGGTCATTAATCTCAGAAAGTGAGCCCTCTGCCGTTTCCAGCTCTTTCCTTACCTGTTCCTTCCTGTCGCAAAGTTTCCCGATTTCACCAGCTAAACCCTCTTTCTGCATATTCAGGTCATCAATCTCATTTTGTCTGGAACCGACCATCTTTTGATAGAACTGATAATCCGACTGCACGCTGTCCCAGAGGATCTTTTTTACTGACAGATCCTGCTCCACAGATTGCAGTTCCTTTGAGGCTTCTTCTGTCTCTGCCCTCTGCTCCGCTATCTGCCTAGAATTTTGGGAAATGATTACATTGCCTTCCTCTATCCTGCCATCCAGTTCCTTTAAAATTTCCCGACTCTCTTCTGCCCGCCGTCTGGAATCTGCAATATCCTGCCGGATGTCATATAATTCATCATCCTTTTCCGAAATCATCGTATCGAGTTTCTGTATGGTCTCCCGGTTATCCGCTATGATATCTGCCTGTGATTTTTTGATCTCTCCAAGTGAATCCACCTCTTTCTGCACCTGCTCTTTCTTCGCCACCGTATCGGATAATTCCGCTGCCTTCTGCCCAATCTCATGCTCCAAAATCTGCACTTCCTCTTTCCGCTTTTTCTTCTTAAAATCATATACGGAAAGATGTTCCTCTTTCGTGCCGAGCTGTTTCCAGCGAATCTCAAACCGTTCCATCACTCCGGCAAGTGCTTCTTTTTCGCTGTCCGTCCATCTGCTCCATTCACTGCACCTCTTCCCTTCTCCGACAAATCCCTGTGTTGCCAACGCACCTTTTAATGTGTTTCTGACCTTCAGTCCACGTCTGCTGTCTGTAATATAAGGGACAAAATCAATGTGCAGATGCGGTGTCGCCTCGTCCATATGCAGGACTGCATTGAACACATATAGGTTCGGATTCCTCGCCTGAAACTCCTCCATATATTCCGAAAGAATCTCCTTTGCCAATCCCGCCATCTCCGAATCTTTTACGCCCATGTCATCCCGGTTCCCGATCTGCACGATCATCTCATAAAATAGTTTCTCCTGCCGGCTCTGTCGTATCTTTTCGTAATAATCAACAATCTTCCGGTCTTTCCGTTTCTGTCTGCTGTTATACTCCTGTAATGCGTTGTCAAACAGTTTGTGATACACCGCTTTCAGATTTTCCTGCCGGTAGATCACATTATCCGGAACCCTGTTCCTGTCTACATTCTCTGCCACGAACTTCCGGTTGTTGTGTGCCAGAGAACCTTTCCCCATTGAAATACTGATCGTCCTCTCCATGCTGATACCCCCAATCCTTATAACACTAAATCCAATCTTCCTGTTTCCACATCATCAAGTTTAATTAGAAATCTGACTATCCCAGCCCTTTATGCTTAACCCGGCCTCATCGGTGCAAGAAAATGATACGTACTTTCTTTTTATCCGTCCTGCTCTGTACTCAATCTCCCCATCTACTATCCGAGCTGAAAACGAACGGAGTGAAGTTTGAAGCCGGATAGGCTTTGTTACTTTCTCCGAAAGTAACGCAAAAGCACTTTTGACGGTCTTGGCCCATCAAAAATGCTCCCCTCGAAGTGTGGCAAGCCACACTTCTTCGGTTTTGCGCCCTGCCGGGAGCCTGGCTTACGCAGCCAGCGTGACCGTCCTGCTCCGCCGGGACAGCCCCGCTGACTGCCAGAAATATACCCACCACTTTTTAAGACCGCAACACCGCAAGGTCTTTATATCCTGCAACCTTGCAATCTTTAAGACCGCAGTTTCTTATACTCTGCAATGTTGCGCCCTTACCCGGTACGGATACCGGCTCAGTCTGTCCGGGGTTGTTCTTCCCTTACACTCAGATCCCAGTACCACTTCCCGGCAATCCGCTTTGCCCGGATCCCCAACTCCTTCTTGGCACTCTCCAGAGTCCTCTTGGCAATGCCCTCTTCCTTTGCCAGAGCCACCACTTCCTCGCTCGGCACTACCGTATCCGGTGCCATCATCCCTCGGAGGAACTGCAGTGCCTTATCCTTTTTATTGACTTTTGGTACGATACCACCGAGGACTTCATCCGCAGAGATCTCATAATCCCCCATCCACTCAAATCCTTCTTCCGATAAGGCGAAGGCTTTCGCATGACCAAACCCTGCGAGATTATTTTTGATCTGCACCACAGCCCTCAGATTTTCCTCTCCCTCGATCCGTCCGACCAGAAGCACACTTCTTGCCACAGCGAAGAAATCTATCGAACCCATTCCCCGGTAGGCAGCCTTGCCACCTCCATTCTTGTTCATATGACCGATAAGGATAATCGCACATCCCGTCCTCTCCGCCAATGCACCCAGCCTCTTCGTCATATCCCTTGCCTCGTTAGCTCGGTTCATGTCCATGCTGCCACCGAGATATGCCTGTATCGGATCGAGAATTAATACTTTCGCATTCTGCCGGATCACCGCCTGTTCCAGTCGTTCATCCATCATAGACAATGCTTTGTCGCTTTCATCGATCACGCTGATCCTTGTACAATCTGCCCCTGCCTGCTCCAGTCTCGGCTTGACCGTATCCGCAAGCCCATCCTCTGCCGTCTGATAGATTATGTTGACCGGTTCTGCAATGTCCATCCCCGGCTCCATGCCTTCCCCTCTGGAAAGCCTTGCCGCAAGATTCAATACCAATGTCGTCTTCCCATCACCCGGATCTCCCTGAATGATCGTCAGCTTTCCATACGAAATGAACGGATACCACAGCCATCTGACTTCCTGCGACTGTACGTCTGCCATGCTGATCATCTTTAATGCTACTTCCTGTTCCCTAATCTCCATAAAATCTCTCCCTTCTGCTCTGACAGACAAATAAAAGAATCATTGTCTGTCTGCCCTAAAATTTTATTTGCAGAGAAGAGAAACCTCTGATATACTTGTGTTAGTTACATTTGTAGATACCAAAGGTTCTCCCTCTGTTATCTGCACCACACCGTTGCGGTGTATCGTCCTCCCGGTTGCAGCCGATAGGACTTTTTCTTATCCGTTATCTGTGCTAATATTTTCATCCGGAGCTTTCTCCCTGCACCCCGAATGAAACAGCGTCTTATCTGACAAGACTTCTGATTCCTCTGCCATCCCTCCCATGATCTCTGTCATCATCTGGATGGTATAGAGCATTTCATCTGTGACCTGCCCCGCTGTTTCCAGCCGTCTAAGCTCCTCCAGAATCTCCATCATCAATCCCCGCAGGGAACGGTACACCTTTGGATTTCCATACACTGTGACCTCTTTCTCCGTAAGTCTGCGAATAATATAATCCTGCTTTGTCAGACCGGAGAGCCGGACAAAGTTATCAATGACTTCTGCCTCCTCCGGTGATACCCTAAACCCAACAAGTTTATTCCTCCACCGACCTTTCCTGTCTAATGACTTCTCCATTTTGATCACCTTCTTTCGCATTTCTATCGTTATCACCAGACACCTCATGATCAATTTCTTTATCTGCTAAATCATCACCTCTTTTCACCCGTTGTTGCCGAACTGTTTGCCATATCCATATCTGCTTTCCTCTGCATGGACAGCATATCTGCCATCTCGTCCTGCTTGCTCGGAAACAAGTGTGCATACCGATAAGTAATATCAATGCTTTCGTGACCTACGCGATCCGCAATCGCTAGTGCCGTAAATCCCATCTCGATCAAAAGAGATATATGGCTGTGCCTCAATCCATGCACCCGGATCCGTTTCACTCCCGCTGCCTTAGAACCCCTGTCCATCTCGTGATGGAGAAAAGATTTGGAGATCTGGAAGATCCTCTCGTCCGGCTCCGGATCATATAGCATTTTCAGGTAATCCTTCATTTCCTCACAGAGAAAATCCGGCATCCGTATCGTCCTCACACTCTTTGCCGTTTTCGGTGGTGTAACTACATCCCTGCCCCGAATACGCTGATAGGATTTATTAACACTCACCGTCATCTTCTCTAAGTCAAAGTCCTCTCTTGTGAGTGCCAGAAGCTCTCCACACCGAAGTCCTGTCCAGTAGAGCATTTCAAACGCATAGTATGCCTCCGGCTTGACCATGACCGCCTCGGATAACCGCAGATACTCATCCTTCGTCCAGAACTCCATCTCACCGCTCTTCTCCGACCCCATGCTCCCTGCCTTTGCTGCCGGATTGTTCGGCAGGTGGTAATAGCGGACTGCATGGTTGAAGATTGCAGAAAGCTGTGCATGGATCGTCTTTAATGTGACCGGGGAAAGTTTCTTCCCGTTCTTATCTTTCAACGCCATCATCTGATTCTGCCACTCGATCACATCTCCCGGCTCGATCTCGTTAATCTTCCTGTCCTTAAAATACGGAAGTATCTTCGTCTGGATTGTGACCTCCTTCGTGTTCCAGGTATTCTCCTTCAGCCTCGGTTGCCTGTCTTTCCGGTAGATATCCACGAAACTCCCAAAAGTCATATCCAGCTTTTTCTGGGAGATACGCATCTGCTCCCGTTCCCACTCCACCGCCTCTTTCTTTGTCTGGAATCCACGTTTCTGCGTCTGCCGGCTCTTTCCTGTCCAGTCCGTAAAGCGATAGATTACCCGCCACTTTCCTGTCGCATTGTCCTTGTAAACTGCCATCCTTACCATCTCCTTCTTAAAATAAAATTTATTGTATAAGCCTGCCGGATGAATGCTCACCATTTCATGAATACCACCTTATTTGAAATTGCTAATAGCTTGTAATCAGCTCTGCCCTTATCATAAGGTTCTGGAAATCATTGTTATCCGGCACAGCTTACCACCACACTCCGAACAGCCTTAATCCTCATAACATACCCGTTTATGAAAATATTTGCTGTTCACCCTGCCCGCCACCGTCAGATAGCCCTTCTCCTGCAATTCCTGATTCATCTGGCGGACAATCTCATACGCCTTCGATTTGGATATCCCCAGCGTATCTGCCACATCCTGCACCGTCATATAGATCTTCTCCTGCATATCAAATCCCCCTTTCTCTATCTAAACTATTTTGTTTAGTTCTCTGTTATAATACTAAACATAAAAGTATAAGTCAAGCGGTTTTTTAAAAAATATTAAATTTTTTTGCTTAGTCTGTTGTGTTTATTCCTATTATTTGATATACTTTCATTAAACATATTTATTTAGAAATAAATGGAGGTACAATCATATGGCAACAGGAAAGCGAATCAAACTCTTACGGACAAGGAAAGACCTCACCCAGAAAGAATTTGGGGAACGCCTCGGCTTCAAGAAGAAATCCGAGGATGTCCGCGTGGCGCAGTACGAATCGGAGACCAGGGTTCCCAAAGAGGAGCTGACCGCACAGATGGCAGAGATACTGGAAGTCAACCCTGCTGCCATCAAAGTACCGGATATCGACACACTCACAGGCATCATGCACACCTTTTTTGCCTTAGAAGATGAATACGGCCTGCACATCACCGAAAGGAACGGTGAGCCTGCGCTCATCTTCGACCATGACAATCCACGCTACCGGAACATCACCGATATGCTGGAGGCATGGCTCCGGCAGAGCAAACGGCTTGAATCCGGCGAGATCGACAAAGAGGCTTATGATAACTACCGCTATAACTTCCCGGACTCAGAAGCAGCACGCACAAAGGAACTGCTGAAAGAGGCAAGGAAGAAGAATAAATCCTGATAGACGGATTTCTCTTTTACCTGTCCTTGTAGTACATACCTCATATATAAACACACAACCATGCCCATCTTTGCAATCCATTCATACAAAGCTACAATACAATGTTCCTTTCTGTATCTCCGGCAAATGCAGAGACACATTTTTGCATTGAACAATATGATTGCAAAACAAAAAGAGCCTTACTGACATCCTGGTCTCCCAAAATTCAGTAAGGCTCTCAATAACCAATATAATATATGTAATCCTTGTAGCAGAAACCACCTGCCACACAACTCATCTGAATACAGATCCGTATTTCAAATGTTGCCAAATCGTTGCCAAATTCTAAACAAATATGCTTGAAACGCCTATAAATAGGGCATTTCTAAAATTAATACTATCCCTGGGCACTCTACTTTATCCTCCAAAGGGCAAAGCAGCTTATCCTCCAACCATAGATAAAGAGTACCCATAATACTTATTATTGGTTATCTGTAAAATACTCTCAAACAAGAGTAATAAATCCCATCAACGCCTTATACTACAAGGATTAATAAACAAAAGAACAGACCTTGGAAAGACAGTTTAGTGATCTTTCACAAGGTCTGTTACTATTGTTTTATTTTATTCTTTCAGGATAAGACAGTTTACCTCTTGGAGGATAATCTGCTTTGCCCTTGGACATAGTAATAAACCTTGTAGTACTTGGCATGGATTATACACGAATCAAAACTTCTTTTCTATAGATTTTGGGACTGTATACGAAGCTTTCATATAAATCGCTCAAATCCTAACTATTGATGCTAACCTTTTCCCGCACAGTACTCCAATTATGCAGCATGTAAAGCTTAGAGCCACATATATTCCACCAATAGCATATTGTTTATTCTCAAACAGATTGAATGCTTCTAGGGAAAATGTAGAGAATGTCGTAAATCCACCGCACACTCCAGTCTTCCAAAAAAGAACCGTATTATCTGATACTCCTTCGCGACTACTTGTAACACCGACAATGAATCCTATCAAAACAGCTCCTACTATATTGGTAATAAGCGTCAAAACAGGGAATTCTGTCTTAACTGGGATAAGACTTATTGCGTATCGTGCTACAGCACCCAAAGCACCACCAAGTGCTACAAATAAAAAATTCATATTGACCTCTCTCTTAAATATTCCTAACAGGAACTCAAATCCTACTATATGTATTATGTGCACATTGTGCATGGTTCTATAAAACCTCATAATAATATTATATCGTCATAAAAACAGCTGACCCTTACACATTTTCCCAAAGAGGTATGTATATTATTTTAAGAGCATGGCATGACACCAAGCATATTAAGGCGAAAATACTTCTATAACTACTATAACAAAAGGATAAGAGCGTTGCCTCAGATTACACTTTTTTCATAATAATATGTTTTTTCATATTAGAACGTAGTACTCCCTCGGCGAAAATATATAGGGGCATATCCTATAAAGGACACGCCCCCATTTTCATTACATGCCTCACTTATTAGCTTCGCGTTTAAAACGCTCTATTAGCTGTGAAGCCTGATAACTACTAATCTTTCTATAGTCGTCAATACCATACTGCTGGGAGACATACTGATTTATTGCATCAACAGTAGTCCCATGCTGACCCATAAGGGTTTCCAAGAAGTAGATCTGCTTCTGTGATGCTGGTCTTTCTGTTTTAGGTGCAGAGGAAGATGAATTATTATTGGATCGTAATTCCTCAACGCTCTTTCCTACAGAAGGCTGCTCTGGCTCAAGGTTCATATCCTCCACGTCCTGTGTGAAGCGTGCTGACAGATTACCTACATTAAGGGCAGCATCTACCAAAGCTCTCTTCTTGGTCATTTTGAGGACAGTATTCTGTACTGCATAACCGTTCTGTTTCGCATAGCGTCCTTCGCGAGAATTACAGATACCTACTCCTTCTCCTTTCACAACACCATTATAATCGATCAGGAAGACCTTACACTCATAGGAGAAGAATCCAGTATTATAATCCTCCACACGATTGACTACTTCTGTCCTGGCAATAAGACCAAGATAATTCATGATCTTCTCCGCACCAGACTTAAGGAGAGTCGGTTTATTACAGTGTGGGATAACACCATAATCCACACCAGAGATAAGAACCGTATCTATAAAACGATTCATGTCATCATCAAACTGCTTTGCCTCTTCAACTGTGAGGCCTCTTGCAGTAGTAGCCGTTACAGCCTTCGTCTCTGGCTTAAACTCCGTACTTTCAGAATCAAACATAAGATTCTTGGGTACAACAGTTTCAGCACGCTCTATGGCTGTCTGGGTTTCTTCCATGGGAGTAATGCTTCCCATCTTGCTCTCTAACAACGCCTTAAGATCCATCTGTTTTGTCATAATGATCACCAATCCTTTCTTTTATTTGAGTGTAAAACGCCTACTGATACTACTCTTTATGTACTTCGAGTAAATCTCAGGCTCCTTTTCTTTAAGAGCCTTAGTGTCCAGACGCTCTGATGTTACGGTTTTCCAGCTGATGCTATGTCCCATACAGGAAGCTTTATCATAATCACCCATGATTTCCTTCAGATGATTAGAAGCCTCCTGTTTCTTGGCTTTTGCATTATCTTCATCAGCAGATGCTTCAATATATGCATCCACCCACTCAACAGCTTCCTCTGGTAATATGATCTCCTCTTCAACACCACCACGATAAATCTGGTCAAGAAGATCCTTGGCAGCGTCAGATCCATCCATGTCTGGTCTGACCATATTCTGAACCTTATCCCAGAAGTTCTTCTCTACAGCGATAAGCATCTGCTGTACCTCTGGATCAGCATCAACCTCGTAAATACGAAAACTGTTGCCGCCGATCAGCACAGCCACATATGCTTTTGATACTCCCGTAACACAGAGATAATGCTGCACCTGGGTCTGATAATATGTTGGTACTCCATCTGACCATTCATCACGCTTATACTCGCTGGCAGTCTTGATCTCCAAAATAGCAGGATTACCATTATCATCAGTGGTAACTCCGTCAACATCAGCAAGCATGAAGGGATAGTCAGGATGCTGTAACATAGCTTTAACTTCCATGACAGCCTTACCCGTAACAGCAGCAAAATGATCTCTAATGATGGGTTCAAGGATCGTTCCCCACTGCATTGCTTCATTTACTTCTACTGGATCGTTCTTCTGGTTGGTCTTATCCAGCCAAAGCTCGATAGCAGATGTCCACTTGTTGATACCAAGAATCGCAGATACATCAGATCCTCCGATACCTTTCTTACGCCAGCGTAACCATTCCTCATGAGATAAGCCTTCAGTTTCCACTAAGATATTTGCATTCATATTCTTAATCCTCACTTTCCATTAAATTAGAAAAGGCGGAGTCCTCTGACTCCGCCAACATATTGATGATTCTGTACGATACCTTTTGAACAGTATCAGCTATTGTTTTAAGTTCCTCCTTGGTCTTAAGCCATGACTGTAAATACGACATGGTGTAAGAGGTCGTATCAAGTCCTAACCGCATACTGACCACATAGGCTACAGATTCCGCCACGAGTTCTCTACGGTTCCTTGGAATATCTTCTTCTGGATTCATTTCAAAATCGTATGCGTGAGCTGTTTCATGAAGAAGAGTCTTGATACGCTGGAGGTATTCGAGATCAGATCTGATAGATATAATACGGGATTCGAGATTATAACTACCCTTACTGGCTGTCCCAGATACTTCTTGTATAGTAAATTCCTTGGATAAAACAGAATACAGACGATCATATATTTCTTTTTCTGTATCTCCGTTACCAGATAAACCTTTTACAAGAACAGGCAGCATTTCATCTGATCCATCAGTATCTGCGATATCGTATACATAAGCGATCCGAAAACCAGATAATACTTTCTTGGTCTCTTTCTCACCCTCCTGATCATGATATTCAGACTTATTCTCAGGCTCCTTAAAGACTTCAACCCTTTTAATACAAGGGGCCAGTATAGCCAGCCCCTTGCTTCCTTTTCTTACATACCGTCCCAGTTTATTCCATGATTTATAGCCCATAACATAGGAAGCTTCTGGATTCTGTAAAAAAATCAGTATTGTGTTCCCATATGAATATCTATAAAATAGTGACTGGAACTTAAGAAACTTCAGCCAGTCCTCGTTAGTATTGATGATCGCCAAACCTTCTTCAATACGATTGAGGGCTGCTTTTATTTTCTCTGCATTATTCATACGGTGTCCTCCTTCCTTCTCCATATGAATTACAATCCTCGTAATAAGGGCACTCTTCGCAAAAATCGTTGTCACACTCTCCAAAAAGAAAACCATGATCCACAACGGGCATACAGGTATTCAAGTAGAGCGAACAACGATTACAGGTGCCAGCGATCTCTGGACTAACACTCTTTCCCTGCATCAAGCACATCTACATCACCGCCTTTCTTCTCATGGTTGATAGAGAACGTCCATCCACCAAGCTTTATGCTCTTGGCAAAGTTGCCGATACCTTCAAACTTCTTGCGATATACCGCAAACGAACCACCAGTGAGACTGTGGAAGAATATGGTCTCCATATCAGAAGCACCCTCGATCTCTACCAGAGAACCGTCCATCATAACCATGAAAACAGGCTCACCGTTCATCATGTACTCACCAACCTTATTCATTTTGATCATCTTCATTTCTTTCTTATCAAACATAGCTATGTCTCCTTTTCTTGATTTAGATTTATTTGGTTTCAACAAGCTCCAGATGCTCTGGAGGTCTTTATCAAAAGTAAGATAAAGACCAGTCCAGAGAAGCATCCTTATTACAAAAAACAAAATATTATCTGCCAGTAGGCATCACTCCCTTCTGAAAGCAAAAAAATAAGACCTATTACGGTCTTAGGGCTTCGGCAGTGAGAAACCAGCACTTAATTATGCAAGGCTGATCTTATCGTCCTCTCTGCGGTAGATATACACGTTATCAGAAAGTACTTCTTCGGGAGCGACCTGGGTAGCATTAACCTCACGCACCATGCTTCTTAAGGCTTCAACCTCCATCTGGTCAGATACAGGAACCAACAGAGTTTCATGGATAGAAGAAGGAAGGATATAGAAATCACTTCCAGTCTTTTCAGCAAACTGCTTTAAAAGATCCTTGTACAGGATCACACCAGCACCATTGACCTTCTGGCTGTTCGAGCAGACATACATCGGTACCATGTCCTCTGATACGACCATATCAAAGAACTCGCTTGAATACTCATCGTCCATACGGTCAGAAAGAAGATCCATCATAACCGATGCCATAGACATTACTGATCCTCTGAACAGACGCTGGGTATTGAGAAGGGCGATCTTAAAGAGTTCATCCTCTTCCACTCCCCAAAGATCAGTCATGTTGTTACGGACAGTGATGGTCGCAGTACCTTCTCCATCATTGGATACCAAGATATAGAAAAGAACCGCCAGATCATCACACACGATGATATGAGGAGCATCGGCAAGCAGTTCCCTGTTGCGATCAGCGTTCACCAGCTTATAGCAGATCCTCTCCTTGCAGGCAGAGAAGTCTGTAACCAGTGAAGCGTCAAAAGACATCGTGGTCTTATGGCTCTCATATACGGACAGGATCTCCGATACGATAACAGGAACAGCTGCATCACCAGCCTTATATCTCTCGAAAGAGCCCTCCAAATAGATGGTCGGAGCGATATTGCTCTCCTCAGTTCTGATGGTCAGACCAGTGAGATGGGTATCATTGTTCTTCAATACCTCATGGATAGAAACCTCATATCCATCACCCAAGGATGCCTCTACTGCTTCCTTAACTACCTGTGCAAATACGTCCATAGTCTTAATTGTTGCGTTCATCATGATCATACCTCCGTTATTCTCTGAATTGTTATTAGCTGCTGCGTTAATGGAATCGAAATTGTTGTTCTTCATAATAATTTCCTTTCTGTGCATCTGTGCACGTAGATCTACTTGATTGAAAAAATTAAAATAGTTACAGATAGTCGTGCACATTTGCACATTTTACACATGTGCGTGTTGTGCACGCTGTGCACGACATTTTAAAAGAATTATTCAGTTTTCCATGCATCATAATAAGCTGCACATGCACATACCATGCACTTGATCATCTTATAAATACGATATCTCTGGCGGTAAAGCACCGTCAGAAGAAGTACGGTAAAGATAAACTTCATGATCAGCTTCCTCCTTTCCTTTGGATTTGATTGCTCTCCCAGCTCCTTTCCAATTCTGGGCATAAGAAATAAGCCTTTTAACGTCTTGCTCAGGACGATAATTCTTAAAGATACTGACGGATCGTTTCCACATTAAATCGCAGGCCGTTAGGGGCAATGATATACATGGTTTTCGCTTTTGAATAACCAAGATCAGACAGTCTAACCATGTATTCTGCTGCAACAGTCCAGTCGATCTTCATGAATACGGACATAACATGGAGCATAGCCTTATGAACAAGGAATCTGCTCATCTTCTTTACTGCATATGAATCTGCTTCCAGCTCCTGTGACAGATCACGCTTATGAGGATGGCCAGCGATAATATGACCTTCCTCGTGAAGAAGCAGATATGTTCTTACGTATAGGGGCATCTGCTGGAAAAGATCATCGACATAGATCTTCTCGTTGTCTGTAGCTGCAAGATAGATGTGGTTGCTCTTTAACAGAGCAGGATCGTAATTTACGGTTGCCTTGATTGTGGGTGTTTTGAATGTCTTCATAATGAGTTCTCCTTTCGATTTTGAAATGAATGTTTACTTTTCCACCGCTGTTTGACGCAATAAAAAAAGACCGCTGTATCGGCTACATCTGTAACCTTTACAACGGTCTCACTGTGTCAGAGGGGGTGGGGTCTCGAACTAAAGAAGCACTTAAAAATGTAATGACCAGGTGCTCAGAAAAAATATATAAATTTTTCCTATATACTGGCGGCTGTAGCTTTATGCTACATTTTAACAATTACCATAACCATCATCGTTTACCCATAGACCTCTGTCAAAATACCGATTTCCTCTTTTATTCGTATACACTTCCACGCCTGATCCTGGCTTAACAATACATTCGCTACATTTTGCCAGTTCATAACGTCCTACATATTTTCTGTATTCTGTCAGCTTACAACCAACAGGAATATCATTTACTACATAGGAATGCGGATTCTCATGATGCACTCGGCAAAATAATAAATCATCGACATAAATATATGTCTCATACTCTGGCATTGCAACAAGCTGAAGTGTAACATATTGCGAGTAATTATTTGCCTTTGTGGAATTTTGAAAAGAATTATTCTCTGCTTTTGTGTTATCACTGACTTTACCTAGTACCGCTAGTCCTGCGGCTCCTAATAACATCCAACCTAACATTTATTCCATCCTCCATAAAATAGATTATTGTAACAAATTCAATACTCCTTGGTTTGACTGATTCGCCTGTGCGATCATGGATGTTCCAACCTGCTCTAAAATATTATGTTTTGACAACTCTACCATTTCTTTTGCCATATCCGTATCTCTTATACGAGATTCAGCTGCCTGAGTGTTTTCAGCAGTATTAGTAACATTCTTGTAGGTGTGTTCAAGGCGGTTCTGCTGAGCACCTATATTGGATCTCATTCCCGAAATGATATCTATTGCCTTTGAAACAGCATCTATCGATTTCCCAGCATTTTCATAGGAAGAAACATCCAAATCTTTTACTCCCAATATCTGTGAGTTCATGGAGCCAATTACAATAAACATACCGTCGCCCACTTCAGCTCCTGATTGGATCCATAGTTCACGTTGTTCGATTTCTTCTTCGTCATCATCTATATATACTTTTTTCTCAATTACCTCTTCCCTTGTTCTTTCTTCATCATGATATGTTATTTCTTCCCGTGTAACAGTCTCGTCTGGGGCATCATTAAGGCCGTCAATCGAATACCTCTTTGTTGTGACTACGCCACTACTAGCTCCAATATATGTACTCTGAGGCGTATATTCACTGGCAAATGATATAGAAACCATACGATTATAGAGATCCTGTCTTGTTTCACTGGCCGTCATATCTCTTGTATATTTTATCGGTATTTCGACATACGCATTGCTCATGGACTTATCCTGTTTTTGATAATAGAATCTATAGAGAAACGATTCTCCCGCACTTGTACTTCTATCCAATCTGACATCACCAGTATCATCCAGATAAAATCTCATTTTTTTATTGTTAGCATACAAATCAAAATATATATCATGCACACCATGTGAATATATTGTACCTGTGGCTTTTTTATTCTCTACAACAGTACCACCTGTAAAACCTACATCCGATAGAGCCTCCTCCAAATTATAAACTCCCATCTTGTAAGTCGAGCTTCCTACTGTAATCGTATAATCACTGACAGGGCCATATTTATAATCTCCATGATATGATATGGATGGAGCTGCATTGCTCTGTAGTATTGTCTTAAAATCTTCTACATAATTATCCGTCTTATTTAATGTAAAGGTTACAGGAATACTTGATTTTATTTTAGCTTCAACGGTATCTGTTCCTTCAGTAAACTCAACCCTTGACCAAGGCACCGTATTTACGGTTTTAGTTCCATTCTTAAACAAGATTGAATTCTCATTAGCAGAAAAAGATATGGTTGTATTATCGCCACTGTCAACATTCCATGTCTTTGGATTTGACATGATAAAAGGATCCGCCGATATAGATAATATGGGCGATGTAACACTTCTCGAATTCTCCGTATAGTTTATTTCTACGCCATCCAAAGAATTTATAAGGCTCTTAATGTCAGCACAATCCGCTGTATTTATCGTAATGGTGCTCCCATTATATGCAATATTGTAGCTTTGAAATTGTCCGAGAGAACTAAGTATATCTCCTCCCGATGAATAGATTTCACTCCATTTATAAAGATCCGAGTTAATATGCAAACCTGTTTCATCCGCCGTCAGTAAAAACCTATTATTGGATGAATCTGTAAGCTGACCACTGGCATTTACAGAAGATACCCCATAATGAGCTGGAACAGTCTCTGTATATGTGTTTACGTCTTCTACTGTTTCCGTATACGTTGTCGTGATGGTCTCGTACTCTATTCTATATTTTCTACCTGTTTCATCTGTTCCGACTGGTTGTCCCTTAAAAAGTTTCCTTGTGTTGAATTCCGTATCATTTCCTATTCGATCTATCTCGGATACAATCTGATCTATCTCTTGCTGGATTGCAGCTCTATCAGAGCTTGTGTTGGTATCATTTGCCGCTTGTATAGAAAGCTCATTCATTCTATGAAGCATATCATGAACTTCACTTAGGGCTCCATCAGCCACCTGCAAAAGGGATATTCCATCTTGGGTGTTACGAGCACCCTGATCAAGCCCTCTGATCTGTCTCCGCATCTTTTCAGATATAGCAAGACCAGCCGCATCATCGGCAGCTCTATTGATCTTGTAGCCAGATGCGAGCTTCTCAGTAGATTTCTTCTTTTTGGTTCCAGTTATATTAAATTGTCTTTGGGCATTCATAGCCAATAAGTTATGACTGATTACCATAAGACACCTCGATTAGTAACACAATTAACGAGACGCAACGTCTCGTATCATTTATATCGTCACAAAGATACATTTTCTTAACATGTTTGATATCAAAATGATACAGATCGTTGAATAGAAAAATATGCCGACATTTATACTAAAAAAGGTATAAAGGTGGTGATTTTATGGCAAATTCATTATTGCCTCAGAGGCTTAAAGAGCTACGCAAAGTTAACAATTATACTCAGGACTATGTAGCAGAAGCATTAGGGACGACAAGACAGACCTATTCTCATTATGAAACAGGCAGGCGTAAGCCATCCCCAGAGACGATTTATAAACTTGCACTACTTTATAATGTCTCCGCCGATGACCTACTCCACCTATCCATAGAATTTGACGAAAAAGTCTTCTATGAAGCTCCAGGTCCCTCTCAAAGTAGCGAGGATCTGGCAGCATACCTCGAATACTTCAACGATCCAAAAAACCAGAAGAAGTATCAATACCATACAAACCTTGAGAAAGAGCTGCTATACTACTTTCAGAAGATAACTGATAAAGATAAGCGGGAATTGATTGAAATCGCCAAAATCAAGAATAAAAGCAAGAGCCAGTAAAACATCAACATGGATGTTACTGGCTCTTATCGTATTCTGCCTCATTGTTATGCCTTGATCCTCTCAACATAACGGTAGTAGGTGCTCTTGCTGATTCCAAGCTGCTTCATCAGCTCACTAGGACGCATCTGTCCGTCAATAACCTTCTGATAATGGATCTTGAAGTCTTCGATATCAATAGCTGACGGTCTGCCGTAATCATCCCAATCTCCTCTTGCTTTCTTTGCCTCGATACCCTCACGCTGACGCTTTTCTTTCTTCTCGATCTCAGCCTGTGCCATAGCAGCATACAGCTCGATCAGCATATTATTGACGGTTTCCATTAACATCTGAGCCATGGTATTGTCCAGCTTGGATATGTCCATAAGTGTGGTCGGAAGCTCCAGTATCTTCACTCTGATATTATGATCACGAAAATACTGTAACTCCTTAAGGGTATCCCGCTTATTTCTGCCAAGACGGTCTACTTCTGTGATGATCAGCTCGTCACCAGACCGCAAGACATCCTCTTTAAGGACTTGGTATCTGGGACGGTTGAAATTCTTACCAGTTTGCTGGTCGGTAAAGATCCTCTCCAGCTCCAACTGGTTCTGTTCGCAGTAAGCTGTAATCTCAGCGATACCTCGATCCAGATGCTGCTCCCTCGTGCTTGTTCTGTGATAACCATAACGTTTCATAAAAATGTTCTCCTTTCTGTGAGTTCCTAAATGTGTACATTTTGATACCACTAAAAAAAGACCGATAAACGGTCTCTAAATCTATGGACAAACCCTTTCGGGACGTCCCACTTGATGTGCATACTTTTTGACATCACCTCCTTTATTTCGTATAAATGAAATCAACATACGGATTCCACGCATTTACACATCGCAATGTCCAAAAATCCCGCTTATATACTGCCATTATTGATATTTGCATAACAATTATACGAAATGTCAACATACAGATATTCTTGACTTTTCTCAAGGCAAATAGTATTCTTTATACTGTATTATTTTGTTTCTAGAGAGAGAGGATTACTTATGCAAGTAAGCTACAAACCCTTATGGCACACCTTGTTAGAAAAAGGCATGACAAAAGAAGATCTGCGTACTAAAGCAAAGCTAACTACTAATGCCATTGCTAACATGGGAAAGAATCAAAACATCAGCATGGCAACGCTTGTAAAAATCTGTGAAGCTTTACAATGCGGTCTTGATGATGTAGTTGAGATAGATGGTGCTGACGAAAATGTTAGCATAGAGGAAACCCTTAAGGCATCTGCAAATGCATCAAAAAAGAAAAAGGTCTCAAAAAGAATCAGCAAAAAGAATCAGCCTCGGTTAGTATCACTTTTTTCGGGATGCGGAGGTATGGATAAAGGCTTCGAGATGGCTGGTTTCAATCGTGTTTGGGCAAACGACTTCGATAAGGATGCTCAAGCTGTATTTCGTCTAAACTTAGGCGAAATCGATGGTCGGGACATCACTCAAGTCCCCGTAGAAGATATTCCTGATTGCGACATACTAACTGCTGGATTCCCCTGTCAGCCCTTTTCAAATGCAGGCAACCGACGTGGTGTTTACGATGAACGAGGTGAACTATACCTTGAATGTCTTAGAATAATCGAGCAGAAGAAGCCTCGTGCCGTACTGTTCGAAAACGTAAAAGGCTTGTTATCATCAAAACATCAAAGCGGTCAAAGGCTTATAGATGTTATAAAACAAGATCTTGAGGACTTGGGATATAACGTCAACTACCAGCTAGTCAATGCATCTGATTATGGAGTTCCCCAAAACAGAGAACGTATGATACTTGTCGCTTTGGATAAAAATCTCGAAAAAACTTTTGTTTTTCCTCCTATCCAAGAGAACAAAAGCAAGCTAACGTTAAGACATATTCTTGATATTCCAGAGGATATTCCGAATCAATCATACTGGCCGTATTCTCCTCAAGCACAAAGCATGATTGAACAGATACCAGAAGGAGGATCATGGAAAAGCATTCCATACGAAAATCTTTCTCCAAGGTTCCAACGAATACGCGATGATATGAAACGTTACCACGCTCCTAATTTTTACAGGAGATTTAGTAGGGATGAGATCAACGGGACGATAACAGCATCTGCCCAACCCGAGAATTGTGGTATTACACATCCTACTGAAAATAGAAGGTATACAATTAGAGAAATTGCACGTATTCAAACATTCCCAGATGATTTTATTTTTATCGATGATACTTTAAAGGATATCGTTGCCATGTATAAAGTAATAGGGAATGCTGTTCCTTGTCACCTTGCAGAAGTTATAGCAAACGCAATTTATGATCAAGCTTTTAAGGAGGATAGATAGAATATGAATTATTATATTTCAAGAGAAAATGTTGAATCTTCTATTGAATACTTTAAGAATGCTGAATTTGATACAGATGATATGTTATTTCTGTATCTTCTCAGTAAACACTTCGGGATTACAACAACCTTCCCCGTTACATATCTTGTCGGCAACCTATCCGATGAAAAGAAACGAGATTATTTCAACTCAATATGGTTATTAGGCGGTCTGTTTGATTCATCCGAAAAATGCAGTAAAAGAGGCCTAATGTTCCCCACTGCATTTAAACGGTTATCTCAGTATCAACCTGGTACTGATTTTTCTGGAGTGCTTGGCCGTATCAAAGATACCGTTGAAAAAAAGAATATTAACATTCCAATCTATAATGATAATGATTCCTCGCTCACACTGAAGCATAATTATCGTGATCTTATTACCGAAAACTATCTAAAAGGAAATAAGATATCTTTGTCAAATTTAGCAGCGTGGATTTTCAGATATACCTGTTTTGAGTTTGATAACGCTCCAACTGACAAACAATTCACAAGAGTTATCGAAAAAGCGATAAGAAAATTTCTTAAAATAACCAAAAACGACTTTTTATGGCTTTTTGAAAATGATTTATCAGTTAATCGTCTTCACGCTTCAACTGAGGGTATTACAGGAGCACAGATACGTAATCAATTCGATTTCGATGACGGAAAACAACCAGAAGTAGATTTAGCCACAACCCCTTCAGATAGCCAACATAGCATTGTGGCTCATGAAGAAGTTGAGAGATATCTCGCTCTCAACGGTGACAACCCTAGTGATAAGGATATTATCGGCACATTAAAAACCAAAAAGCAAATTGTTTTAACAGGTGTACCAGGTGTTGGTAAGTCTAGATATACCCAGATGCTCTGTGACAGCGATTTTTTCAACGAGACAAGGACTGTACAGTTTCATGCAAGTTATGCTTATGAAGACTTTATTGGAGCCGAAATACTGAAATCAGATATAGATGGTACCTACGTTACTACGAGAAAGGGAGCTTTTCTTGATTTTGTTGATAAAGCTATTAGCAACCCTTCTCAAAATTACCTTTTTGTCATTGATGAATTGAACCGTGGTAACATTGCCGAAATATTTGGCGAAACCATATTGGCACTCGATCGGAATTATACTGTGGAGTTGACCAAAGAATATGAAGGAACAGCAACGCTCCATCTTCCTAATAACTTGTATATAGTTGCAACAATGAATACCAGCGACAGAAACATTGCTTTTCTTGATCTCGCTATTAGGAGAAGATTCGGTTTCATACCGTTAACACCTAATTATGATTTTCTATCAGAAGAAGTCGAATTAGATGATATAGATCTCGGCAATGTGCTTCGCATCATTAATCAACGCATACTGGATACACTAAAAGATCCCGAACTAATTCTCGGACAATCGTATTTTATTCCTGAAAAGACAAGCGATAGATATACATGGGATACAGAAACCTTTAAGAACCACTTTAACTTTGTTCTTCTTCCTACACTTAAGGAGTACAGCTTTAATAACCCTTCCGCAATAAGCACGATTGTAGGCGAGAATCTTAGCGACAGTATCCAGGATACAGACGAGTTCATGGTTTCATTTAGAGCGGAATTTTCTGTATAGGAGGTTTTAAGTATGGCTCTTATACATGAAACGTCAGAGCAAAACATAATAACCATACAAGATGGTGAGTTCTCTTTTTTTGAAGATTTTACGAAAAAGCATAATATAGCATGGACATACGAAGAAAAAAGAAGCGGATTACTTCCTCTAAGCAAGTCATACGTTGGTTATATTACTACTCCAAATAGAATAATCACGCTCAAACCCAAGTATTCCGAAATCGGTTTTGAACATATAATACGACTTTATCTGTACGTGTACGGTTATCGTCCAACCGATAGTGCCTCTATTTTAGATGTGTCGGATTCTGATACAAGTGCAGATGTAGCTGATATGTTTATAAAAAACCTTAAACGAAATATCCAAGAGGGTATTATTCGTTCTTACGAGCGAGATTCTGTAAATGCTCGTTCGATAAAAGGAAAGGTCAATTATGTTAATACATATAAAAATCTTCTGTTCCGCAAGAGAAGCTTTGTTGATACTAAGGTCTCAACACTATCGTTAAAAAACGACTATAACGACCTAATACTAAGTGCTTTAGCAAAATTGCAAAAAGTAAATGATTATTCTCCCGTTGCAACCGAACTATCAATGTACTTTGAAGGAGCTGATTCTAATGTACCAAACGGCAGTATTGTCCTAGAAAAAATTAATTTCAATTCTAATACTGCTCGATACAGAAGAACTCTTACCTATGCAGCTATGATAATTGATCAGTTATCTTATAGTGATAGTGGAGCAGAAGTCGGCACAGATAGTTTTATCATCAATTTTGATAGGCTATTTGAAGATTTTGTTATAAAGGTATTGAAGGATTTACCAGAAAAAAAAGAATTCTCTACATGGGCAAATAAACGAAAATTTGCTGATATAATTGGCATTGATGGTTCCCACGAGGAACGAGAGTATCAACCAGATATTCTATTTCGTTTTAATGCTGAAGACGAAAATTATGACTATATGCCATCAGCTTACGCTGTATTAGATGTTAAGAATAAAGCATATGGACAATTTAAGAATGCTGACATTTTTCAAATGCTTACTTATGTCAAACTATTGCATAGCAAGAAAGCGTTATTACTGTATCCTTCCTTTTATAACAAAAAACCAGAAAAGCTCTTATTAGAATCATCTATATTTTCTCCATCCGATATAACGGCTTGCTTCGTAAATATCGCAGATAAGAACGGTTCTGACTTTCTGGAATCAATACACTGGTTCTCAGAAGTCGTTGTTAAAACCGTATTAGACATCCCATTATAGAAGCAAAATACCCTACTGTAACCGATTGCGATTGCAGTAGGGTATTTTCATGATAAGTATTTCAAGAATCTACGCACAATGTGCATATCGTGCACATTATCCCAACTTACCGTACCGCTATTCTAGGATCGTTGTTATATTAGGAACAACAATATTTTCACCATAATCATGAGCTACAGGGTTTATACCAAGTTCATCTAGGCACCGCAGATAATCCATAGCGGACTTTCTGTTAGAAATATATTCTACCTCTCCCAATGATGCAGCATCCAAAAACGCTCCTATATCATCATATTCCTGGATAGAAGCAAAGATTTCTTTCAGTCTGTCTTTCTTTTTTCTTGTATATCCGCTTTCTTCAATCCGTCCTTTTGCAGCTTCCAACGAATAATTATCCCCACTACCTGTTATAGCGGTCAGATAGTCAGATACTATTTGATTCTCCAGATCCTTCCAATTACTGATCATTGTTTCGACAGAGCGATCCTTATAACCATATTTTCGAATACATGAGTGAATCTTCCCTTTTCTTATCATTAATCTTATCTGAATATTCCAGTCGCTCATATCCGAGAGTCTTGTATATACTTTTTGATCCGCTTCAACCGTATCATGATAATCACCCGCAAATCTGATATTCACTTCCATATCTTCGTTCTTATAGCTTATAGTCTTTCCCGATGGACTGATACTACGCTCCATAGATCGACTTTCAAGATTAAACCCTTTTAGGATTAGCTTTTTCCATTCGTTTGCTGCATTACTCTTAATGAAGAATCTGAAAACAAACCCAGATAACTTATACTGCTTTCTATAACTATTCTGGAAGAACGTCTTCTGTATCCTGTTGTCTATATATTTACGAGTAATAATCTCCGTATTGAAGCCAACAAATGTTATTGAAAGTTGACGATACAAGAAACCATTACCCATTCCATCACCCTTACTAATTCTGGATATTGCTACAGAATCTATCCCTTCCTTCTTCCATTTTCTGTTGACAAGAGTGTTTCCTTGATATGACCAGCTATCATCTGCAACCAACATATTATATTCGTCTTCTGTAATCATTGCGGTGATACTCATTTTGTATAACATGTCATCAGCTCCATTTTATGATTTCTTTAACACATTATATACTATCGTATATTTGTTGAATATACAATACTATTTCCTTTTTGGTCTTTTCTATCCCTCTGACAGTTATATCCACAAATAGGGTAACCGTATTGTAATGTCCTCTCTTTTTACTGATGCCGCCTAACGGCGGCACGATGAAAGATCTTTCCATTAACTAATAGTCAATGAACTAATCATAAGGAGGTCAAAATGACTAAAATATCAAAAGAGCTCTTAAACACGGTAGATTCGCTCACTACCATTGATGAAAAACTGAATATTTTGAAGCCCGAGATTAATTACGATCTTAATGATCGGGAGTACTCACGTATGTTTTCTGAGGTCGTTCACTCGAACCTGCTCTACAACGTCACACTTAAGGAATGGATGTATTATAATGGCAAATATTGGTCTCGTGATATAGGAAGTATCCACGCCAAAAGAGCCATGAAAGAATTTACTAGGTCTTTATCTGTATATGTCAGTTCTTTGGATCCTACAATAAACAAAGATATGCTCTCGTTTATTGATGACCTTGGGAAGTCAAGCAGGCGAACCGCACTACTTAAGGATGCATATGATGAATACACTGTAAAAGATGAGGATTTCGATACTGATATTCTTCTTTTCAACTGCTCTAATTGTACTATCAATCTGGCTGATGGTACAAAACACGCTCATACTGCATCAGATATGATAACAAAGATTTCCCCTGTAGTTTATGATCCTAAATCATCTTCTTCAAAGCTTGATAAGTTCATGAATGATATCTTTCAGAATGATCAATCGTTAATTGACTATCTTTACAGAGTTATGGGGTATTCAATCACTGGGTTGACTAAAGAAGAGTGCTTCTTTATCCTTCTCGGAGAGAGCTCAAGGAACGGTAAAACTGCATTACTTTCCATGTTTTCCTACCTACTTGGTGGCGATTCAGAATCTGGATATATGAAGGATATAAATATCGAGACATTAGCTCAAAGGAAATATATGGACGGATCTTCACCCAAACCCGACATAGCCAAGTTAAAAGGTGCTCGAATGGTCACTTGTGGCGAATCGTCTGAGGATTTCAATATGGATGAGGCAAAGCTTAAGACAATGACTGGTAGAGACAGGATAACTGCACGACTGTTACACAAGAACGATGTTTCTTTCTACCCGACTTTCAAGATCTTTATGGCAACAAATCATCGACCTTATATACAAGATGACAGCCTTCTTGAAAGCCACAGGATAAGAGTCATTCCATTTCATAGGCACTTTTCTGATGATGAACAGGACAAGGATCTCAAAGATACCCTCATAAGCTCAGAAGTTCAATCAGCTCTTCTCAACAAGTGTTTATTAGGTTATCTTCGCTATTGTGAGATTGGATTAAGTGAGCCAAAGGCAGTAATAGATGCCACTTCCAAGTATAAAACAGCAAAGGAAATCTTAGATCTTTTTATCCATGAATCATTAGTCCAAAGTCCAGATGCACTTATGAAAATGAAAGACTTTTATGATCTTTATGTTGAATGGTGTGAGGGGCGGGGAATGGTTCCTCAACCGAAGCGTAAAATAATGACCTCTATGAGAGTTAAAGGGCTCCTAAGAGAGCGTGCAACTATCAACGGTCAAACAATAAGAAATGTTGTTAAGGGATATTGTGAAAAGACGGTGGTTGAATCCGCAATGGCTGTTAATCCTGTTAGCACCACTAAGGTAACAAAAGTTGAACCAAAGCCTATTCCCGTTCCAGACATTCCTCTTTCAGCCTCAAAACAAACATTTCCCATTGTTTCCAACGAATCAAACATTGAGTCTGAGCCATTCCCATTCCCAAATCCATTCACCGATTACGAAGATTTATTTGATCCCATCAAACAATAATAGAAATATGCGGTGTGTTATCTATCCCGATAGCACACCGCCATACTGCATTTTTACAGGAGGAAAATAATATGTCAGCTTTATCACAAACAGAAAAAAACAGAATATCAGCTCTTAAGGAACAATTGGCTAAAGAAATTATACAGACAAGCACATTAAGCACACTAACGCAAATTGAAAAAGATTTTCTAAACGAAATACTAGCAAGACATCTTAAAGACAAAATCGGGAACTATGACGCGAGGATTAAGGAACTCTTCCAAGACATCTATATTGTTCGAGGAATAAAGTATCGAAACATTCATCTTTTAAATCAAAGTACTTATTCTATTTCTGAACAGAATTCTTGATTTATTCTCTATATATCGGGAGCCTTCTTTTGCTCCCGATATAGCCTTTATAACAATGACATAAGTACATCATAAATACGGCTATCTCGTCTTTTCAAAGTTTCCAGACTATCTACCATATTATCTCTCCTAAGATTCGTTAAATCTTGGATATGGCTGAAACTGAGAGAGTCACCGTCATGCTCCGATTTCTTGACAGCCCACACCAGTTCTCTCGCCCAGTATTCTTCCTGGCTCTCGTAGTACTGGTCAAAAAACTCCATGCAACGCTTCATTTTTTTGAGCCTATGAGAATCAACATTCAAAATCCTACTGATAGCAGATATAGAAATCTTACGTGGTCTGGCGTCACCTTCGCCATACAAATTTATCACAGCCTCTCGTAACCGTGGTAAAAGCTCATAATCAGCTTGATCAATATTATCCTTTTGGCGTGTTCCTTTTATGAATTGAACGCTTTCCTTTTTAAGCTCAGCAATAACAGCATCTCCTATAATTCGGACACGCTCCAAAGGCTCTCCCGTCATCTGAGATACACGCTGAAATATATCATAATCTTGCTCGTCACCCTTATTTACGAGATCAGACGAATCAATATCCAACATCATTCCCAGCTGACAGATATATGCGAATATGCCTCTATGTCCACCTAATAATCTGCACATAGAGTTTTCACTCATAAGTTCTGATGGACCCAATGCTTTATAGAAAGACGCATAATCTGCATATAAGGCATACATCTTTCTGTTTCCGTTGTCATATAAGTATTTGGAAGAAATCTGGCTGTTTATATAACGACCTATCTGTTCATATCCATATTTCTCATTCTCAAATACAGCAACCATATATATCGCCAGTTTTATGATTATCTCGTCCTCGCACTTCGTTATGATAGTCTCCCGGGGTATGATGATCTCAGCCGCCTTGAGTCTGGTAAGGTTCCTGTTGATCAAAACATCACTGTCTTGTAGATACACCTTATGCTTCGTACAGATCTTAATTCCTATGATCTGGTGCTTTCGATGCCAAAAAGCTTCGCCATGGCTATCACGATCCTCTTTAACACATAAAGGGCAGTATTTAAGATATCGTTCTCCAATAGAGGTAGGTATCATAAGACTGTTGATCCAATTCCCTCTTGAAAAGTCAGCTTCTGATACAAGTTTCTCACGCTTTGCAGGATCTATGAAACGTCCATACTCTGGAAAAAGGGTATGTTTATGGATCAGATCCTCCATGGACATATATTTTGTCATTACCGTCTTAGCGTCATCAAGCACATTATTCATAAGCTCCACAGACGGTCTTAGATTCTTATTGAAATATAAATCCTGATAAGTATCCGCAGCAGATGTATAACCAGAATGCACAAGATAACGGGCAATCCAGCTATAAATAAGCTCATCTTCGTATAGCTCTGGGAAGTAACCGATCATTCGACAGATACCTCCTCAATATGAATATGCCTGCATAAGAAATCAAGTGCATCAATACCTCTGTTCTTTGCTATCTCAACCATTTCGAGAATAGACTGATATTCTTTTAATTCCTTCTCCTCAAAAGGATCAGCTTTATTATTCACCTTTGGATGTGATACTGGTTCCACTGTATCTATGAATTTATGCATAAACGACAGGCGATTCTTATATGCGATACCCAAAGTGATCAGATCCAACTTTTCATGTCCTTCCAAGATGGCTATCTCCTGTGCATCATGGAGCAACGATACCACATTAGCAACAACGCCCCCGCTATGTTCGTAAAGCCATTCCATGATTCCAGCATCTATTTCTGTATAATCTTTTGTATATTGGTACCGCCAGAGTATTTTACAGAAATCTCCAAAATAAGAATCATAGGGTAATGCATCATATTTTAGTCCTTGTGCACGACGTGCAATTTGTGCAGCATTTTCTAAAACTCTTAAAATTTCCTCAGTACCTACAAGAGCAATGCTTATTCCAGAAGAATTGATAAGTTGGATGATCATAGCCATAAGAGAACTTCCACTCTTACGACCATATACGTTCTGGATCTCATCAATAACCAGAAGTCCTATATGATTCAATAATACCTGGCTGACAGTACCAATAAGAACATCAGTAGTATCAGAAGCTTTTCTGGATCTCTCATAATACTTCGTACCCAACACAGAGTCTACGTTGCGTAAGATTTCAAGTAGTAGTCCTTTTGGAGATGCATCATAAGGACATTGTACTTGCAGACAGGGAATTATCTTTGAAAATGGTTTCTCTATCTCAATGATCTGTCCTCCAGATATAAGATTCAATGCTTTCTGGATAGCAGAAGTCTTACCAATACCAGAGGAGCCAATAATACTTAAACTGTCTGCTCCTCCTATGATTCCATGATATTCTCTGTCACTGATCATGGCTCTATAAGTATCATTTCTCTGTTCTATGGCTATCTTCGTATTTTTCTTCTTTAAGGAAAGTACTGTAGCCAAATAGAGCTTATTATAAATCTCTATCGCCATTGAAAAAGGATAATACACTCTGTAAACATCAGCTAACGCTCCCAGTCTTTCATATGGTTCAGCAGTTCTAATACTTTCATCGTACTCTGGATAATTACTGAGGCTGTCTATAAGAGTCTGTCCAGACATTAAAGGCGGTAATAGTTTTTCATAATGGATATCACACATATAAACCAGCCTCCTTTGCATGTTCCTTATGATCTTTAAGAGTCTCAGTAATCCTTGTATCCTTAATCCTCTTGATATTTGTATCAGTTGAAATAGCAGTAGTTTCTACTATGCTCTGAATATGACTAGCAAGGTCGATCTCTGACTGTAATCTGTTATGAGATTCTGATTTTATCAGAAGATTTGTAGAATCGTGCACAAGCTGCACATCCTGCACAGACTTATCTTTAAAGCGACTCTCTATAAGATCGAATCGTATGTATTCTCCTTTTTCTATCACCCAGACATAATTTGAATTATCTGGATCGTAAGCAACGATAGCTTCTCCACCAGATAAGTACTTCTCCTTAAAAGAGACATTTTTATAATGCATCTTATTTACAGAGAGACCATTTCTTGAATACGTTCCCAATGTCCTTGGTAACAGACAAAGGGTTAGTTTCTCTTTGCTCGTACTGATCAGATTGGTTCCAGACAGAGAGCAGCCATAATCCCACACAGCATTAGAATATGGCTTTATATTCTTCTCCAGCATATCCTCCGTAAAAGGGTAATCTTCCAGTATATTAGCGGTGTTATAGTAGATGATGCACCGTAATATGATCTTTTCGAAGTTCTGCATGGTTATACAGGCATCCTTACGATAATCATGAGCACCACGCTCTTGGAAGTCTGGCTCAATGACTCCTTTTCCTTTAAGATTCTTTTTGTAGAGATTCTGGATCACATCAAAGAATTTCTCAATCGGACCCTTTAGATCTGGTCGATATGGTGGTAGATTTTCGAGTGTAACACCAAGCTCAGCGATCTGCTCAAAGGTATAGCCAATATACTCGCTTCCCTGATCTGATATAATCCGTCCAGGTAATTTATCAACAGGCCATGCTGCCTCATCGATATGAATTCCATGCTTAAGACAGAGCTTCTCCTTATCTTCGATGATGTTCAAAGTCATATCTCTGATCGAATAAACTCCACCTTCCCAACCAAGAGAATATCCCATGCAGATACCAGAATAAGCATCCACACAGGCGGTTAAGATAGGTCTTCCTACTACTTGTCCAGATTCATTGACCAAATAAATATCACAGACAGTAGCATCAACCATTCCAAGCCCAGGTGCTGATGCATATACACGAACATTATCACCAACACAAGGACGGTCATTACGCTGGTAATTGGTAAGACCATTACGTGAGATATAATAATTTTCCAGTTTACGTGTCTTACGATAGAAATAGCGATATTGATAAAAGCTGGGGTAAGTATCCATAAGCTGACCAGCTTCATCACAGTATTTCTCCTTCAGCATCTTCACATAGGCTGTTTTTAAGGAGTGTTTCTCAAAGGTGTAAAAATGCTTGTTTAACGACCATCGCATATTCTTCTGATCCTTGGTGAGAACAGTATCATACTCCCGCTCTTTTGGAAGCAGCACTTGGATATTCTGGATCACCAGATACTTCTTCAAGAAGCTCCTAATACTCTGCTTTGAAATATTATTCTCAGCAGCGATTATATTTATCACATGGCTTCTGGTATTCTCATCCCCAATGAACGATAAGACAGGTGCGATCATGGTGTAACGCTCATGCATTATCTTCTTTCGTTCTGGAGACACCATATCGTCCTCTACAGGCTCAAAACCTAATAGGGTATATAAATCCTCATCTGTCATGATAGAGGCGTCCCAAAAAGTCGCTACAGGCTTCCAGACGGGCATAGAATTATTCTTGCAGTCAATAACAAGGCAATTATCTTCTTTTACGATCAGGATCCTATAAATCTGATCCTCATGGGTGTATATCTCATTTCTTTTCATTGATCACACACCCCCAGTCCACGATACCTCTGTGTAACCAATAACTCCTTGAAAGCTCTAGCAGTTTATAATGCATAGGCTTCGTGATACGACTACGATAAACGCATTCTCGAACCATGAAGGTTCCGTCTTTCATTTTGACAAGAAAGTCAGTAGTATAATCTCCCTCTGTAAGACCTTCAAGATAGACATTACATCTGAATTCTTCTACTACTTCCATCTTGGATACAAGATCTGCGTATGCAGTCATGATAGGATCATAGGTTCTACAAATGTCATTACATTTTGGTAAGTACCTCTTAGTTACTCGTCCCTTGTAGTTCTTCTTTCGCATAGATTCGCTCCTCCTTTGCTTAGTTGACAGGTGAAGCGTCAATAAGATTTAATTCCCCAAAAAGCTCCCAGATTTGTCCCAAATCCTTCCCAAAAACGAAATAAAAGCAAAAAATCCAATATAATTCAAAATAATTCGTTTTAAAAGAATCCAGTAATATCAGGGCTTAAGAGTACTTTTACAGAATCCCCAAAAACAAGAAGAAGAAAAAGTACTATATCCCTGGGCACTCTACTTTATCCTCCAAAGGGCAAAGCAGCTTATCCTCCAACCATAGATAAAGAGTACCCATAATACTTATTATTGGTTATCTGTAAAATACTCTCAAACAAGAGTAATAAATCCCATCAACGCCTTATACTACAAGGATTAATAAACAAAAGAACAGACCTTGGAAAGACAGTTTAGTGATCTTTCACAAGGTCTGTTACTATTGTTTTATTTTATTCTTTCAGGATAAGACAGTTTACCTCTTGGAGGATAATCTGCTTTGCCCTTGGACAAATACATTATTCCATCTCAATCGTAGCCGGTGGCTTTCCGGTACAATCATACAGTACCCTGTTGACCCCTTTAACTTCATTAACGATTCTGTTGGTTACCTTGGCAAGTACTTCCCATGGTAACTGTGCAGCCTCTGCGGTCATAAAATCAGAAGTGCATACTGCTCTTAATGCTACAGCATAATCATAGGTTCTGAAGTCTCCCATTACGCCGACTGAACGCATGTTGGTGAGTGCTGCATAATATTGGGCAAGTTCCTTGTCAATTCCGGCCTTTGCTATCTCTTCACGGTATATGTAATCTGCTTCCTGAACAATCTTAACTTTTTCGGCGGTTACTTCACCGATTATTCTTATGCCGAGTCCCGGTCCCGGGAATGGCTGGCGGTCTACAAGATAGTCCGGTATGCCAAGCTCACGTCCTGCTTTGCGGACTTCGTCTTTGAACAACATGCGGAGCGGTTCGACTATCTCTTTGAAATCTACTACGTCCGGAAGTCCACCAACGTTGTGATGACTCTTGATAACGGCTGATTTGCCAAGTCCGCTCTCTATTACGTCAGGATAGATTGTACCTTGTACAAGGAAATCAACTGCGCCGATCTTCTTGGCTTCTTCTTCGAATATTCTTATGAATTCCTCGCCGATTATCTTACGTTTCTGTTCGGGTTCGGTCACACCCGCAAGTTTTTTATAATATCTTTCCTGTGCATTTACTCTAATAAAATTAAGCTCATAAGGACCGTTTGGACCGAATACTTCTTCGACTTCGTCACCTTCGTTCTTTCGAAGAAGTCCATGGTCTACAAATACGCAGGTAAGCTGTTTGCCTACTGCTTTTGATAAAAGAACTGCTGCTACCGAGCTGTCAACACCACCGGATAATGCGCAGAGTACCTTGCCTGTTCCAATCTTTTCGCGAAGCTGTTCAATGGTTGAATCTACGAAGCTGTCCATCTTCCAGTCCCCTGAGCATCCGCATACGTCATACACAAAGTTTCGAAGCATCTTCATTCCTTCTTTGGTATGCATAACTTCAGGATGGAACTGGGTTGCGTAGAGCTTTCTGTCAGCGTTCTCCATTGCAGCAACAGGGCAATTATCTGTATGCGCAACAATACGGAAACCTTCGGGAACTTCCGCTATGTAATCCGTGTGACTCATCCAGCATACGGTGTCACCGTTTTCATCCGTATCCACGTCCTTAAACAGAACGGAAGTCTTGTCAACATTTACATTAGTATGTCCGTATTCACTGACCGGCGCTGTCTTAACCGTTCCGTTAAGGCTGTGTGCCATAAGCTGTGAACCGTAGCATATTCCAAGGATAGGGATGCCAAGTTCATATATGCTGTTCTCATATCTCGGGGACTCTTCGTCATATACGCTGTTTGGTCCGCCGGTGAATATTATTCCTTTCGGGTTCATTGCCTTGATCTCATCAAGTGACATTGAATACGGCTTTACCTCACAATATACGTTGCACTCGCGGACACGCCTTGCTATAAGCTGGTTGTATTGTCCACCAAAATCAAGTACGATAACAAGTTCTTTTTCCATGTATTTATACCTCTTTCTCTATTATCTGCTACTCATCAGAAATTTCTTCCGTTCCAACCCCAGTCACTTACAGGATGATAGGTAACATATATTGAATTGCCGGGAATTCCCAGCTTGTCAGAGTACAGATCACATATCTGACCGGTGAGAGTATCATAATCTCCGGACGATGCATTTCCATATAAGCTTACTGATACATACGCGCCTTTGTCAAGCTTCTTTCCTCCAAGCCACAGGTCGTAAGAGTCCTCTATTCCGACCATGAGGTATGTCTCACTTTTGTGAAGTGTTGTTATCAATTTTCCAAGTTCGCTCTTAAGTTCCTCTTTTACTTCAGGTGCAACAGGCACCGTAATCTTCGAATCAATAAATGGCATAATATGACCTCCCCTGTGTATTGTGTTGTTATATTATTTATTCATTAGACTTATGTATTGTTCCCTACATTCCGGGCGCATACTTATTATACTATCTTACCCCTGCAGTTCGTCAAGTGTCATATAGTACGAACCGAGGAATTCTTCTCTGAATATATCAACTTCCTTAAGGTTCATTGCGTCAAGTGCTTTTTCTGTAGATTCTTTTGCGCTCGCAAATTCCCTGTTTCCGGTCTTTTCCTCTTCGATGCATTTTATAAGGGCCGATATCTTGTCTGCCGCTTTTACAAGCTTGCGAATATATTCATCTTCCTTATTTTTTTTGAATACCGGTTCATAGTATCCACGCATATCCTCCGGAATGAGTGCCAGAAGCTTATCTGCAGCAACACCTTCTATCTCTTTATATGCTGACTTGATATCTGCATTGAAATACTTTATCGGTGTAGGAAGATCTCCTGTTATTATCTCGGTAGCATCATGATACATTCCAATAAGTGCTGCCTTTCCGACATCTAATCTGCTTCCAAGTCGTACATTACTTATAACCGCAAGTGCATGGGCTATCATTCCCACTTCAAGCGAATGTTCCGACAGATTCTCTGCGTCTGAATTACGCATCAGCGCCCATCTTTCGATATATTTCATACGTGCCATCATAGCAAAAAAATGTGAATTCATATCTTTATTCTCCTCTTTACAACATTTTCTTCAGGAATTCTCCGGTATAACTGTTCTCATTCTCCGCGACTTCCTCCGGTGTTCCCGTAGCAATGATAGTTCCTCCGCGGTCGCCCCCTTCGGGTCCGATATCAATTATATAATCCGCTGTCTTGATCACATCAAGATTATGCTCTATTACGATTACCGTATTGCCGCCGTCCGTAAGTCTCTTAAGTATCTCTATGAGCTTATGAACATCCGCAAAATGAAGTCCCGTAGTCGGCTCATCAAGAATATATACGGTCTTTCCGGTACTGCGCCTGCTAAGCTCTGTAGCAAGCTTGATCCTCTGCGCTTCTCCGCCTGATAACTGTGTTGAAGGCTGTCCTAATTTTATATAGGACAATCCGACATCATACAGTGTCTGCATCTTATTCTTAATGGAAGGTATATTCTCGAAGAAATGTAGCGCTTCCTCAACAGTCATGTCAAGTACATCATATATATTCTTTCCTTTATACTTAACTTCCAATGTCTCTCTGTTATAGCGCTTGCCGTTACATACCTCGCATGGAACATATATGTCCGGCAGGAAGTTCATTTCTATCTTGATTATTCCGTCACCGCTGCAGGCTTCACATCTGCCGCCCTTTACGTTAAATGAAAATCTTCCTTTCTTATAGCTGTGCATCTTGGCGTCCGGAGTAGATGCGAACAAATCTCTTATCATGTCGAATACACCTGTATACGTTGCAGGATTGGAACGTGGTGTACGTCCGATCGGAGACTGATCAATATTGATCACTTTGTCTGCCTGTTCGATTCCTTTTATCGTCTTATGTTTTCCGGGAATCGTCCTTGCACGGTTAAGTTTTTTGGCAAGAGTTTTGTACAGCACTTCATTCACAAGAGAACTCTTACCCGATCCGGATACTCCCGTCACACAGGTCATTACTCCAAGAGGAAAATCCACATCAATATTCTTAAGATTATTCTCTGCTGCCTGAACGACCGTTATCCAGCCTGACGGTTCTTTTCTTGTGTCCGGGACAGGGATCACCAGGCGCTTGCCAAGATAAGCTCCCGTAATGGAACGCTTGCATTTTATAATGTCTTTGGCCTTACCGACAGCCACAACTTCCCCGCCGTGTTCTCCGGCACCGGGACCGATATCAACTATATAATCCGCTGCAAGCATAGTATCCTCGTCATGTTCCACAACAATTAATGTATTACCGAGATTCTTGAGATCGATAAGGGCGGATAACAACTTGTTATTGTCTCTCTGATGAAGTCCTATACTCGGTTCGTCCAGAATATATGCGACTCCCACAAGCCCCGATCCTATCTGGGTTGCAAGTCTTATTCTCTGCGCTTCTCCACCGGATAGAGTTCCCGCCGAACGCGACAATGTCAGATAATCAAGTCCGACATTTACAAGGAATCCCAGTCTTGCGCGAATCTCTTTCATAATCTCTGCACCGATCTTTTGCTGCATGTCAGTTAATTCAATATTATTAAGAAAATCATATAATTCATGTACGGGAAGTTCTGTAAGTTCTGCAATATTCCTGTCTCCTACGGTTACTGCAAGTATCTCTTTTTTAAGCCTTCTTCCACCACACTCACGACAGGGTGTTATCTTCATGAATTCCTCATACTCAGCCCTGCTTGTCTCGGACGCGGTTTCTCTGTATCTTCTCTCAACATTTTTAATAAGACCCTCAAATAATATGTTATATACACCTTCGCCACGCTGGCTCTTATAATGTACATCAACATTTCTGTCCGCTCCGTGTAGTATTATATCCTTTATCTTATCCGGATATTCTCCGAACGGTGTATTAAGATCAAAACCATATTCCTTTGCCAGTGCATCCATAGTACATCCCGTATAGCTTGTAGGATCAGTAACAGACTGCCATCCCATTACTGCTATCGCACCTCCTGCAATACTGAGTGTATCATCGGGAATAAGAAGCTCCGGATCGAATTCCATCTTGAATCCGATTCCGTTACACACCGGGCATGCACCAAAGGGATTGTTAAATGAAAAGCTTCTCGGTTCTATCTCATCAATGCTCACACCACAGTCGGGACATGCAAAACTGTCACTGTAATTCATTCTCTCGCCATCTATCACGTCAACAACAAGAAGCCCCTCGGCAAGCTTCATTACATTTTCAATGGAATCGGCAAGACGGTTCTCAATGCCTTCCTTAATAACAAGCCTGTCAACGATTACTTCTATCGTATGCTTGATATTCTTATCAAGCGTAATATCCTCTGACAGTTCATACACATTGCCGTCAACGATCACTCGCACGTACCCGCTTTTTCTTGCATTCTCGAGAAGCTTTGCGTGAGTTCCTTTCCTTCCGCGAACTACCGGCGCAAGAAGTTGTATCTTCGTTCTCTCCGGCAGTTTCATTACTTCATCGACCATCTGATCGACAGTCTGTCTCTTGATCTCTTTGCCGCATTTTGGACAGTGAGGTATTCCGATCCTTGCGAACAATAGTCGCATGTAGTCATATATCTCCGTTACCGTTCCGACTGTTGAACGGGGATTCCTGTTGGTTGACTTCTGGTCGATCGATATCGCAGGGGATAAACCTTCAATATTCTCGACATCAGGCTTCTCCATTCTTCCAAGGAACATTCTTGCGTAAGAAGACAGAGACTCCATATAACGTCTCTGCCCTTCGGCATATATCGTGTCAAATGCAAGAGAGGATTTGCCCGAACCTGACAGTCCCGTTAACACAACAAATGAATCTCTTGGTATATCTACATTGATCCCTTTCAGGTTGTGCTCCCTTGCACCTCGTATTCTTATATAATTGTCTTTCATTTTTCAAATAAACCTCCGGTAATCTGACAGCGTTACTTGACATACTATCAAATCTCTGCCAGTTGTTTTCTCAACTCAACTATCGCATCCCTAAGCTCGGCTGCTATCTCGAAATTAAGCTCAGCAGCCGCCTTATGCATGCGCTTGCTGTATTCCTTGATAAGCCTGTTGATCTCCTTTGCTGACATGGATTCGATATCCTTGTCGAGCTCATCCTTAACAGACGGCACTTCTTTGGAGATTCTTATAAGATCACGCACCGCTTTCCTGATGGTAGTCGGCGTAATTCCATGGTCCTCGTTATACTTCTGCTGGATCGCGCGTCTTCGGTTAGTCTCATCTATCGCTCTCTTCATTGATTCTGTAATCACATCGGCATACATTATAACATGTCCGTCAACATTACGCGCAGCACGTCCTATAGTCTGAATAAGCGAAGTCTCCGATCGAAGAAATCCTTCCTTATCCGCATCAAGTATCGCAACAAGAGTGATCTCAGGTATATCAAGCCCTTCTCTGAGCAGATTGATACCCACAAGCACATCGAATACATCCATTCGCATGTCCCTTATTATCTCAGAACGCTCAAGCGTGTCGATATCGGAATGAAGATACCTGACTCTTACACCATTTTCCGCCAGATATGTCGTAAGTTCTTCTGCCATCCTCTTGGTTAACGTTGTGATCATGACTTTATTATGCTTCTTGGTCTCCTTATTAACCTCGGTCAGAAGATCGTCGATCTGACCCTTGACGGGTCTTACATCAACCTCGGGATCAAGAAGTCCTGTAGGTCTTATGATCTGCTCCACACGAAGCAACTCGTGCTCCTTCTCATACACCGAAGGCGTGGCGGATACACATAACATCTGATTAATGTGTGATTCGAATTCATCGAAATTAAGCGGTCTGTTATCGAGCGCCGATGGTAGTCTGAAACCATATTCTACAAGCGTAGTCTTGCGTGATCTGTCTCCCGAATACATGCCTCCGACCTGTGGAATTGTCATATGCGACTCATCTATTATTATAAGAAAATCATCAGGGAAATAATCAAGCAGTGTATATGGGCTCGTTCCCGGTGCGGTTCCGGCAAGCGGTCTTGAATAGTTCTCAATTCCCGAACAAAATCCCGTCTCCCTTAACATCTCTATATCAAAATTAGTCCTCTCGGATATTCTCTGGGCTTCGATTAATTTATCTTCGCTCTTAAAATACTTCACACGTTCTTCAAGTTCCGCCTCGATACTCTTTATCGCGTTCGCCATCTTATCTTCAGCCACAACGTAGTGTGATGCCGGAAAGATAACAACATGTTCCATGTCACATTTTATCTTGCCGGTAAGCGGATCTATCTCTGATATCCTGTCTATCTCATCTCCAAAAAACTCAATCCTTACGGCAGTATCCGTCGCAGCCGCCGGATATACCTCAACAACATCCCCATGCACCCTGAACGTTCCTCTGTGAAAATCCATATCATTCCTGTCATATTGAATGTCCACAAGTCTTCTAAGTATCTCATCGCGTTCCTTCATCATACCCGGTCTGATCGATACGGTCATGTTCTGATAATCAATCGGACTTCCAAGACCATATATACATGACACGCTGGATACCACAATAACATCATTCCTCTCGGTAAGTGATGCCGTTGCAGAATGCCTTAGCTTATCTATCTCATCATTTATCGATGAATCCTTCGCAATATAAGTATCGGTCGAAGGCACATAAGCCTCCGGCTGGTAATAGTCGTAGTAGCTCACAAAATACTCAACCGCATTCTCAGGGAAGAATTCCTTGAATTCCCCGTAGAGCTGCGCCGCAAGCGTCTTGTTGTGAGCAATTATCAATGTCGGCTTCTGGAGCCGTTCTATGACATTCGCCATCGTGAAGGTCTTGCCGGAGCCAGTGACACCGAGGAGCGTCTGTACCTGGTTGCCTTCCTTAAAGCCCTGTACTAAGGCATCTATGGCTTCTGGCTGGTCGCCTGTTGGGGCGAAGTCGGAGTGGAGTTTAAAGTTCATGGGTGGGTTCCTTTCTGTGTTGTTGGTTGGTGAAGGGGTGTGTGGTGGCAGGAGGATAGGTCAGTAATTTTAACAAAAAATAAATAATTCAGTAAAATAATATGATTACTATTCGCCATTTATTCGTCCACATCATTTCTATATTCTTACATTTAATGGATAAAAATACAAAGTGGACGAATCCATGTCACCCAAATCAAATTTGCGAACCACACGGCACGCAGTGTAACCAAATGAAAATATTGCACAATATTGATAACTCATATGAGATTTCATTATATCAAATAATATGATAAATGTACAGAGTCAGCCCGAACTTTTGTTCTGATAGTGTAATAGGAGTATTCCAATCAACGGAATACTCCTATCCATTATTTATTATAGCTAATTATACTCTCTTCACTACCACAAACTCCGTGTTATCAAGTTCACCGGCAGCCAACATATTCAATAGTCTGAATGCGGGACCTGTAGGATGCGTTCTTCCACCTTCCCATGCTTCGATAGTCTTTTTTGATACTCCCATGTAGGCAGCAAATACACTCTGTGTCATACCTGATTTCAATCTGATATCTCTTATTTCTGTACCTGAAAACTCCTTAACAGGCATGATCATATATGTCTTTACTCTTGCTTCACCCTGTCCTCGCTCATAGTCAACAGCTTCCTGCAATCCCTGCTTTAAGTCATCAAATAATGTGCTCATACTATCATCCCCTAACCCAAATTTCATTCTATCGTCTTGTAAAAACTCGGAACTTCAATAAAGGTTCTTACCATAAGCATATTCATCTCTTATATGTCTATACACAATAATACACCCTATATTCTAGGGTGTCAATTGTGTTTGATGTAATATTAATGAACTAACTTATCTCTTATATTATGGAAGATAAGGTGTCACATCAATAACAATATCTTCCAATTCATAATCTTCTTCCTGTGGTGCCACTTCATCAATGAATGCCTGAAGTTCCGGTGTTGCATCGTTAATAATATTTTTGTTATCGGCATATACATCAAGAGTAATTATTTCCTTTGAATGTCCCATAAGTTTGGAAACTGCTTTCGGACTAAAGTCATTCTTGATAAGCAAAGTACAATATGTACTTCTAAGATCATGCCATCTGATATCCGGCAAACCACAATCCTTAAGCAATTTCTTGTAATGCTTGCTATGATATGTACTGCAACGTGGTCTTCCATATGATGAACAGCATATATAATCATCATCTTGAAAAGCTGTACTCCTCCTGCTTCTGTTCCTCTCATATATACCCCTTTGCTCTATTATAGCCTCCATTACATAATCTGGTATTGGAAGGATTCTTTCGCTTGACCTTGTTTTCATTGGTATTTCCTGTTTTGTATAGGTCTTAGGCGGCAGATCTTCCTTTTTCACACCAATCATTCTTCCTAGCTGTGTATGAAGCCTTAATTCTTTATTGAGGAAATCCACATCAGAATATTTAACAGCTATTATCTCGGATCTTCGCAGTCCCATCAGCACGTTGAACAACAGCATCATGTGTATCTTCGTCTCCCTGCTCTTTTCAATCAACAGCATTATCTGATCAAGGGTAAGTGTCTTCCGTGTATCTATTACTCTGTTATGGTAACCGCTTGTTTCATTATTTGTTTTATCTTTTGGAATACTGACTCCTTCAGCTACATTAACGCTTGCCACTTTTATTTCCACAGCGTAACTGAACGCTGCACATAATACTGTCTTTATGAGATTAAGCGTAGACTTTGATAGTTCTTTTTTTCTATAATACAGTTTCTGGACATCTCCCCTGCCCACTTCATCCATCTTCTTATTACCAAGTTCCGGTAGAATATGGTTATTATATATTCGCTTATATGTATCATATGTGCTGAAGCTGTTCACCTTAACAGCTAGTTCTTCTTCAACCCAATATTCAAATAATTCACTAACCTTAACATCCCTGTTGACAATGTATGTTCCGTTATGTAATAATGCTATCGTTTCTTCCCTTTTTCTCTCAGCTTCTTTTTTAGTTCCAAAACCTGATTGCTGCTGCTGTTTAATAGAGCCATCCCCATACTTGAGGATGACTCTGAATCCGTATGCATCATTGATATGCATGACACCTTTTACATTCCATTCGACATAATTATTCATGTCCTTGTTAATCATATTATTCACTCTCCTTATCGCTTTGAATATTAAACGTCTCATTCAAAAATGAGAGAATCTTGCTGTTCTCATCTATCACTTCGCAATAATATTCAAATGTTGTTGCAACACTCTTATGTCCAAGCAATGCTGATATCTTAATCAGCGGAACCCCTTGTTCTATAAGAATAGTTGCGTACATATGACGTAGTCCATGAACCGTTATGTGCGGAAGTCCGTTTTTATCACATATTCTTGATAAGGCCATATTAAATGATGTTACCGAATGTGGGACTCCATCAGCCCTGCACGAAATGTATCCATTATCACTGTAGTCCTCTCCTAATCTCTCCTTATCCTCTTGGATCTTCTCAAACCGCTTTATGAATTCTCGCATTAATATATCTGGCACCTTCAGCTTTCTTATGCTGTTGGCTGTCTTTGGAGCTTTTTCAGCAGTCTCGTACTTCTCAATATTACTTGTTCCTTTTGAAATTATCGGATTCGATGTCACCTGTCTCTCCACATTGACATAGCAGTTTTCTATATCAACATCACTCACCTTCAAACCGGCAATCTCACCCTTGCGCAACCCAAGAAAAAGTGCACACATTATCTCAAGATACCAATTTGAAGTAGCTGCAGCCTTTAGCAACACCTTTATCTTAACTTTGCTCAATACATTAACGTTCGGAGCATTTCTTGGAAACCTTGTAGCAGATTCTACAGGATTGCTCTTAATATATCCTTGTATTACAGCTTCTTTAAATGCCTGATTCAACAACTCCCTGCACTTGTTACCGGCTGATGCAGTCAGATGTGAAGCCCTTAGCAGTAGTTCGTCAATATATTCTGCATTCACAAACTTAAGATATATGTCCTTTTCAACTGAAGGAAGTATCATGTCATACAGAACATACGAAGCAACCAACCTCGTCGTATTCTCAATCCTATGTGCATAGACTTCTTCAAACCACCCAGTAAGATACGCTGAAAATGTTATATCTTTTTTATGAGAATTGGCATGTCCACATTGTTCACCTCGTGCCTGATCAAATTCCCGGTTATGAATGGCCAGGGCGGCTTCCGCATCTTCCCTAGTTGCAAATCCGCCCTTTTTTGAATATTTAACCGTTCCATCGGGCTGTAAAATTTTGGTTCGATGACACCATTTGTTACCTCTCTTAAACACTCCACCGGAATTTATGCTTGTCATCTTTCATACTTCCCCCTTATCCGCATCTCTTAACCACTTATCGAACGATTCCTTGGGTATTCGAACATTTGTTCCGATCCTAATTACACGGAACGGCTCCTTGTTCCTATAAGTTTCATCTAGGAATTGGTACGTTTTTGTTCTTCCCAATTTGAGAATTTTACGTATATCCTCCGCAGTATAAACCTGTGAATCTAATGAATTATTATTCATAATAACCCTCCTTCTCTTTATTTATTATAAATATAATATATATTCTAAAAATCAAACTATATCAGCATGCGACTGAAATTCAATCACTAAAAATCCTGTCCTTGAAGAAGAATAAATATCGCTTATTTCCGCTCAATTTATGTGTGTAACGATTTTTGGGTTTTCCATTCTTCATCTGCTCTTGTTTAATAAGAACAAGACCTTTCGAAGCGCAGAACCTCGAAAATTCCTCATCCGAAGCAAACATATCTTGAATACCCTGCGAAGCGAGATAACCTGTTACAATTTCATGTGCACTCGCTGCTGCTAAACAGACATAATTACCTTTATCAATAACTTCAAATCTTTTTTCAGGCTTACCTGTTTGAATTTCATCCAAATATGCCCGCAAAGCCTGAATAATTAGGTATTCTTTGCTTTTTCGTTTTACAATATGATCTGTATAACCAACTACTTCATTAATAATATTTATCGCCTCTTGCCTGAATTCATCGATCTTATAAAACCCAACAGCAGACAAAAATGCTGATAAGATTTCAACGGCAGTGTATATTAATGCAGCAGCTTCCGCATATCTCGGCTTAGAATACTGTCCCATAAATTCATCTCGCATTCCTGGAACAGATTCTGCGATATATCTAATAATATCCGCCTGTTTCTCACATGCAAATTTTATAAAACTCGCATAAAATTTTATTAAGATTTCCGGATTATCTTGTAAGTATTTCAACTTTTTTAAATCAACATCACCAGCATTAATATTCAGAATCAACAACCTAGAAATCGTCGATTCTATACCAGTAAAGTATTCTCCGGTGAACATGACGCCACCTCTTACTTTGTAATCGATCTTTTTTTTCTGTTCATCCGGCATAAAATCAGTATTCCGATTCTTCTGAAATCCGTCACCAAGAAGACGCGAGATGAGTTCAAGATTTGATTCCATCTGCTTTTTCTTCTTTCTATCATCCGAAGGAAACAAATCATCAATCAGATATACCAAATCATGGTGTTCGGCAAATCCACTCTCAAGGCCAGCGGCTGTGCCATGAAAGCTGAAATTCGGGGACTGTATCCCTCGTTTTCTTCCTATAATCTTTGTCAAAGCAACAGCAACCGACGTTTTAAAGCTGTTTGTATGTCCAGATAGGAATAGCGCAAATCTAGGCTTGAATCCTGCAATATCAAAGAATCGATAAAGTATTGAAATAACCGAATATAGCATTAACAACAAGCTCTTTTTCCCGGCAACCGAAAGTAACATTTGAATATCATTTGCTACTATATCACCGCTTATACCAAGCGAAATATCCTGTCTGCAATTAGCCTTAATCTCAGGACAACCAACTGCACCATTTTTATCCAAGTAATACCAACGACCATTAATATTCTGCCATCCTCCATGAAGCCAAATGGTCTCCGCTGGTAAATCTATTTCTTCAATTATAGCGTCCATAACCGCCTTGAAACCTGCAGCATTATCAACAACTAAATTAGGAAATTCCACCAACTTCCTATAAAAAGCTGGTTCTCGTAGTTCTTCAATACTAGCTTTATTAATCATGCTACTCTTATTCCTATTTGAAATCTTTATTTGATATTCCTTTCCCACTACTTCATTATCATCATTTAATAAAATGACGTATTTTACTACCTCAACCGTGAAGTTGCAGACTCTCTTATCCTTGTAATACATTCCATATTGTGAAAAAGAAGATATACCAATCGCCCGTTTCCACGATGAGTTATCATTGAAATTATTGTAGAAATATGCCAAGTTGCGCTGTTCCTGAATTGCATATTCAGTTTCTGTCTGAATAATGTCATACGTAATCCTGTCGGTTGACTTTTGATCGTCTATTAAAATCGGATTCTCGTATTCATCCTTCATACCTTTATTAAATTTTTTATACATTTCTATTATATTAGTTAATGAACTCATTGCTCATCCTCCCCCTCATTGCATCTAAAGCAGTTGACATCGCTACAACCTCCCTGAACCTCATATCACCGAGATATTTGAAGTTCTCATCTGGTGAATGTTGAATTGCGAATTTACAATATCTGTAAATAGCAAGCTGTCCCGGCGTTCCCCAAACGATAGCAGGCTTTCTTCCTATTTTTTCCGGATCCTCCATATTTTGAATAATCACTTGCAATTCACTGCTATTAACGCCTAATGTGTCATACATAAATATTTCCTCCCTTTATTTTTTTTTCGTCTCTGACGTTAAAAACAGAATAATCTAAACTCCTCAATTTTTCACTGTCGCTCGAATTTGAAGATTTAATCCATATAAATATGGCGGAAAAAAGTGAATAATCCGGACGGAATTACACCGCCTGTCCGGTCTGAGGAAACCGTTTTATGTATAACATTATTCTGCAACAAACATGCTGCTTATATTGTATATCTTTGTAAAGCCTGCTACGCACCGCTTATGCGGCAAGGGCTTGACAATCATATACAATATAAGCTTATGACACTTATGCAGAATTATGTCGGTTTCCGGCATCCGGAATACCGGTTTCCAATTTACCGGAATCGAAGTTTCTTTAAGCAAGAATATTCAAAAAGAGCATGCCAGTTACAACATGCTCCGTTTAATTACAATAATAAAATTAATAATAATGATATAAATATTTATATGCTTATATTACTACCCCATCTTCATATTCAACTGGCAGTCCATCAAATACCACCTGTTCCACAGATATTTCTTTCAAATCCGGTTCAATGCATAATTCAAAGTATATTACAACTGGCAACAACAGATACCCATGTTGAATCTCCAACTCATATTCGTAATACATAGTTCTCCTTTCCCTATCTGCAACTAACAGACATTCACTCAGCCCCATTGCAAATCCCGAAAACATGCTCTCAGGCATTACCGATATAAAGAGCCAACTGTAGTCATTACGATTATTCGTGACCTTAAACCTATATGGTAACGTATTTTCACCAATACATTTATTAAATGCCTCTTCCTTATCAAGCTTTCTTTTTTCTGTCATTAGTAATGCTTCCATCTTCAACAATAAAAACTCACAGTTCTTGCGCATATCAAACAGATTATTCTGTCGTAATACACATATCATCATTTCGTCAATATGTTTCTCAATGCTTCGCAATGCTTGATAATCACCTCTTTCTAATAGTAATATGTTGAACCGTCCCATAACCACCTCGATCCATGATATTTTTGACTTCTCCAATATTGGGTCATATTCCGTTTCCTTATGCATTTCAGCCCTAAATGATTTAATGTGTTTCGAAGAATATCTAAAAAAATGATTCCTAATTTTATCAGATCCACTAAGCTCACAGTATACCTGAACAAAAGCAACAATCAAAAGCGGTGATAAATATTCTTCATAACAATACTTCGTATTTTCATCAAGCATTATCATAAAATCAGGAAAATGTTTGACTGCATTATCAAATTTGCGATACTCATTTCCGCCAACTTTAACACCCACAAAAGATAGTTCTGCTAATTCCTTACGATGCTCTTGTATATATTTTTCTGCTTCTTTTTTTAGTACACATTCAGTTAATATTTTGTACTTTGATGTATCAAGCGGCACATTAACTTCCCGTTCCAATATAAAGTTTGCTGAATCCATTATATCTATTTCACGTCCAATGTTTTCGTGAGCAATTAATTTAAGATAAAATCCCTGCAAAAGTCCTTCAGAATAATCATTGGAATCAGGCTGGAGATTTTCAAATTCTTTCTGAAAAACCTCAATTGCATCTTTAGACTTATATAAGTCACGCTTAGAAACTCCCTTATAATGGTCATAATCAGCCAGAATTCTGACTTTAATCATAACACTTTCCCATTGTTGTATCATATTGGAAAGCAACCATTTAGAAGCTCCTATGTATTCCTCAGGCAACGCCTTTTCTATCTCTCTTTTTAATTCCTCATTTATTTCACCATTATAAGTTTTTTTCCCAACAAAAGAATTATCAACATTTTCAAGCGAAGGCTTTCCGAGCATTTCAGAAATAAATACATTATACTTTTTTTCTACACTTGCAATAAGATATAGCAATCGGAGTTTATTATCCTCTTCTTCGAATGAATCCACATCAAAACCCATTCTGTTTTTTAACCTTGCAATTATACCTGCTCCATCACTTCTTTCAAACCACTTATAAATCTCCTCCGTAGTAAGCATTTTAATATCATCTGACCAATTCTGATTAATATACTTGCTCATAGCCCATAATGAACATTCTTCTAACGTTAATGACCTTGTGCAACACATAGCGTAAGGACCATATATCTGCTCCAACCTGTTTTCATCAATATAATTCTTCTCATACCACCACGCTGAAGTGATCGAATAATTGTTTTGAAGAATATAACTCTTCTTCAATTCCTCAAATCTTGGATCATCCACATAATTATTTTGAGAAAAATCAATGCCTGTCTTCAATATGCTTTCCTTTAAGAATAGCTTCTGTGGATTTTCTTCATAGTTCATTCCATTTACATGTTTTGTAGATTTACTCACAGCGCACCTCACCCTCGTTTTTTTGTCATACCAACACATTATATGCCTTACTCACAGCCAGATAAGCTATTCATCCCACCTTTCCCCCAAATAGAATACCCCGATACTAAGCGGCTTTCAGCATTATGGGGGAATTCGAACTGATACCTTTGCATCAATATATTCATATTATAATATATCTTAAAGAATAATACACTGGTGGATATTACAGCATGACAGCAATAACTCCACTGCTATGATTACATAAGTAACATATGATGAGTTCTTTACCATATAATAACCTGGTTGCCAGTTATTTTTCAGTAATAATCATCTCAATACCTTTCCGGACGAATCAATCAAATCTTCCCCCACCCTATAAAAAGCTACCTATTTCCGGGGTATTCTATTTGTGGGAAAGGTGGGAACAGAGTATCAAAATGTTTGTATTGCATATATTCACTAAAATCACTTTAACTAAATAAGGCGTGCATTGCACGCCCAAACTACTTCTCATCGTGATATGTTTCTTCCTTTTCCAAAACATATTCAATTATATCATCTTTCTATGAATCTCTATATTAATTGTTAATTATAACAACATATTAATAACAAACAAAAATGAAGGAAGTGACTGAAAATGGCTATAGAAAACAATTCAAAGCCACAGACACGTACTTACGTATTGGCTAATCCAAAGGCAAGAAAAAGTATTGATCTGACAAAACACAAAGAACTCTTAAATACCGTAATCCACACACATATACCCGACGCAGTTGTAACAGTGTACGAACACTCATATACCGTATACGGAATAACAAAAGGTGATGCCATAAAAATAGGCAGAAGCCTTAGTCAGTGTTTTGATGAAGAAGCTTTCCTTAAACGGATGTGCTTATTCATAAGCTCACAGGGCGAGACCTTCAAAGAATACAAGCCTAAACCATAATGAATATTATTCAATAACCATATAACATCTTAGTAATCTACCAAAATATATGAGGGGGTTCTTAATATGTTGGAAAATTATGAGTTAATTATGGTTCCGGAAGAAGTATGCGAAGTATTGCGAATAGGCAGTACAGAATGTTATAAGATGCTCAAGGATGGGACTATCAAGGGCTACAGGGTTGGCAAAACATGGCGAATCCCCAAAGCAAACCTTGAAGAATATATAAACTCTAAAATATCAACTCAAATTAAATAATACTTTATAAGATAATTTACTTTACTAATATCACTTATTATTATTTATCGGAGTATGCAAACAGCATACTCCACCTTTTTTTCGCCTGCCATTCCTTCACTGTATTATTCAAAATAATTGTTTGTATATTATCTTTGTGAGGAGGGCTGAGCACGGTTTTGCATCCCGTAACATAGACAAAAAACCGCATTTTGGTCCCTCTCACTGCTGTTAAAAATAATAAAAAGAATGGAGGAATGACAAATGGCAGTAAAAGTCGAAACTATGTTTTATGTAGGAAGAGAAAAACCCTGGCATGGGCTTGGAACCTCTGTCGAGGAGTCTCCGGATTCACGTGAGGCACTTATTTTAGCCGGCCTTGATTGGGACGTAATACAGAGACCTGTCTACACTGAAGATGGCGTCATAGTTGACGGTTACAAGGCAAATGTACGGGCACAGGATCACAGCATACTCGGTATCGTCACCGACAGATATAAGGTCGTTCAGAACCGTGATGCCTTTGAATTTACCGATGAGTTGCTTGGCAAGGGTATACGTTATGAAACTGCGGGCAGTCTTATGAATGGCAGAAAAGTATGGCTCCTGGCAAAACTGCCTACACGCTACATTATTAATGGTGATAGCGTTATGCCTTACCTTGTTTTCTCAAATACCCACGACGGCTCCGGAGCCATCAAGATAGCAATGACACCGATTCGTGTTGTCTGTAACAACACATTGAACCTTGCACTGAATAGTGCCAAGAGGATATGGTCGTTCAACCATGTAGGTAATATCGAGAACAAACTCTATGAGGCAAAAGAGACACTTTTTATGGCGGAGAACTACATGAGCGAGCTTGGCAAAGCCTTTGAAAAACTCAGCAGGATTAAGATTACTGACGCTGCTGCAGATGAATACATCAAGGCAGTTCTTCCGATTGATGATGATGCTTCTTCAACCACAGAAAAGAATATCAAGAAACAGCGTGAAGACTTGAAAAGACGTTATATGCATGCCCCAGATCTGAGGTCTGTCGGTAAGAACGGTTACAGGTTTATCAATGCTGTCAGCGACTTCGCTACTCACGCAAGACCAATCCGCGAAACAAAGAAATACAAGGAAACCATGTTCAACAAAACAATGGAAGGCAACCCATTGACTGATAAGGCTTACAAGCTTCTTATGACTGCATAACAAAAAAATCGAAGGGAGTTGAAGAAATATGGACAAAGAGACTTTTGCCGATTACCTAAAAAATATGCTGACGCATATCAACGGATATGCTGTAAAAATCAAGGTTGTTACCAAGACAAAAAATAACGGAGTTCAGTCAACCGGATTATTGATGGAGAACAGCAACGGCTGCTCTCCCATTTTATTTATTGACAGGTATTACGAAGACTATATGAACGGACGTGCACTTGAAGATATCGTTAATTCTGTAACGTCTTCCGCAGAACTTGCCGACGAAGTAAAGAATGATATCGACCTCACCCTTATCGAATCGTGGGAGAAGGCAAAAAACTACCTTGATGTCCGCATATTATCACTGGATAAGAATTATGATATGCTGCAGAATTATGTATATATGGAACATCTCGATTTTGCTGTAATCCCAATCTTATCCTTTGTATCTGATGATTCAATACACACGGTTAAGATCTCCAATGAATTAGTAAAAATGTGGAATGTTTCCACAACCGACGTATTCAGCAATGCCATATATAATTCAAGAGCAAAAAAACAATATATTGCAAGATACATCAAAGACTCAATCTCTGAATACTGCAAGCATAGTTCTGTGGAAATTCCCAAAATGATAGTGCTTTCAAATATACACCTTATGAATGGTGCAGCTTCAATTCTTGATACCTTTTTCATGGAAGAAGTGTATGAAGAATATGGTGGTCCATTTTATGTACTGCCCTCTTCTATTCACGAGTGCATCGCCATCCCTGCATATGATAACGTAAATCCTGATAATCTTCGTGAATTAGTAAAAAGCATTAATGATGATGTCGTGTCGAAAGAAGAAATCTTATCTTATAGCGTATATTTCTTTGATGGCGAAGAACTCAGCATAGCTGCGAAAGGGGAGTGGGATAATGTATAAAATAATCGCAAAGACAAAGGAATTATCCACACATGACTGGCTTATGTTACGCAAACAGGGCATAGGCGGTTCTGATGCCGGTGCGGTATGCGGGTTCAATCCTTATGTATCCCCGATAGATACATATATGGATAAAATAAGTGCTGATATAATTCCACAGGAAGAAAACGAAGCCGTGAGGTCAGGCAGGGATCTTGAGGAATATGTTGCACGAAGATTTTCAGAAGCCACAGGACTTAAGATACGGAGAGCCAATGTAATGTATGCGAGCAGAGAATACCCTTTTATGATTGCTGATGTTGACAGGCTTATAGTCGGCAAAGATACAGAAGGACAGGTCATAGGTCTTGAATGTAAGACTGCAAGCCCCTATTCTGCCGACAAATGGAAAGATGGGCAGATTCCGGCTCATTATCTTACACAGTGCTACCATTATATGGCTGTACTTGATGCAAATGTATGGTATATAGCAGTCCTGATATATGGCAGGGAATTCAAGTATATTAAGATTGAGCGTGATGAAGATATAATAAACTCCCTTGTAGAAGTTGAGAAAGACTTCTGGTATAACAATGTCCTTGCAGGGATAATGCCTGCACCTGATGGAACAGAAGCAACGACCAAGGCAATTAACAGGCTGTTTGGCAACAGCATAGAACATTCATCGAAAAAACTTATCGGTTTTGATGAACAGCTTAAGAGAAGGTCAGAGATAGACGGACTGATTGAGAAGCTGAATACAGAGAAGAATACGATCGACCAGGAGATTAAGACCTATATGGAAAATGCCGAAGTAGCCGAAAATGACAATTATATCATTACGTGGAAGACAATTATAAGCAACCGTATCAATTCATCAAAGCTGAAAGAGGAAGAACCAGATATATATAATAAGTATCTGAATCCGATACCGCAAAGAAGATTCATGGTAAAGGCTGTGTAGTTACATAATACTATGCAGCCTTATTTTATTACGAAGGGAGATTATAATTATATGGATTTCAAAGAAAAAATAACGAACAAGGCAGCAAAAACCACAACAGTTGAAAATGCACCTGCAGTTAAGAAAAGTACCAATGTGCTGAAATCATCCATGAGCATAGCAGAGATCATAAAAGCAATTGAACCCGAGATCAAAAGGGCTCTTCCGGCTGTAATTACCCCTGAACGATTTACAAGGATGGCTCTTAATGCCATTTCCAATACACCTGCACTTAATAAATGTACCCCTATGTCTTTTATAGCGGCACTCATGAATGCTGCACAGTTAGGTCTTGAACCCAATACCCCTCTCGGACAGGCTTATCTCATTCCGTATAATAACAAGAAGAAAGGCGTTACAGAATGTCAGTTCCAGATTGGTTATAAGGGGATGATAGACCTGGTATACCGCAACGAGAATGTTCAGACCATTCAGGCACAGGTCGTATATGAAAATGACGCATTTGAATACGAGCTTGGAATAAACAGTAAACTCCGACACATTCCGGCAATGAATGACAGGGGAGAGATGATATATGTATACGCATTGTTCAAACTGCAGAATGGCGGTTATGGTTTTGAGGTAATGAACCGTGAAAGTGTCATAGCCCATGCAGAGAGATATTCCAAATCATTTGACAGCTACAGCCCCTGGAAGACTGATTTTGAGGCTATGGCAAAAAAGACAGTAATCAAGAAGCTTCTTAAGTTCGCACCACTTAAAGCTGATTTCCAGAGGGCAATAGCCACTGACGAGACTATCAAGAACGAGCTTGCAGTCGATATGACAGAGCTGAATGGTGAAGATTATTATGATTTGGATGAAGCAAATGAAGGTACTTTGATACCTGACACACAATTTGCCATGTAGGGATACTGGGATAAATCAAAAGAAAGGAGCTGCCACCAATGCGAAACAGCACATATAGCAGTCAACTCAGGCATCTGCGTAAAAAAGTATTAAGGGAGCACAATCAATACCGCAAGCGCATGATGTTCTCTACTCCAAAAGAAATCTACGACAACTGCAATGAAATTCAGTTTTACGAATGTGTATCAGAATACTTTCGGTATAACGAACACATTAATCCGGAATATTTATCAGCATGCAATATGTATCCTCATGTAATCAAGCATCTACACAACCTGTATCTTAAGTACGAGAATCTTCAGGTCAACACATGGGAAGGCATTGATGAACTGCTTAACTGCCTTGTCTATAGACAGAAGTCATATCTAAGGGCATGCTGATAATAGAATATCGGAAGCATGGTCAAAACTCAAAAGTTTTGGCTATGTTTTCTTCTGTCCCATTTTAAGCCATTTCTGCGTGGTCAATACTTATTGTCAAAAGTAAGCGTGGAAATGGCGTATTATTCTTGCCATTATTAACCAATTCCGAAAGGGTGTGAAAATATGTATGACGCTGATATGTGGGTAGGGTGTAAGGCACATACATCAAGACAGTTAATGAAGTATTTAATACTGAAAACGAATCCTGATACACGTATATGTATATGCGGCTCCGGTAATGTCTATCTTCACCTTACCGGTGATAAATCAGTAATGAGCCTTGATAATGATTCATTATCAGAGCTTGAAGAATACGATGGCAGGGAGCCATTAAAGATAACGGAGGTGCTGCATATATGAAGATCGGGTATGCGAGGGTAAGCACGACCAAACAGGCAAAGGACGGCAACAGTCTTGAACATCAGGAATCCGCATTAAAGGCCGCAGGTGCGGAATGCATATACAGTGACGCTTTTACCGGAACCAAGACACACCGACCAGAACTTGATAAGCTTCTTAAGGTTCTGAAAGACGGTGATACCCTTATCGTCACGAAGTTAGACCGAATTGCAAGGAGCACAATACAGGGCATTGAGCTTATTGAATCACTTCTTAATAAAGGTATTGTTGTTCATGTCCTTAATATCGGCATTATGGATACGACACCTACCGGACGTCTTATACGAAATATCTTCCTTGCCTTTGCAGAATTCGAGCGTGAAATGATTATCGAGAGGACACAGGAAGGCAAGCAGATAGCAAAGAATAATGCCGATTTCAGGGAAGGGCGACCAAAGAAGTTTTCAAGGGCGCAGATGGAGCATGCAATGACGCTTCTTGAAAACAACTCTTACAGACAGGTATCAGAGATGACCGGAATATCTATCAGTAGTCTTACAAGAGAAAGCCGGAGAAGAAAAGAACAGTCCATTTACCTTAATGACGAAGATTTTGGTTTTCTGGAATATAAAAATAAAGGATGGTGATATAAAATGAATAACGACCAATACAACAAGTTACCAAAAATGCGCTCTTTAATAAGAAGAATTACCGAAGCAGATACAGCATACTTCAAGTATGACAACCCTATTATAAGTGACCGTGATTATGACCTCATGGTTGAAGAACTGAAGACGCTTGAAAAAGAGACCGGAATTATCCTATCCAACTCTCCGACTAACAGAGTGTCCGGCGAAGTATTGAGCGAGCTTAAAACGGTTCAGCACTCCAAGCCTATGCTCTCCGCAGATAAGACCAAGTCCGAGGATACGCTTGTATCGTTTGCAGATAAGGATGACGTTCTTCTCTCGTGGAAGCTTGACGGTCTTACGCTTGTACTCCGATATGATAACGGTAAGTTCAGGCAGGCAATAACAAGGGGTACAGATGGTATCTTCGGCGAGGATGTAACACACACAGTTAAGAACTTCCTTAATGTACCGCTTACGATTCCCTGTAAGAAGAAGTTCGAGGTAAGGGGCGAGGGCGTTATATTGTGGAAGAACTTTGAAAGTATCAACAACAGTCTTGATATTCCCTACTCCCACCCCAGAGGCTTGGCAGCCGGAAGTGTAAGGAAACTTGATTCAACGGATTCAAAGGAACGTAAGCTAGAATTCATTGCATTTGAGCTGATTATGCCAAATGACAGGACAGCAAATAAACTGGATCATTTCCAGTTCCTTACCACTAACGGATTCTCTGTAGTTCCGCATATATACATAAAGGCAGGAACAGGCAGTAATAAGGTGCTACGTGCAATAAAAGACTTCAATCCCGCCGGATATGAATATCCTGTAGATGGTCTTATTATGGAATACGCTGACATTGCTTATGGTAAAAGCCTCGGTTCAACCGGACATCACGAGAACAGGCTTATTGCCCTTAAATGGGAAGATGAATTATATGAGACCAAGTTCACCGGAATTGAGATGGCAGTTACAAGAAGTGGTATGGTAAGCCTGACTGCACTATTTGAACCCGTGGAGATTGACGGGGCTAAGGTGAGCAGAGCTTATCTGCATAATCTTAATATGGTTGACAACCTTCAGCTCGGCATAGGTGATACTATCAGCGTATACAAGGCGAATAAGATAATACCACAGATTGCTGACAACCGTACACGCAGCGGAACATATATGATCCGCAGGGAATGTCCGTGTTGTAATGCCAGGCTCACTATCCATAAGTCATCAGGTGGAACAAGACAGCTGTTTTGTGACAATCCCCACTGCACAGCAAAGCTTGTAAGGAAGTTTGTTCACTTCTGTAAAAAGACCAGAATGAATATAGAAGGTCTTTCAGAGAAGACGTTGACAAAGTTCATATCAAGGGGCTGGATTAAGGACTTCGCTGACCTGTACCGTCTTGAACAGTATAAGGATAAGATTATTAATACTGACGGATTCGGAATGAAATCATACGAAAGACTCCAGACATCCATTGAGAAAAGCCGACACTGCACTCTTAATAAGTTCATTGCCGCTATGGGAATACCGATGGTCGGCAGGACTGCCGGAAGAACTATCAGCAGATACTTCAACGGTTCTTGGAGTGCGTTTGAACAGGCACTTATGGAAAACTTCGACTTCACCAATCTTAAGGACTTTGGGGAAGTAATGCATGAAAACATGTATCTGTGGTACACGGATAAAGAGAATGAGAAACTGTGGAGACCATTATTATCAATATTAGAATTCAGGGAGGATGATATTATAATGACAAATAACGCCAAAACAAATGTATTTACAGGAAAGACCATTGTTACAACTGGAAAGCTTGTTGGATATACAAGAAACGGTATTAATAACCGGATAATGTCACTTGGAGCAAAAGCAGGTTCTTCTGTTACACGTAATACCGACTATCTCATTGTCGGCGATAAACCCGGAAGCAAGCTCACAAAGGCAAGAGAGCTTGGGATTACGATATTGTCGGAGCAGGAGTTTGAATCAATGATTGCCTGATACCTTATAATTAATTGTATATTATTTTATTATTTGACAAAACGAGACAGATCGATTACTCTCGGTCTTCCTCGTTTTGTTTTTTTATAAACATTATCAAATTAATACTGATTCTACTTTTATATTATAAACAATTTTATGTTTATGGCAATACAAAATGTATATCATGCTATTGTACGTATGTATTTTCTATATGTAATTTACATATGTACAATACACATTTACATTACCACGCAAAAATTATACAATCCAAACAACGAATGTTGTAAAGCGTAGAAAGGAGCAACTATGGAACGCATACTTGAAGACACTGAACCATGTGATTTGGCAGGCAACTATCGACTGATTGCCGAAAAGATTGGTGTTAGGAATGCTTACGAGCTGTATTGTTGTTTTCATGGACTGCAGATACAATTCCCTCAACGATTCTTTTCAAATGAATGCATAGAAAGGCGAATGTCATCTGAAAGAAGTAATGGTGTTCCAATCCGTGAAATCGCAATTAAATATAACTACTCCGAATCCAGAGTACAGCAGATATTAAGGAAATGCAATAACACGAATATAGAAAATGATTAAACAGGGAAAAACAGTTATCTCAGGCAAATTTTGAAAAAATTTATAACAGTAGTATTCCATAATAACAAATAGAAACATGTTTATTATTTCGTATTTTATGTTATACAATTAAGACAGAGGGATAGATTATGGGGAAACTAAATGATATTGATGACAATATTAGAGAAACGGCGGAAAAAGATTGGGGTATCACAAAGGGATATTGTAAAGAAAACAGAGATAAATTATGGGATGATACAAAAGCTAAAACCAACTATAAAAATATGACTTTTGGTGATAAACAGACATATCGTGATAAAATAAGTGGCAATATCTTACACAAGAGTAATGATGCAGCAAAAAATAAATATCATATGAAGAACGAAGCAGGCGAAAATATATCTACAAAATGGGCTGGTCACTCGCCAGAGACGGATCATATTAACTCTCTAAAATCTCTTCACAATAAGGCAAAACAGAATGTATTTTTAAGCGATGATGATTTGAGAGAAATAGCTAATTCAAAAGCTAATTATCGTGTTACTTCTAAGTCATTTAATGCCTCTAAGGGTGAAAAAAGCGATTATCTTCTGGCGTTGGATCTTAATAATGACCTCACACATGAAGCAAGAACTGCACTTATTAGTGAAAAACTAAGGTCAGATATTGTTCTTCAAGGGAAGTTTGCCGAGCGTACTGCTAAGAATATTGGATCAGCATATGCTGTAGGTGCTGTTGACACTGCAGTTGAGAATGTTATTCCTTTGACAAATGTTGCTGTTAATAAAATGATGGAAGTAATTAATGGTGAAGAATTATTATCGGATGCAGTCAAAGAATTTGGAAAGTCAACTGCAACAGTTGCAGCTACCGGAGGTGCTAAAAAAGTTGTTAGCAAAGCAGCCAAAGAATACATACAAAGAAGTCAGAATAGTGCAATTCAATATCTCGCAAATTCCAATGCTATTGGAAGCATTGTTGCAGTATCCCAGGTTATAAAGGATTCTGCTGTAAAATATGTTAACGGAGATATTGATGAAAAAGAATTTTTAGTGGAATCGGCTACAAACGGTTCATCATTATTAATGGCAGTTAAAATAACCGAAAAAACATCAAAAATAGTCTCTAATATGGGTAAGATGGCTGGTCTGACAGCAGGTGTTCTGCCTGTATTGGCAACTATGATTACAACATCTGCCTGCAGCGCAATCGTATCCGCATTCAAAATATCAAGAAATCACGATTATAAATTAAAAGAGAATCAAATAAAGCGTCTTGAAAAAGAAGCCCTCAGCGAAATGGAACTTCAACGCAAGAGATTTAATGAACTGGTAGAAATTGAAAACCAGGAAATGGACAAAGCTATAAAAGAAGGATTTAATATGATTTTTGAGTGTTCGCTGGAAAAATCGTTCAATGCCGAAGGTGTAGTACAGGGTATTAACCGAATACTTGCAGTATTTGATGAGGAGGTGAGGTTTAATTCCATTGATGAATATGAATCTCAATTGGATTCTACATTACAATTAAACTTTTAAAAATGGGGGTGAGTTTATTTATGGATCCTATTACACTTGGTATAATAGGTGCAGGTGTTGTAAAATCATTTAGCAATACCAACAAAGCTAATAAGCTGAATGAAAAGGCTTTGGAGAAATATGGTAGAGCATTTGAGATTGAAAATGAATCACAGTTACTTGTGCAAAAAAAAGCCGAACTGACAGATAAAAGATTATGTAATGTAGCAAAGAAAAAAAGAGCGATAATTTCAAATACCTTACCACAATTTGTTGATGTATACAGTCAGATACAAAAAGTTGAAATATCATCAAAGAACGAACAGACAGATTTCGCCATATCAAAGTATGGCTCTGGTATATCAGTTCTTCAATCCATGTCTATATCATTTGCAAAAAGTATAACTGATACAGACCTGGTATGCGGTTGTATTATGGGACTGCTGGGTACAACCTCCAAGATGGAATCTGAAAGATTCCATTCGGCAGCAAGCAGTCAGTTGCGTTCAGCAAATGTGGTACATTCACAGGCACAATCAATTGTTGCTGTGTATGATGCAATAATCGGCAGGGCTGACAGAATTGCCAAACTGCTTATGGCAATGAACACTCTATGGATGAAATCAATTAATCAGACTAAGGAAACAATTGAACGCAAAGGATTGAATATAAGAAATTATAGTGAGTTTGATAAAGGTGTATTAATGACATGTGTTAATATTGCTGATGCCGTGTCTAAGATAATTGATGTTCCCGTTGTGGATGAAAACGGTGAGCTATGTCAGTCAGCAGAGGAAATGATAATGACTGGAGAAAAATATATATCAGAAATGAATACATTAATAATGTAGGAGGGTTAAGAAAATGAAGGTATTAAAAGTGAACGAAAATTGCAATGGTTGCGGAATGTGTATTATGAATTGTAATTATTTACAGGAGAATGATGATGGCAACGCAGAATTCATCATAGGAAAAAGCATATCAGATACTGATATGCCGACAGTCAGTAAGGTTGTAGAAGAATGCCCCTGTAACGCAATCAGTATCGTTGAAGAAGGAATTACAGACAAAAGCGGATTAGAGGGTGCAAAAGAAGTAATTAAAAAACTTAAGAAACAGATGGATGATATTATAGTAAAAAGAACAGACGACTTAATATTTAACGCCGATAATTTTTTTATTGATTTTCCGGTATCTGCTAAGGAATGTGTTGTTGATTATTCATCAGAAAGTCAGGCAAGATCCGCTGCACGAGACGAATTCAAAAGATTATGTTATTCTGAAAGTGCGTACAGACCTATACTTAAGAGATTATTTGTAGAATATAAGGTAAATATTCTTAAACCTTATTATGATTGCAGCGACACCGAAGGCAACGTTTATTATAATTATAATAAACAGGTACGGGATATGTTGAAAAGAGCATACGCAGAAATAAAAAGCTTTATTGGAGATAAGATACCTGAATCATTTACTGATTTTTCTGTGTATCCTTCATCTGCAAACGATATTAATATAATGATGCTTGAAAAATTTGATAATAGAAGTACTAATTCAGGAATTATTGGTGAGTTATCCAGCTTTGACAGTTATATGTCAGAGGTGGATTATACTGACTATGAAGAATATGTTGGAGAAGGTAAGTTTGGAAGATCAAAGTATAAAAAGAAGTATCAATTCAATGGACTTAGTAATGCCATAAGCGAATTTATAAAGGATCTAAAATTTGCAATAAAATTACAATCAAGAGATATTCAAAACTCGGCAATTGAAATTGCTGATAATGCACTTAAAAACTTCGATAAAAAATTAAGAGAAGAAATGAAGAAGAAAATTGATGAGCTTGAACGTATAGTTGAAGGATAAGGATAAAAATGTTTTAACGAGATAGTCCGTACAAATTAATATTTCATTGATTTCAATAATAAAACCCGGAAGACCCATTTTTTTGTGGAAAGTTCTCAGGGCAGATAGTTCAGACTATTGAACATTCTGCCCTTGTTTTCCCTTGAAAATGAATATTCTAGCTTTCAAACTAAAATATTTATCCTTACTTCAATTAATCTGTAACTATAATCAATCTTTTCATCCTTTAATAAGCGGCAATATTACATCATAAAACTTCTTTGTCCACTCCGCATGAAACCTTGCCATCTGAAGCCAATCAGTTTCATTTTCTATACTGACGTTATTAAGCTGAACATAAATCTTGGATGATTTTTTATCTTCTCCACGATCCCAAATCAGCGTTGTCCTCAGCTTGTCTTCTATCTCTGCTTTATGGGCATAAATGCTATCATAAACCGACTTATTCTCTTCTTTACTTCTGTTTAGTTTTATTTCTGCCCTTGCACAGTCATAGTTTGCCACACAGCACAGATAAAACCCACCTAATCCGAAAAATCCATTGATACTGTTGAACCGGGATGGATTCATATTGCTGAAAGGACCTTCAGAACCATGCTCCTGTTGGATGATTGGCAGCGCATATGACCAATATTTTCTTCTCAGCTCAAATCTGCTTCCGGGATCGTCCAAATCCTCTTCGCCTTCATCTCTCAGAAAAAAAACCAAATCCGCCGTATCTTCATCATATAACTTGAACAGACGGCTTAAAACAGATAATTTGCTTTGTGTACTTGTATTGGTCCATACATGAATGCCATCTCCAATCTCTAACGATTTTGTGAAAGCATCTTCAGTGGTACTGAAATGAAGCGCAATATTATCGTCATCAGACATTGCCAGTTTTGTTATGATGGACTTATCCTCTTCATAAAGTATCTGAATAACCTTTTGGAACATTTCAACCCAGCTAGCCACAGGTTGCTCCGTCTTTTTGAATGAAAATCTTGCGATCGTCCTTCCAGTCAGTTCACCTTCATCTTCCAACGTATAAGATTCCAACTGCTTTTCTTCCGGTTTATAAGCCGTCACCGGTCTCTTCCAGATTGTTAATGCTCTTTCTTTTAGGAAGTCGCTTCGCTCTTCTAATTCAGGTAACGACCATTTCTCTTTCCTTGATATCCACATATTAAGACGAATACCACTGTCATCAAAGCCGTTTTCCATAGTCTTTTTTTCTATGAATGAACTATTACTGTATTTTGAATTATATGCCGTCAATGTCAGATTTGCGATTCTGTGAAGCCATGTCTCATGTATCTCGTCATAATCATCCCCCAGTTCCTTCTGCCATACGGGAGTCAGATGCTGTGGCATGATATGCTCGATTGAATAATCTCCATCATCAAAATGGCGATATACATCTTTATCCTCAGCAGTACCATAGTTTTCAAGGCGTTCCAGTATGTATATCTTATTCTTGCTGTTCATCTGATAAACAGCCCTATCCACAAAAGCTTGTGAAAATTCCTCATCACTCGGGAAGCGTGCGCGCTCTTTCTTTGTTATCAGAGCATATTTAACCTTCTCCACATAATTATCCTCTGAACCTTCATAACGCACAATCTCCCTGTGAAGCAACAGAAAGATCTTATTCAACGCATTGGTAGGCAGATCACATATATTTCTGCGGAAAAGATAATTTTCAGCCATCAGAAATATCTCCGTTACCTGATACAGTGCCAGCTTATTCTCATCATATAACCGCAATACTTCAAGAAAATACGGTCTTGCAACTGTCGTTTCCAATCTATTCAGTCTGAAAATACAGGCGTTCAATTCCTTGCTCCCTGTATTACCGTCTAAGAGTATCTGATACCGTTTGGCATAAGAAAGCATCTCTGTCAATAGCGGTTCAGGTGATGTCTCATTCTGATTAACATATTCCTTAAAAGTTATATAAATCTTCTTCTGCGGTGGAATCGCCTGCTGTTTAACACTTAGATAATCTCTTATAAAAGCACTCACATCGTACTTCGTGTATACCTCAATCTTGTTCCAATATTTATCGTAATAATCCTCCTGCTCTTTGGAAGGAAGCCCCATAAGAATAAAGTTCCTTATCTTATCACCTTCACTCAGATCCAGACCTGTTGAATTAAGGCTTTCAAATATTAGTTGCGGATTATCATCCTTATCAAGCCGAATGTTTATTATTTCCAAACAACAAATAGCGTCATAAAGCTGGTCTATTGTTATTTCCTGCTTCTGAATCCTGTCAAAAAAATAATCATAGTTCACCGTAAGATTGGATTCACGGATATGATCTGACGGATCATCAAATAGTTTTCCAAAAGCTCGTTGATCATTTTTTACCGGTTTAAGCTTGATGCGGGTTTCCTCCGGTTTCCATTTGTCAACTAAGTATTCTTCAAAGATCCGCTGTTTCAGATTGGATGTCTCAGAAGACATCACTCCCTTGTCTATCAGGTTATACATTGCCAGAAATAACAACGATACTGTAGTCAATCTCTGCTGACCGTCAATTATGAGAAACTCCTCATTATGACCATCAGGATTATACACAGAAACAATGCTGCCGAAAAAATGGCTTTTACGTTCTCCTTTTACAATCTTTACCAGATCATCGTAAAGCTGTTTACAATTTTCTGTCTTCCAGTCATAATTTCTCTGATAGACAGGAATTACAAATCTCTTATCAGACCCCTCCATGTATTTAACAAATTTGCATTCCGAACCCTTCATCTATAGTTCCTCCGTCCCTATTCATATCTGTTATGCAAGAACACTCACCCGAAACAATCGTTCACGAGAGCCTCCAATGTATCATTTTTTGATGCTTTGGCAGCATCCGCTTCCACGAAATTATGCGTATCAGCCTTTAGTTCTTCGTCAAATCCAAGAATATAATTCGTAGCTATGAGATAAATAATTCTCGTAGGAGCCATACCATAAACCTGTTTACTCAATATGTGTCGTATTCTCTCTTTATCATCAGGAATAGCCTTTTTCATACCCTCACTCCGATACAGCCTCTTCACAATTTCCGTGATATACAACCCGGACTTCATATACAGATCTGCGTAGGTCTTCGTCGGATCATCAAAACACCCGGGATTATTCTCTTCCAGCTGATCTACCATCTTTTCCACCACCCATCTGGGCGTGAAGATCTGGTTTGTCTTCTGTGGAGGAATATAGTCAAAGATATCCTCATCCTTTGACTCATCGAAATAATCAGCCAGTTCCTGCTTCTTCTTCCAAAATTCTTCAATGGAATCGTTGAATACAACCTCATCAAAGAGATGTCCGTCAAAATGCTGTACCTCTCCTGTATCCGGATCTTCATAATCTCCACCATCTCTTAAGAAGCGGAAATCATCTTCGGTAATGCCGGTCACTTCAAGGAAAACATCATCCTCGGTATAATCATCGAAGTTTGCAAGAGTCAGATGTCCATCTCCATATGCCATGATAAAGCTCGGAATAGTGCGTGAAAAACCTCTCAGATGTGCCCTCACCTCATCTTCCACAGTACGCTTTTCCTGTTCTGCCTGAGCTTTCTCCAACTGCTCCACAAGCTCCTGCGGCTTCTCTTCAATAGTTTTCTTAACACTCTGCTGTACCGCCTCAGTAAAAGCTTTCATTGCATCTTCCATAACAGCCTTGTACTTATCCTCAGCCTGTCTTACTTCCTGTGGGTCTTGAGCCTCTTTCTGCTCTCTTTCAAATTCAGCCTGAGCGATTCGAGCCTGTTGTTTATAATCTTTCTTTACTTTTTCAAAGGTATTATCTATCTCATGCTCCACCTGCCGTTCCAGACGGTTCTGCGTATTCTTCTTCACACTGTATTCATTGACAACTGGAGCAACAACACGGTCTTTAATACCCTCTTTAATAGAAGATACCAGCGTATCAAGTTTTTCATCCACACCATTAGGATCTGTATTTTCAGATATTGCCGTTACCTGCGACTGAATACTATCAGTAAACTCTTCATATATCTTTTCACCGAACAGGTCCTGTGTCTTTCCTATTACAATCTCATTATCAACCTTAACCTCACCATCATCATTCACAGATACATTATTCATACCATCCAACACGGAATTATCACGCTTTTTCTGCTGAACTTCTGCTGCCGGTGTGAGTTTCTCCACAATCTCACGCACAATACTTGGTGCTCCAAATACATTGCTGATATTTCTGAATAGAAAATTGCACATGAAACCCTTGCGTACCACTTCTGCGCTCTTTAATGCCCTTGGGATGGAAAGAACGGATGACGCATCCAGTTCCACCATCTTACCCTCGGTATCCTCACCTATAACCGGAAAGAAGTTTAAAAGCCTTCGGATATTATCTTTCCTATCATCAGTTGTACCCTGCCCACGAACAGTTTCCGGCTGAAGGTTATTGGCAAATTCATCAAAGATGATCAGTGTACGTGCCGGATCAAAGTCAAATACATATGCAGTCTCTTTCCTGTATCTCTGTCCGTTCTTAGTCAGAATGCACGGATTCTGTGCACGAAATGCAGCTTGCATATAAGATGACGGACTCTTCATATTGCAAAGCATAAGAACACCGCTCCACTCCGGTATGGTAACACCTACCGTAAGCTGTCCTACCGAAATAGTTATGGTCTTATCATTATTTGCTATAGCAGCTTTAACACGGTCAAATGCAGCCTCGGAATCTTCCTCTTCCATAAGCTTTCCGTCACCCGCTGCCAATACAATCTTATATTCTCCAAATACGGGATCATCATTAAGAAGTTTTGCTAAAGCCTTTGCGCTGGAAACTCTATTCAATATCCACAGAGTGTGGGAAAGTTCATCCCGCAGTTTCTCTGTAGAGAATGGATATTTTTCTTGTGTAACCAGGGCATGAAGGAATTTCTTTATTTCATCCTCACGAATAAACTTTCCGCTATCGTTTGTACGTAAGAACTCATTCAGGTCAAATGCCGGATCTACAGCACCCTCTTCTTCTGAAAGATCCAGCCCTTTTTCCAGTCTTTCCCTTATCATTGGAGAAAGCTGATAGGTATACATCGCCAACCTCGGCAACGCCTCATAAGGATTATTGTCTTCACCATCCCAATTATCTTTTCTTTCCTGCTCATCAGCATAGGACCAGTTGTAGATCTGATCTCTTGCAAACTGCTCACTGGCAATAGCCTTAAATGGTGTACCAGACAGATAAAGTGTATGTTTCCTAGCTATATTCCTAAACGCACGATCAGTCCGCATAGTATCCACACCTTCTTGTGCCTCATCAATCACCAAAAGGTCAAACTGCATTCCATGTTGTTTCTTCCCATACTGATCCGAGTATTCCTTTGCCATCCAGGCAAGCTTATCGTACTTTCCTCCGAAATATACCGAACCCTTTAAGCCCTGCAATGATTCAAACGCAACCATTCCAAAAGATGCTTCTTCCACTCTTGAGCTCATCGCTTTGAGATATCCTTCTCTGGAAATCACCCCAGGCTTTCCTCTTAATGCATCTGTCTCAGATACAAAAGATAGTTCACCTCGCCATCCAATAAACTTGTGGAAATCTTCAGCCCATGAATTAGCAATACTCGGTCTGTTGGTCACGATCAAGACGTTCTGAAATCCCATTTGTCTTATAAGATCATAGGTAGTCAGCGTCTTTCCAAATCTCGGCTTAGCATTCCACAAAAATTCTTTGCCACCGTTCTCAAAATATGACTTTGTCATCTCCACGGCTTGTTTCTGCTCATCACGAAGGGCATATTCAAATTTATCTTCTTCCTTTTGAAAAGTCTCACGCCTCGCAAATTTGTCAAAATAGGTTCTCAGAACATCCGCACGCTCATTAAACCATTCAGTTCCCGGTGTGCGCTCAACCTCACAATCCAATTCCAGAAAAGCATGGAAATCATGATCAGTGAAATACTCCCCGGAACCATCCTTATACATAGCATTATCCTGCCAAGCAAGTACGTACTTGATATCAGCAGTATGTGTCTGCTGTTTAATCCGCTTATCCACAGACTGCTTCTCTGTATATCCAACTTTAGTCCAGCCTTCATGATATGCTACGCCCGGAGTATTGTAGGCATAAATCATGGGAACTACTTTCTTGAACGACTTGATTTTAGGAGTATTCGCCATTATGCCATCTCCTTTACATGTGCTTCGATAAAATGTATCTCTTCATTTGTAAGTCCGTACTTCTTATAGAGTTGCTGATCAATTTCTCTAATACTCTTGTTCCAGTCAATATCAGATGATAATGTAAAATCTTGTTGTGGAATCCTCGACCATACCACTTTTGATTGATTATTTTGTGTGGTCTTCATTATTCCCAGTAGTGCTCGTGCAAATTTACACTTGATATATTTAGCAAGCGCCTTAGCTTCGTAATCCGTATCAAACTCACCCATGCTAAGAAATGTCTGTGTATGAGCTGATTCTGGCTCCGCTACTATTGGATTACTTAATAGTTCTCCAAAAGTACCTGATCCAATAGCTCCAGCCATTAACACTTTCCATTTATGCAAATTGCCTTGATCATTAAAATATTCACGTTTTGCATAGAATGCAATACGCTCTCCACCCTTTCGTCCAATAACTTTTACATCCCCCTCTTCCTTTTCATTCCTAAAAATCTCCGGATAACGTTCAAAAACACTTGATGCTACGGCTTTAGCGTGTGCTTTATCAGTTCTACCTATAAGAACAGGATTCTCTTCAAATATAGCATCCGAAAAACGAAAACTATCAGGGCTATGCACCAAATTACCAATATTCTTATCAAGAAAAGGTCTAACTTTTTCAAAAATAGTCCGTAATTCTTCAGTCTTTATAAATACTCCAATGGAGCCAAATTCTTTTACATTATCATGTAGTGAGACAACTACGCCACCTTTAATATCCACACCATTAAAGATAACCGAACTGTCTTCATAATATGAAAGTACCTTAAAATGCTCATCTTCTAGCATTTTTTTATTCCATGCCTTAGGTGTTGCACCTGCCTGTGTCAAAAATCTCGCTGGATGAATCAGTTCAACAACCGAACCAATTTGATATGCATTATCCATAAACTGATTATAAATCGGTTTAGCTTGATTATTTTCCCCCACATAATCATCTTGATACGGCGGATTCCCAATAATAAAATCAAACTTCATCTGTGTTTCCTCCACTTTCAGTATCTTTTGCTGTCTCAATCAGAGACTGTTTCAAGTTCTCAATCACTTTTCCGTTATTTCTAAGAAGCTCTAATTGCCTGTATGCCTTTTCTCTGAGTATTTTAAGCCGCTCTGTCTGTGACAGCCCCTGTGCAATAAGATCAGCATTTGTATCTTCCAAATTGATGAGCACAACCAGTTCTTCTGCCGATGCGTAATCCCTTATATTTGGCGACATTCCTTTTGTATCTGTCTCCCGTCTCCACTGAGATGCTGTCTTTCCGAAAAGAGCCATATTGAGCACATCTGCTTCCGAAGCATATTTATACGATATCTCCTCTGGTGTAAGATCCGGTCTGATAAGAAATCTCTTTACTGCATCAGTATGTATTCGGTAATTAATCTTCGACAGTTCCCTTTTTGCATCCCAGCCTATAGACAATCTCTGTGACTCATCTTTTTTCAATCTTTGGTAATCTTTTATCAGATACAGCTTGAACTCCGGAGATATCCACGATGCAAACTCGAAAGCGATATCCGTGTGAGCATATGTGCCACCGTATCTTCCTGATTTAGATATTATACCGATAGCATCGGTTGCACTTATCCACTGCTGTGGAGTTAGTGTAAATGCGTTATCTCCGGACTCAAATCTAAACCTACCGAATTCGGTGGGTTTAAAATCCGGATTATGTAATTGCTCCCAAAGTCCTAAAAAATCAATGGTGGAACGATTCCTCATCCAATGACCTATCACAAGCGAAGCATTATCCTGATTTTTGTACTTTGCAATGTCAGTAAGCGAAATATATGCCTCTTCGTCCACTACATTACCCATTACGCTTATTTTAGTGCCATTAGCATCAATTTTATATTTTTTCATGATATTTCAACCCCTATCACAATCGTCTGCATTTCCATATAGTTAGCTATTCCTGTTTAATGAATTAAACACAAGGCTGTCCCCTGCTCTCCAGTCATATATTCTGCATAGTGGCTGTCTGTCCTCATTTTCTGTTTCAGTTTCAATCCCCAAAATATCAAAAATCGTCATCTGATGGTTTTCCTCTTGTGCCTTACAATATGGAATAGTCCCTGTCAGCCCGTCCATTTGCCATATATTCCAATCAATAATATTGATAAGCTTTTTCAGTTCTTCCAGACTGGCTTTTCGCTTCCATCGTTCTTGAATGTTATCATCAAAGGTCATCAGCAGATTTACCCTTGCAATCAACAGATTATCACCCTGGAACTCATACCCATATGTTGCCTGATATGCCCTGATAACCCATTTAATCCATTCAATTTCATCCTCAACATTTTCGTTGACCACTCGCAGTTTCCTGTCAAGAATCCCAATACGATAAGGAATCGGTATATATTCCCCCGTCTCCACATCATACCTACTCACCAGATACGGAGCCTCTCCGCAAGTAATCTCCAATCGTCTGGAATCCACATATTTCTTCCAGTCTGCAGGTTTCTTAAACTCAATGTGTTCCGTCGGCTCATTATCCTTATTGAATACATCCGGTCTGCCAAACCATACTTCATCAATATGATTGTTCATCATATTGCAGACCCACATTGGAGTAAAAACCTCCCCATGAGCTTTTGTCCTGTCGGACTGCTGCTCCATCGCTTTCCTTGCCCTTGTCTTTATAACCCCTGCATTCTTTCCGGATATAAACTCTGCCTTTATCTCCTTATCCCTGAAGTATTCACTTCCAAGGTCTCCATAAGCATCTGTCGCCCACATTATATTTTTCTTCGTAGTTTTATCCTGCAATATCCTACCGAGGAGACCTAAGGACTGCAGTTTTAATATGTCATCCTGTATATTGATAACCACGCAGTTTTCCTCCTAACTCTCTACGGTTTCTTCAGCAGATAACAACATATAAACTCATTTTTTAATTTAACCTCTTAAACTATTACCTTAAAACTTTTATCGGTTATAATCATTATTCTACATTAATCAACAATTTCCAGCACGGTTATGATAAATTAATATAAAATTATAGCATATTTTAACTAAAAAAACAAACAATCATTAGACTCAAAGAACAATTATTCACAAAGTGACTAAATAATAAAAGACTCATAAAACTATATCTTACATTAGTCTATAAGTCTTTATTCATCACACACATAAAAATGATCATTTCTTTTATCCAACAAGATGCCTTTATTAAGTAGTTTATCAATATTTACTATGCACGAATCCTTTATCTCTCCAATATTAAAAGAGTATGATAAATCATCTATTTCTTTCGCTTTTTCCCCCCTGACATCATATACACTCATATTAGCATTTAATCCAAAAGAATGGTGCACGCATATTCTAAACTCTTTCTGATTACAAAACCTGATATTTTTATAAAAAGGGATATAATATCTTTCGTTATAGTTTTCTTTCAATAATTGAATTGCTTTATTATATCCTTCCTCATCAACATAAATTACATCGCCGAAAAATACTTCTTCACAATTCTGACAACAAGCATTTTCAACTTGCTCCAAAAAAGATTTCCATGAGAATAACAACATCGCACCTTCTACATTAAAATCATATATTGCTCTTTTTTCTTCATCTGAGAAAGTAAACTTATACATTTCATTTCCTATAGGCTGAAAATCATTTTTTTTGCAATGAAAAAAGCATTTTATAAACGTGTTTAACAAAATAATTCTCTCGTTCTTAGTTTCCCTTCCGGAAATGGTTTTCATAACACCATTAATATCAGGAAATGGAATACTTCCGTCAAAAGGATCACTTCGAGCCAAATCTGCATTATCAGTTTTCTGATAATGCAAACTGTTTTTCATATAAAAACTTCCTTGTTGCAGTTCTTTGAGTCGATCTACATGATCAAATCTTATTAATAACATTCAATCACCTCTGTTATATAAAGATATTTGCACAATATTAATACCCTATTCCATATCCAATCAATATAACTGGACGAATCCATGTCACCCATAGCTATTAATCCATATAGTTTTTACCGTTCATATAGTCCACCCATCCCACAATATATTCCGTTCTCATTCCTTTGAATATCTACATCTTGTGCATGCCTTATATTCCCCATACTAGCTCACAAAATACTCAACCGCGTTCTCAGGGAAGAACTCTTTGAACTCGCCGTAAAGCTGCGCCGCAAGAGTTTTGTTATGAGCAATTATCAGTGTCGGCTTCTGGAGCCGTTCTATCACGTTCGCCATTGTAAATGTCTTGCCGGAACCTGTGACACCTAGAAGTGTCTGTACCTGATTGCCTTCCTTAAAGCCATGAACTAAGGCATCTATGGCTTCCGGCTGGTCACCGGTTGGGGCGAAATCGGAGTGGAGTTTGAATTGCATGGGGGTAAGTCCTTTCTGTTATTTTGGGTGGGCGGCGTGGGGTTATGCAGTAGGTTTTTTCAATTGCTCACTCATTAAGATAAGCTACATTATATCAGATAATATAAAAAATGTACAGATGTAAATCGAACTTTTGTTCTGTTACCAAAATGATAGGAGTATTCCCATTGACCGGAATACTCCTGTAATCTTATCTTTATCTTGTTTTTCTAAGCAAATTAACAACAAACACCCTTAATAATCTTCGTCCTCTCAATCTGCGTCCAGACAGTTCTGGGCATATCCGGAATATCTCCCGAATTGCCGTTGCAGTTTCACCTTTATGCTTTATCATCTGTTCATCAAATATCTGCGAGAACCGGATATATTCCTCGAAGATACCCGTTACATTCTTCATGTAGATAACCTTTGCTACTTGTTATACCATAATTACGCACAAATAGCCACAAGAAAATGGATGAAAATTGACAAAAAAATACAGGCTTTTCAAGGCCTGCAAGGATTTTTCTTTTATTTAACTGTCAAATTACCGGGGATTTATTCTTTCTCTTCCCTTTTTATGATATTAAGGGATACAATCATGTCTGCCAATGAAAATTATACAATGATCTTGAACTGATCATTGCCTATACTTAGCATATGATATATAATCGTAATCAGATTATTCATATAAAATCTATAAGTTTCTCTTATACGGATACTCTGACCGGTCTTATGAATCGCCGTTGCTTTGATGATGTACTTGGCCATATATCTTTTCATTCAGCTTTGGGGATCATATTCTGTGATCTGAATAATCTGAAATATATCAATGACCATTTGGGACATGCATCCGGTGATGCTTATATAGTGCGTTTTGCAGATATTCTTAGGAATATATTTGCTGACAAAGGTGTTATATGCAGGATCAGCGGTGATGAAACGGACACGCAGAATGTAATGTTTCACATGTATTCTTTTAAAACATAATGATGTTATTTCACGAAGTCAGTGTTTTTTGTATCTGCCGGTTATATTTTCTTTTCATTCATCTTTCTCAAACTACCGGGGCTGCATCCGAATCTTTCTTTAAATCTGTTACAAAAATGAGCTGTGTCGGCAAAATCATACCGATAAGCAATCTCCGATACAATTTCTCCTTTTTCAAGATCTTTTTTTGCTTCGTCAAGTCGGGTATTCATAATATATCTTCCGATAGTCCCACCTGTATACATCTTGAATAATTTCATAAGATATGTGCGAGATATTCCAATACCGTCTGCAATTATATCAATACTGATATCCTCTGTAATATTATCTGATATATACTCCATGCATTTTAATACATACATTTTTTGATTGTCATTTTTCTTATTGGCTAATGTCTCCTCATAATAACCATCTGATGCTACATACGAGAATAATGTATACAGATCACGTAATATATCAAAACGTTCAACCATGCTTTCTACCGGAGATATGTATGATACCAGCTTATCCATTATATCCGTGTATCTGTCCGGAGCAGCATGTATTATTACCGGAAGACTAAATACTCCACGACAAATATCTTCAACAGCTCTGTCTATCAGAATATGATATACCAATCCTCCATACTTAAGAAAAGTCCCATGAAGTCTTTGTGATTCAACGAATAATATATCACCTCTGTCGAATTCGACATCGTAACCGTCAATCAGTAATCTTCCTCTATGTACCGGATATATAATCTCTATCTCATCATGCCAGTGTACAGGTACCAAAACACCCGGATTACCATATAATTCATATCTGAAAAACGGGAAAACATTCTTATCCCTGTCATCTTGTTCCCTGAGTTCACTATAGAATGTCATTTTTTCCACCTCCATGCTACTATTATACAACTTTTTAGCATTTTTATTCAATATATTCAATTAAAAAAAATGTTATAATACAAGGGTCAAAAGGTCATCATGCATCGTGCCCGCACGAAAGCATGTATGATTTCCTGACCTGCCCCACATGGAGCACGAAGTGGATATCTACCCACACGAGAGTGCGGAAGGTGGGAGGATCGTGAAAGTGCGAAGCACGAAACGCTCCGGATATCACCTTTTGATCCCAACAACATCATATAAAGGATATTCAAAAAAAAAGCAGGAAAGGAACTTGAATTAACGTGGTATTAGAAGCAAAACTTTAAAAAACAAATAATTATGGAGGACATGAAAATGCGTAGAATATTCTCAATTATACTGACTATTTCATTATTGTGCACTTCTTCGGTATCCCTGGCGAAACCGAAACCAAAGGAAATAATCCTGAACAAAAAAAATATAAACTTAAATGTCGGGCAACAATTCAAAATCAAGATCAAAAAGATCAAACCGGTCAAAGCAGATAAAACATTATTATTCAAATCCGGTTCAAAAAAGATTGCAAAAGTATCAAAAAAAGGTGTAATTACAGCCATATCCCCCGGAAAAACCCGGATTACGGTTACAGCCAAAGCAAATAAAAAAGCAAATGCAAGAATAACTGTTAAAGTAAATAAAAAAAATAATTCAATTAAAACTCCGGGTACAGTCACACAAATTCAGCCTGTAACCACTTCACAGACTCCGGTCACTCCGCAGACTGTTGCAGGAATACCGCAAAAAACAACCGCAACTGCTACTCCGTCCTATGATCACAGACCGGTATTCGAAGTAGACAGTGAAAATTTCGTAAGCCGTTCTGATCTATCATATGAAGGACTTATAACCAACAGTCCTGAAGGCATGCCGGTCGCAAACGGAAGATTCGGTGGTCCTGTATGGCAAAACAACAACCACTCTCTCGGAATGCAGCTTAACCACACTGATACTTTTATGTTCAATGATGCTTCCGCTAATTCGGAATGGGATTACAGAAGCGGTTCCCTCGGTGTACTGGATATTGATTTTGGCGACGATGTCTTCTCAGATGATATCGTCAATCATCTGTCGCTGTACGATGCACGTCTCAACATCAGGGATGAAGATATTGATGTCAATGTCATATCTGATGTTGATTCGGATACTGTACTTATAGATATCAATGACCGGCGTACAACAAGAAAAGACGTCAATATCAATCTGTCCATGTCAAGAGATCCTAATGAAAGAAAGGGTGCATTCAGTGCTTCATCATCATTTGACATTGACAACTCCGATAACAGTCTCTCGCTAAATCAGGTATTCTCAGAAAAGTGTGATACCGGTATAAGCGAAAATGATTACTATTGTGCCACCTCCGTGACTCTTAATGTTCCGGATACGGAAGCTGATATCACTACGGTCAGCAATAAAACAGCACGGTATACAATAAAAAATGTTCCTCAAAAATATACCATTGTTATCGGCGGTGCTTCTTCAATGACAAAAAACGATAATGTCTCAGATATATCTTATGATAACTGCTTTAATACAAAAAGTTATGAAGATGTTTTGGTAAGGAACAAAAAATGGTGGAGCGATTTTTGGAGCAAGTCATATGTATACATTCCGTCACAGCCGGATTTTGAGCAGCGATGGACATATTATATGTATCTTGCAGGAATATCAAACCGAGGAAAATATCCTTCAAAATATAATGGTGGAAACTGGATAGCAGAAGGCGACACCAGAGACTGGGGAAATTATTATTGGAACTGGAATCAGGACAGTCTATATCAACCGCTTAATTCAGCCAATCATATGGAACTTATGGAACCTTTGTATACAATGCGTGAAAAATGCCTTCCTCAATACAAAAAAGCCGCCTGGCAATTATGGGGAATAAAGAGTGATTCTGCATTGTTCATCGGTGAAACCGTAGGTGTTCTCGGTGCAGAAACGCTCCCTGAAAATATTGTTCCTGACATGCAAAATTATATGCTCGGTAAAGGTCCTTTGACAAATGAGATAAAAGCTCTGGGAGAAAAAAGAAACCGTTTCCTTGTTCCATGGAACTGGAAATTCTCATCAGAACCAGAAAACAACAGTGTCAGTTATGTGTCACATACTATGGTTGCAACTCAGGAAACAGCTGAATATTATTGGCAAAAATATGAATATACAAAAGATATGGACTGGCTTCGTGACCATGCCTATACATTTATTAAAGGTGCAGCAGAATTCTACAGGAATTATGACGGATTCAAAAAAGAAGCCGACGGATATTATCACTTTAACAGAACTAATCTACATGAACATATATGGGGCGGACGTGATGTGATCGATGATCTGTCTCTGGCACGCGGAACATTTGCTGTAGCCATAAAAGCTTCCAAACTCCTTGGTATTGATGAAGATCTTCGGGCAAAATGGACTGACTGTCTCGACAACCTTGCTCCATATCCTCTGAATACAGACGACGGTGCTATCGGATGGGCTGTAGAACATAACAATGGAAAGACTGTTTTTGCACAGGGATTGAAACCTTCAACATTTGTCAGCGCGCTTAATGGCTCAGAGAGTCCGCAATTCAAGATGCTTGAAAAATATGATGTTCTCAATATGGAAACAAGAGATCAGGGACTCGACAACGGATTGTTCCAGATAGCACTTAATACCTTCTACTCCTCTCCAATGTATCATAACCAATATGAGAACAGTGACGAGGATAAGAATGGTTCAAGCAGACATCTTGAAGATACAGCCAAATTGGGCAGACGAGAGGAACTTGAAAAGATGTTCTTTACACAATATAAAGCCTTTCACGATACTCCCAATCTGATACATGACCAGGGTGACTATTATTCAGCGGAAGGTTACGGCACATGGGCGAATGGAATACAACAGGCAATGAACCAAAGCCTTGCTCCTTATCCGGGCGGCGATGAAGTTATCCGTGTATTTCCGGCATGGCCTCTTTCTTGGGATGCTTCATACAAGCTTCTGGCAAAAGGTGGATTTGTTGTATCCTCAACTCTTGCAGATGAAGACATACAGTATGTTGAGATTGAATCTACTATCGGCGGTGAATGCAGAATAAGAAATCCCTGGGACGAAAATGTTGTATTATACCGTAACAACGTGAAATCTGAAAAAATAGATGCAGGAGAAAATGATCTCATGACATTCAACACCGTAAAAGGTGAACATATTGTACTGGTACGTGAGAACACATCCCCGGATGATTACCGTACATCATTATAAATATCTTAACTGTTTTGCACCCCATGAAATCGTAAGGATTTCAGGAGGAAAGCCTGCTTTCCGAACGGAATCATTATAATTTCATGGGGTACAGGATAGATATTGCCTGATACATTGATCAAAAGGGTCATTGAAACTCCTGTAATTTCACTTGATATATCTGATATACGTATTTAATATATTAGAAAGAGCAATCGCCCACAAGGTTGGTTAGCTCCCTTAGGTTGGTTATTACCCTATCCAGGCTCGCTAAAGTACAAGGATAGGGTAATTTTTTATTTGCGCTTGTTATTCCGTAAGCGATTTATTTCGGGGTGTTCCCTATTATTTAGCAACTCACGTGTCTAGCAGTAAACTTCTGAGTTGCTAACATTTTGCTCTATTTTGCTGCATATCTACTTACAGAGCTTCCAAAGCTCTGTGATGACAAAGGAAATATAGACATTGCAAAACTGGATCCGTTGATGCCGTGGGCTACCGAATTACCAGATGAATGTCGGAAACCGCGCCGCTAATCAGCGGCGTATTTTAATTGGGAGCGTACGGTTTGACGCTTACTTCAGAAATATTGCTGTACATACGCATATTGCAAATAAAAAGAAGCCCGCGCTGGGCTTCCATAAAAATCAGATATCAAATCGACTATGAATAGTAACTTTATACAGAAATTTTGAGAAGATTAAAATGCCCGAAAGCCGCATATCATGAGCGTACACTATATAAGATATCATGTCCTGCGAAAAATTCTTTTTATCAATAGCTATTTTTTTTGCAGAAGCTGAGTTACCTGCAAGCTTCTCCTTTCATCAAACCGCCTTTATACTTACCGTAAGTAATTATTCTATTTAAAATTATTACTATACTTTTCATATAGTGACAGGCTAGGATTCTCCGTTACATTGAATCAAATTGCAATTATCTGACCGTTATTTTTTTCTGGGCTTTATAAGAACCGTATTTCACGGTGATAACAGCTTTTCCTGCTTTTTTTGCGGTTATTTTGATCTTTGTGCCGGTCTTTTTATCTAACCTGATATATTTCTTTCCTTTTTTTACACTCCATTTTATCTTTTTTTCTTTTAATTTTTTTGTATTATTCCCTTTAAATACTATCCTGTATGAAGTCTTCTTTCCGATCTTAAGCTTTGACTTTCCGGATATATTAATTGTAGCTATTTTATCCTTTAAGGAAGGATCGTTATTATTTGAACCTATGCTCGAATCAATACCAGCAGAAGAAGCAGGAATATTCTGTCCTATACCGGTATTATTACCGGAATAGTATGCATTCCCCGCCTGTCCAATACCTGAATTGTTGTTATCTGCCGTATTGACGGGAAGCACTGTTATATCAGCAGTAACATAATTATACTCTTCCTTTAATTCGTCATCATAAGTCATTCTAAGTATCGGAGTTCCGTCATATGCCCAGTGAACCCTCTTAAGTCTTGCATGACGGCAGGGATCTGCAAGAGGTTCCGAATTATATTGAGATTTTCCTGTTTCTTCATCATAGGCACACATCCTGTAATTGTGCGATGTCGGTCTTGCGTGATATACGAATATTGCATTACCGTCCTCATCAACAGTGAATGAATTGTGTCCCGGTCCCTCTTCACCGTTAACATCACGGGACGTAAGGAGCGGAAACGGATTTTTTGTCCAATTGGTTATATCGAGAAGATCATCTCCGGCATCTGCTGTCATCATACCTATACAATATTCGGATCCGGTACCGGAATTGGAGAAACACATGAATATTTTTCCGTTTCTTTGAAGGACCGTCGGTCCTTCATTTACCGCATATCTTATCTTCTCCCAGCCATATTCGGGAGTAGTCAGTCGTATACAGCCGGATATAAGCTGCCATGGTTCTTTTTCACTGACCTTCGCAATGAAAAGATCAGAGTTCCCAACGGGCTTTGCCGCCCATATTACGTAACTTTGTCCATTTACCTTATCCTTAAAATATGTCATATCAAGACAGAAGCTTGCCTCAAATGGTTCTACGGATCTGCCTCCTACAGGTTCAGATACATGATCCTGTGACGCCTGCATCTTATAATCAGTCCATTCAGATGCCTGAATACCAGAAGAAAGTGCAGTATCATACGGATCCTTATCTCCAGGAAGCACAAGGCAGTGGTTATAGATATTATATGCATCCGTGCTATGGGATTCGGTAAAATATACAACCCACCATCCGGGATCTGATTCATTCACATATCCTACTCTGTGTATCTCGGGTGCCCATATATTTCTGTAACCGTTACCACCTGTCGTATCCGACGGTCCGTCATACCACTTCTGATTACCGGCTTTCCATATCGTAACCTGATTGCCCTGACGAGTCTGAAGCTCCTCAAGAGTTCTGCCACGTCTCAATGTTACTCTGTCATATTGATTAGTATGATCGGAAGAATCTATCTCATCACCCGGCTGTGGAAAATAAGAACCTGTCATATAATAATATCCGGTAATCTCATCCCAATATATCTCCGGATCTGCCATTCCCTCAACGAATTTGGTTGAATCATAATATACAGTATTGGTATCCGGATCGTAATTGGTAGGAAATTCCGGAGCATAATTATCCGGATCATCCTCGGGTAGCCTGCTGTTATTCAATTCCTTTAATTTGTTCAGATATCTTTTCTGTATTACCTTACCCTTGACAGTATATTTTCCCGGAGTTTTTAGATCAACATTCGCAAGAGCACCACTCCAGTCAATCCCGAACTCCTGAGTAGAACCGTCACTGTATACAGCATTAACCGTTGGTATCTTCTCCGCGATCAATGACTCTGTAACATTGTCTACTGTATGAACTGTAAGCCCCTCAACCTGTGCAAGTCCCGTGTTGATAACTTTACCAAGCTTATCATTTATATATCTGTATTCTTCTTCACTTATCTCAATCTCATTGCCAAGAGATATTCCGCTGTCCTCAGGAAAACCCTTGACAACAGATGCATCAAGTACTCCGTTATCATTTATCAGACTCTTGTCATTCACCATGGGTTGCTCAATGAATACCACTCCGTCTTCCGAATTAAATACATGCACATTACTACCGTTATTATCAAGTGCACGAATAACAAATCTGCCGTCCTCCCTGAATATCCTCGGTCTTACAAGTCTTCCGGAGCCTTGTTTTGCGAACACTACCCCACCATTATTGTTAAGTACCTTATATTCCTTACCATCCTTACCAAGTGCAAAGTATACACTCTGGGTTTCCTGTTCAATATTAGCTGCACTTTGATAGAAAGCCGTTGTAGTTGTGTATACTGCAAGAGTGTAATATGTTCCTTCTGCATTTACCTTTATCTCATTACTCATATTCATCACCATACCCATTACTATCGATAAGAAAAATAATGCTATTGTCTTTTTCATAAGCAAATACCTCCTCAATAAAACCCGAATTATAATAATCCGGTAACTGTTCAACACCCCATAAATCCTGCATTCTCGGATTTTACTAATAATCGTCTCATGTTAAGACGATCCTTGATGTTACCAAATGCTTTTTCAACAACATCTTTCATACGATACAGATGCAATGCTGTGAAAGCATCCATCTTTTCGTTAGTAATCAGGGCAAAATATCCTAAATATTTACGAGCTGCTTTGATTTCATTCTCTTTATAGTATACTTGACGTCCTCTGACTGGTGTTTCTTTTACTTCGAAGAACTGTGAATAAGCTTTTTTGTGTTCCTCTACGATTTTCCCTTCAAGTAGTTCGGAACACAACTCAGAGATTCTTTTATCAAAAGCCTGCTCGTCATCAGCACCCTTTTCGATGCTGTAAAAATAATGGATGTAAATCCTTCTTTTATCATTGATGACATCGCCTTTATATGGTCTCTCCCGGGTATAGTTCCATTCAGAAGATACTGTATAACCATAAGTATTGATACCCTCATCATAGTTGGTAAACATACGGATATCATCATATACTTCATCAAGATGTTTTTTTATGAATTTAAGCGACAGCTTAACTCCAACAAGGAACTTGACGTGTTCTTTGTACAGACCATTGATGATTTCAATACTATCATTCCTTTGTAAAGAAAATATGTAAAATATTATATAAATGTACATGCCACTGCCACATATTATGTTCCGCATCCGGGATCAGATTGAATGTATAATTCTTACCCGGCACCAGGATATCACTCTTAATAAGTGCTTTCTCCATAAGATCGTACTGAACATCAAGATACGAATCCTTTTCTCCGTTTCCGCAGTACAGGAACGCAAGAGGCCATCCTTTTGCTTCACATTCAGCAATATGTTCAACGAACTTTTCAGCTTCCGTTTCGTTGCTTCCCGTGTCAACTGTCATATATCCGGAGAATGGTCCATACCATGCGAACAGATCAAAGTTACCGTAGATCGCAGACTGATATGTGGTATTGGATCCCATTGACAGCCCTGCAAATGCACGGTGCATACGTGTTGCCTGTAATTTTTCTTCAGACACATCAAAATCGGCATATGTATGATATTTTGCCTCAATACCGGGGATCAGGTCGTTGCGAAGCTCATACTGAAACAGCTTTGTAAGATCCCAAGCGTTTGAAATTGCCGGAGCACCTTCCGGACGATAGAATGTTGGATTAACGATGATACACGGTTCAACCTCACCTGTTTCGAACAGATAATTAAGCATCCTCTGATTATTGGTATAATCACCGTATCCTCTCGGATTAGTCTCCTTATCACCTACGATCCATGTCTCTGCATTCTCACCGCCACCATGCATGAGGTATAAGATATTATACTGCTTATCAGGATCGTATCCTGCCGGAAGATATACATTGGCATATTTACGGATCTTTACTGATCCTTCCGGATCATAGGTTTCCGTATCATATTCAAACTTTTCGATCGTTCCGTGAGTACTTGTATTCGGAAATGTATTGCCGTATTCCGTAACGAATCCGTTTGAAAAACCTTCATCAGCTGTTCCACGTTTGAAGATGCGGCGGACGTAATTATACAAACCTTCCTTATACAGACTTTCATCATGTGAACCATCCATTTCAACATAGAAATGATCAATACCGCTTCCTGTTAATGCATCACTGTAGGCTTTTGTATCACTGCCTGATACGGTATCGGACTTGCCTTTCTGTATCATGATGAATTCTTTATCCTTGTACTCATCAGGCACTACGAAACCTGACAGATCGTAACCGCCCACAGGAGCAAATGCGCCTGCGTATGCTACCTTATCAACCTTTAATGTTCCGATACGCAGTGCCAGACGTCCTCCTGCATCATATCCTGCAACTGCTGTATTAACGCGTCCTGTTGCTGCAGAATATCTGCTCTCAACAGCCGGCATAAGTTCATCGGTGAATTCTTTGACAAAATCCTCTTCTTTGGTCTGACTTATTGAAGGAATTACAACTATCATTTTCTTAGCATATTTGAATGCAGATGCATTGGCGATTATCTGATCTGCACTCATATCTTCCCACGCGGTATCTGCACTTCCTTCACCTGCAAGAAGATATAATACCGGATATTTTTCACTCTCAGAATAACCCGCAGGAAGCCATACTACTGCCTTTCCAGTCGAACCGTAAGACATGTTCTCTGTCTTTCCCTTTGGAACATTTTCTTTGTTGTCAGCAAACCTCAAAGGCACGTATGTGTCCTTATCATATCCGGGGAATGGTGCATCTGTGGGAACCGGTGTGGGAACAGCTGTTGGATTAACAATTACCTGATTACCGTTTCCCTGAGAATTAACAGGGTTAGGATTGTTCGTGATCTGTCCCGGAACATTCGTCTGTGTACTCTGTGTCACATTTTTATCACCTGTTGTCACTGATTTATCCGTAACCTTTACCGAACAATTCATAGTAAACTTTTTATTTCCTTTCTTAGCAGTACATACAACCTTGGTCTTTCCTTTCTTTACGCCTGTTACAACAAACGCACTCTTACCTTTTTTCTTAACGGAAGCAATTGTCTTTTTCTTCGACTTGATCGTGATAGTATATCCGAACGCCTTTTTTACAGTAACTTTTTTCTTTGATCCGACTTCAACCTTAACGGACTTTGTTGAAAGCTTCGGTTTAGATGCTGCGTTTATATCCGCACCCGGTACAACTGATCCGAGCACCATCACGGCAACGGTAAAAAGACTGATACATTTTTTTGTTTTTTTCATAATTCATAAACCTCCATTTGTTATAATGATTTGTGGCATTTCGCCAAAGACATTTGCGATAACTAACTTATCCTTATATCGGTAATGGCAACCTGATCGCCGGTAAGTGCAACGTAGCATACGTCGGTGCCGTCCAATATTGTTGTTGTATTCTCTATGCTTATCCCGAAGTTTTCGGTGAACAGGATGATTTTGTTTTTTTCAACAATAAAATCAACCCTGCACTCCATACCTTTTTTATTGGCTGTTTTCCATACATCCCATCCCGGGAATCCATCATCTCTTTTGATCACGGAATTATTATTTGCAACCGCATCATTCCCCGATACCTCGCCGTTTAATTTGATAACGGCATATTCGAGATAACCTTCACCGCCTATCGTTTTATCATCAGAATAGAACAGTATAATAAACGGACAGTTCCATACGAGATTGGCAGATGGCAGGCTCATGGTGTGAAATTCAAGCCTTGTTCCGTTTTTCACGTCTACCCCCCGTGTCATTGCTGTTCGATGTCCGTCCGACTGAATATTCGGCAGATCGGATTCCATACGGTTTGTAAAACTTATGGTTTCCACAATCCTTGGGATATCAGCTTCTTTCACTTTCTCATCAGTTTTGGCAACAATAATATCAAATATTCGACAATTCTCACCGGTAAGAGCTATATAGGATGATTTGGATTTGTCAGGCAGCGCAATGATCGTTTCGACCTTATGTGTAGCACATTTTGTAGTGATTTTCATGTGGTCACCCAATCTTGCTGCAATTATCTCATAGCTTTCTCCAACATCACTGTTGTTATTTAATCCGGCTTCAGATTCATTTATACTTTCGTTTTTAATCGTCTTAATATTTCTGGCGTTCGTAGATATATTGTGTCCGTTAAACCATATTTCTCCATATTCGATATAACTGTATGCCTTTATTGATTTTTCATTGTCATGCACTCTCTTATCATAGGAATCAAACAGGATCATTGAAGGTGCATAAAAACTTTTTTCATCATTTTTAATGGGAACACTTCTGAAAGTTATCCTTGTAATTTCAGACACAACCGGTATTCCGGAAGATATCCTGTCCCTGTAACTCCCACACTCAATCTCACTTTCGGTCTCTGTAATATCATATTCTGTTTCTTTATTTTCAGAATCAATAATGTTAACCATTATCTCGGAAAATACTGGATCAAACTGTGCACCGGCGCCCTTGATGAACTCTTCTCTGACTATCTGGTACGGCAGAGGTTCCCTGAATCTTTTCCTTGATGACATGGAATCATACGCACCGGCCACTGATATGATTCTTGATATCTCAGGAATCTCTTCACCCTTTAATCCATCCGGATAACCTGTCCCGTCATACTTTTCATAACTGTAACGTGCAGCTTCCGCAAGGAAAGGATATTCCCTGATACTTGACAATATCTCGCCGCTGATCACCGGTCTTTTCTTGATTATTTCATATTCTTCCTCGCTAAGACCGGTGTCTTTTGATAATAAATCATCCGGAATACCTATCATTCCAACATCATGAAGCAGTGCAGCATGATATACATCATCACATTCTTCTTCGCTTTTTCCGGATTCTCTGGCAATTTTTTTTGCATAATCGGCAACCCTCATGGAATGTCCCTGTGAGAAGTCGTCTTTTTTTTCAACTGCTGTAACAATGGCAGATGCAGTCTGTTCAAACAGATTCTTCATGCTGCTTCGTTCCTTCTGGAGATTTGCTATCTCAATCCCATGTGCCCTCTCTACCTCATCGTTGATATCAAGATATGCGAATATATAAAGTGATATCGTAACTATAACAAGCGACATGTTGACTATAGATAATCCATATGTAAAAATCTGTATTATGCCGACCATAACAGGTACAACTATATATAACACAAGCGAAGTAAATACCAGTCTGCTGAACACTTTACGGTACTTATGTATTACCGAGTATTGCATAATAGGCAGGATAACCGGAAAGAAATAGCATACAAGGAATCCGGGGCCTCTTTGGTAAACGTTATTATCGTCAAATGTGTAATACAGTCCTGTAAACTGGGATATTATAACCATGATCATACCGATAACGGCTCCGACATTTACCAGTTTCATTCTTGTCGGAATAACATCAACTTTCCCCTCATTGGTGATCAGATCTATAAGATAAAGATTAAATCCAAGCATAATATTTGATGTCATAAAGAATACAACAAAATTAGAAAGTCTGACCATAACATATCCAACATCACTTGTATCCCCTGAATATATATATGCCGCACGGTCAAAACCAAGCAACAATACGGCAATAAGCTGCAGATTTATAAGAATCCATTTCCTTTTTGGCGGAAGGAATCGTGTTATGAGCAGTAAAAATGCTATCAAGGTACAACACACGCATAAAACAAGCATTATATCAAGTTGATTAGCCCTAATGAAATCAAACACTTTATACCATCTCCTTATATTTTTCGTAAACAGCCTCAACCTCCGGAAGTGCTTCCATGAATACTTCAACACATTTCGGGTCAAACTGGCTGCCGGAATTCTCATTTATCATTTCAAGAGCTTTTTTTAATGGGAACGGTGGTTTATATACACGGGACGATGTCAACGCATCAAATACATCCGCAACAGCCATTATGCGGGCAGAAAGCGGTATCTGTTCCCCATGGAGACCTTCAGGATATCCTTTTCCGTCCCAGCGTTCATGATGATATGCGGCCATATTTCTGGCTTCTTTCAGATAGTTCTCGCCGTTAACCGTATTAATTGCCTTTTCCATAATTATTTTTCCATAGACTGTATGAGTTTTTATGATCTCGTATTCTTCATCCGTAAGTTTTCCCGGTTTGTTTAAAACTTCATCGGGAATACTGATCTTACCTACATCATGAAGCGGAGCGCTCCTTACCACATCGGAAATGAATTTTGAACTGATCTTTTCGGGATAGTAACCCTTTTTCTGCAGACCTTCCACTATGATCTTCGAATAAGCAGCAGTTTTCTGAATATGGGCACCGGTATCGGAGTCCCTGTTCTCAACAAGATCCGCCATTGTGACGATCAGACCGTCCTGCATGGTAGCGGTTTCTTCCGAATAATTCCTGATACTCCTTATGTGTTCAACCTGGCTTGAAGCCATATCACAGAATGCATTATATAGTTTTTCCAGCTCATCGTCCGTACATATTTCCAGTTTTCTTAAGTTTCTTAATGCCTCATCAAGTTTTGCCTGATCATCCCCGGCATTAATGATATCTCTTATTGAATATATCATGCTGTTGGTAGGGTATGTTATATGGATCCCCGACATGTTAAGTCCGAATGCAATGATCAGGACGAAAAAGTTGAACAGTATCAGCATTATACGGACAGCAAAATCTCCGGTATAATCAACAAGCGCATCCAATGTGGTATCCGCACCGGCATAACAGACCACATTTCCCTTATCATCCCGTACAGGACAGTAAGCCGTCGCCATCCAACCCCACGAATCATTGGTTTCGATAGTAACTTCTTTTCCGTTCAGAATATCATACATATACGGCTTTATGCTGTCTTCGAGAGGTTCAAAATGTCCCGGTTCATAGCCGAGCAGATCATCGTCAGCATTGGAATAATTCTCATATTCCTCTTTGTCATCCAGATCAAAGACGTATGTACTTCCGTTATTATCTATCTTCACAATGTACAGATATCTGACATCGAATGCGTTCTCTCTGATATCATAAAGATTATCTTTTATATCTGAATATCCCGGTGCATTCTCCCCCTCACGAATGAACTCATCTATCCTGTTTCCGTCTACGATCTTTGCCGCAAAATGTGCCGCATATTCTGCCCTTTCTTTTCTTTCATTAATGGAATTCTGAAAATGTACCCTAAGCCCCACAATTCCCGTGATCGCCACGAGCAAAAAAGACATAGAGATCAAAAGAACCGTTATACGTTTCTTCAGTGAAAATCCGAAATGATCACTCCTGTCATCCGGTTCATTCATCCTGTCAACAGATAACGGATTCTGCCTCCATCTGCTATTACCGATCTTTTTTTGAATGTCAACAGGAATAAAGTGTAGTACAAGAAGAGTTATTCCCAAAGATAAACCTTTATCGAAAATGTTGATAAGAATATTCACCGCAAAGAAAACCGGAAGCCTGTTTTCACTGCCTTTTACACCAAGCATTGTCACTAATGAAGAAAGCGCCGTCGTACCTGTATCCCCCATCATCCACCATTGTATCGCCGCACCTATGCTTCCGCTCATTATTCCGACAATAAGAATAAACGCACATACATCTGTTGCACGTTTAAAGGATCTGTGTCTTGTAAACCATGATGACAACATGGCTATCAACACATTTATACATCCAAAATATATGAGATTGGTATCAAACAGTGCACATAACGTAGTTGTTGCTACAGCAGTAACGATTCCCGGAAACATGCCTCCGGTCAGTGATACGCCAATGGTTCCTACCGCATCCAGATATACAGGAAGATTAAATCTTGTAGCAACAAAAGAAAGCAACACATTTATGCCTGTCCCAAAAATTATGGAAAATTTCCACAACAGACTGTCATGCTTTGCTTTTATTATGTTTCTCTTCATAAGTCTGAACTCCCATCCTCATTTTTGTCTATTTGATATACTTGTCCAAATTCTCATCATTTATCTCATGATACTTAAGTTTTTTCAGCTTATAATTCTTGATGAGCTTATTATATTTTGACTTGGAAATAGTCACCTGTTTTTTGCCCTTGATCTTATAAATCTTCTTCGAGGTAACGGAATACGAATCGTCTGACTTGTTGTACTTTAATGTGGTATCGTAACCTGCTATCTCCGAAGCTTCCCCTGATTTATCAAACTTATACAGTGAGTTGCTGCTGTAGCGGATCTCTCCCGCATTCTCGTAATCTTCGCAATCAGCAAAAAATCCTTTTTTGGAAGCCTTGGTCACACTTCCGTTAACTTCATAATGATTAAAGTTACTGCCGTCATAACTGTAAATAATTGTAAATGTCATGGTTCGAAGTCCAAGAGCTCCTTCGATCAACAGCTCCTTTTTCCCGTCTCCGTTCAGATCGCTCATTGTAAAGGATCCTCCGTCATATATACCGGAATCCTCCAGATACTGTTTTGAAGTGATCACATTTTTATAATATTCTTTTTCCTTTGCCGAAAGAGATGCGGCGTCTGCATCTGTGGCTGCGCTCCAAAAAAATGATATCGCAAGTGCCGCTGTCATTAATCCTCCAATAATCCTTCCTGTTCTTAAACTGTAGTTTTTCATAATGAAAATATCTCCTTTCTGATATTGCAATTTTATCTGTACCAACTTATCACTCCGCGATAATGATTCCCCCAAAGTATTCTGGATCACCGTTACCGTCACTTAATATAAAACCTCTCGTATGGCATACCGCATAAGTTCCGTCGGCTCTTAATGCACGGTAATGAAAGTTCTGCACTTCGGCACTTCCACCTAATGTTAAATTCACCGCTTCCCTGTATACTTTAAGGTCATCCGGGTGTATATGTTCAAGCCAGATATTATCAGCATGATACATATACTCCGATCTCATATTAAAATCATCTACAAGCGGAAGAGACCACCTGGAATAATCATACTTCATGTCATTCAGATACACATATCCGCCTCCGGCAACGGTATACAATGCCCCAAAGAGCCCGTCGAGAAGACGCTTTCGCTCAGGTGTGATCGTGACATCATTTTTCTTCATATTCATGAATCCGGCTCTTGCACGGCTTGATTTTAATTCTTGTTTATTCTCGTACATGAGCTTGTCAGCCCTGTCAAATACATTGTCAAATGCTTCATCCGAATCAGGATCATATACCGCCATTCCGCATGCCACAACCGGTCCGGAACGGGAATGCTGATTAATAATAGATTCTTCTTTTAATTTATCTATTAAAATACCACGATTCTCATAATCCTTTCCAAAAAGAAGAACGACGAATTCGTCTCCACCAATCCTGAAGACAGGACTGTGCTCATACACTTCACAGATCATCCTGCTCGCTCTCTGGATAGCTTCATCACCAAAACTGTGACCTCTTGTATCATTAAGCTTTTTGAGATCATTTATATCACATATAACCACTGCAAAATGATAGTCGTTTTTCTTTTCCCCGATCTTTTCTTCAACGGATTCGGAGAATTCTTTAAAAGCATTCTTATTACGGATACCGGTCAGTTCATCGCGTCTTGCCATACGTTCTGCAGACTTGAGGTTTCTCTCCTGCTCTTCTTTCTTCTTATGTTCTTCTTCTATGTTTTCAAGGCAACAAAGGACATGTCTATTATCATCACACATGATACCTATATATCTCATGTGTATGATCCTGCCCTTAAAAATAAGACGATATGTGTTCAAACATGACAATTTATTGTTCAGACGATTGATCATTTCATCCCTGTCATATATCTTTTTTACCAATTCGATATCATCCGGATGAACATATTTGTGCGCATTTGCAATAGAATCCGCAAAGAAATCATCGCCCTGCTTCGGGATTCCCAATTCTTCAAATATATCAAGCGGAACATACTCTGAATATTCCCCTGTTTCAATGTCTACGTAATACATGCTGTCAAAGTGTTTTGACAATGTCTTTGCAATCTGATTAAAAATCCCATTATCATTACTCATGTCCCATCCCCCCTGTATATTACGCCTTTACGTCTCTCCTATACTCCTCTACGCTTTTACTCTTTCAGTCACGTGCTGCTTTTTCCCCGGCGGCACTCTTCCTTATTACCAACGGCCATACTATCATCGCAAATAATACCATGATCTCACATGATGCAAAGTTGCCCCAATGCGAACCGAGAGCCGGCACGAGTGTTGCCGGTGCCACCAATTGAGACCATGCGATCATCAGAGCGGCTCCGACAAATGTCAAGAGCGGAAGATTCTTTGAACCGTAAGGTATCTCGTATTTTATAAAATGTCTGTCAACAAAGCTTCCTATCAAAAATCCCAGCAATCCTCCGCATCCTTTTATTGTATCTTTCATCATTTTCTGCGGATCAACAAGAAGTTCACCGTTAACGTAATCCATCGGATACGGCTTCAGGTATATATAAAAGAATACTGCAATAATGAATAGAATTCCCACCTGTTGCATTCCTCAGATCCTGTAAAAACTATAAATATTGAATATCAAAATCCATGATCATTGTCCCCTTTTTGTCTGAAACAAAGTATTCTCTTGATTCTTGTATTGCGTGACCAAAAAAAGTAACTGCCAAGCACCCAGGTTCATTGTCGCTATGCGCAGATGAACATCGGGGTGCTGAACAGTTACTATTATAAAGGAAAAAGAGACATTTGTATAGCTTTCAATTATATTATTCAAAAAATAAATCTGTTGCGCCGAGTCCGTTCTCCACTTTAAGAGTCAGTAAAGGAAGAGTCTCATCTTTGGAACATGATCCGTGAGTGTGAATCGTTCCGAGCCCGTTCTTTGTTTTAACTGACACTCGCAATTCCTTCGGAATGTACACTTTCAGGCTTCCCAGTCCATTGTCAATCTCAATAAGCGCGCCTGACGGATCTATGGTTGTACCGTTCAGATATACCATATAATTACCCATGGCATTGTCGATACGGCCTTTTTTCAGATTTTTTACATACACATAATCTGTCTTTTCGCCGAAATTATTATCAACTTTAAATGTTCCTTCGGCTTCGGAATATTCAACCCGAGATGCCGAACCAAAATGCTTATCGGATTTTTCTCCTGATCTTGAGCAACATATTCTTGAAAACGGTCTTCCGAATATTAATGTAAGACCTATTCCGATAAGGATCGATACGATAATTATTATTACAGGATTAACATGATCGATCCCAAGTTCACTGCTGAACAGACAGGCGATCAGGCCAAGAGGAAATGTGATCCCTATAAACACAAGTTTCCTTAATGCACATCCAATGATAAATACCAGTACTGCCGAGATTGCTATTTTGATCATCGAAATATCCGGCAATATCATCATCTTATCCAACAACAATGCTACCGCAAAAAGAATAATAACCAATCCTGCCACAACTTTTTTCCACTTCATCTTTTCAACCTCTTTTCATTCATTATTTCAATAAGTGCTTTAATGTAATTCCTGGACGCAAACGCATGTTTATTGGAATTACCGAAAGAAATCTCACTTGCTCCCGTGATATTTTTCTTGATGGAGGATATCATTAATGTGTTAACGATCGTTGATTTTGATACCCTGATAAAATCTCTGGGAAGGATATCTTCCAATTCGTATAATTTTTGTCTTGTTCTGTAAATGTCCTTCGATGTATGGATCAGTATGTAATTACCTTCAGATTCCATAAATATTATTGTCTTCAATTCCAGGAAATATTCCACATCATCCTGAAATGCCGAGATTCTTAAACTGTTGGAGTTCCGGCCGGAAAGGCTTCTCTGAAGCTCTATGATCTCATCAGTTATCTCTCTGCAATGGATCGTTATGAAGTCATTCTCCAAGGAATCATCTACATCAATATTAATCTTCATACCATGGACTCCCTCCTTGTGATTATAGTTAAGCATATTCCGCGTAAAATGACAATAGGGTTGGGATAAGAGGTAATAATTCAAGGATGAAAGGTTAAAAATGAGCGTTTACATCATTAATCCGTTACTAAAATCTTTATATAATATGCTATACTTTCCTTAATATTGCCAAGATGACGATAATCATCAAAGCGATGTTACATAATCATGATGTATCTTAGTGAATATAATCCAAGGGGGGACTGTCATATGTTAAAGAAAAGATTACATCGTATCGTTGCATGGAGCACGATATGCGGATTATTGCTTGGTTCGGTAACTCCGGTTTCCGTAGCCGACAGTACGGCCGCTACTATGAAACTTACTGTCACCAAAAGAATCACACTTAATGAAGGTCAAAAGAAAAAGCTTAAAGTAACCGTAAAGCCCAAAAAATTACAGTCAAAACTCAAATTTACTTCTTCTAACAAAAATATTGTAAAAGTCAACAAGAAGGGCGTTATCACCGGAGTAAAAGAAGGCTCCGCTAAAATAACCGTAAAAGTAAAGAAAACCAAGTTAAAGAAAACCTGTAAAGTTATCGTTAATTCTGTTACGGCTTCACAGGCAACACAGATCCCTGCAGGGATTCCTGCTCCTGATACTTCCGCAGGAATCCCGTCAGGAAGTGTGACTCCTACAGCCACACCGACACAAGCCCAGGAAAAACCGGCAGATAAAACTACAGCAAAACCTGAAGTAACGGAGCCCGCAGACAAGCCTACGGCTACTCCGACAGATCCTGCAGAAAAGCCGGTTGTTACAGCCACGCCTGTTACAAAGCCAACGGATAAGCCGGATGCTACAGCCACGCCTACAGCAAAACCTACGAATAAACCTACTGCAACTCCTACAACTAAGCCGACCGGTATACCTACTGCCACACCTACAAGCAAACCAACTGCAACTCCTACGGCAACACCTACGTCTACTCCTGTTCTGATCGTGGTCTCTAACGCAAATATAAGGAACAGTTCTTTCTGTGAAGGCGAAAACGGAGGAAGCGGTTCATATAATTCCGATTCAAACAGCGTCGAATGTAATCTCGGTGTATTTGAAGGAATCGTTCTTAATGTTCCTGCTGGCGGACAATTTGCGAATAATATTATCGAACTTTCTTATACTGCTACCGGCGAACTGAATACTTATCTGTATGATGATTCGTATAATGGCACCAGAGGACAGGACGACGGTTCGATCGAAGTTGAAAAGCTTGAAGCATCTGCTTCTGATAAGACAGTAAGATTCACACTTGGAAATGGTAAGAAGGTAAAAGCCGTCAAACTGTTCAACTTCACCGGACCTGTGACACTTAAGATCAAGTCATTGAAATCACTTGGATATAAGGGCAGCCTGCCGACTACCACACCAAACCCGACAGCCACTCCTACGGCAAAACCGTCTGCAACAAATACGGCAGGGCCGTCAGGTGCTCCGGCTCCGTCAGGTGATCCGGAATTCCTTCCGGTAAAACAGTTCCTTGAAGATGAAACATTCTTAATTCCTGACGAGAATTTTAACAAAAAAGTATCTGCCAACAGAGGCACTATGACCAAGATAGAATATCCTTCAACTGTCATAAAAGCCGGCGAGATTATGATGCGCCATGCTAATGTATGCCTGCCGAAGGATTACGATTCCAACAAAAAATATCCGGTAATATATATGATGCATGGTATATTCTGCAACGAAGATACATTGGCCGGTGATAATGATCCGAAAGATGTATTGTGGAATGCTATAGCGGCAGGCGTTGCAGAAGAGGCCATACTTGTATTCCCGAATGGTTGCGCAAATGAATATAATGGTCAGGGGCCTTATGAAGGCTTCAGCGTCGAACACTACCGTGGATATGATAATTTCCTTAATGATTTTGAGCAATGTCTTAAGCCTTACATAGACTCGCATTATTCGACGCTTACCGACAGGAATAATACTGCGATATGCGGATTCTCAATGGGCGGACGTGTAACTCTTCACCTCGGTTTCAAGCTTCAGAAATACTTCCGCTATGTAGGTGCATTCTGTCCCGCTCCCGGAATATTTGACTTCTCCGATAACGGAGTAACCGATACGGGCTTATTTACAAAAGACGAATTCAAGCTTGAGGATCAGTACAAAGACGACACTCTTGTAATGATAATCAAGGGCGCAAATGACGGAATAGTCAAACAGTTCCCGCAGGATTACCATGATGCTCTTGTCGATAACAATGTTCCTCACATATACCGTATTACAAATGGTGGACCTACAGAAGAAGCAAGCGGTGAGCATAACGGTGATGTATATAATTTCGGCTTCTATAACTTTATAAAACGTATATTCAAAACTACTTCAAGCAAGCCGGCACCGACGCAGGAGCCTTCACCGGAGCTTAAGACCACAGCGGATATTAGTGATTCATCATTCTGTGAAGGTGAAAACGGCGGAAGCGGATCGTATGATCAGACCTCAGGATGCCTTGAAAGCACTCTCGGAACATTTAACGGTATCGTATTGAATGTACCGTCAGCCGGACAATTTGCAGATAATATCGTTGAACTGACATATACTTCAACCGGCGAACTCAATTCATATCTGTATGATGATTCATACACCGGTGTCAGGGGACAGGATGACGGTTCGATCGAAACAGACAAACTCTCTGCGGCATCAGGTGAAGCAAAAGCAAGATTCACTCTCGGAAGCGGCAGAACGGTCAAAGCCATCAAGTTGTTCAACTTCAGTGGCAGCATGACTCTTAAGATCAAAGCGATGAAGGTATACTCTCCCGCAGTCATTCCCGATGACTCAATGGATGATTACACCAAAGAAGTTCTTACTATCACAATGAATGATACAAGAAAACATACCGTTAACGGAAATACTTGTACCGTAGATATGCAGTTTTATACAGGAAGCGCCGACAGCAGTTATTTCAAAGGGGACATGTTAAAGGAAGGCTCTACCGTTATCAAGCGTTATAAAGAAGGTTATAATGACGGAAAGACAATATCCACAGGAAGATATATCCTGAAGGGAAAAGACTCTAAGAATAATGATTGTAATATATTCATTGAAAATAACAGCCTCGTATATACGGATGACAGCCACATTATAACAAAGCCTACGATCATTACCGACAGCCTCGACCTTGCATGGCTTCAGACCGCAGATGTCAAAGGACGCGTTGAAGATAAGGGTAACGGAGAAAAGATCCTGCACATAATGTGGAATGAATCCAATACCTCAAAGATTCCATATCCGGCTGTAAAAAGACCGGATATGACACTGAATTATGATAAAGAAATATTCACATTTAATATCGGAGTCGGTGCTTCCGACGGTGTTACCGGTGATGATCACGCATCCGCTTCCATGATCTATTTCAGCTGTGAAGCAAATACTAATGAATTCAAGGGAACAGGTGTAGATAATTATAATTTCGCAGATACAAGAATGCAATTTAAGGGGCAGGTACAATCGCTGTCTGCACGTTATATACTGTCAGGAAAAGACAATGAAGGAAAAGAATGCCGAGTATATGTGGAAAATAATGGAATAGACGATAACGGAATGGTTACCGAACCAACAATTATTACAGATAATCCTAAGTGGGCATGGGTAGAAACCGCGCCGCTTCACGGAACCGTAGGCTGGGAGCCCGGCCTTACGATCCATATGTGTACAACCTCAGATTATGTACAGTAAAGATAATTGTCACATATTCTTTAAGTAAAAAACTGCGAGCTGTGTCCTGTCACGCAGCTCCAGTTTTTCTAATATTCCGCTGAGATAATTCCTGACCGTTCCTTCGGACAAAAATAACGTCTCGGCGATCTCTTTGTTATTAAGTCCGTCAGCAACAAGACGGATTATTGCCATTTCTTTTTCATTGATATCTTTTTCGGAAAACACATCTCCGTTTTCTTCTTTTTTCTCCTGCATCAACGCAGGGATCTTACCCATTACTTCACCGCCGAATACTGTCTGTCCGCATGATACTGCCTTGACGGCAGGCTCGATCCCTTCAAAATCCTGTTTTAAGATATATCCTTTGACTCCGAGCTTTAATGCCTTAACAATATATTCGTCATCATTAAATGTAGTGAGTAAGAGAATCACTGCTTCAGGATATTTTCCAAGTATAGTCTCTGCCGCCTCAAGTCCCGTGACATTCTTCATTCTGATATCCATTACAAGCACATCCGGCTTATGGGTTTCATACAGATGCAAAGCTTCACTTCCATCATTTCCGGTAGCAGCTATAGTTATACTGCCTGAAGCTTCAAGTATTGTCTTAAGAGACAATGCCACAAGTTTATCATCATCTATTATCACTACTTTTATTGATGTCGGATCACCGTTTTCCATTATCAATTCCTCATTTTTTCTTACTGTTCTTTTTCTTTTTTAGTGCGTATGTCAGTTTAACGCTCTTATATTTTTTCTTTGAAACTTTTATAATGATCTTAGATTTTTTCGTAAGCTTTTTCTTTAATTTTAAAGTGTATGTTTTTCCTTTAACGGTTACTTTTTTGTATTTGAGCGAATCAGCTTTTATACTTACCGAAGCTCCTTTAACAGACAGCTTTACAGTAAGTTTCTTCATATTGTTGCTGGTTTTTACAGAGATCACTTTAATAGTCTTCTTAGATGAGGACGTGCTGTTCCCGGTATTTGAACTGCCTGAATTCCCGGTATTGTTCGTATTTCCGGAATTCTGATTACCCGAATTCTGACTGCTTCCCGAATTCTGAGAACTGTTCTGATTCTTATTATTTCCTGAATTCTGTGAAGCGTTCTGATTCTTATTGCCTGAATTCTGTGATCCGTTCTGATTTCCGGAATTCGAAGGCACGGTTGTTGCTTTAGGAGCCGGTGTCGATGTTGCGGCAGGAACCGGTGAAGCCGACTTCTTTGCTATAGTCTCGGTCTTTGTATATCCGCAGGTCTGGCATGTATAAGACATAATGCCATCTTCCTTGTACGAAGCTTCTTTCGTCACCTTACCGGAATCAAACACGTGGTCTGCTTCTTTGTCCCTGCTTCCACAGTCACATTCCTTCCAATGCTTCTTATCGTCACTTGACCACTTGGTTGAGTATATATGTCCCCTTGGTGGTATTTCTTTAACATCCTTATGCAACGGATTCAATAAACATGTTGCCGTCTTTTCACCTGGCTCTGTACATGTCTCTTTTTTAGTGACTACGTAAGTACCGTATTTGTGGCCGTGTGGAGTTATTGATCTCGTTATTACATGAGACGGATCATTCTTGCATATCGAAGTCTCGACTCCTTCGGTAACACAACCTTCAGACGTTGTCACCTTCCACTCTCCGTATTCATGATCTATTACGGGAAGTGATATTACTAATTCAACGCTATCTATATCATGAGTATATTCCTTGCAGATTCCGCATTCCTTCCATATCAGATCCGGATCACTTGCAAATATATACCCATCCGCTGCTTTAAGCTTTACCGTCGCGGTATACTCCGTTCCGCATGTGAACGGTTCTGTTGTGTTGTATACAATATCACCGTCTTTTTCAACGCCGTAAGGAGTTTCGATAGTATATGATGTATCCGGCATCTCGCCGTATTCCGGCATCTTGATCCCGGATAATCTTATATTATCCACCACATTATCATCAGTTTTACACATCACATTTGAAGTGGCAAGAAACAGCAGGTCTCTTCCCGAAACACTTGATGACGTTATATTTCCACCGGATACGCTTATGTCTTCTTTAGCAATATATGTATAGATACTATCACCGAGAATTACGCCTATCTCAAGCTTATATTCCGTATCCTGTTTGAGCTTTGTGTCAAGAAGTTCCGTAGCATCCGAATTATCAAGCTTACGCCACTTATCAGATTCTTTGTCACGGGTTACCGTTAATACGTATTTCATATTATCCGATGAATCCTTTTCTCCGATAGCAACATACAGATTATCATAAAGCGACACATTTTTTTCGCCCTCTTCGGCTTTCTCACTTGCGATCGCATCAACCTTATCAAGTACATCCTTATAAGTCATTCCATACAGTAAGTCCGGCACAATGAATTCAAGTGTGATATCCTTGGCAGGTTTGTAATACAGTGACGCTGTACATTCTGTCTTGTCATTACTCAGGCCACTTATTACTGCCCAACCGTAATTGTAGGAGAATTCATGGGAATTAGTCTTTGTTCCCACAGCCAGCGTATCTTTCACATAGAATCCGTCCTTAGCCTTAATCTTCAGATCAAGCCTGTAAACCTCTCCGTCCTCTATTGTATCACCTGAATGTACTTCCGTATTCCCTCTGTACCATTTTACATCTTTAAGCTCTGCCATGGTGTTACCGATACCACGAATTGAAATATCAGACGGTATCTCATTTCCTATGATCATCGGTGAATCATTAATATACAGAGATGATACCGACTCATTTCCACTGTCAACAGCTTTCTGATAACCACATACCGTACATGTATATGTGATCTTCTCTCCGGTTAACTTTCCTTCATCAAATACATGGTCTTTTACATCATACTTCTCATGACACTCTGAGCATACCTTATAATGGGTAAGCGCCTCATCTCCGTCATTCTTCCATTTTTTATCTGTATTAAGCATATGATTACAGTCAAAATGCTGTTTAGAAGTAATTATGCTGATCTCTGAATTGTTCTCCGACAGAGTCTGTATAGTTCGATACTCATCGAATACTTTTACTTTCGTTTTCCAATAAAAACGGTATCCTTTCTTAGCTGCGATCGTAACCTCACCGTAGTAATCACCGTACAATACTTCTGCTGCTTCAGGTAAAGTTGAAGCATTGCGAGACCATACAGTATCCACCGAATCAATTCCGTCCGTAGAACTTGTTAATGTCTTGCTGTCAAGCCATGTACCGTAATCAAGCGCACCGGATATGTCTACTTCTGTTATGATCTCTCTTTTTGGAAGCCTCGCAAATGTCTTATATGCTGTCAAAAACGCATGATCATCCCATATCCAGCAATTGACTTCTTCGCCGTCAAAATATGATCTGCAATCTTCCGAAAAACGCTTGCAGCTTCCTGTACAGACAACAGTTATAAATACTTTATATGTATGTCCTTCTTCAAAAACACTGTCAGGATCCAGATATTTTCCCGTATCCGTATCATACCATGAAACGCCTTCATGATAATCTTCCATTCTCAATGTATATAGTTTGTACGCCTCAGTCCCCCAGGTAAAGACCTGGAAATCCGGATGTTCACCGACTTTTGGCGCAGCAACGTCAAACAGAGTTACCGCTCCCTGATACTCCGTGTCCATGATCGCCGCACTGGGTACACTTCCTGCCGGGACAAGCGTTAATATCATTGCGAATATTATCGCTAATCCAAGAATTTTTTTAATCGTTTTTTTCATTTGATTCCTCCTAGATACTATGCAACTACCTCTTTTTTTCTGCCTTTGATCATAAGTTCCACTGCATAAAAGACTGCAAGTCCTCCTGCAATAATATAAGAATATGTCCAGGGTATGTTAAATCCGATCTGTGCATTAAGAATATAGCACGATGTAACATACATATAAAAACTTCCCGGAATTATCGCCATAAAAAACGGCATCTTATTCTGTTTCATATAGATTGCTATCATCGCAAAAGCGAATACGGCTATAACCTCATTAGCCCATGCAAAATACTGCCACAATATATTAAATCCCGAAGGGTTCGTCTTTGCCCACACCAGACATGCAGCCACAACAGCAAAGATCATTATTGCAAGCGTGAGAGCATTTTTCTTCTTCGTCTGATCAAAATGAAGTGCATCCCCCACCATCAGTCTAAGCGATCTGAGCGCCGTATCACCGGAAGTTATCGGAAGAACGATAACACCCGTAACAGCAATGATTCCGCCGACACCACCAAGCATGTCCTTGGCTATTAATCCTACCACACTTGTAACTTTTGTGCCAAGTGTCTCTGCATCGGTGATCCCGTTCTGAAGAGCACCCATTCCTGCTGCCGCCCATATCATTGCAATGAAGCCTTCCATGATCATCATATTGTAAAATGTCATGCGTCCTTCATGTTCATCCTTTATCGTACGTGACACAAGAGTAGCCTGAGTCGAGTGAAATCCCGAACATATGCCGCAGGCAACCGTCACGAAAAATATAGGGATAAAGTTGTCTTTAAACGGATAACCGGCATCTGCTGCATCCCACAATTCCACAAGCGGGTATCCTTTGACAAATATACCAATGAACACACCTACTGCCGAAAGAAGCAGGATCGCTCCGAATATTGGATATACTTTTCCAATGATCTTATCAATGGGAAATAGGGTCGCAACAATATAATACAGGAATATTCCGCCGTATACAATCCATACAACCGGATTATCCACTGCCGAATCCTGATTCAATATCTGTGTCACGAAAAGATCTCCGGGCGTATATATGAATACGGCACCCACAAGCAGCATAAGAAGACACACGAATACCAGATACAGTCCGTACAGATGCTTACCGAGAAATCTGCGTATAAGATCCGGCATCTGTGCCCCCTTGTTACGTATCGAGATCATCCCCGACATATAATCATGAAATGCTCCACCGATAACACAACCTATCGGTATTGTGATGAACGCAATCGGTCCGAATAAAATACCCTGCAAAGGTCCCAGTATCGGCCCTGTTCCTGCGATATTCAGCAATTCTATAAGACAATTCTTTGTCTTGCTCATTGGGACAAAATCCACGCCATCCTTAAGCGCTATGGCCGGAGTTTCATCATCTGTCGGTTTCATGATATTATCGGCAAGTTTTCCGTAAAGCATGCCTCCTATGATCAATACGACCAGACCAACCAAAAATGTAATCATAACTTCCACCCTCCGTGTTCTACTTTACCGACAACTCGTACAACCTGTTACAATTGCCGGCTTCTTTCGTTTTTTCAACAACGATATAATATTTTTTCCCTTTTGATGCTTTAAAAGCAATTGTTCCCTTTTTAGTTATTTCTTTGTTGCCATTTTTTACCAATTTCTTTTTGCTGTCATATATCTTCAACATATATTTGCCGGATTTTTTATTTTTTATCACAAGCTTTACTTTTATTTTTTTTGATCTTAACGCTTTGTATATGTAATGATCCTTACCGTCTTTGTATGATATTTCTCCGGTTTTTTTATTCTTAATTTTATCGGTTTTTGTGAATTTATTATTCGGTTCTTTTTCTATATCCGACTGTTTGTTTTCTGTTAACGATAGCGTATACTGTACGTTCACCGGCGCATAATAAGCGCTGAAATTACTTTGCGGTTCGATCTTTATATATAATACAGTTCCTTTTTTTACGGTGAAACAATAATCGTCACAATCTTTTTTTACGGTTATATCTTCGGATAATTTGTTCATTTTTATATCATATACCGTAACTTTCCACCCGTTGCCGGCACTGTCATTATCACCTGTTGTATTCTTAAAAGATAATCTCACATATCCTTTATAATCTGCTTTGTATCTGTAATAATCAACATCCTCTTTTTTTAATATCGTTCCGTTGATCGTTCCCGATAAAGATGTAGCACTCCCTGAAGTATCATTATATTCCGTCTCCCAGTCCTCTGCGGCCACGGGAGTTGATATAAGCGCATATAACCGGTTATTCGTGGAGTTGCTGTAATTAGTTTCCTCAATTCTTATATATATCATGTCTCCGACTGCCAGAGCGTATTTTTTTGACGTATATAATGAAGATATGTTGTACCTCTCTTCAAGCATGTTCATATCTTTATCATATATACTCATCTTCCAGCCGTCATTAACATCTTCATCCGTGTTATTTACCACCGAAAATGTATAATATCCTTTTGTGGTTATCATGCACCTGTACATATCGACTTCTTCTTTATTTTTTGAAGTATCGATATGTCCAAGGATAGTTTCATTATCATACAGGATCTCAGCGGTATCTGTTGTATTGTTTTTTCCGGAATCAGTTTCGGCTTCACTCACCGGTTCGGCTGCTTTAACATCTGCTGTCAAGACCGGATGACTCAATATTCCGAGTACTATGGCACCAAATAATATTTTAGTAATGTCTTTTGCTCTCATGATCATCAACCTCCCGTTTATAAATTAATAGGGTAACTATTCAACACCACTTTTCATCGTCACTTTCATGACCGCATCAGGCTTCTTCTTTTCTAGATATCTTTCCATAGCCTGTTCTCCGGTCACACATACACATTTATACAAACCTTCAAGTCGTTCCTTTTCGATCCTTATCATTTCCGGATCATCACCCCATATCAACAGGGTCGGAAGTTCCTTATTCTTCTGAAGAGCCATTTGCTTTTCCTGTGGTATATATCTCTTAAGCAGCTGTTCAAGCACATCGTACTTGACGGGTTTTGACATATAATCTGTAAATCCTTTGGATATATAGCTTTCTTTCGCACCGACTATGGCATCCGCTGTAAGGGCGATAACCGGTATGTCCCCAAGTATATCTTCCTGCTTCATAATTTTCAGAGTTGTCTCTCCGTTCATATCCGGCATCATCTGATCAAGAAGAATACAATCGTATGTATTATCTCTTACTTTCTCAATACATTCCGGTCCCGACAAAGCGAGATCGATCCTGATACGCGTATCACGAAGTAATCCTTCCATGACATCAAGATTCATCTCATTATCATCAACTACAAGAATATGTGCCTTGGGAGCATACAGGTTAGTCTCGTCTACCTCAATGTTCTCAATAAAATCACTGACTGCTTTACTGAATTCCCCTATCGGCTCCGGATTCACTACCGGCTGAGGCAGATATACCGTAAATGTGCTTCCTTTTCCGTATTCACTGTCAAATTCTATATAACCATCCATCATACGGGCCAGTCTTTCGGTAATATGAAGTCCAAGGCCTGTTCCCTCGATGTTGCGGTTTTTCTTCTTATCCAGACGTTCAAAACTATTGAACAGCTTTTCCTTGTCCTCTTCTTTAATGCCTATCCCGGTATCCGACACCCTGAACACCAGAACAACACTGTCCGGAGCATCACCTGACTTTACGGACACATCAATATCAACATGTCCTTTTTCGGTGTATTTTATCGCATTATTTATTATATTAAGCATTATCTGACGTATCCTGATCTCGTCACCGTGAAGCATGGACGGAATATTCTCCGCTATGACAAGATTATATCCAAGCTCTTTTTCAATAGCTTTAGGTCTCGTCAGATTCAATATATCGTTAAGTACCGAAGCAATATCGTAATCGATCGGGATGATCTCAAAACTTCCCGATTCGATCTTGCTGAGATCCAGTATATCGTTGATTATGGCAAGCAAAGTATTGCCGGCGCTTTTAATATCCAGTGCATATTTTCTGACGGTTCCATCCTTTGTGTCACGGATTATCATCTCATCCATTCCCAGTATTCCGTTAAGAGGCGTTCTGATCTCATGTGACATATTGGCAAGAAAATCATCTTTTGCCTTGCTTATGTGCATCATCTCATTTGCCTCGATCCTGATCCCTATCAGCTGTTTGATCGTATGTATTATCGCAAATATCAAAAAGCCGAACAGTCCTATCGCCATGAATAATCCGGAGAACACTCCGTTATGGGCAAACTGGTAGGCAACTATCTGCACAACTGCCGCAAATGCAAGGAATACAAAGCCTATCGCAACATATCTGTATGAACTGATCAGATGCTTTTTTAGATCAAGAAAAAGTGTTGCAAACATAATTCCTATACCCACGCATGCGCATAATGCCGAGAATATAAATGAATCGATCAATGATACGGTCCCTGCCACGAATAATGTTATGCATATCGTGAAATTCACCACTACAAGTGTACTTGCAAATACGAGTGCTTTGTTATAACGCCCCTTCTGCATCGAATTAATGAATATCAAAAACGGCAGAGGCATTATCATTACCATAAGAAACGGCATATCTGACATTACCGATATGTTGCTCGTATATAACTGCCTGAATATGGAATTGGATAAAACCCAGCAGGCTCCAAGCACTGTACCTAACGCAAGATGTTCCATCTCAAGGTATTGTTTGTGGATATACTTATATGCCACAGATGCTATATAGCATATAAGTCCCAGCATCAATATCAAAAGTCCCACGAATAACTCCATTCCGAATTGTGAGAACAGATATGCCAGTATACCCAGTCTCGTACCTATATACACTTCATATACCATGCCGGAATTATATTCGTATTTTACTACAAGGCTTTTGCCCGCATCTTCTTTATATATCGACGCCATTACATAGCATTCCGAAGACCTGTCACCGAATAACGGATAATCTTCAGTCTTAAGCGCTTCGCGAAGTTCACCGTCTATATAGATCTCCATGTCCATTCCGCGAAAACAAAGTACTGCACTGTCCTTATCAAGCGTTTCAGGAAGCGTTGTCTCAAGTACTATATCCCCGTCAGTCTTACCCGGCACTTTAAAAGGAACTTTTGTCCCGTCCTCTTTTACTTCAAACCAATTGTCACCGGGAAGTTTCTCACATATATCACCGTTTCTTGGTGAATTGTAAGGCATTAACAATTCACCTGCCAATATATATCCGAAAACAAGGATAAGTATTACAGACAGTATATTCCTGAAATATCTCATCAGCTTTTTCTCCTGCTCAACTTAAGTTCGGGTACATATGCCGATACTTTTGTATTCTCGGGTATCGATTCCGTCACAAATGTGTTGCCGGCCACAACCGAATTCCTGCCTACAACGGTATCCCCGCCAAGTATTGTCGCATTGGCATATATTACAACATTATCTTCTATCGTAGGATGTCTCTTGATTCCCGACAAAGCCTGCCCCTTCATCGTAGACAGAGCACCGAGAGTCACACCCTGATATATCTTTACATGATCACCTATTGTCGTCGTCTCACCGATAACGATACCGGTTCCGTGATCAATGAAAAAATATTCTCCTATACTTGCTCCCGGATTAATGTCGATTCCCGTTTTGCTGTGGGCATGTTCGGTCATTATCCTCGGAACGTAAGGAACTTCAAGCTCATACAGAACGTGCGCGATCCTGTACACATAGATCGCATATATTCCGGGATATGAGAATATGATATCCTCCATACTTGATGCGGCCGGATCTCCCTGAAGTTCTGCCTCCACATCCTTGAATATAAGCTGCTGAATATCGGGAAGTCTGTCAATGAAACCTATCGTCAGCTTCTCTGCAACATTATCAATATCATCCGTTTTTTTCTGTCCGTCCCGATAAAGAAGCGCGATCCTTATCTGCTTGAACAACTTCTCATATATTCCCGCAAGTGTATTGCCCGCAAAATTATCAAGAGTAACATACGCGGTATTCTCACTTCCGAAATATCCCGGAAAGATGACTCTTCTTATCTCATTGATTATATCTATTATCTCGGAACGCTTTGGAAGTTTCTCCCCTATTCCTATTTCGAAGATTCCCTGATCCTTGTAATTATTTTCCAGCCTTAACGCAGCATCAACAATCTTCTTTTTTACGTCCAATATTCTTGTCCCCTTTCCGTGTTTTTTGCAGTTTCTCCCGGGTTACAGCGTATCATATCCTGTATTTTTCAACTTCTGCGTACAGCTCGTCAACCGCACCCTTCACTCTCTCGGATTCATCGCTTATGACCGCAAGCCCGTCAGCCAGTGAGATTGTATTATCGGCAGCATCATTGATTCCGCTGTCACATTCTTTTACTGTATTGGAGATATATGTGACATTGCCGTTCATATCTTCTATCTTGGACTTAAGCAAGTTTATACCGTTATAGTAATCATCAAGCAGTCCCTGCATTCTGTCTGCATCCGAATCGTAATTATCGGCCACTTCCATGAACATCTCATAATCCGGAAGCATATTCTCCACAAGCACTGTAAGTATGGCATCTGCACAATCACGAAGCTCTGATACGGCATTTATTACCTTTTCGCTTATTTCCTGAATATTGCCGGCTGTCTCACGGCTGCTGTCCGCAAGAACTCTTATCTCATCCGCCACAACCGCAAATCCTTTTCCTGCCTCTCCTGCCCTGGCAGCTTCTATGGAAGCATTAAGTGCAAGAAGATTGGTCTGTGATGCTATGTTCAGGATATCATTGGTAAGTTCAGATATCTTTTCAACATTTCTGCTCTCCTCAATGGATGCGGCAAGCTTCTGTCTTTCACCGTCCACGTTAATTCTGATCTGCTTTTCTTTGGAAGCTGTTCTTTTCTTGATATCCGAAGCTTTTTCTTTGATATTGCGTACAACACCGTTACCTTCATCAACTTTCACTACTGTATGTTCTATCATCTCCTGCATGTCTGTCGCAGCAGAATTAAGACTGTTGATATTTTCCGAAAGAGCAGTCATGGATGCTGCCAGTTCTTCCTCTACAGAACTGATATTCGATGCGCCTTCGGATGACATCGCAACATTATTATTCAATTCTTCCATAGCCATATTGATGATCGAGGATACATTGGATATTCTTGCAACCAGATCATGAACTTCTTTAATGAACTTATTAACGCTCCCCGCTATAACCTCGAATTCGGTTCCGCTTCTGTCATCAACGAGTCTTGTAAGATCGGCATTACCGTCGGTAAGATCCTCAATCTTGTCATTGATCTGCCTGAATCCCCTGTTCATCCTTATTGACAGCAATAATGCCGCAACGATGATCACGATAAGGACCGGTGCACACACAAGCGCGATGAGCTTTGCTGCTTCGAAAGATTTTGATTTTACGAATTCATAGCTAAGATCCACAGATACTATTCCTACCGTCTTACCGTCAACATTGATAGGTGCAAATGCACTGAGATGTTCCCCCCACTCATCTTCAAACGGTTCATCATCGGCTATCGCTACTCCCTGCAAGGCATCATTGATATGCCCCGTAGGTTCACATTCTTCTCCGTAATCTGCTGGATCTTCTGTATCAGTATCTACGACAAATGATACCTGACCGTCTATATTGGCAAGCGTATATATGTACTCAACACCGCTGTTATCCCTGAGAGGCACGAGTGATTCATATACACTTTCATATTCTTCTTCATTGTATTCATCGACAAGCTTCGCAAATGCCTCGGAATCGATAGCATCCGCACCGCTTTTTGCAATGTTGAGGGCATTGTCCTGCATCTGCGTAAGCAACATTCCCGACACATTCTTATACATTACAAGGCCAAGAATAATATCACCGACCAGTATCAGAAGCGATATTATTATCACCAACTGTTTAGTCACTCCTAGCTTCCTTGTCTTCATGTGTTCAGCCTCCAATCTTGTCTTTTAGAGTTTTGATAGCTTCAACTATCTGATTATCTCTGTTCTCCGATCCGACTTTTACTGATTTATCCTTATCATATTCCACTTCAACATCCGGTTTGATACCCACTCCGTCAATATTACGTCCGTTTGGAGTGTAATACCTTGCTGTGGTAAGCTTCAATCCCGAACCGTCATTAAGATCCGTAAGCGGGAATATTGATTGAACAACTCCTTTTCCATAGCTGGTTGTACCGACTATAACGGCTTTTTCCCTGTCCTGCATGGCTCCTGCAAATACTTCCGAGGAGCTTGCACTGTACTGATTGATCAAAACCACCATTGGTTTGTCATAACTCTGTGCATTGTCAGCCATGAATCTTTCATCTATACCTTTCTTTGTTTCCGTATACATGATCATTCCGTCCGACAATATCCTGTTTGCCATATCAATGACTACATCAAGTCTTCCGCCACCGTTATCTCTTATATCGATTATAAGACCTTCACAGCCTTTGCTTTCAAGATCCGTTACTGCTTCATCAAACTGTTTTACCGTTACCTCATCAAATGTGGCAATGTATATATATCCGATCTTTTCTCCGTCAAGCACTTTATGTGCCACAGTCGGCACATCGATTATCTCACGTGTTACTTCTACTTCGAATTCTTTCTTTTCTCTTCTCAGTTTGAGAGTGATCTTCGTTCCGGCTTCGCCTTTCATGAGACCTACCGCATAATCAAGTTCTTTTCCCTCAACGGATTCTCCGCCTATCTCAAGGATAACATCCCCGGGTTCGATTCCGGCTTTTTCTGCCGGAGAATTCTCAAAAGGATTAACTATAACGATCTCTCTCGTCTCGGAATTCTGTGATACATATGCACCGAGGCCTCCATACCTGCCTTCATATTTCTGGGTAAATTTTTCGAACTCATCGGTCGGATAATAATCCGCATATTTGTCTCCGAGTGACGCAACCAGACCGTCTAATATGCCATCAGCCGCTTTATCCGGATCGATCCCCTCCTCGTCGATATAATACTTGTTTATCAGGTCAACTATGTTACCGAATTTTGTTTTAAACTGTTCATTCTCCGTCAGTTCAGAAAGCCCTTTCATCTCATCGGTTTTGATCTGTTCAGGCACATTCCTGTAACTTAACACAGAAAATACCACGTAGACCAGTAATATGGTAAATGAGCTTAAAAACGCTCCGACAAGCACTCCCTTAAAAAAACTCTTATTCATACTTTCCTCCAAAATAATGTCAGCTGCCTTTGACTATGAAACATAGTCGAGCGGATTCACATATTTTCCGCCGACCGATATTCCAAAATGCAGGTGGTTTCCCGTAGACACACCCGTGGAACCGACATATGCTATAACATCGCCCTGTGACACCTTGTCACCGGCGCTTACCGCAAGCGAAGATGCATGCATATAGACCGTAAATATTCCGTTGCCGTGATTGATCATCACATAATTGCCGGCACCCGAACTGTATGATGCAGTCACAACTGTACCGCCTTTTGCAGCAACAATCGGAGTTCCGGCAGAGACTCCTATATCTATTCCCTGATGATAACTGCTTGCTCCCGCTGTAGGGCTGGTCCTGTCGCCAAAATATGATGTTATCTTGCCCTTTATATTAAGCGGCCATCTGAATCCCGATACCGATACTGCAGGTGCCTCCTCTGTAGCGGTAGGTGCTGTCTGCGGTGCAGCCGTGGGATTAGCTGAAGGCTTGGCTTTATTTTCCGCCGAAGCATTGGTCGCGTTTTCTTTGTTATCCGCATTTTTCGCTTCCTCTGCTTTTTTTGCTTCCTCTGCTTTTCTTGCTTCTTCCGCTTTTTTGGCTTCTTCTGCTTTACGGCGTTCTTCTGCGATTATACGTCTTTGAAGCTCTAACAGAGCACTGTTGATTATCTCTTCTTCTTTATCAAGCTCACTTTCTTTTTCATTGATCTCATTCTTTGTCTTCTTGATATTCTCTTCGTATGCCTTAAGTTCTTTTTTCTTGCTGGCTGTCATTTTATCAAGAGCGTCCTTCTCCAACCCAAGCTCTTCAAGTGTTGCTTCAAGGGCCGCTTCGGCATCCTCAAGACCTTTCTTCTTTTCTTCAAGCGCTTCTTTTGAAGCCACATAATTATCCAACATATTATCATCATACTCGGATATCTTACGGATATATTCGGTTCGACTCAGCATATCCGACAGACTTCCGGCTTCAAGAAGTATATCGATATATTCCGTATCTCCGTGCTCATACATGTATTTGATACGCTTCTTCATAGTCTCATATTGATTATTAATATCTATGATAGCGGCTTCTATCTCGGAGTTAAGTACATCTATCTGCTGCCTTGTATCCGTTATCTCTTCATTAAGAGACGCTATATCTTTTGTAACTTTTTCTATCTTACCGTCGATCTTTTTGATATATGCAACAATATCCTGCTTCTCTCGCTGCAGATCCTTCAGTTCACTTCCAAGTTCCTTTTTCTTCTCCTCGAGTTCTTTTCTCCTTGCTTCCGCCTGAGTTATGGTATTGGTAATATCTTCATTATCAGCCTTTGCAATATAAGCATCGTGAAATAAAGTCCCGCCCTGAATTACCGGACCGACTGCGGTACTTAAGATGATCGCAGATGTTATTAAACGGATATTTTTTTTATTCCTCATATATGTACACATCCTTTTGATAAACCATATTACATACATTGCCGCAATCGCAACAGTGTATTACACTTTCATGTGTTTCCTTGTTGTCCACACACTTCCTGCAAAACCTATGCCTATTCCGATCGCGAACGATACCGGCACAAGCGTCATAAATATCTCGCTTCCGTCCAGAAATTCGATCACTCCCGATAATATACTGAACTTATCATATATGAATTCTATTATTCTGTTGTACATTATGTACATGATCGCAACCGGTATTACAGTTCCAGTAAGTCCGATTATTATTCCCTCGTATATGAAAGGAAGTTCTATGAATAGATCCGTCGCGCCGATAAGCCTCATAAGACCGATCTCTTTTTTTCTTGCAGCAAATCCGGATGATACAGTTGTGCTTATAAGGAATATTGATACTGCTAACAAGAGGATTATTATCGCAACCGATACATATCCAAGCAATCTGTTAACATCGCTCAGCCATCTTGCGGTCGCTTCGGAACTGTTAACAAGTCTTACGCCCTCTATCGACTCAATATATTCCACAAGATCACTCTGTTTTGATACATCATTCAGATATACTTCATATGATGCCGAATCCTTTAAAGGATTATCGTCACCAAATGTTTCGGCAAGTTCGTTCGATGCTCCGCCGAACGTATCTTCCCTGAATCTGTCCCATGCTTCTTCGGCCGACACAAATTCAATATTTTTCACTTCATTTCTTGCTTCAATCTGGCTTCCTATCTCTTTTATCTGATCATCGCTTATTCCTTCTGTGAAGAATACGGTCACACCCACCGATGTTTCCGCGCTTTTTATCATATATGTCAGGTTACTGACTACAGAATAGAATACGCCGAACAAAAACAGACAGGCAGCTATCGTTCCTATAGATGCCAGTGTATAAAGCCAGTTGTGTCTCATATTCTTAAATGACTGTCTGAGACTGTATATAAATACACTAATTCCTTTCATATATATACCTGCCTTTACTTATGTCAGCTATTATCCTGCCTTCTTTCATGGCAATAACCCTCTTTTGCATGGCATCAACTACTTCCGGATTATGTGTTACAACGATCACTGTTGTACCAAGCTTATTGATCTCATTCATAAGTTCCATGATACTCCATGCATTTCCCGGATCCAGATTACCTGTAGGCTCATCCGCAAGAAGTATCGTCGGTCTGTTCACAAGTGCCCTTGCAAGAGCAACCCTCTGCTGTTCTCCTCCGGACAGTTCTTCCGGATTGACCTTAATCTTATCATTCAATCCCACAAGAGAAAGCATCGAAGAAACATTTCTGTTGATCTTACGCTTCGGAACACCTATAACACGCTGTGCAAGCGCTATATTCTCATACACGCTCCGATCCTTTAACAATTCGAAGTTCTGAAATACCACTCCGATATTTCTTCTGTACCTTGAAACCTGTCTTCGTTTCAAAGTACCAAGATCACTGCCGGCTACATGAATGTTTCCGGAGGTCGGATCAAGTTCTTTTAAAAGGATCTTGATCAGCGTTGATTTGCCGGAACCGCTCGGGCCTACGATGAATACGAATTCTCCTTTATTTATACTGAAAGACACATCATGAAGAGCCTCCACGCCCTCGGAATATGTCTTGGAAATGCTCTCCAACCTTATCAAAGGATCACCGTCAGAGAGAATTCTGCCTGATCTCTTAGCCATATATAATCTCCCAATGATTAATAAATTACATTATTCATATACTTCATGTACTTCGATACCATTATCGCGATCTTGAATGTGATCGCATCTTCAAATACTCTGAGATCAAGGCCAGTGCTCTTCTGAAGTTTATCAAGTCTGTATACAAGAGTGTTCCTGTGTATGAACAGCTGCCTTGAAGTCTCTGATATATTAAGACTGTTCTCGAAAAACTTTGCTATGGTAGTCAGTGTTTCCTCATCAAAATCCTCCAATGCCAGTCCCTTAAAACATTCATTAATGAACATATTGCAGAGCGGAACAGGAAGCTGGTATATAAGTCTTCCTATTCCAAGATTATTATATGCCATTATATCTCTGTCGCCGTAAAATACATTGCCGACATCCATGGCCATACGGGCTTCTTTGTAAGATCTCGATACGTCCTTAAGTTCTTCGACTATTGTTCCGAATGCCACATGAACATTCGTAAGAGCCTCGGTATTAAGCATATCACGTATCATCTTCGCAGTCTTATACAGATCTTCGTAACTCTCTGCAGGTCTGAGCTCTTTTACGAGAATTATGCTCTTCTCATCCACTGCAGTAATGAAATCCCTTGTCCTTGCCGCGAACAGGCTTCGTATCACCTCAAGTGAAATAAACTCATTTTTCTCGATATCTTCCAGATCATTATCAGTTGCAATGAGGAATACAACTCTCCTTGCATTAACCTCCACATGAAGCTTCTTTGCCCGGTTATATATATCCACGAGTAACAGATTATCAAGCAGAAGGTTCTTGATAAAATTGTCCTTGTCATATCTTTCCTTGTATGCAACTATAAGACTCTGAAGCTGGAAAGTCGCAAGCTTGCTTATCATGTATACGTCATCCGTATCGCCCTTGACAAGAATAACAAACTCCAGCTGATTGTCGTCATATACTTTAAAAAACTGGATTCCCTGCACTTCCTGACTGTCTGCAGGCGAATCAACAAAAGATACTACTGCCTCTTCATATTCTCTTGCTTCCTCAAACGTGGTGGCTGCTATCTTTCCTTCCACATCCATCACGCATATATCCACCCGGACAATTCCTTTTATTCCGTCTAAAGTGCTTTGTATTATCTGGTTTGATATCAATGTATTGCGCCCCTTTCAAAAAAACCCCATATATAGTTAAATTGTATCACTTTTTTGGCGTAAAGTCTAGCATTTAACGTAAAATTGGCGGTATACGATCAATTCGTATACCGCCGGGTATATTACAACTGTTCAGTTCTTTAAAATCAGTTAACGATTATCTGCTCTGTCTCTTTATCGAAGATATGTGCTTTGGTCATATCAAATGCGATAGTAACCGTATCGCCCGGTCTTGCCGTTGTTCTCGGATTAACACGAACGGTAATATCGAATCCTTCTATTGTGAAATAAAGGAATACTTCGGCACCAAGCATCTCATATACCTTAACAACCGCATCAATAGTGCTGCCCTGTGCCTGTGATATGAACATCTCTTCATCTTTGATGTCCTCAGGTCTGATTCCGAGTACAACTGTCTTGTCCTCGTATCCTGCTTCAATAAGCTTCTTAGCCTTAGGTTCAGTGAGCTTAACCGATGACTCACCAAACTTGAGAAGCACATCGCTTCCTTCCTTAACAACCTTACAATCAATGAAGTTCATCTGAGGTGATCCGATGAATCCTGCAACGAACAGATTATTAGGTCTCATGTAAAGATCAAGCGGTGTATCAACCTGCTGTATTACACCATCTTTCATAACAACGATCCTTGTACCGAGTGTAAGAGCCTCAGTCTGGTCATGTGTTACGTAGATGATAGTTGTCTCAAGTCTCTGATGAAGCTTGGAGATCTCAATACGCATCTGTACACGAAGCTTTGCATCAAGGTTTGAAAGCGGCTCATCCATAAGGAATACCTTAGGATCACGAACGATAGCACGTCCCATAGCCACACGCTGTCTCTGTCCACCGGATAAAGCCTTTGGCTTACGATCCAGAAGATGTTCAATATCAAGGATCTTTGCTGCTTCATGAACCAGCTTGTCGATCCTGTCTTTCGGAGTCTTTCTGAGTCTCAAACCGAATGCCATATTGTCATATACTGACATATGAGGATACAATGCGTAGTTCTGGAATACCATCGCAATATCCCTGTCCTTTGGTTCAACATCATTAACCAGCTTATCGCCTATGTATAATTCTCCGGCTGTGATCTCTTCAAGTCCGGCAATCATTCTGAGTGTTGTTGACTTTCCACATCCTGAAGGACCTACGAATATTATGAATTCTTTATCTGCTATCTCCAGATTAAAATTCTTTACCGCAACAAATCCGTTAGGATAAGTCTTGTTGATGTTCTTTAATGATAAACTTGCCATACTTCTACTTTCCTCCCTGGGGTTCTCTAAAATAATACAGTTTTTGTTTCACAACAACAGAAACGTCCGTTCAAAAACTGCCGTATACCCTATAATACACCAATGCAAAGCAAAACTCTATGTAGCTTTTCCACAAAAAATCAACCAACAATTTGTGGAAATTGCACATATTATTTTAAATATTCATTAACATTAACAAAACATCCGTCATTTATTACCAATATATCGGAAATAATAACAAATGCTCCGTCCAATGATTCAGCTCTGGTTATTATTCGCGATCAGTTCCTGCATAATACGCTCTTTCTTCTTGTTATCGGCATGATTCCTGCTCTTTACGTCATAAAAGAATTCCGCCAGTCCCAGTTTTATCATCCATCCCGGCGCCTTCTTATTCTGTTTGAGCATCACATCGGCAATATTACCTATACCGACACATACTTTCGCATATATCTTGGATCTGTGCTCCATCACCCATTTTTCAAGTCTCGGGCTTCCAACAGTCATGATTATAAGATCGGGCTCCCTGCTGTTAATATCGTTAATAACGGTTTCATCGTTATATCCCGAATCCAGCGCATATGAACCGCATATCTCAATATTTGGATTCTGGCTTTTGAACAATTCGGTCAATTCCATCGTCGTCTTTACATCATTTCCGATTATACATATCTTTTTGAAAAGTTCGGGCATTCTTAACATATATAAAAAATACTTATAACTGTTAACTATACCTTTGATCCTGCGACCGTGCGAACTTGACATGACCGCTTTTTCTCCGGGAAGCACCAGATCAGCCGCTTTGATATCATCAAGCAGCTCCGGATTAAGTCCCAGTTCTTTAAATGTGTCCACGGTAACCATATATACTACATTCATTACATCATCACCGATATATGACTTCATCAATGCAATATATTCAGATTCTTTTATTATATTTACCGGAACTCCCATTACATTAACAATACCGGCCATATATCAAACCTCCGATTATCACGATTCTCCAATATCCGCATCAGATGCGCCGACAACTACCATAATGTCTATTCCCTCTTCAAGTCCCTGTACTTTAATTGAAGCGCTCTTAAAATATTTCAAAAGGTCTCTTCCCATTCCTTCGGTAGTTACATATATTATCGTATCATTTATGATACCATCGGGATTGTCCGCTATCTTAACAACATTGAGCCCGTCCCTTGCAAACACTTCCCTTGTAGCTGTTGCTATATTGGTGCCTCCGCTTCCGTTAAGGACTTTTATATTCAGTCCCGCCGAACTGATATCAGGAATCTCACCCTGCTTTGATGTATGCTCAGTGTCAAGAATTATGGTTTTATACATATCCGCACACTCTTCCGGATTCGGACTGAATATCGTTCCGTTATATGTTCCCGGGAATATGTGATAATATATATAATCTTTTTTTACGTTTGCATAATAACTGCTGTATTTCAGTCTGTTCTTTATCCTTAGATCGGAAGTCATCCTGTCATTCCATGATTTGATGAAACCGTCCATGTCATTTTCCGCCACCGCATTGGCTGCCGTAAGCATTATACTCTCCTTCAAAACATAGGTCATACTGTCAGCCGACTGTTCGAAACATTCACTGAATACACTTTGATCCATACATGTATAGTAACCTATATCAATTCCAAGATAATCCTCAAGCAAAAGCATTCCGTATTCGTATGACGGTCCTTCTTTAAAGAATCTGTTAATATCCGCAACGTTAAATATCTGCGGAACACTTATACCCGAATCGGCAATTCTCTGATACAGCGTACTTCCTATGCTTACCTGTATACCTGCGGGAACGGTAATATAATCGAGATTACCTGTATTGGTATTGAGCACTTCTATTACCATACCCATTATCCTGTGCGTATTGTTGTCAACCGAATATATCAGATTCCTCGAAACCGAATCCGCAACAACATCAGACACAATATCAAGCATATTCTTGTCCTCATCCTGTTCCGCAGTAACCTGATAATATTCCATGGTTATCTTATAGCTTGCCAGACCGGTTGCAAGCATTGCGGCAACCACAAGAAAAGACCTTATGATCTGTACCGTCACGATTTTTCCGACGCTCTTTTTCTTAGCCATAATAATATCTCCGTAGTTTTTGTAACTGTTCAGCCCCCGGCTTAAAACCACTTGTTTAATTCCGCATATATCTCATCATACTTGATCGGTTTTGCAAGATGTCCGTTCATACCAACCTCACGCGACTTTTTGATGTCCTCCGCAAATGCGTTGGCTGAAAGTGCGATAATGGGAACATTCTTTGCATATTCGCGATCCATCCCGCGGATGATCTTGGTAGCTTCATAGCCGTTCATCTTAGGCATACGAATATCCATAAGGATAATATCATAATATCCGTCTTCAGCCGAATACATCTTATCAACGGCTTCCGTTCCGTCATTTACCAGCTCGACGGTTATTCCCGTGTAATTAAGGTATTCAGCAACAATCTCGGCATTGATAAGGTGATCTTCCACCAGAAGCACTCTCTTGCCGGTGAAGTCCGGAATTCTCGGTGTTCCGTCTGACTCCTTATTACCGGCCTCATTCAGTATATTTATTATATCAGACTTAAAAACCGGTTCCACAAGCACATTATTAATACCGGCTGCCCTTATCTTCTTGTCGGGAACATCAACATCCTTTGAAGTCTGCAGCGCGATAATCACATCTTTTCCTATCAGACGTCTTATCTCGGTCGCAAGATCCACACCGTCGATCCTCGGCATAAGCCATGCCAGAATGATGAGTGCTATCTCTCCTCCGTCATCGTATATCTCTTTAATGCTGTTAAGGGCTTCAAAACCGCTGGTCTTGGCTACGCATTTCATGCCTATCCTCTCTGTCAGTCTTTCTACCCATGCGACAAGCTTAGGATCATCATCAACCACTATAATATATTGTCCCGCATGTTTATCCAGTATGTCCTGTCCCGAATTGTCTTCGACATATTCCAATGGAATGGAAACCGTTATTGTTGTTCCCTGTCCCAGAACGGACTCCACATCGATCTTTCCGCCCATCTGCAATACGAGTTCATGAGCTATGGTCATTCCGAGACCGGCACCCTCAATCTTGCTGACGGTGGAATCTTCCATTCTCTCAAATGGTATGAATATTTTCTTTACAAATTCTTCAGTCATACCTATTCCGGTATCCGTTATCCGGTATACATAATTCGAATAGCCGTGTTTATCGGCTTTCTGTTCATCGGCAAATATACTTATACGTCCACCCGAATTGGTATATTTTATTGCATTGCTGAGTATATTTATGAGAACCCTGTTGATCCTCTGAACATCTCCCATTACCTTTTCATGTTCTATATCACCGACAGCCAGATGGAATGACAGTTTTTTTTCTCTGATGGTTTTCCTGAGCATCACAACCAGTTCATGTATCTGTTCTCCGATATCGAATTCGGAATTACCGAAAACAACTTTTCCGCTCTCTATGCGACTCATATCAAGAACATCGTTTATAAGGGTCATGAGATGTTCGGAAGCCGCCTTCTGCTTGGCTATACAGTCTCTCACACGATCGGGATTGTCCGCATTCATTTCGCAGATATCGGCAAGTCCCACGATCGCGTTAAGCGGTGTTCTTATATCGTGAGACATATTGGACATGAATCGCGTTTTAGCTTCATTGGCAAGTTCGGAAACCTTATACTGCATCTTGATAGTCTCTGTCTCTTTGTTTCTCTGTCTCTGGAATAATACCGTCAAAAACAGTATGAACATATATAATCCGAGAAGTATCAATACTATGATCGAAAGATCTCTTCTGCTTGAGCCTGCTTCTTCTGTTATTCTGTCATACGGCATGGTCATAAGTACGGACCACTCGTTTGAAGACATAGGATAATAACTGATATATTCCTTTTTTTCTTCCGAACTGTATTTATAATATCCCGCAACATCGGCTTTCATGTCCCGGGACAACTGTTCGATCGTAGTATCATCACAAAGTCCCCATCCGATACTCTGATCAAACAGACTTCCGTAATAGTATTCATTAAGCCTTCCATAAGAGTCAAAACTCATTATAACGGTTCCGTCAATCTCATCGGCAACTATTATCCTGTCCCCCATGGATGAATTGCTCATATTAAATCCCGTTGCATAATAATCTCTGTCCACAACTCCCGCAAGAACGGATCTTCCTTCAAAGACCGGAACATATGCAATAATGTCGCATTTTTCATTTTCATCATCCGTGACAAATGTTATGCCGGACTTACTGTCGAATACTTTGTGCATTATCTGCTTATACCGGGAAGTGTCACTGTCACTTCCGACTATATCGCCGTTACTGAACATAAGAAATACTTTTTCAAATCCGGACGTTTTACTGATGCTCTCCAAAAAATCCGCGGTTGCTTTGGCTCTCAGCGAATCAAATTCCAGTAGAAGTGACGAAACAATATCCAGTTTTTTGATATCGGATTCAAGAAGATTATCCAGCCTTGCGGCTGTCATACTGTTTTCATCGGTGAATCTCTCAAGGCATTGTTCTTCAGACTGGTTATATATCATAAAATTGAACATCACAAATACGCCGATGCTAACAATGATTCCCAATAAAACAGCAACGACGATACTGAACGTATTAAGTTTGTTGAACTTATTTATAATGTTCTTCATAAAAACCCCGACCTTCTTTTACCCACACAGAGTTATAATACCATACAGCCCGTCAAAACACAAATCAAGTCATTTTAACAGTTCGATCACTCTGTCATAATCATATTGATCTGCTGCTGTTTTTACCTTATTCCACTTGTCTTCTTCAGACTTCGGAATTGAATATTCCGACATCTGTTCATATACTTTCTCCCACGAATCACTGTCATACGACACCGCCGCTTCTCTTATCTTCATGTAAGCTTCTGAGATCATGTTATCATCCGCAGGCTTCTTATCCCCGCCCGTTTCTTCTTCATCCGTAATATAATCCTTAAGCATAGTCTTTAATTGTCTGATATTCACCATGAACACTTCATGATGCTCCCTGATGAAGTCCATATCTTTTTTCTTGCCGGCATCTTCAAGTTTCTGTGCAATCTCTCCAAGACCTATAGCCCCGATTATTCTCAAAGAATTCTTCATGGCATGTACTTTGACGGTATATTTTTCGGTGTCTCCTTCATCATAATACCCGTCCAGTTCCGATGTATCAGCATCCGTTCTGTCACAGAACAATTCGATCATGGCAAAGAAGTCTCTTACGGAACCGCTGTTTTCGATTCCCGACCTTACGTCAATCTCCTCATGTTCATTAAGTGTGTTCAAGCGTTCGCCCGAACCGATGTCATAGTCTTCTTCCTCTTCTCCGGCTCCGTTATCACCCGTAATGAATATGATCTTGTTCCCGGGAAGATACATCATAAGAGTGTTTTCAAGTTTCTTCGGGCTGACCGGTTTTGACAGATAATCATCAAAGCCTTCCGCAATATACCGTTCTCTTGCACCCGATATGGCATTAGCCGTAAGACAGATGGCCGGCGTATTGATATTGGGGTTGTCTTTTTGTTCTTTTAACTCATGAAATGTAACGATACCGTCTTTTTCAGGCATCATATGATCAAAAAATATAACGTCATATTCTTTTTTTGCCGCAAGTTCAAGCGCCTCATCACCGCTTTCTGCCGTGTCAACTTTAATCTCTGTCTTCTTCAAAAAACTCTTAATGACCTCAAGATTCATCGGATTGTCATCCACTACCAGAACAGCTGCATCCGGCGCGATGAATCTTTCTCTGTAACGTTTATTCCTGTTAAGTCTGGCATGTGAATAAGTCTCATAATCACCCAAAGGCTCTCTGTCAACAACTCTTTGCTTCAGAGAAAAATAAAACTTCGATCCGAAACCGTATGTACTCTCTACTTTTAATTCAGCCCCCATCATACCAAGAAGGTTCTGAGTGATACTGAGGCCGAGACCGGTTCCTTCCACATTACGTTTTTTCTCCTCTTCAATACGTTCAAACGCATTGAAAAGTCTGCCCATATCGGTTCTTTTGATTCCTATTCCCGTATCGGTTACGGATACGTTAAGCATAATACAGTCAGGCTCGGATTCTATCTCTTCATAGTCCATATGGAACAAAATGTTGCCGGTATCGGTGTATTTTACGGCATTAGTCAACAAATTGGTCATTATCTGGGTAATGTGGGATTCATCACCGTTAAGTTCACCGGGGATATTCCTGTCGAATTCAAGAACAAGGACAAGTCCTTTATCTTCTGCCCTGTTACGGATCATATTAACAAGATTGTTGATCATGGATGCGAGACTGTAATTCACACATATTATCTCTGTCTTACCGGATTCGATCCTTGACAGATCAAGCACATCATTTATAAGTCTTAACAAAGTTGTACCCGCATTCTTGATATTATCCGAATATGCCAGAATATCATTGTCATTACATTCCCTTTGAATCATTTCGTTCATACCGAGCACGGCATTGATCGGCGTTCTGATCTCATGGGACATATTGGACAAAAACAGAGTTTTTGCCTCACTTGCAGCAAGAGCCTGTTCCGTCATTTTCTTCAATTCCGCATTCGAATATCTGAGTCTGTATATCATATACACGAATACGCTTACAAACAGTGACAGAAAAAAAACCATCGTGAATGCGATTATGCACCTTCTGACGGGAAGCCAGCCCTCTTCGGGCACAACAGCCAGTTCCCACACCAGATTCTTAATATTAAAGCGTTTTTTAATGGGCTCTTTTCCAACCGTCCCGTGAGTTTTGATAGCTGTCGGTCCATCGCCACCAATGTAATACAATCCGTAATCAAGCCCGAGACTCTGAAGTCTGTCAAGGTTCAATTCCTCTATAAGCTTGTCAAAATCAATGGTTACCGTCACCAGGCCCCACAGTTCATCTTTATCGTCTCTATGAATTATGACCGGTGCACGTCCTGCCATACCCATTCCGCCCTGAACAAGCTCGAACGGATTGGTCAGAACAATATCTCCTTTTTCATATGCCTCTTTGGCTTCAAGATTCCCTTCTTTGCTGAGATCAAGAAAATCAAATCCGATAAGTGACTCATTCCCTTCCATAGGGTACACGTCCGACACCACACCATTCGGCGCTATGGCAACATTCTTTAATTCAACTCCCGTTTCCAGTTTCACAAGATCATATATATCATCGGCAACGTTACGGAAGAATTCGGTGTCTCCGTTATTATCCTGCACAAGCGCCTGTAACGTATTGACCCTTGCCATGATACAATCTATGGTTCTGCTGATATGCTCACATTCATTCTCAACAACAGTCATATTATTATCGCGTTTCAACGATATATTATTGTTAAGTCTGATCACAAATACAAGCATAAAAAATAACAGGGAAAACGAAAAGGAAAGAACAACTTTGGTTCTTACTTTGGATTTTGCATATTTTGAAAGATCGTCGTCTTTGAGCTCCACCTTGAAAAATGACATATTAACGAAATACCCCTCTCGAACAATATTCATTGTAAAACCGCTATACCCACAACTACATCTTATCATTTTGTGTCCGACATGTCAAAATCCTTTACCTAATAATCACTTGCATATACAATCCGTCATATGGTACGATTCTGTACGGTGATCAATATTACTGTTATATCATTTTCAGGAGGTATGATTATGATTCCGGACAATCCCATTGTTGTTGTCACAGGTGCTTCAAGAGGCATCGGTCGCGCAATCGCCCTTCGTTTCGCCGACATTCCCGGTTCACACATTGCAATATCGTGTCGTTCCAGCGAAAAATTACTGGAAGACACAGGTAGAATAATACGTTCAAAGGGCTGTGACTGCATAACATATGTCGGTGATATGTCTGTCCCCGGCAATGTAAATGAATTTTTTGATATTATACGTGACCGCTTCGGAGAAGCTGACATTCTTGTCAACAATGCAGGTATATCTTATGTCGGACTGCTTGCCGACATGAATGATGACGAATGGGATTCGGTCATTGGAAGCAACCTGAATTCCGTATTCTACTGTTGTAGATCAGTGATTCCGGGCATGGTCAGAAAGCAGTCAGGATGCATTATTAATGTGTCTTCAGTATGGGGAGAGGCAGGAGCTTCCTGCGAAGCAGCTTATTCAGCTTCAAAAGGAGGAGTCAATTCCCTTACAAGAGCTCTTGCAAAAGAACTTGCGCCGAGCGGTATTCAGATCAATGCCGTTGCCTGCGGACTGATCGACACTTCAATGAATTCGCACCTGTCAGATGAGGAACTCAAAACACTGTACGATGACATTCCCGTCGGAAGGGCAGGCACACCCGATGAGATCGCAGATGCAATATACGGCATCTGTGCACAAACCCCTTACATGACAGGCCAAATAATTAAAATTGATGGTGGATGGATTTGAAATATTATGATATACTGTAAAAGATTGTTGTTCTTTTACTTCATATTTTATATACTTAAGGAGGATTATAATTATGTCAACCGCAAACATTTGCATTCTTATTGCAATAATCGCTTATCTTCTTCTGGTTGTCGGAATCGGTATATTCTACGCCAATAGAAATAAGTCAATAAGCGATTTTTATCTTGGAGGTCGTAAGCTCGGCCCATTTGTTACTGCCATGAGCGCAGAAGCATCAGACATGAGCAGCTGGTTGCTTATGGGTCTCCCGGGTGTTGCATATGCATCAGGTATAGCAGATGCCGCATGGACTGCGATCGGTCTTGCTGCCGGCACATATATCAACTGGCTTATCGTTGCCAGAAGACTCAGGAAATATTCCGAGTTATCAGGCAATTCAACAACGGTTCCGGAATTCTTCTCAAATCGTTTCCGTGACAAAAGCCATTTTTTATCGGTCATCGCCGCACTTGTTATAATCATCTTCTTTATTCCGTATACGGCTTCAGGTTTCTCAGCATGCGGAAAGCTGTTCAACAGCCTGTTTGATATCGATTATCATACAGCTATGATAATAAGTGCTCTGGTAATCATTCTGTATACAACCATCGGAGGTTTCCTCGCTGCCAGTACATCAGACTTCATACAGAGTATCGTAATGACTGTTGCTCTTGTGATCATTCTTGTCTATGGAATCGGTAGTGCAGGCGGACTTGATAACGTATTTGAAAACGCAAAATCACTTCCGGGTTATTTTGATCTGACTCATACATTCTCGGAAGGTGAAGCTGCAGATTACGGTCCGATCACAATAATATCAACTCTTGCCTGGGGTCTCGGTTACTTCGGAATGCCCCATATCATCCTTCGTTTTATGGCCATAGAAGATGACCGCAAACTTAAGATGTCAAGAAGGATCGCTTCAATATGGGTTGTTATATCATTGGGATTCGCTGTATTCATCGGTATCATGGGTAATGCAATGACTGCAAACGGAACTCTTGAAACCCTCGCCGATCCCGAGACTATCATTGTTCAGATTGCCAAGATAATCAGTTCAAACGGCGTTCTTGCAGCACTTATCGCGGGTGTGATCCTTGCCGGTATACTTGCAGCCACAATGTCTACATCCGATTCACAACTCCTTGCTGCATCATCAAGTGCTTCAAAGGATATCATGACAGACTTCTTCAAGATCAAATTATCAGATATCGGTGCAATGGTATTCGCAAGAGCAACCGTTATCGTGATCGCAATGATCGGCGTACTTATAGCATGGGATCCCGACAGTTCGGTATTCGAGATAGTATCATTCGCATGGGCAGGATTCGGCGCGGCCTTCGGTCCTGTAGTGCTGTTCGCCCTGTTCTGGAGACGTTCCAACAAATGGGGTGCGCTTGCTTCAATGATATCAGGTGGTGCAATGGTATTCATATGGAAGTTCCTTGTAAGACCTCTTGGAGGAGCACTTAACATATACGAACTGCTTCCTGCATTCATTGTTGCATGTATTGTATTCGTTGCCGTAAGCCTTGCAACTCCGGAACCGGAGAAAGAGATAACCGACGAATTCGATACATTCAGGGAATCTTGTAATTCATAATCAGAAAACACCCCCGGAAATAGCGAGGGAGACCGACACTTGATGTGTCTGTCTCCCCTTTTTAATGCATTTTTTAATTCGCCAATCAGACCATTACATAGATTCTACTGCTGCTCTCTCAATTGCAAGTCCCTTCTTATAACGCTCTATGAACTTATCGAATCCTTCAACATCCTTGGCATCAGGCTCTATCGTTGTTCCCTTGTCACCGCCGAATACTTTGTCATTAAGGAAATCATCCAGTGACATGCCGTTCTTGTTAACCATATATGATGCAAGAAGAGCCATTCCCCATGCACCGCCTTCACCGGCTGTTTCCATAACAGATACAGGAGCATTCATTGCAGCAGCAAGTATCTTCTGTCCAACACCCTTAGTCTTGAACAATCCGCCATGTCCGGTAATATTGTCTACCTTAACTCCTTCTTCCTTAAGAAGAATATCACATCCTGTCTTAAGAGCGCCGAGTGCCGTGAACAGATTGACTCTCATGAAGTTTGCAAGGTTGAACTTGCTGTCGGGAGTACGTACAAATAACGGTCTTCCCTCTTCGAATCCGGTGATATGCTCTCCCGAGAAATAATTGTATGCAAGAAGTCCTCCACAGTCTGCATCACCTTCAAGAGCCTTATTATACAGAGTTCCGAATAACTTATTCATATCAACTTCAACTCCGAACGCCTCGGAGAATTCCTTGAATATGTTAACCCATGCATTAAGATCGGAAGTACAGTTGTTGCAATGAACCATACCTACAGCATGACCGGTAGGTGTTGTAACAAGATCAAGCTCTTCGTAAGGCTTGCTCAGATCCTTTTCAAGTACAACCATTGCGAATACAGACGTACCTGCTGATACATTTCCCGTACGTACCGCAACACTGTTGGTTGCAACCATTCCCGTTCCCGCGTCTCCTTCAGGAGGACAAAGCGGTATACCTTCTTCAAGATTACCTGATACGTCAAGAAGCTTAGCGCCTTCTTCCGTAAGTTTACCCGCATCATCACCTGCCACAAGAACCTTCGGAAGAATATCCTCCAATTTCCATGCAAAACCTTTGTCTGCAATAAGATCATCGAACTTCTTTATCATATCCTTGTTATAATCGCATATTGAACTGTCGACAGGGAACATTCCGGATGCCTCGCCGACACCTATAACCTTCTCACCTGTTAATTTCCAATGAACAAGTCCTTCAAGTGTTGTAATGAATCTGATATCTCCGATATGATCTTCTTTGTTAAGAATTGCCTGATACAGATGTGCTATACTCCATCTCTGAGGAATATGGAAATTAAATAACTCGGTAAGCTTAAGCGATGCTTCTTCTGTTATTGTATTCCTCCATGTACGGAACGGAACAAGAAGCTCTCCGGCCTCATTAAACGGCAGATAACCATGCATCATTGCACTGAATCCAATACCGGCGAGTTTCTTTATCTTAACGCCGTAATTTTTATCAACATCTTTCAAAAGATCACTGTAACAATCCTGAAGACCGTTCCAGATATCATCCTGACTATAAGTCCATATACCGTTTTCATAACGATTTTCCCAGTCATGACTTCCCTGTGCTATCGGTGCATTATCCTCTCCGATCAGTACTGCCTTGATCCTTGTTGAACCGAATTCGATTCCAAGAATAGCTTTTCCCTCTTCAATTACAGATTTGATGTTTTCGTTACTCATTTTGCAAAAAACCTCCTCATATTATATATTATTGTCAAGCAGCTTTGTACTGCGCTCCAATATTCCGTTTACATGTGCTATGGCCATTCCGTAGTTGGTTACCGGAATACCGGCCATATCTATCATATTGATCCTTCTTAATATCTCTCTGTCACTAAGCATGCAGCCTCCACAGTGTATGACCAGCTTATATTCACTCAGATCCTCCGGGAATCCGCCTCCGCTTGAGTACTCGAATGACAGATCACATCCGCAATGTCTCTTAAGCATTGCCGGCAGTTTCACCGTACCTATGTCATTGCATTGCCTGTGATGGGTGCAGCCTTCGCTTATGAGCACCCTGTCTCCTTCTTTCAGTGTATCGATCGCGCTTGCCCCCTTTAAGGCGACTTCCGCAAATCCTTTGTATCTTGCCATAAGAATACTGAAAGATGTCAACAATATATCTTCGGGAACATCCTTACTCACTCTTCCAAACGCCTGGCTGTCGGTTATCACAATTGCCGGTTTCACCTTCATTCCGGCAATTGCTTCCTTCACACGGTCTTCCTTTACTTCGACTGCAATGCAGTCAGCATCAAGTATATCCCTTATGGCCTGTTGCTGCGGAAGTATGAGCCTTCCTTTAGGCGCACTTTCATCGATAGGGATAATGAGAAGTATCGTATCACCTTTTTTTATAAAATCGGCAACAAGCCTTCTGTCATTCCTGCCTATCAGTTTTGCAAGACTTCCTATCTTTTCCTTAAGCTCATGTATTCCTTCACCGGTGTGTGCACTGACCGATATTGTCTTATTGTCTGTCTTCGGATCATATTTATCCGACTTACTGTATACAATTATATAGGGAATGTTCATTTTCTCAAATTCCCTGATAATATCAGTATCACCTGCCGACACGGATTCGGAAGAATCCACAACAAGCAGTGCTATGTCGGTCTTATATAATACTTTTCGTGCAGCTTCAACCCTCAGACTGCCAAGTTCGCCTTCATCATCATATCCCGGCGTATCAATAAGAAGCACCGGTCCGAGCGGAAGAAGCTCCATTGCCTTGCTCACCGGATCCGTTGTAGTTCCCGGAACATCCGAAACCACAGCCAGCTTTTGCCCGGTTATTGCATTAACGAGACTTGACTTGCCCGCATTCCTTTTTCCGAATATTCCTATATGTATCCTCTCTGCATTCGGTGTGTCATTCAGGCCCATATTCGTGCCTCCTGTCCGGTTTCTGTATGTATGTTTTCATGCGTATCATAGAACAAGGATCATGCATCAGAATCTGAAATCCCTGATTCCCTGTTCTATCTTAACAAGATTCTCTTCACATATATTCCTTACTTTTTCCTTTGGAATATTGCCCAGTTCTTTGCGGATAAGCTCTTCGCCGATCCTTCTTGTATCCTCTGTGGCATAATCTATCAGATATTCCTTAAGCGTCATAAGCGCATTCGGATGACAGCAGTTCTGAATCTGTCCGCTCTTACATAAGGACATGAATCTGTCACCGGTTCTGCCTTCCCTGTAGCATGCCGTGCAAAATGACGGTATATATTCTTTTCTCATCAGCCAGTTAACCACCTCATCAAGCGTTCTCTGGTCTGACACATCAAACTGCTCCGTATCATGAGGTCTTTCTTCCTCACAGTATCCGCCAACACTTGTTCTTGAGCCACCGGATATCTGAGATACACCGAGTCTGATTATATTCTCTCTTACTTCTTCACTCTCTCTTGTAGATATGATCATTCCGGTATAAGGAACCGCTATCCTTATAAGCGCGGCTATCTTACAGAATATCTCATCGCTGATCGAATTATCGAACATATCAGGATCTATATCATCGGCAGGTTTGATCCTCGGCACCGATATCGTATGAGGTCCGACTCCGTGAACAGCTTCCAAATGTTCCGCATGCATAAGAAGCGCACAGTATTCATATCTGTACAATTCAAGACCGAACAAAACTCCCAAACCTACGTCGTCGATCCCACCTTCCATCGCGCGGTCCATTGCCTCCGTATGATATGCATAATCATGCTTCGGTCCGGCCGGATGAAGCTTCTCATAGCTCTCCTTGTGATAAGTCTCCTGGAACAATATATACGTTCCGATACCTGCTTCCTTAAGCTTCCTGTAATTCTCAACCGTTGTAGCTGCAATATTGACGTTAACGCGTCTTATCGCACCATTCTTATGCTTGATACTGTAGATCGTATCAATGCATTCTAAGATATAATCTATCGGATTGTTAACCGGATCCTCTCCGGATTCTATGGCAAGTCTCTTGTGCCCCATATCCTGAAGAGCAATAACTTCCTTCGCCACTTCCTCTTTAGTAAGCTTCTTTCTTGTGATATGCCTGTTCTTGATATGATACGGGCAATACACACACGAATTAACACAATAATTAGACAGATAAAGCGGCGCGAACAATACTATCCTGTTCCCGTAAAAATCCTTCTTTATCTGTTCCGCAAGATCATATATCTCTTTGAGTTTTTCTTTATCTTCACATGCAAGAAGAACTGATGCTTCCCTATGGTCAATTCCCTTACGTTTCCGGGCTTTCTCAATTATGGAATCAATCAGTTCAATGTTATTCTTATTCTCATCTGCATACTTAAGAGATGCCATAACTTCATCATGGCATATGAATTCTTCAGCATGCATTGACATTTTGTTATACATTATATTCAAGTCCTTTTTTTACTTTCTTCCGGTTAATAATATAATTACAGAAAAATAGTTATTCCGAATCATTATTGCCCCGAATCTTTAATACTCTGAATCCTCAATACCCTGACAATATCATCTTCCACACAGAATTCCACATGATATTCCGCATATTCAAATGCGTACACTCTTCCCGGTTCATCATGATATGCCGGTCTTGGATCCTGTTCCAATAACCTCTTCAATACCTCTGCTTTCTTCTCAGGCATATTACGTAACAGTTCAAGTCCTTCACCCACTTTAAGCGAATGATTCCGTACTGTATCGGAGAATCCACCCGTAGCATCGGTGTGAATATCCGCATAAGGTATATAAGGTTTGATATCAATGATCGGCGTGCCATCCATAAGATCCGCACCTGCTACATGTAACAGCGGTCCTTCCGCGGCATCATGATCAATCCCTGTTAGTCTGACCGATGACAGCCCTACGGGATTGGGTCTGAATGGCGACCTCGTAGCAAATACCCCGACTCTTGAATTGCCGCCAAGTCTCGGAGGCCTTACAGTCGGTCTGAACCCTTTCCCGATATTTTCCGAAAAAAGCCAGATAAGCCATACATAATTATAATCTTCCAAACCACGTATGGCTTCCCTGCTCCTGTATTCCGGTTCAAATATTATAACGGCTTCACTCTCGCTTATAATACCGCTCTGTCTTGGTATACCGAACTTGGACACGTAATCACAACGTATCCTTGCTACTACATTGTATTCTCCGATCATTTAGCCTCTTCTGCAAGAAGATCTATAGCATGTCTTAATGCCTCTGATTTGGCCATGTTCATCTTCTCACAATATGCTTCAAGTCTCTTCTTGGTTGCAGCATCCATTCTCATTGAACAAATAATGTCCTTATTGTTAGTTCCCTTTGGTCTCCCTGTTCTTGCCATAATAAAACCCTCCTTAGATTTTTATAAAATTGTATCTGTATGTTTCTATTATATTTTATGTAATACTGTAGGTCAAGTCTTTTTTTAAAAAAATCCCACATCAAATGATATGATGTGGGATTTCCTGAAAAATCAAGTTAAAATATCCAATATTTTACAGTTTTTTTAATTTATCGTATGCATTCTACAATAGTAGCATCTGCTGTTGCCGCATATTACATGCCGGCCTTAGCCTTAAGAATATCATATGCATACTGGAATGCAGGCTTAACTCTGTATACATCATCGAACATTCCCGAGAACGGAGCATACTGCCAGTAGTCGAAACTCTCTTCTACCTTGTTCATAACAGGATCATCGATGAATGCCCATATTGACATACTTGTGAATGAATTATTTGTCTCTCCGTTGATCTCTGCAAGCTCTGAGAAAAGCTTAGCTGCGAAATCACCATGCTCAGGTAATTTTGACCATTCGAAATTACGCATTGCCATCTCGGTAAGCTGAACCTTTACTGAAGGCTGCATATCAGCAAATATCTTGATAGTCTCGATAGGCTTCTGCCACCACTCATCACGCAGGCAGCTTCCCTGTTTCTGATAATCTCCAAGATATCCCTGACATCCAACAGTATCAACAAGCTGTCTGTTCGGATCTTCGTTAAGAGCTTCAACAAGTGCCTTAACGTAAGGACGCTTATTGGACTCGATTACATTGTAATCGTTATATACGAGTTCGATCTTCTGACGTGTCTTAACAATATCGTCGCCTTCTTTATCCGGCTTAAGAAGACCTTCGTTGATCATAGCTTCACGTGTGTCATAAGCGCAGTCAAATGTGAACTTGATGTAGTTCTCACCCTGGCCGTTGGCCTGTGATGAACAATGATAATAGAACGGGTTCTGTCCGCCACGGTTCTGTCTAACCTTAAGCTTGTCACCACTGTTCTCATCGATACCTTCATTTACAACGTCCCAGCAATATACAACATCCGGATATTTCTCCTGGAAATGTCTCATTACCTGATCTACATACCACTGAAGTCTCGCACGACATACATCGTTGGATGCATATGTACCGTTCTGGTCATATCCCTCTGTGAAGAACCATCTGTGATTCTCTTCCATTGCATTATCCCATACAAGTGCATGACCACGGATCTTAATGTTGTTAGCCTGTGCCCACTCGCAGATCTCATCAGCCTTCTGATACTTCATCTGAGGCATTGCGTTAGGATCTTTTTCATAAGCAGCAAGTGTTGCATCTTTGTCAAGAAGTGAATAAGCCTTGAATTCGTTCATTGCTGTGATACTGTCGCAATGATGAGCAAGAAGCTTGCAGAATTCAGGATCGTTCTTAATAAGATTGTAAGTTACGCATGTACCGAACTTGTATCCAAGATTTTCGGTGATCTTTGCCATTCCGATCGGATAATCTTCAATTGCCTTGCTTGAATCCTTAGGAAGTGTCTCGAACATTCCTTCAGGCTTCTCATTCACATAATCCTTAAGAGTCTTGTTGAAAGTCTCTTTAGCGAGCTTCTCAATGTCCGGTTTGCCTTCATTGATCTTATCAATCTCTTTGTTTGCATCTTCAACTCTCTGCTTCTCGGTTGTGTATGCTGTCTTGGCTGAACCGATGCTGCATGTCTCTTCACTGATCGCAGCTTCATGATGTGCCTCTTCCGTAAGGTTATTATCCTTATAGTTTACATACATATCATGAATGATGAATGATGTCTTGCCATCCTGCGGAGCGAATCCGAATGACAATCTTCCGTTACCTGTGCTGTCAAGTGCAGCGATGTCGCTGTTACCTGCGATCTCATTAACAAGATTGATATCCTGTCCCTTTGTTCCGTTGATCTCAAAATCACAGATCTTCTTTGCAGAACTTGAAGAGATATCACAATCATATTCTGCTACCCAGAGATCAACAATAGCCGAAGCTTCAGAGTCAACCTTGAATTCAAGTGAATTGATCGCTGAAAGCTTGGTGTTGGTGCTCCATGAGTCTGATAAAACGAAGTTGATGTACATATTCTCGTTTGGCTGTGATGCCTTGCTTGCATCAAACTTTCCAAAATAATTGTACTCATAGTAATATGGCTTCGGTGTAGGTGTAGCTGTAGCTACCGGTGCCGGTGTACCATTGTTAGCCGGCTGTGTTGCAACTGCTGTCGGCTGTGCTGCCGCTGTAGTTGTAGTTGCAGGTATCTCTGTAGTCTTAACCGCAGCAATGCTAACCTTTACAGTACATGTAAGCTTCTTCTTACCGCCCTTATACTTAACCGTAGCGGTGATCTTAGCTGTACCTTTGCCTTTAGCTGTGATCTTTGCGGATTTCTTGTTGCCCTTTACCGTAGCAACCTTTTTCTTGTTGGTCTTCCATGTTACTTTCTTGATCTTGGTGCCGTTAGCTTTGATCTTGACAGTAGTGGTATTGCCAACTTCAAGATTCTTGGAAGTGGCATTTAACTTAGGAGCCTTCTTTGCCTTGGCTGCCACTTCACCGCTATTGCCTGCAACGCTTACAGAAGAAAAGATCAACGCAGCAACAAGCAAATGTGTGATTAAACCCTTTCTTTTCATTATTAAACCCTCCAATATAATATTTTGTATGGATACATACGTAGTTATTATATAACATATTGACATATTAAGCAAACATATTCTCATGTTTTTGAAAAAAAAAGTATTTCTTGCCTTATCTGCATCACAAATGATATTATTGTAAATAAGCAGAAACGTAACCGATCAGTTACGAAAATAATCATCGACAGGTCTGAAAGGAGAATATTTTATATGAAATCAGCAAAGTTTATTTCAGGAAGCAGATTAAGTCTTATCATTGCTCTTACCATGGTTCTGTCCGTATTGTACATAGGCAGCACTCCGCATGTGGTAAAAAAGGCTCAGGCAGCATCGACTCTTGCATCATTCGACTTCAAAAAATCCGACGGTGTATCCACCGCAAAGGATCTTAACGATACTTATAACACAAAAGCCGATTCCGGTTACAGAGCCACTTCCGGAACAGTATCTTCTTCATATCTTTTCGCATCCATTGCAAACCCTGAAGATAAAGATTACAAAAAGCTTGAATGGAGTAAGGCATCCGATTACAGCTACAACAAATCATCTCTTCCCGAAACACCTATAATTGCCGCTTCCACCAAGAACCCCTGGGGAACCACTCCTTTCTTCCTTATAAAGACATCAGCCTCGGGTTATGAATCACTTGGCATCTCATTTCGCATCGGTGCGTCAAAGAAAGGTCCGAGGGACTTTAAGGTACAGTACAGTACCAACGGAAGCAGTTTCACCGATATATCCGGTTCCTCATTTTCACTTGAAACCAACAAAGTAATGTATCAGCACTCCTATAATCTTCCTGCTTCAGTGGCAAACAGCTCTACATTATACATAAGAATAATCGCCACTTCAACTACCACTGTCGAGAAAGGATCAACCGCTTCCGATTCAAAAAGCGGCGAGATCGCGATCAATAATATCTCTTTCACCGGTACAGAAGCTAAAAAAGCCACGCAGGCACCCAAGGCAACTGCTACACCAAAGCCTACACAGGCTTCAAAGAGCACTGCCTCACCAACAAAAGCACCGGGATCAAAAAGCACTGCAGCGCCTAAAGATCAGACTTCAGGCACAAGCAGCAATTCGGATACGAATGCCTCCTCATCAGGCGACAGCAGTTCGGGGGATACTTCTTCGGCAACAAAAATGATCAAAACCCTCAAGCTCACAAGCTATAAAAAAGGTTCAAAGATAATTAAGGGAAAAACTCTTAAAGGCGCCACTGTACATGTAAGTGTCGGCAAGAAAAATTATACTGCAAAAGCTTCCAAAAAAGGTGCTTTCAAGGTTACCCTGTCAAAGAAACTCAAGAAGAAAACCACAATAAAAATATATGCAACAAAAAAAGGATATTCAAGCAGTAAAACAAAAAGCTATACTGTTTAACATTAAATAGAATTGGTGCTACAAAAAAGCCTGTTGACGTATCCATACATCAACAGGCTTTATTTTCTATATTAATATAAAATACCTTCTTATTCTTCCGGAGCAGCTATACTCTTAAGCTTCTCAAGCATCTCATCATCAAGAGGCTTATCATACGGATATTCCTTCAAAAGTCCCCATGCTTTCTTGGCAATATCAACCAGATCGGGCGGAAGTAGTTCCTCGTGATTCTTGTAACTGCCATATCCTCGATACTTATCGGTGTATTGAGCCAGTTCCTGACCTGACTTGCAGATCCATACCTTCATATTAGGCTCATCAGAACGAACGTTGTTTCTCGGGCGAATCTCAATCTCCCATGAATCCTTCTCAAAAATCACGTGGTATTGTCCATTACCCATGTTAAAATACCCCCTCATTATTTATTTTTGCTAACCATGAATCGGTTCCGAACGGTTTGAATGATGTACTTCATTCAACGATCTCATTATAGCACAATTAGGCTTACGGTGCAACTTAATATTCTATAAATACGGATCGTCTTTTTTGCCTTTATCATTGTTTTTCTTAATCTTCTTTAACATCTTTCCGGCGCCTTCGATGATACTGTCAAACATCCCCTTTTTCTTCTTTACGAAATCCGCCTTGCTGTATTCGATATATTCAGGTTCATTATCTTCATTGTACCTGATCTCCTTCAGATTCTTATACGAATCCGTTGCGGAAGATAAAGCCTTACCCTTAAGTCTCAGGTTTACGATATCTGCCACGATCCTGTATATCACTCCAAACAAAGGAACTCCGACTATCATTCCCGGCAGGCCCCATAAGCCGCCAAAGAACAGTATCGAAAAGAGTACCCAGAAAGCTGACAATCCCGTCGATTCTCCGAGGATCGCCGGCGAGATGATATTACCGTCAACCTGCATTAAGATTATTATCATTATCGTAAAATACACTGCCTGCATCGGATTAACAAGAACGATCAAAAGCGCACTTGGGATAAGTCCGATATACGGTCCGAAAAACGGGATGATATTGGTCACTCCGATGATCACACTGATCAGCGTAGTATACGGAAGGCCCATTACGGACATAAGTACAAAACATATCCCTCCGACGATTGCCGAATCCAGGATCTTACCGAATATGAATCCGCTGAATGTGGTATTGGTCAGATTCACATAGTGTATCAGAACATCCGCATGTTTTTTGTTAAATACACAATAGACGATCTTTTTTGCCTGAGCCGAGAAGGTTTTCTTGCCGAGCAAAAGATAGATCGCAACGATTATGCCAATAAAAAGATTATAAAGTACATTAACAAAACTCGATATTCCATTTACAAATCCAACCGCTATCGTACTCATTCCGGGAAGAAAATCCGACTGCATCCACGGAACAAGTTTCTCCATGATCGCACTCTCTAACGAATCGGTCAGCTTTAACATTCCATCCTGCAGATTTTCCGACAGAAATTCATTGTTTCTTATATTATCTTCTATGTCATAATAATATGTCTTTACTTTTCCCGGAAGGATCTTTATCAATTGCGATATTGTTTCTACGACCTGCGGTATGATCATCCAGCATAATATGACAACGATCAGTATCATAAATACAAGCGCAAGCACTATGGATATGCCTGTCACAACGCCTTTTTTCTTATCGGAAGCGGGCTTTCCGCCGCTTTCCATAATACGTATAATTGTGTTCTGTATCCAGTTGGCAAGAGGATTCAGTATATATGCGATGACACATCCGTATATTACCGGCTGGATCAGTGAAAATAACGATAGGAACCCTTCCACAAGACCCTGTATATTATTGATCAGCAAATAAACAATAATAACAGCCACTAAAACCAGAAAAAGTCCAAGCCATCTGTGAAAGGCTTCTTTCATGGTCTCTTTATATCCTTCTTTGACAATTCCTTCATCAGAACCATGGACTTCATTCGAAGCATGTACTTCTTTTGACTCCATAACCGGTATTCACCTCCGGGATATCTTAATATGCATGTAATCAAATAATATCATATAATATCACAAACTACAATCAATTATATTGTATTACTGTAGAAACAATAACGTACCGGGATGTGGAACAGTAACATAATTATATTAATTCTTCCATCTCATCACATTTGAATTCTTTCAACAGTTTCCCTATCTCATTGATAATTTCTTTTTCTTTATCCGGCAATCTGTATTCACCCAACTGCCCGATCACCATCTCGACCCCGTCAAAATCCATCATCGGGATCAGTTCTTTTAACGCCGCAAATGCATCCTTCAGTTCACCTTCGGATATAAGCGGTTTTCCTGCCTCAGCTTCCGAATCCTTCTCTTCAATCCGGGCAAGCTTATCTTTAAACGCTCTGTAATCCGCAAGCAGCCTGTCTGCGTTGGCAGCAATATATTCCATATCCTCACTGTTACCTGCATCCTCAAGCTTCTGGCAGTCTTTGGAAAGCTCTGTGGCTCCTACTATCCTTGCAGAACTCTTCAAAGCATGAACTTTAATGGTGTATAATCTGATATCACCTGTATTATAAGCATCCTCTATTACCTTTGAACTGTCATCCATCAACTCAAGGAATGTATGTATAGAACGTATAAATGATTCAACGCCGCCGGAGTTCTTGATTCCTTCGTCTACCGACAGACCATCCACATCATACAACCAATGCATGTCTTCATCAAGCTCATTACTTATATTCTCAAAATCCGCTCCTTCAGGTACCATTATGATATCTTCAGGCAAATGACTCTTTATCGCACGTTCTACAGCCACAGAGTCTATCGGCTTTGCAAGATAACCGTTAAATCCCTTTGATCTGTAGAATTCTTCACCGCTTTCGGCAGTGGTAACAGATACTTTTGTAGGCTTTAACAATCCTTTTGCCACAGACAGATTCATCGGATTGTCATCCACCACAAGTACACTTGCATCAGGTGCAATGAATTGAGGGACGTATGGGCCTCTTGCCATAACATCCTCTTCTTCGCTGAATTCACCTATACCGTCGCCATCGATTATCTTCTGAGTAACCTCAAGAATGAATTCACTTCCCTCACCGTATTCACTCTCACACCACAATCTTCCGTTCATTAATTCGGAAAACTGCCTGGATATATCAAGTACATCATTTATAATCCCCAGCAGGGATTCTGTGGCATTCCTTATGTCAAGTGAATAGTTGATAACCGATACAAAATAATCTTTAGGCACATTAGACGCATCTTCACGAAGTATCATTTCGTTCATACCGAGAATAGTATTGATCGGTGTACGTATCTCATGAGACATATTGGCAAGAAACCTGGACTTGGCAAGATTGGCGCGTTCAGCCTCATCTTTTGCTTCCTGTATCTCCACATACTGCTTACGAATGACCGTACTTATCATGATACGCCACACAATGATTCATCCGATATCATCTTACCGGTAGAACGATCCATGATCTGAATATGAAGAACATAATTTCCATATCCGAGTTCAGTATATTCAAGCGGCGTGATCTTATTCTGTTCCACGGTAATACCATCATCATTGGCCCCTTCAAGGAATACATGCACCGTCGGATTAGACAGAGTATAATCAAACACTGTCGGTGTTATCTGGATACGTTCACAATCAGCAGGGATAACATATTCTCCTTTATCATCCGGCTTAAGTTCAACGTCATCGCAATATACGGTTTTTACTCCGGTCTTTACCTTAACGATCTCTTCATAGAAATGATATATATTGAATTTGCACACTCCGCTTTGTCCCGCCATGTACAGATTGCCTTCTTCATCAAGATGACTGTAACTGTGTGAAACCGGAAGACTGGTAAGCCCGTTGGCAAGCGTATACAGTCTGTAATCACTGATATTATCCGCAAGCATCTCAGACGCTTTGACAACATATATTCCCTGAGAAGTCAATACCCACATATATATTACCTTTATTATCCTCTGCAAATACTCTGATAGAAGACGATGTGAGCCCGTCCTCTTTTGTATAATGTCTGCTTGTTTCCCCATCAAGTACAACCACGCCGTTATCATTGGTCGCAACCCACATACGTCCGGCACTGTCTTCATATAATCCTCTTCCGTTAGTCAGGCCATCAGAAGAAGGCAATCTCTCAAATACAGAACCATCATACTTAATGATCCCGCTGTAACTGCCTATCCATATATCCGTCCGAAGCTCCCAATACACAGTTTGCTTCCGAAGTCAGCATACCGTTTGAAGCATCAAACAATTTTGCCATAAAATCCACGCCCTGAAGCTGCCCGGAAGCGGCATATCCTCCTCCGGTCTCAGATACTTCGGCAACACCTTTATCTACCTCTGACAATTGTTCATTATCTGCCGCACCAATTGTAGCAGCATTCCCTGTAAGATTAATAGCTAACAGTAATAATACAATTCCCACTTTTATCCTGTTAAAACTCACCATCCCCATTAAAACCTACAATACGCTTTGTTACCAGTCCGAATCCCAGTCCGATCCTCCGGAATCCCACGAGCTTCCGCTGTCCCATGAGTCGCTGCTGCTGCTCCACGAACTGTCGGAATCCCAATCGTAACTGTCATCGGAAGTTCCGCTGTCGTACCAGTTAGAGTCCTCAAACCTGCTCCCGTCATGATCATAAGTTCTGTAATCACTGTAATTATCATTATTTATTATCGAATCAAGCTCGGAGCTGTTTGAAGCATAATCCCATGAATCGGTTGTTGAATTATAGGAATACCATGAAGAACCCTGATAGTAATAATCTTTACCGTTATAGTTATAGTAACCTTTTGCCGGTGAATTATCGAATATCGCAACCAGAATGAATATAAAAAATGTAAATCCCGAAGTGATTATCGGACTTAAAAAAGGAATAGCAATAAGCCACGGAAGTATCTTACTGAGACCTTTTTTTTGCGGAGCGTTGTTGTAACCGGTATTATATCTGTTATTATTCATCATATTCCGGGCATTTTGCTCCTTCTGATCAACAATCTCAGATCTTAGCCTCTGATACAGTTCATTGACGGCATATCCCTCATCCTTACCCTGATATCGGACAGCCCTCTCACCGTTGGCCTTATTCTTATATACAACAAAATCCCCATTAACATCCCTGTATATTCCGAATGCCTTGGGTTCCCTTATATCCTTTCCGATAAAGAATCTTGTAACATGCTCAGGCGGAAGATTATGAGCTGCATACCATTGCTGCAATTCCCCAATCGTTTTCGGCTGGTCGGACGCCACACGGTTTGACGTTGACAAAGAACCGCCGCAATGAGGGCAGTAACTTAAGCTTTCATCTACCTGCTGCCCGCAATAATCACATTTTACTCTCATCTGCAGCTCCTCCTTTCTTTCCGTCACCATCTTTCGATACGGTATATTCCATTCCCGGTATCAGCGTATCGTTCTTTGAAAGCTTAAGGAACTGTCTGACCGTAACAACTGTTATAAGTATCTCATATACCGCAAAGATTATAAGGAATACCGTTTTTTCGGTCCTCAAACAGAACACATAAAATCCATGCATAAGTATCGGAACGACAACCGCCTCCGCAAGATGCAATGCGGATGTTTTTTTCTTTCCCGCTCCTTTTGCATACCTTGCCAGTCCGTAATAATATCCCATGAATACCGCAAATAAAGCATGACCGACGATCATCAGTATTACACGTAATATTACATTGTCACCGCTGTTTCTGAATATATAGATCACATTCTCAATCACAGTGAACCCGAGAGCCACACAGACCGCATATACAACGCCGTCAAACGTGTAATTGAATTCTTTATTCTTCCATGTGATCATCTTTAATACAAGGAACTTACCGCCTTCTTCAACAAGCGCCGTAAAGATAAAACTGTCAATTATGATGTAGATAAGCGACGATCTGTCATCAACACAAAAATGCATGATCCAGTCTCCAAACAGACCGATGAGCACCGCCGAAACGATCGTAAGTGCCCCACAGAAAACCAGTTTAAGCAATAGACTCACAGGCTCTTTTTCCACCGTATCATATCTCCACACAATGAGAAAAAGAACAAGTGCCGGAACAACCGCCAGTGCATACATGGTGCAAACCTCCCTCATTTTTTATAAAATATGTCATTCCAATATATTTTACACCATTTCCCCTTAAATGTATAGTAAAAAAGAGGCGCGACAGACCGTAATTTTATCGTCGAACATTCCGGTAAATGAACCAGAACTATCGGAAACAGTTTCCGCTGTCCAATATCAACAATATTTAGATAAGATTACAAAAAATTATATATCCAAATGCTATACTTTTAACGAATACTCAAGTGTTTTTTACTTCAAATATTTTTTACAAGCTTCCTCTAATTCCAAAAACATACAACTATTTTTTATTAACTCATCATTATTGCCATTTAGGACACGTTCATACGTTTTCAAGGCTCTTTTCTGTATTTTTGATAATGAAGACAGACAAGCTTTGTATTCTTTCCTTAACAATATTTTTCTATCTTCTGGAAATTCGGAAAAAACTACAGGAGTAAGACAACTTTTAGGGACAGGGAACATATAATTAAAACGTAAAGAACCTGCAATTTTAGTTTTCTTATGATAATCAACTTTTATTAAAACATTATCTTCTTGCTGACGGTCATAGTGAGAAAATGGAACATAGTAATTTACATCATTTATAGATAATACTACACCATACACGAATTTATCGTGATTTTGATATTTCATATTGGGAATACAAGTAAATCCTCGTTTGTTAATTTCAATTTCTTTGAGATATTGTATATATTTCTCATCAACAAAATAAAAAGATATTTTCATAACCGTTCTCCATTCTCAATAATCCATAAAACAAATGGAGCAAGCCTAAGCCTGCTCCAAAGTGATTACAACTTTTCGCACTCATAGAGGCGAAACCCTAATAACATCGTTCACCTTTAGTGGAAGTGAGACTCCAATAACATCGTTCACCTTTAATGGAAGTGAGACTCCAATAGATGTGTAATCGCATCTTCATGGGCTGATTATATCAAATTACATCTACAAAATCAAGTTATTATCAAAAATACTTGACACTTATTCCAACCTTCGCCGTCAGTACGGACTTCCCTTGTTTTACCCCTATAATAGTTGCCTTCTTATTATACTTTTTTACAATCTTTATATTTCCGTTAGATGCACTCCGCTTTACATTATCATCACTAAAATTGTAATGTAATGACATAGTAATTTTTCAATCAACCGCCACTTTTACCTTTTTAGAACTTAATTCTGCAGCTTCAGAACTAATTGTTGGAACACATGAAAATAATAATCCTAAAACTAACATCCATAGTATACTAAAAAATGTTTTTTCATAAGATGCCTCCTATCATAATAAACAAAAGGGCGTGCTGAGGTATTATCAGCACGCCCAAAAATGCTACCGTTTAAAATTGCATATACATATCCTCAGCAATTACAACCGTATCAGCAATATTATCAAATTTAAGACTATCTGTAGCAAACATCAAAGAAGTATCAAAGCTTGATTTCCCACCTGCTGTTATATCTGTAACGGTAGTATTTGTAATAGCTATTGCTTTTCCATCTGCATCGTAGAATATCATATAAACTGTTACCAACGAAGCATCTTCCTCCGTATCATTTTCTACTCTGCCAGTAACCTTTACATATCCCATCCCATCTTCTTTTACTGATATATCACTAACAGGAAATGAATGCGGCTTTCCAGTTGCTTTTGTAAGCTTCATTTGAGGAACAAGTTTAACCCCATTATCCATAGAAACACTTTTGTCTATAGAACTTGAGCCAAGACCATTATAGAAATAACCTTTTTCACCAGGAGAAATTACCTCGGGACAACTACTAATAAAATCTTCAGATTGTAACAAATGGCCATCATTATCCTCGAGATCAAATGTACACGAATCCATATATATATCATTGTCTCCCGTATTAGAAATCTCTACAAATCCATAATATTCTTCAGACCCAATCGAATTTGTGTAGTGTTCAAATGATGTGTCCGTTATCTCATATTTAATATCATCCGACTTCTTATCATCACCATCTGCATCTTCTTTTTTGCCATCTTCTTTTTTGCCATCTTCTACACTGGAATCAGATGACTTCTCTTCATCACCATCTTCGCTGATGGAAACACTGTCTCTAGTTGAATCATCCGAGCCACTGCCAATAGCAAATGCTCCAAAAACAAATACACACAATAAAACCCCTATTACACTAAGTCTTTTCATTTCTTCTCCTCCTCGTTGTAAAAATTATTGCCAATAGAGTACCAATTATCTCAGCAAAGATATCTAACACGTCCATTGTCCCTGCTATAATACCCATGCCTTGTGCAATCTCTATTAAAACTCCTGTACATATTGTTATTATGCTCTGAAGTAATACACAGATTTTATGGCCACATAAGAATATGTACAAAGCATTGCATAGAGAGTATGCCCATAAAAAATCCAAACCATAATACCTTATTATAGTATATATTAAACGTGTGTCGGATTTACAATAAGCTTTTACATGAACCCCATTGTTTATCAAACTATCAATATAGCGTACAAAAAAAACATCGGGACAAAACAAATAATATATTAAGCCGCCTAAAGCAAGTGGAAGGATTATACCCCACAAAATAATGATTATTAAACCCTTATTACAAAAAGACCAAATATTAACCCACAATCCCTCCAATTCTCATTTATAAATCATTGTTATGGTATGACTATACCACACTTCGCCTTACTTTTCAATATTGGGTATGATTTTTTGATAGAATACTCATGTGAGGTGATTACTATGAGAGAAAACAATAAACCGTTAAAAGTAAAACTTACAATATCACTTGACCCAGATGTTGAACAAAAAACACGAGAACTGGCAGATGAAGATGACAGGACTTTTTCTGCATATATAAATAAAATACTTAAAGAAAACGCAAAAAAAGAAGGAAAAAAGTGACTTGGAACACCTCCTCCTTTCTTCTGATACTCAATAATACTCAAATATTCTAAAAATAAAAAGCTATAATCTGTTGAAAAATCAACGATTATAGCTTTTTCGTTAAGCGTGCGTGAGAAGGTGCACGACGTCCGGGGGACGTCGGTTTTGCGTGGACCGTAGCGAAGCGAAGACTTCGAACTCCGTTCGAGTCCGAACCGGACTCGAACAAAAAAACAAGCGCTCGTCCTAAGACGACCGCTTGTTTTTTTATCCACGTGCGTGAGAAGATTCGAACTCCCGACACCTTGGTCCGTAGCCAAGTGCTCTATCCAGCTGAGCTACACGCACATCATATGGTATAATAACAAAAATCATACCATATGTCAATACATTAATAGTATATTAAATATACCACTCGTCCTATTTGGTTTTATGTGGAAATATGTTATAATGATAAAAACATTTTCTATACAGGAAGCGGGATGTATAATGGGAAATACTGTTATGGTCGCACCCGGATATCCGCATGAATTACTTGGGCACATAAGGAGAATGGAAGGAACGGACAACCTTCGTTTTCTTGCAGATACAGCAAAACTTGTTGAAAGATACAAGGAATATTATCCGGACCATACTCATGGAATAAAGGAACTTGAGGTTGCTGCAGAACTCGGGATAATCAGCGAGATGATAAGTGTTCTCAGCGAACCCTTGTGGAGGAAGCGCTCTTTTATCAACAAATCCGCGATCAGAATGATGAATAACAAAGGACTTAAGGAGTTTGAGATGGTCGAACTTCTTGAGTCTTTTATGCAACTTTTTGGTTGGGATATGGAGATGGAATTATCCAGAAGATGGAAAGTCGGTGAGAACGAAAGCGCAGAGTGGTACAAGGAAAACCACAGCAGGGAAGTTCACAGATCGGGATCCCACGCTCATTCCCATAAAGAAGAAGATCTTGACGTTGCCGATTATAATGCCGAATTTGTTGAAAAGATCAACGATCTGATTGACGAAGAAGATTACCCGGAAGAACCTCTGACACTTAAACCGGCGGGGTCTCCTCATCCTGACAGGACAGCTTTAAAAGGACGGGGTGAGCGGACTTCATCCGGCGAAAGAAGTGCCGCAAGCGCCGGAAACCGCAGAAAAAGACCAACATCCGGAAAGCGTGTTTCCGATTACCATGATAATAACAGACGCGTACCCGGAAGAAGAATGATGAGCGATGATCCCGAACCCCGTTTCGGCGGCGGTCTCGGTGATGCCAATACCAATCATTATTATATAGACGAGCATGATTACAAAAGAATTGAGAGTTTATTTGAAATAATGTCTCCCCGTGAATTCATCCAGAACGAGATTCTTAAAAGCGGGTTGAAATTCGAACAGTTAATGACCAATTCCATAAGAAGAGATGCCAAAAAAGCAATTAACGGTAATGCCGAAGCCCAGTGCCGTATGGGTGCATATTATGCCGAGCCTGATACGAAGCATACGGATATCGTGGAAGCCGTTAAATGGTATCAGGTTGCTGCAAGCCAGGGTAATGACAAGGCCCAGTTTGAGCTTGGAATGCTCTACGACGGCGGACAGATCAAATGCGAAGACTATAAGAAAAAAGCAATGAAATGCTACCTGTCACTAGCCGAATCGGGATTTCCTTCGGCACAGTGCAAAGTCGGATTGAAATACAGATTCGGAGACGGAGTTGAAGAAAATCTGCAGGAAGCAGTGAAATGGCTTAAAAAATCCGCATTTCAGGGGCATGTCGATGCCATGCGTAATCTTGGTGACATATATGCAGGTGTGGGTAAACCGAAAGAAGCCGAGAACTGGTACAGAAAAGCCGCAGAATTAGGCGATGTATATTCCGAAAAAAGGATCAGATAATGTTAATCTGTTCCTTTTTTTACGGAAGCCAGAGACGAACTCTGTATATCGGGATCATATGACAGGATCGGTTCGAGGTCATCTCTTCCTTTGATCCTTCTTTTAATATAATTCTTTGTAAGTCTGACTATAAGAGGCGCCAGAAACAGTATTCCAATCAGATTCGGGATCATCATAAGTCCGTTGAAGGTGTCGGATATATCCCACGCAAGATTAGACTCCATCACTGATCCGAATACAATAAGTAAAATGAAAACAACACGATATATCTTGGCACATGTAACACCAAGAAGGTATTCTATGGTCTTTGCTCCGTAATAAGACCATCCCATAACGGTCGTGAATGCAAAAAGCGTAACCGAAATGACCACAAACCACTCTCCCACGACTCCAAGATTGCTTCCGAATGCTTTTGCGACAAGTGTAGCATCGTTTACTCCTTCGACAGCAAGTCCCGTTGAAAGATCTATGGCACCGGAAGATAATACTACAACAGCCGTCATCGTACATATTACCATGGTATCAAGAAATACTTCCGCAATTCCCCATAATCCCTGTTTAACGGGTTCTCTGGCACAGGTATTGCTGTGAACCATTACTGAAGAACCAAGTCCGGCTTCATTGGAGAATACACCTCTCTTACATCCATTCTTAATAGTCGTAAATGCAAGTTGTACTGCAGTTCCTGCCGCTCCTCCGCCAATCGCTTTCGGTCCGAATGCAAATCTGAATATCGAACCGAATACATCCGGAATACTTGTGATATTCATAACGATCACTATCAGGCATCCAAGTATATATACCAATGCCATAAAAGGCACAAGCCTTTCAGATACAAAAGCAAGTCTTCTGAATCCACCCAACAAAATAATTGCCGCCACACACATGAGTACTGTTCCTATCCACCAGTTAACCTTTGATACGCCTAAAAACTCTCCAATATCCACATTAGACAGGAATGTATCTTCAAAATTGATCGTTATCTTGTTGATCTGGCTCATATTACCTATACCAAACGATGCAAGAGCTGTGAATATACAGAAACATATGGCCAAAACTCTTCCAAGTGTTTTACAACCGCGTTTTGCCCCGAGACCGTCCTCAAGATAATACATTGGACCTCCCGACCATGCACCATCCCTATTTCTTCGCCTGTAATATATTCCGAGAACATTCTCCGAATATTTGATCATCATGCCAAAAAATGCCGCAACCCACATCCACAGTACAGCACCCGGTCCTCCGACGCATATGGCCGTTGAAACACCTGCAATGTTACCTGTACCTATAGTTGCGCATAGTGCTGTACAAAATGCACGAAACTGCGATAAAGCCCCCGCATCATTTATCACACGTCCTTTACCGGTTATAATTCCAAATGTTCCCATAAACCAGTGCTTTATATGCGTAATCTGGAAAAAACGGGTGATCACTGTGCAAACAAGACCCGTGCCAAGTAACAGAACAAGTCCGAATGTTCCCCATGCAAATCCATTTATAGTATCATTAATCTGTACAACGGTATCCATATATGCTCCTTATATTCAATATCAGTCAGCTCTAAGCAGTTCTAAAATAGTTTCAAAATCAAATCTGTCAGCACATTCTTTTATCTTTGCAATCTTATCTTTTTCCGATTCCGGTATCTTATATTCCGATAATTCCTCAAGAGTATCTTCGATCACATCACTGTCTATATCCTCTGCCGCAGCTATTATCGTCTCATATGCACCCTTGATCATAGCTTCATCAGCCATAGGCTTATCTTTTGCAGCATCTTCTTTGTCGCCGCATACCTCTCGCAAATATTCGCTGTATTTTGCATAGTCACTCATGAATGCATCGTAATGCTCTTTAATATAATCAATATCTCCCGATTTGCCGGCAGACTCGAGTTTCTGCGCATCTTCACTGAGTTTCATCGCACCTATAAGCTTGGCCGAACTCTTCAATGCATGGATCTTAATCGTATAATTCTCCCAGTCTTCGGATAAATAATAATTTTCCAGTTCCTCATATTTTGCCTTGAGAGAATCGTAGAATATCTTAAGCACGGTTTTCAGCGCATCCTCCGATCCGCTGTTAGCTATTGCATTATTTCCTATGATTCCCGGTATGTTGTGGTACCATTCAGCCCTTTCTACATCTATAGAATTATCAGTATCATCCGGTAACTCTGCAGCATCATCTTCTTCTGTATCTTCATAATTATCTTCATACCGATCATCTTCACCGGCTGCTGCCTCATCGTTTTTCTGTTTTGCATTTTCACCGATATGTTCTTCACCAGACTCGAGCTCTTCAGGAATGAAACCGCCGATGTTGTATGACTTATTGCTCTTAACAAAATAAAGTATTCCGAAAGTACCCGCTCCGCAGTTAGACGATATCGCAGCAGAGGCCTGCTTGAATACCACGCGCTCAAAATATGCGATCTTACTTATCTCTTCTTTGATCCACAGAAGTGTTTCTTCCGGCAGATCAACATAAGTTATGAATACTACTTCGGAATCCGGGATCACATCTACAGGGAAAGCCTTATGAATATATCTCTTATAAGCTCTCCTTGTGGAACCCATCCATATACCGCCTATTCCGGACTTATCTTCATCGAACTTAAGACTCGGATGAAGTTCAAGAGTTCTTGCGATCCTGTGGATCCTCGAACTGATAAGTCCTCTCTGTGCCATATATTCTGTATTATCTATTACAAAACTGCACTTAAGACGTTCTTTGATGATCTCAAGTTCTTCCACTATCTCCGGCACTTCGGACTTAAGTTGTGTAAGCTTATGTGCGATAAGAACAAGAATACCCGTTGCGCTCGATAAAACACCCGAATTGATCACGCTTACATTATCAAATGCTTTCGCAGCCTCGGTTGAGATATTATAATCTTCACTCATACTTGTAGTTATGGCTATATGTATCAAATGATGTGCATGTTTCAACGTTTCCGCAAAGAAATCCGTATATTCTTCAATATCCGGAGGCGCTGATACGGCATTTTTGCCGGAAGCCATATATCTGATCAGTTCATCTGCACCCATCTGAACTCCGTCCTTAAACACGCCTTCATCAGTTTTAATCTTGAAAGGTATAATATTAAGATTAAGATTTTTAACGATTGCATCCGGAAGATCACACATACTTGTAGCGGTTATTACAACAGGTATCTTTCTTGCATATCCGACAGCGGTATTAATATCTTCTTTTGAAGTCATGGACTTGGAATTAATATAGAGTTTTTCTCTCGGAATATGACGCACGAGAGCATTTTCAAGTTTCTCTCCCGATACCGGTTTCACAAGATATCCATCAAATCCCGATCTGTTATATAGTTCACGGTTATCGCTTCCGGCATTGGCCGTAAGTACAATAACGTGTGTATTTCTGTTAAGCCCTCCGGACTGGTTTCTTATCCTTTCAAGACATACTATACCATCCATCTCCGGCATCAGGTGATCCATAAGAATAACATCATAGCGATTCTTGAGGGTCATCTGCAAAGCTTCTTTTCCGCTCAATACCGTATCGATAGTCATATCCGTATCGGCCAGAAGCTTTTTCTCAACTTCAAGATTCATCTCATTATCATCAACTATAAGTATTTTTGCCTCGGGAGCCCTGAAGCTGCTCTCATAACGGCTTCCGTTCGAAGAACCGTAATTCTGGATATTCAATTCACCTATTACACTGCTGTTCGATACTCCCTGCTTAAGCACGACCGTAAATGTCGAACCCTCCCCGTATACACTGCTCACATTCACACTGCCGTCCATCAGATCGATCAACTGCTTAACGATACTAAGTCCGAGTCCCGTTCCTTCTATATGTCTGTTCTTCTCTTCATCAACACGTTTAAAAGCGTCAAACAGATACGGAAGCGCTTCTTTCTTGATACCCATTCCCGTATCCGATATGGATATCGTGACCAGAACCTTACCTTCTTCTTCCGATTCAGTGCTCTCTATAGCAAGACCTACGGAGCCGTTCGGAGTATATTTGACAGCATTATTAAGAAGATTGATTATTATCTGTTTGATTCGTACTTCATCACCATACAGTACAGACGGCATGTTTGGATCAACCCTGACGTCAAACTTTAATCCTTTTTCGTTGGCTTTTATCCATATCATGCTGACGACCTCTGAGATCATGTCTCCGATATGGTAATCAACCGGTACGATATCCATGCTTCCCGCTTCCATCTTTGAAAAGTCAAGTATGTCATTGATAAGCGCAAGCAGAAGTTTACCGGCTCCCTGAATTCCCATAGCATCCTTAAGCACTTCTTCGGAAGTATTCTGATCACGGAGTATAAGCTCATTAAGACCTAGTATCGAATTGATAGGTGTTCTTATCTCATGACTCATGCTGGAGAAGAATCTGTTCTGTGCACGTGTCAGTTCTTCCGCCTTCTCAGCTTCCTTTCTTGCCCTCTCATTCTCCAGTTCAAACAGACGGGTCTGATACTTGGTCATAACAAAGCACACTACGCCAACCATTATAAGTGAGATAAATGAATCCGTGTAAAACATTGGTCTTAAGTGAATTGATATTATCTCAGGGTTAAAATACTGAATAGTATATAATATTACAGTGATCACTACCAATATACCAAGAAGTACATTACGCCATTTGCCGGAAAGCACCATTCCTATGTAGAGAAATGAGAAGATGACCCATAAAACTCCTCCGCCTTCTACTCCTCCTCCAAGAAGGTACAGTCCCGGAACAATGAGAAATACAAGTCCCAAAACTATAACCCTGATAGCGACATTCAACTTGTCCTTATAGAAACATATGATTACTATTGTCGGAACAAATATAAGAACGCCGATGATCAATATTATCTCATATATACTCTCACCGGTTATTATATCTCCTATAAGAGCTATCAGAACTGATATCTCCGATATCAGAGTAAGCAATAAAAACAGTCTTTCGCTGAATAACCTTTCAGGATCTTTTATTGCCGAATAAAAATCTTTTACCAATCTGATAATACGTTTCATAAGCATACACCTTTCACGCCAATTTGGAATCAGGAAGTACTCTGGTCATAACTCTCTCAAACTCAGCCCTGTTGATGGGTTTCGCTATGAATCCGTCAAAACCTTCCTTCATGAACATTTCTCTTGCACCCGACACTGCATTGGCTGTAAGTGCAATAATAACAACCTCTTTGCCCATCTCTTTTGCAACCGCCTTAATACGTTTCATGGCTTCCACACCGTCCATCTCGGGCATCATATGATCCATGAACACTACGTCATAGTCGTTCCTTGCAAATTTCATGATCGATTCTTTACCGCTTTCTGCTGTATCGACCTCTATGTTATAATCATTGAAAAGTCCCGTCGCAACGACCAGGTTCATAGGTTCATCGTCCACTACAAGTGACTTCACATCAACAAATGAAGGTCTTACGGTATTCTCATAATATTCAATATCTTTTGCATCCCGTCCTTCATTAAGTATCTTGATAACCGGATAAGCATATAACGGCTTCGGCATAACCATAACCCTGCTGCCGGGATTAACTTTGAATCCCGGATTGGCCGAAACGGCAACCACAACTTCGCCCTTACTCAGTTCATCAAAATATTCGGGATTATCCTCATATTCATCCTGCCCCATGAATATGTGTTTTACATTAAGTTTGTATCTGAATCTCTCGATCTCATTTATAGTTTCAGCAGAGTACAACTGTGCATTGGTACCCATTGCAACATCTATCGCCATCTTACGATAGAAATCCCTCAACATAGGAACCTTGTACTTATTTGCCTTAACATGGAAAAGTATTATCCCATCATAATTATCCGACAGTGTAAGACAGGGGCTACTGTCAACTATGGTCTGAGGTATCGTGACCCTTACGGTAGTACCGATATTTTTCTCGCTTTCTATCTTGACAAATCCTCCCATACAATGAGCAAATCCGTATACGATCGCAAGCCCGAGACCTATACCGCCGGAACTTCTGTTTCTTTTCTTATTAGCCTGATACATTCCTTCGGATACGGATGCCAGAGCCTGTCTGCTCATTCCCATTCCGGTATCGATCATCTCAATGCACAGATTTAATCCGCTTTCAGTATCTTCGGTTGCAAGCTTCACATATATTCCGCCTTTTCTTGTGAATTTGACCGCATTGCTTAACAGATGTCTGAATATCTTATGAAGTTTCTTAATATCACCCCGTAACATAAGAGGCGACAGGGGATCAAGATCAACAACCAGGTCCAGATTCTTATTATTATCAAGTGAGCGGAATCCCACAACAACGTCATTTATAAGGGATGTTATGGTATAGTCATCCTCTTCAAGAATAACCTTACCTCTCTTGCATTCACTGTAATCCTGAATATCTTCGATCTGATAAGACAGCCTGATACCGGCATCTTTTATTGAATAAGGCTCACTTCCGACATTTTTCTTGATGAGCAGATCTGACATTCCATTAACAACATTAACCGGAGTCCTTAATTCGTGTGATATATTGGACAGGAAATCTTCCATATCCGTATCATAAGCTTCTATCTTCGCATCTTTTATGCGTTGAAGCTCTATCTCCTCACTGCGTACCCTGATCACTCTTGTACAGCTCAGATATATGATCCAAACCAACGCGACATGCAACATGAGCCTCGATATCTCTTCCGTATCGAAGGAGAATCTTTCGTTACTTGTGGCAAGAACTGTCTGTATAAGCATTATTACGATATATTCGCCAAGGAGCATGTTCATCATATATATATGATTCAATAATGAATATGCAACGAGTCCCATTGATACCGTTACTGACACATCAAAAAAACTTGTCTCATGAATACCGTGAAAAAACAACACAAACATGGCATATATCAGATAATATGCCTCTCTGACCGAGGTCTCAGGTCTCTCCGTAATATGCATTATCCATAAGCCCACCGTTCCAATGATTATTATTGGAGGAACCCAGAATTCCCAGCCGAGCAATATACTCTCGAAAGTAAGTCCCAGACAGGACAATGACACGATAAATATTATAAATCTCTCATTGCTTGTACGACTCATATGATCATCCTCATATTTTAAAAATATATGTTAACTGTTCAAACATCTCGGTTCATGGTTACTGTTTTTCAAGGTAATCCGTAATCGATATGTAATCGAATATATCTGCATATTCTTTTAATTGTTTAACTGTCTTATCATCTTCATCCGACAGTCTGTATCCACCGATCTTTTCAAATAGCTCATCTATAACGTCACAATCCATATCTTCGGCAGCCGCTCCAAGTTCCGAATAAAACAATTTCATTACGGCTTCATCTGCAAGAGGTTTATCAGATGAATCATCTTCTGTTTTGAATACAGTATCAAGAATCTCCTTTAATGCTCTGCATTCAGATATGAATAAGTCGTTGTTTGCATCTATGTACTCAATATCATCCGACTTGCCGGCATTCTCAAGAAGCTGGGCATGTTCCCCCAGCTTTGCAGCCCCTACGATCTTTAATGAACTCTTAAGTGCATGAACTTTTATCGTATAATCTTTTATCTCTTTTGAGGAATAGTGTTCCTCTATCTCCGATAATTTAGCGTCTAAAGTATCATACAATATCTGAAGTACGTTCATATAAGCTGCCACCGAACCGCTGTTACCGATCCCCGCTGATATGTCTATGCTTTCATTTCCTTCGAGAACTCGCAGATTCTCCGGTATATCATTCATTCCGTCTCTTGGATCATCAGCGTCTTCGTCCACGACACTGAGAACAACTTTTTCTTTTGTAAGATACTTGATAAGCATCTCTTCAAGCTTTTTTGAATCAATAGGCTTGGTCAGATAATCATCAAAGCCTTCCGTAATATACTGTTCTCTTGCACCCGATATCGCATTCGCGGTAAGACATATTGTCGGTGTATCAAGATTCGGATTCTTAGTTTGTGCCTTCAACTCGTGCAGTGTCTCTATACCGTCTTTTCCGGGCATCATATGATCAAAAAATATCATGTCATACTTCTTGTCATACGAAAGTGTCAGTGCTTCATCACCGCTGTCAGCAGTATCGACACTGATCAATGTCTGTGTAAGAAGACTCTTGAATACCATAAGATTCATCGGATTGTCATCCGTTACAAGCACACTGGCATCCGGCGCTGTAAATAACTCTTTGTATTGCTTGCGTCCCCGTACAAGTTCCTTATAAGCTTTCTGGTAATCACCGAGAGGCTCCATTTTTACGACTCTCTGTCTTAATGAAAAACCGAAACTCGATCCCTTACCGTATTCGCTGTGTACCTCAAGAGACGATCCCATCATCTCAAGAAGCTTCACAGTAATGTTCATTCCGAGTCCGGTTCCCTCAACGTAACGGTTTCGCTGTTCCTCTATACGCTCGAATTCAGCGAATAATTTGGACATATCTTCTTTCCTGATTCCTATTCCCGTATCTTCGACGGTTACGTTAAGTATAACTATATCCGGATAATACTGATCCATATCATAATCAAGTCTTAAGGTAACTGTACCTTTCTCGGTATATTTCACCGCGTTCGTAAGAAGATTGGTAATGATCTGCTTGACACGAATCTCATCGCCATAAAGACACTTTGGCGTATCACTGTTAATGTCAAGATCAAGTAACAACCCCTTCTCATCAGCCCTGATCTGGATCATGTTCACAAGATCGTTAACAACAGAAGACAGATCATATTCAACGGGAACTATATCAATCCTTCCAGCTTCTATCTTCGAAAAATCAAGTATATTGTTCACTATTCCGAGAAGTGTATTGCCTGCGCTCCTTATAGTCTGTGAATATGCAATAACATTCTGATCCGTGCATTCACGAAGTATCATCTCATTCATACCAAGCACAGCGTTGATAGGCGTTCTGATCTCATGTGACATATTGGCAAGAAATGTACTCTTTGCCTGTGTAGCCTCTTCAGCCACTGCTTTTTCAATCTCGAGCTCCTGCACCATTGCCTTCTCATAATGGATACAATTCTCCTTATGATTGAATCCGTTATATATGGCAACTGCCATCTGCCTGCAGCTGTCATAACCACAACATGTACAATCGATCTGTCTTGATTCTACAGTTGTCTTATTCATGCTGAGGAAGATATCATCGTACTCGTCTTCGGTCGGAATCTCATATTTGCAGCCGGAAGATCTGTCGGTATATCCTCTCAGATAATCATTAAGATCAAGTTCTCCAAACTGTTCATTCAGGCTTTTCAAGCGTTCTACAGGTGTATCCGGAGTTGACCATGCGTCGCCGCTTACGGATTTTTTTGATTCCTCACGAATCCGAAGAAGCTCATACAGTGCGTCATCGGTAAGCGACTTCTCCTGATTGACAGCCGTACCGCATATGCAGCCGTTCTCGCAATTAAGCGCATCAATAAATAAGAACGGTGTCTCATCATTTATAATCCTGTCACTGTTTTTCCTAAACCATTCATACAGGTGCCGCTCTCCTTCGATCTGACGTATGAACTGTTCTTCACCGAGGAACCATCTGACATTCTGGGCAAGCCCTCCGGGCGTTGGATAAAACGAGCCAAGTCCGTATTCTATCTCGCTGTGAATACTCTGACCCTGTATGTTATTTTCCTCAACATATCTCATCAGATGTTCAAATGTGACATTGTATTGAACAAGTCCGGCATTATGTTCGTCTTCGATCTCAATCTTCTTCGCAATACACGGACTTATAAAAGCAAACCTGTCAGTTATGCCAAGTACTTTTCTTGCATATATCGCTGCACACATAAGAGGACTTTGAACCGGGAACAGCTTTGGAATAAGCTTTGGAATGAATCTTTCGATATAAGATACTACAGCAGGACACGGTTGGGAGATTCCCCCGACAAAATCATACCTGCTTATATAATTAAGATAACCCCATGTACATATATCCGCGCCAAATGACACGCTTATGATACGGTTAACTCCCATATCTTTAAGCCCGCCGAGCACGCGTTCATATTCGTCGGGGTAATTAGCCTTAAAAGCCGGTGCGAGCAGAACAGATATCTGCTCACCATTATTCAGATCTTCAAAAAATCTGCCTGTATCATCTTCAAATTCCCTTGCTCCGTGAACGCACACATCTATGCAGCTTCCACAGGCAACGCATTTGCTTTCATCAACTTCTATACGGGCCTTTCCGTTCTCTTCCTTTGATATACAGGCTCCGATCGCACTGCATACTTTAATGCACTTATTACAGCCGATACAATTATCATTGGTATAGACTATGCTATGTTTTGTCACGTATTATTATTACCCCTTTCTACTCCCTTACGCCATTATCATCTGTTACGGAAAAACTCCGACAGCCATTTTTTGAGCTTATCTGCTCCCGTAGACTTAAGAATATATCCGTCCGGTTTAAGCAACATAACCTTCTCTATCTCCTCCTTGGTATTGACACCCGTGAGGAATACAACAGGTATACCGGCGGTTTCTTTCTCGCTTCGTAACATCTCAAGGACTTGCGGACCGTCAATGACCGGCATCTCGTAATCAAGAAGTATAAGATCAACACTGTTCTTTGCAAGATAACTCACTGCCTGCATTCCCGATGTAACAACCATTGTCTTATAATCATCTTTTATCCAGCTTCTGACCATCTTGGCAAATACCGGATCATCATCAACAAGAAGAATGCTTCTCTTCTCAACCGACTTGCGGTTATCCATTGCATATATAAACTCGACCAGATGTTCAAGATCTACAGGTCTCTTAAAGAATTCGGTCACGGGGACAAAAGGCATAGTTGCCTTAAGCGCCGAATAATCTTCTATTCCGCTTATAATATATATCTCTTTCTTCTTTGTTGTGGCTATTTCGGTAGCAGAAACAACAACGCTTTTTATTTTGCTCAGTTCTTCCATACCGTCAAAACTGATTATGAACGCATCGGGTTCATATCTCTCAAGCTCCTTTTTAGGTGTGTCTTCTCCTACATATTCAACTCTGATCTTTTCAGGCTTCGCATCTCTCAATTTGTTGATGATACCTCTGACCACCATACCTTCTGCTTCACTGATTACTAATACTGTCTTCATGAAAATCCTCCTTAGCCACCAATATTCTGTCTTTATATATATGGTTAACCATTATTGATCATAATTCTGCAACATACAGATAGATAATAATATTTTAACAAAAAAATAATAAGATTTCAACAGATGTTTTCACAACTTTGTAAGCAAAACTATATAAGCGGGCCTAAAGATCACGCTTTATGCCCGCCTATCTGTGCATTTCTTTCCATTGCTGTTGCGCCCTCTTCAAGATTCATTCCTTTTAAAAGGGCATTTTTGCCGTATTTCTTGTGAATTCCAAGTATTGCCTCCTGAATATTCCGCTCCTTTTTTAGCTCCTCTTCTTCTTTCTTACGTTTTGCTTCGAGAGCCTCATAATCGGTAAACAGATCCATCTGTTCGAAAAATACCGTATCATTCACTTCATCTTCACTTATCACATTGCCCGCTGCTATCGTTATCCTTCGTGCATACAGATCGGGATTGATTATTTTGTCATACAGATCCAACACAGCTTTGGTAATGATCTTCGTGGACGAGGAATAACGTTCAAGATTCGCGGTTCCGTGAGCATGTTTCGGTATTTTTCTTCCGTAGTGATCCGTTGTCACCGGCCCGTTATATTTTTTACTTATATCAGGATCCGTAAGATTCACCACATCGTATCCGATCGTAAGAATGAGCTGATCGGTCACAAGCCTCTTATCAACAAGATCAAGTACGAGAAGATCGACCATCTCATGTACTATGAGCCTTGTCTCATCATGATCATAAGGTCTGGAAAGGACCTGTCCGCTGCTTATGCTGTGATTTGAAGGCTTATATGCCTTGATTGCTGCGATGGTGCACGGTTCGTAACCCCATGCATGATCGATAAGAAGCTCTGCATTTACACCGAAAAGCCTGTATAAAAGCGCTTCGTTATAGAATCCGCCATCACTCTTTACGGAACACCTTGCGATATCACCCATTGTATATATACCGACACTCTCCAGTTTTTTTGCGGTTCCTCTTCCCACGCGCCAAAAGTCCGTGATGGGTCTGTGATTCCATAATTCACGTTTATATGACATCTCATCGAGTTCCGCGATCCTCATTCCGTCGGCATCCGGCGGCATCTTCTTAGCCATTATATCCATAGCCACCTTACACAGATACAGATTGGTTCCGATACCTACCGTGGCAGTTATCCCTGTCTCATTATATACTTCCTTAACAAGCTTTGTGGCAAGTTCCCTCGGTGACATATTATACATGGAATAATACGGATCCACATCGATAAATACTTCATCGATCGAATATACATGTATATCTTCCGGTGCGATATATCTAAGGTATATACTGTATATCTTCGTACTTACCTCCATATATTTTGCCATTCTCGGAGGTGCTACGATATAGCTTACCTCTTTGTCTTTCGTACCTCTGCAGGCATTGACTTCTTTTATCTTCTGAACAACCTCAAAAAGCCTTGCACGCCCCGGTATCCCATATTGCTTAAGGGAAGGCGAGACTGCAAGGCATATTGTTTTCTCTGTTCTTGATGCATCGGCTACCACAAGATTGGTAGTAAGAGGATCAAGTCCCCTCTCCATACACTCAACCGATGCGTAAAATGACTTAAGATCGATCGCGATATACATATCTATACATTCTTCCTCGTATATGCTAACGCCAGTGCTCCCGGACCTATATGACAGGACACACTTAACGACAGACTGTTGATAATGATATCACCTGCATCCGGAAATGCTTCGTATACTTCTTTCCTGAATTCTTCTGCTGCCTCTTTATTATCAGAATGTGCTATCTGTAATATTATATTATTATTCTCAAGATCTTCCGGGAATCTCTTTTTTATATCATCCATTATTCCCTCGATCATTGTCTTCTTCGCGATCTTAACCGATCTTGCTTTTGAAAATGCGTCCAGCTTTCCACCATTGATCTGCAATACCGGTTTGATACCAAGAATAGTTGCAAGTGCTGCTCCGGCCGGTGTAACTCTTCCGCCTTTTTTGAGATATTTTAACGTATCCACCATAATAAGAATAGAGGAATCCATCTTGGTCTCTTCCAAGAATTCCTTGATCTCTTCAGCTGACTTACCCTGACCTGCAAGTGCTATGGCATCAAGGACCGACTGTCTCTGAGTTACCGATATTCTCTGGTTATTCACTACCTGCACTTTACCGTCATAGTCCTCTGCAAGCATAATTGCAGTTTCGCATTCACCGCTAAGTCCGCTTGACATTGGTATATGAACTATGGAATCATATCCGTTATCTAATATCTTATCCCACAATTCCATTACCGAACCGGCCGTCGGCTGACTCGTACTCACTTCCGAATTGTCTTCAAGCTTAGCATAGAATTCCTCTTGAGTAAGTGAGATATCTTCGAAGAATTCATGTCCGTCTATCAAAAAAGGCATTGGCAGAACATATACTCCGAGCTCTTTCCCCTGTGACTGTGTTATTCCGCTGTTACTGTCCGTTACAATAGCGACTCCTGCCATCTTCTCTATTCCTCCACATTTTTAATATATACCACTACCTCGCACGTCATAACTTAACTAACTGATATAATACCATCAAAAATGTGGTTTGCCAATGTATTCTTAATGTCTACAAAATGTGGTTTTTATTACTACATTAGGGGTTTTTGCATACTAGCTGTTCAGCACCCCATAAACAATGTCAGGCATTCCCGAATTCGCTGAGTTTTAATCCGGGGTTACGGTCAAGCACCGTATTGACACTCCATGGATGCGTGAACAGAAGAAGCGGTCTTCCCTTAAGATCCTGAATCCTCTTTGTATCGGTCGTTACGGACAGAGCCGACACATTGATGTCATCATTTTCTATCCAGCGTATATGTTCGTATGGAAGCTGTTCCATCTTGATCTCAACCCTGTACTCATTCTCAAGACGATACTTGAGCACATCGAATTGAAGTACGCCTACGACACCGGCGATTATCTCTTCCATTCCCGAATTGATCTCCTGGAATATCTGTACTGCGCCTTCAAGCGCGATCTGCTCGATACCCTTGATGAACTGCTTTCGTTTCATGGTATCGACCTGTCTGATCCTCGCAAAATGCTCCGGTGCAAATGTAGGGATTCCCTCGTATGAAAATTGCTTCTTCGGGGTGCATATGGTATCACCTATTGCGAATATTCCGGGATCGAATACTCCGATTATATCTCCCGCATAAGCCTCTTCCACATGCTTTCTCTCCTGTGCCATCATCTGCTGCGGCTGTGTAAGCTTAAGCTTTCGGCCTCCTTGTACGTGATACACCTCGTCGGAAGCATTGAACTGTCCGGAGCATATTCTCATGAAAGCGATCCTGTCTCTGTGAGCCTTATTCATATTGGCCTGAATCTTGAAGACAAATGCCGAGAAATCCTCTTTTACAGGATCTATGATACCTATATCGCTCTTTCTCGGAAGCGGCGTAGTGGTCATATCAAGGAAATGCTGCAAAAATGTTTCCACTCCGAAATTGGTCAGTGCCGATCCGAAAAATACCGGTGACAGCTCACCGCTTTGTATCCTGTCAAGATCATATTCATCACTGGCTCCGTCAAGAAGCTCGATATCTTCGATCAGTTTTTCATGCAATTCGGGAGTAAGAAGCTCATCAAGTCCGTCATCACCGACTTTTGCCTCAACAGCCTCGGTTTTATGTCCGTTATCACCCTGAAGGAATCTTGATATGATACCGGTCTGTCTGTCGTACACTCCCTTGAAACTCTTACCTGAACCTATTGGCCAGTTCACAGGACATGTCCTCATTCCGAGAACCGTCTCGATCTCATCAATAAGATCGAACGGGTCATTAGCCTCTCTGTCCATTTTATTAATGAATGTAAATATCGGAATATGTCTCATAACACAAACTTTGAAAAGCTTAATGGTCTGTGCCTCGACACCTTTTGAACCATCTATGACCATGACTGCGGAATCTGCTGCCATAAGTGTACGGTAAGTATCCTCCGAGAAATCCTGATGTCCCGGTGTATCAAGAATATTGATACATTTACCGCCGTATTCGAACTGCATGACTGACGACGTGACCGAGATTCCTCTCTCCTTTTCTATCTCCATCCAGTCAGACACCGCATGCTTTGCAGCCTTGCGCCCTTTTACACTTCCTGCAAGATTGATCGCACCTCCGTACAATAAGAACTTCTCGGTCAGTGTTGTCTTACCGGCATCCGGATGTGATATTATCGCAAATGTTCTCCTTCTGTTGATCTCTTCTCTAATATTACTCATTGAAATATATCCTCTTTTCTTCTCTTTATTGTCGCATATATCAACTATCCACGGCACTTCCTATATAATAGAACCCCTTGCACTCATCAAGCCTTACATCTACGATCTTACCGATCAAAGATGCATCCCCCTTAAAATGAACAACCGTATTATTCTCAAGTCTTCCCGTCACCATCGACTTATCCTGCCTGTTTATATCTTCCACGAGAACACCGGCTGTTTTGCCTTCAAACCTTGCGGTTCTTGCCGTCGCAGTCTCCTGAACAACTTCAAGCAGCCTGTTGAATCTCCTCGTCATGTCTTCCTCTGATACCTGATTCTCCATTGCCGCAGCAGGCGTTCCGGTCCTTTTTGAATACTGGAAAGTAAATGCACTGTCAAAGCCCGCTTTTCTCACAACGTCAAGCGTCTCCTCAAGATCGTCATCATCTTCTCCCGGAAAACCGACAATAATATCGGTAGTAATGGAAATGTCCGGCATTGCCGCTTTTAATTTATCCACAAGCTCAAGATACTGTTCTTTGGTATAATGTCTGTTCATCGCTTTTAATATTCTGCTGCTTCCCGATTGAAGGGGAAGATGAATATGCTTACATATCCTGTCTGACTCTGCCATAACCTTTATCAGTTCATCGGACAAGTCCTTTGGATGAGACGTCATGAACCTTATTCTCTCAAGTCCCGGGATATCTTCCATCATTTTCAGAAGCCCTGCAAATGTAACATCCCTTTCAAGGTTCTTTCCGTAAGAATTGACATTCTGACCGAGAAGCATGACTTCTTTGGCTCCGTCCTCCACATACTGCTTTACTTCCTTTACTATGTCCTCAGGTTCCCTGCTTCTTTCTCTTCCTCGCACATACGGCACGATACAATAGCTGCAAAAATTATTGCAGCCGTACATTATATTAACTCCGGCTTTGAAGCTGAATTTGCGGTCTGCAGGCACATCCTCTACTATATCCTTTGCCTCTTTCCATATATCGATTATCTGGCTTCCGCTTGTAAGTCTTCGATAAAGCAGCTCAGCCATCTTATATATATTATGTGTTCCGAATACTATGTCCACATACCCGTATGACTTGCGGATCTTTTCTATTACATGGGGCTCCTGCATCATACAGCCGCAAAGAGCGATTATCATCCTGTCATTTCTCTTTTTCTTCAGCGCCTTGATCTGTCCAAGTCTTCCGTATACCCTCTCATTGGCATTCTCCCTGACAGTGCATGTGTTATACAATACAAAATCAGCATCTTCGGTGTCCGTGGGCACGAATCCCATTCTCTCAAGAGATGCCCTGATCTTTTCCGAATCGTGAAAATTCATCTGGCACCCGAATGTAAATATTCCGCAGGTAAGCTTTCGACCGTATTCCTTTTCAAGTCCTTCAACGATCTCTCTGCATTTTTCTATATAATATAACTGTCTTTCAGTCTCATTAACGGGAATGTCCATATCCACAAACTCCTTTTTGTCATACATTATATCCAAACTGTGCCGTATTGTATTCTATTCCATGAATACCTTAATTGTCAACCGGACGAAAAAAAAGTAGACAAAACGTAATTTTATGAATTATACTGATTTAATGTACAAATAATTTTCAGAATATTTATTTTCGGAGGAAGATGATCATGGATACAATATTAAATATGTCACCGGTCATACCATATATCGTTCTTGTTGCCGGCTTCATACTGCTGATAAAAGGAGCTGATTTCTTCGTTGACGGATGCTCCGCTATCGCAACGATCTTCAGGATCCCGCCGGTTATCATCGGTCTTACCATAGTATCAATGGGAACGAGTGCACCTGAAGCGGCTGTCAGTATCACTTCCTCCGTAAAAGGAGCCAACGCCATGGCGGTAAGCAATGTTATAGGTTCAAACATGTTCAATCTGCTCATGGTCATAGGAATATGCTCACTCATCAAACCCACAAAAGTTGCCGCCAATATCATTGCAAGAGATTATCCCATATGTATAGTCATTACCATTCTTATGCTTTTTATGGGTATCAATTTCTTCACTGACGGTCTTAACGCCTGCCCGGTAGGCAGAGTTGACGGACTTATACTGTTAGTAATATTCGTATCATATATATTATTGCTTGTTAAGGATGCGATCAAAAACCGCACAAATACTTCTTCGGAAGAAACATCCGGGAAGAATATATCAATACCGAAAAATATCATATTCATCATATGCGGCGCTGCAGGGATCGCAGTAGGAGGCGACTTCGTGGTTGATTCCGCATCCGCCATCGCAACTTCATTCAACATATCCGATACTCTTATCGGCCTTACGATAGTTGCTCTCGGAACATCCCTTCCGGAACTTGTAACTTCGATAGTTGCTTCATCAAAAGGACAGAATGACCTCGCAGTCGGCAATGTTGTCGGATCCAACATATTCAATATTCTCTTCGTTCTCGGAAGTGCTGCCGCAATAAGTCCCGTAGATCTCGGTGGAATTGCCAACCCTATGTTTACAGTCTATGACATGATCATACTTATGATCGTCACAATAATCGTATATTTTTTCATACTGTTCAAAAAAGATGTAAGCAGATTGGAAGGTTTTCTTATGGTTTCAATGTATGCCGGTTACATGGTATACATTATTATAAGATAACCTCTTATATAATAATATCACCCCGGGGAGAATACTCAGATGAACAACATAAGAGCTTTGAGAACTGAAATGAATCTGAGCCAACAACAACTGGCAGACGAATTACACGTATCACAACAATCTATTCACAAATATGAAACCGAAGTCTCTGATCCTGATATTAATATGCTTATCGCAATGGCAGAATTCTTCGACACTTCCGTAGACTATCTTATCGGAATCACGGATAACAGAAACAAACCGGAATCAGACCAACCCGATATAACCAAGATTAAGGAGTATTGTAATATGACATGTTCTGAAAAAAAGAAAAAGATTCTTATAATAGATGCCCAGGGTGGTGGAATAGGTAAGCAACTTATTACCGGTATCAAGAGTGCTGTTCCCGAAGCAATAATCACTGCTGTCGGAACCAATACAACCGCAACCTCCAACATGTTAAAAGCCGGCGCAGACACTGCTGCCACCGGCGAAAATGCTGTTATAGTCGGATGCCGCAAAAATGATTATATCATCGGTCCGATGGGTATCGTGATCGCTGATTCCATGAATGGCGAGATCACCCCTGCGATGTCTGTTGCGGTTGCGCAATCAGAAGCTGTAAGGATACTGATCCCATTTAATCATTGCGACACTTATATTGCAGGCACCCCGGGAAAAGGAACCGGCATACTGGTTAAAGAGGCAATCGATTATCTAAAAAACCGTCTATAGATAATCTCCCGGGATGCATACTGCTCTACTCATTATCAATCCCGTGATTATTCCAAGGATTCCTCTGATAAGACATAATGTCATGGATTCTATTATGAACTGTAATCTGATCGAGCCGTTAGTAGCTCCTAACGCCTTGCGCGTTCCAATCTCTCTTGTTTTCTCTGTTATTGATACAAGCATGATATTCATAACACCGATACCACCTACAAGAAGTGATATTCCGGCGATAAATGTTATCTTTCCTTCGAGCTCATCCTCACCTGTAGCTTCCGTAAGTATAACAACTTTCTGACCCTCTTCAACTTTATTTACCAATTTGAAAAATTAGTGTTCAGAATATGTTTATTTTGTGAAATGGTAAATTATTGCATTCACTTAAACTTGACATAGCACATCATTTCAAATAAACTTGCGATAGACAGAAAGGATTGATAGATAATATGCAATTATATGTAATGAGACACGGTGAAACCGATTGGAACATAAACTTCAGATTACAGGGACGTTCCGATATTCCGCTTAATGAAAACGGAAGAGACATGGCAATGAAGGCTTCGGAGGGGATGAAGGATATTCCTTTCACAAAAATATACACAAGCCCTCTTGTACGTGCATACGAAACAGCAAGGATAATAAGACGCGACAGAGACATTCCCATAATTACAGACGAGAGGATCATCGAGATAAGTTTTGGTGAAAATGAAGGAAAACTCTACGATAAAAATCACCCCGAATTATTCCCGGATCTTGCAAAATTCTTCAGAGAACCGGATATATACGTACCGGCTGACGGCGGAGAGACTATAGATGCCCTTAAAGAGCGAACAAAAAACTTCATCGATTTTATCGCAGATACCTACGATAATACCGATGAAGTTATACTTGTAACAACTCATGGTGCCGCAATACGCGGAATTATGTCATATATTAAGAATACTTCCGTCCGCGACTTCTGGAAAGGCGGCGTACAGAGCAATTGCGGCGTGACAATAATGGAAACACAAGGCCACTCTCTTAAGATAATATCGGAAAATGTGACTTATCCGTAACTGATCGACCGATCTATTTTTTGATGCATGAGCTCTTTTTGATACCTGCTTTCAGCAACATCTTCTTATAATCAGCGAACTTCTTTGCAGGAACCTTTACCTTAATCTTTGCATTTACTTTATTGAAAGCTTTCTTGCCGATCGATGTTATCGATGTGGATTTGATCGTTACTTTCTTAAGTCCCGACATTCCCATGAAAGCTTTCTTTTCAATGGCGGTAACGGTATATTTTACACCTGCATCTGTTACAGACTTTGGAATTACTATACTCTTCGCTGACTTCTTGGTTGCTCCGGTAACGCTGACTGTGCATTTACCGGACTTGACAGAAGTGACCTTAAACTTAAGTCCTGATTTAACAATAATGTCTCCTACCTTAACAGTTTCCAATGTCAGTGTATCACCGGTAGTCGGAACCGTGGTAACCGGAGCAGTTGTCGGAGTAGTGCTCTGTACCGGAGCCGCTATCTTAACAAGCGCGCCCATTGCCGCATCGATTCCCGATAATGCTGCTTTTGCTTCAGCTTCCGTTGATGATGAATTGGCATATACCTTCTTTGCATCTGCGATCGCCTTATCAAGTGCAGCAAATCCTGCCTGTTGATATTCACTTCTGTTGATCGCTTCGGCCGACTTGATCTTTGCGCCGAGATCAAGCAGATACTGCGGCAGCTTCTCGAATGTAGCGGACACTTTCATATTCTCCGCACGCATTATAAATGAATCATTATCTAATTCTATCTCTTCACCCGATGCATCCTTTACTTTGAATGAACCCGGCACAAGATAATATCCTTCATCGGGGATCGCGGTAAGAGTTACCTGTTCACCTGCATGTAATTCGCCTTCACATTCTTTGATCTTACCGTTTGCAATGTTATCAGCATCAAGATAATAAGGTGTTCCGAATACATTTGTGATCACCTCTGCCCATCTGGTTCCATGCTCGATAAGGCCAAGCTTACTGAGGTGGAGATTATCGGTATGCCTGTACTCACCCTGAAGATCATCGGTAGTCGGGCCTTCGAATATATTGTAATTATTACAGATAGCCTTCTGCGCACCTGTAAGCTCTTCCATTCTCGCTGTATTATTATAATTACTCCATGCGTAAGCTACTTTTGCGATAACCCAGTTCATATCATATCCGGCATCGTCTCTTACCTTGTTGATAAGTTCCATATAAGAAGCTTTGTACTCCTCTGTCGGAGTGCTTTCATCGGCTTCACCCTGGTGTATGAGAAATGCACGACATCCGTAAGGCTCAATACGTTCTATAGCCTGCTTGATACATTCATAATGATTAGTTATGAGTTCGCTTACTTTGGCGCCGCCAAATCCCGTTGATACCATACCCACGGGAACACCCATCCTTTCAACAAGCGCATCACCGAATGACGGCCATGGTGAACCGCCTCCGTTACCTGTTGCAAATCCACTTGTATTGGGCTGACTGTCTTCACAATGCTGCCATTTACCGGTAGCAGGATCAAGTGCCGATACGATATCGTTCTCAGCCTGTGTCTTCTCACCACCGAAGTTACATGAATTGGACTGTCCGCCGGTTATGAATACTTCGCCCACACCGATATCTTCAATCCATGCATCACCTATTTTATTTCCCGAAGCATCAAGTGCTTCGAATTCCACCTGATACCATCCTCCTGCTTTAACATCCGGAATCTTTCCGGCGAATTCATCCCCGGACTTTTTAAGCTCTGTCCAATCACTCACAACAGTCTCGCCATCCATTACTCTGGCTCTCATCTTATCGGCATCACCGCATTCCGCTTTAACGGTCATGTCTGCTTCATTATCATAACCTCTCTGATACACAGCTCTCTCAGTAGGAACAATAACGGAAATATCTGCCGCAGATACGCTCTGTGTACAGAATATTATTCCAACACATGCAAGTCCTGTTGTAAGTACGCCTTTGATTATTCTGTTGCAATTAATATCTTTTTTCATATCCTGACTCCTTTTCAAATATTTGTTATATAAATATGCATTTTCGCATATATCCGGTTCCGGTTACTATATCTTCACCTGTACCGTCTTCTGTCATGTGTCTTATAATATTCTCTCTTATCATCATACATAAGCTTATCAATATCATTAAGAAAATCATATACATCATCCGAATTAAGATCGAATATATCTCCTCCTATCGCCACTGACAGCTCATAAGGTTTGCCGGATGTTTTATTGTAACCCTCGATCTTCATTTGAATCGCCTTCTTATATTCCGGTATCATATCTTCCGTCGCATCATCTATGATTATTACGAATTCATCCCCAGCAAATCTTATAACAACTCCATCATTGCCTATCACGTCCTTAAGTATTCCGGCAATTGTCATAAGGGCATTATCACCTTCCGAATGAGAATAATTATCATTGATCGCTTTGAAATCATTAAGATCTATCATGATTGCCGCGATCTTTCCCACGTTCTTTCGTGACAGATTCTGTTCGATCTTATCGAGTTCATATCTGTTAAATACACCTGTAAGCTTATCAATATACAGACTCTCATTCTGAAGACATATGATCATTCCGCAAAACGCTATCGTGAAACTTACCGGCTGTAACGATACTCCGTATACAAATGTCTGCAAACCTACACCGATCATTATCGGCAGAAGGAATTCCCATACAGGAAAATAGCGGTGTGCAACACCCTGGAGCCTTGATTTTACATATGTTCCAAGTGCAAACATCAGCAGAATGAACGCCATTATGATAAATGCGATATAAAAATCACCGCGTTTGTATATATTGTTCTCATCTACCGAAAATACCAAAGGCGTAAAGAAATTGATCACAAGGAGTGATATTTCTACAAGAGAAACAAGCCATATCATTACGTATTGAATCTTTGATATTCTTCTGTTGATATGAGTGACAACAATATAAAAAAATCCGATTCCCACAATAAGGTTATATAAATATAATATCGTGTTGCATATAAATGACAGACAGATCAAACCCTCACCGGTTTTTCCGTCAATATAAAATACAACAGCATCAATTATGCATTCTATGACCGATGCGATTATAAGAAAAAATAAGATCTTACTCTCGCGTTTTCTTGTAGGAAGATTCCATCCTTTTGAGAATAATATTGTAAGTGACAATATTATTCCGACATAATCGGCAACCAGGGCTGCCGTAATGTTAACTGTAGATGACATATAAATACTAACCCCCACGCCACTTCTTATACTTTAATTTGAGTGTTCAACACCCCGGATCATCGTATCTTAACGCCAATGATCCGGCATGACACCTAATTGTCATCATAGTCATCATGAGCTTCATGATCTTCAAAATCATTATGTCCGATGAATTCCCTGCTTGTAACCCTCTTTGCATCTCTCTGCTTTTCAACAAGTTCCGATATCATTTCCTTAACATCCCTCGGCTTTTTTACTTTCAATATATCAAAATCACCGAGAGACTTATCTCCCGAACAGCAGTGTATCGTTCCCACTCTGAATATTCTCTGTCCGAAAGATCTGTTCAAAGATACATCTGTAATACGATACAGTCTGACTTCGTCTTCTTTCTTACTGAGGAATCCCGTCTCTATAAACAATCTTTCTTCCGTCAGCGAATATTTTGTAAATGAGATCGGCATACCCAGTATACGTTTTCTGTCTTTCCATAAGTATTCCATGTCCGCACCTCCCCAAAGGTTAATATAATATATATATTATATACAAAAAATGTATTGCGTGCAAGAATTATTCAAATAATCCTTTCGCTAAAAGGTCTAATAATGATATAACGACCATGAGAGTGATTTCCTCCCTATTTTTATTGTCAAAACAATTATACATTGGAGGGCAATCACTCTCATTTAAATTTTTTATTCAACCGGTAAATTCTTTGCTCTATAATCAAATTAAGAAAATGTCGGGTTTTAATAAAATGACCCGATAAAAGCTTCAATACCTTTTTCTGTATCAATAATACTGCCATTTTCATGATTCCAGAATACAACAGTATCAGATTTCCCTGAGTAACAATAATAATTACCAAATGGATCAATGCCAAATGGCAACATGTCATCGTTATTTACAGCTTTTATTGCGGTATAAACATCGTCTGCCTCCTCTTCATTCTCATTAAATGAAAGAACCGCGCCAAATATTCTTTCTTCATCCTTGACTTTTACCCTTCCCTTATCAGGAGATGCAGCATTTGCCTCATCAACAAGCTTTTTTATCTCATCGGGAATTTTAAAGCTAAGTTTTTCTTCAATTATTTCATATATTTTTTTTGAAGTAAATTCAATCTTATATTTCCATTCAACACTCATATATTAATGTCCTCCTCCCCATATTGATTTTCCTCCGGTATGTCCTGAACCACTGTGATCCTTTGCTTTTACAAGTTCCATTTTCCCGACTTCCTCGTTATGATGCCATGTATATCCGGATATTATCGTAGCATTAGGATCACGAATCTGTTCAAGCTGTCTTTTAGAAAACTTCTTAGCTAATTCCGGATCAGAATCCACTGCATTTCTTAGCCTGTCCATACATTCCGAGAATTGCTTTGTATCAGATACTTTATAATTTTCTTTACTCAGTTTACATATAAAATCACTTTTATACTTGGGAAATACTCCTTCTACCTCGACCCCGTTAACATTAATAGTCTTTCTGACATATTCAACACCGGTGTCCTCGTGCTTTTTTCCTGCAAGATCCTCTCTGATAGTTTTGAGATGAATCTTGCCATCCTTATCTTTGTAACAATTATTTATATTAGTTTCCGTCATTCCGCCGGCACGAAGTATTTCCTTTTCTTCTTCTGTCAGTTTACCATATTTCTCACTTTCGACATTATCCTTCTTAGATACTTCATTACTTGATATTTTTGTATCAATATGTTCTGCACTATACCCGCTTAGCGTACTTTCAGCCTGATTAAGTCTGCTTATGCCATTACTTACTGCCTGTTCGATCTGTCTGACAGAATAATTAAAGCGGGTTACAAGCGTTGAAACCATTTCAGAAGCTATCATAACACATCTTTCGGCAAGTGACACCCTTTGTTCCATAAGCTCCCTATGCACAATAGCTTCCGCAAGTCTCGCACAGGCGGCTGCATACCATGCAGCCCCTTTCAGGCAATCCCATAGCGGCTGCTTCTACTTCAGCCCTGCACCCTGCTTCTCTTGCCAGTGCTTCTGCTAAAAGTATGTTACTGTATGCAAGTTCAGCCTCGGTTTCAGCTAATACATTTTCTGCCTTCACACGTTCTGCATTACATTTTTCTTTTGTACTTTGCTCTATATCTCTCATTTCTCCGGCTGTTTTTGAGAATATAGATATATCTTTAACTATTGCACTACTATTCATCTTCTTTATCCTCAAATGTTCTGAACCAGCCTTCAATCTCCTGATTATTGGAGAAAAATGCTCTTCTTATACAATTCACTTTAGAAGGAGCTCTGTTTGAAAGTAGCTCATTCATTTCATCTGCATTTAAACCATAGCCAATTCTATAGCAGAAATTATCCTTTGGAATTCCATAATTTCTCATACAATTGGTACCGTCATAAAATGCCACTATATGTGTTCCATGCTTACAACACTCTGTCCATAAAGGTATCAATTCGTCTCTGTATTTGTCATTGGCATAAGAATTCGGAGGAAAATGAATCGCTTTGGCAAGGTTATAATTATCAAGAATAGTGAAACCTCACACGACTGAAGTCGCGTGCTTCCCATAAATGTATTTCTACACGTAGTCTCTTTAGAAGACGGGAACTACATTACTACAGATACAACCCAAACTCAGATACTTATACCACAATAGACATAAGCTCCGCATTCAGGTTAATTAGTGTAGATAATGTGCAGGTGCTTCTCCTGGTGACCTGAGGTACTTTTGCCTCAAGTTCCAACCTCTCCTTCGCAGGCAAGGATTTTAATATTTCTCGTACATAATATCTGCTTCCTATGTTATAAGATGCAGATAGATCTGAGTTATATACTTTTCCATTTG
>JHWW01000006.1 GCA_000621985.1 Lachnospiraceae bacterium V9D3004
CAAGCCGTTGTAAGCCGGCTTGCGCCGTCATCAACGGCATGTAACTACTAACACCGGAGGCATCCTGAAAGAGCTTTAGACTCTTCAAGGTTTGAGCTATCTACGATAAATCTATGTTGGCACATTTGTGATCCACGCTATTAGACGGTAGAGCTCGCGGCGGACCATTGACCTGTCGGTAAGGGGAGCAATCCTCGAATCCACGTATATCAGAGTGGCCAATGCCGGGAACTGATACCCTAAAGCTCTTTCACGATGCCTTCGGGTACAACAGAATAAGTTTGTGGTGATTTTTGTTAAACTGTCTCTTGACAAAGGTCATTACATATCAGATTTAGAGTAACTGTTTTGATGAACAATTACGAAATAAAATGGAATAAAAAATGAAAAAAAATATTCAATCGACTGAAAAATGATAATCTGATCTATCGGTATTCTAAAGGTTTAAAACAATTATATATCCTTATCAACCATATGTAAACATTATTATTAGAAAAAAGAGAATTCTATCGTATTGCACAAATCTTAATGTCTTTCTTTGTTCAAAACGACGAATTCTCAAAATATTTAATATACAAAATCAACTAAAAATCCATTGAATTATCGGTAAAATCAACAAACAGTTCATCCGTTTACAGATCATCTGTTGTCAACTCTCTCCGGATACATATCGTGACGGGTCATTCTTTCCCATGCAATACTCTCCCATCTTGTTTCCGGTTTCCCGTAATTGCAATACGGATCGATGGATATTCCTCCTCTAGGCAGGAATTTACCGGTAACTTCAATATATTTCGGCGACAATTTGGCTATTAGATCCTTCATGATTATATTGACGCAGTCCTCATGAAAATCACCATGATTTCTGAACGAAAACAGATATAATTTTAACGACTTGCTCTCGACAAGCACCTTGTCCGGAACATATGATATCGTTATCGTTGCAAAATCCGGCTGTCCGGTTATCGGACACAGACTTGTGAATTCAGGACAGTTGAACTTCACAAAATAATCATTTTCCGGATGCTTATTGCTGAAAGTCTCAAGCAGTTCCGGATTATAATCCGATTCATAGCTATTCATTTCACTTCCAAGTTTGGTCAATCCTTCATTTTTTCTGTCACTCATAATTCAATTACCTCCCGGTGTGATCTTTCTTGCAATATATATGAACGGCGTATCTGCCACTGCCACAATAACCTTGAACAGATATGTCGTAATAAGTATACTGAAAAACACATCTCCCGGATATGTTCCACAAAATGCCATAAATGTGAATAATACCGTATCCACTGCCTGGCTTATAAGCGTACTTCCGTTATTTCTTAACCATAATCCCGTCTTGCCGTCGCCTGTCTTTTTCCATATGAAATGATATAGGAATACATCAATATTCTGACTGCATATGAAACCGCAAAGACTGGCGATCGTGATCCTCGGAACAAGGCCGAATACCGTCTTTAAACTGTCATTGATATAGTCATTGGAATTCGGAGTAAATAACAATATCAGCTGAGTTCCCAAAAGCCACAGAAGCATAGTCGAAAAGCTGTATAATACTGCTCTTCTTGCATCTTTTTTTCCGTATTTTTCTGATAAAATATCCGTAACGAGAAATGTGGATGCATACAAAACATTTCCGGCAGTAGTTGACAATCCGAACAGATCCACGCATTTACATACAGCTATATTACCCAACAGCGTACCGAATATTGCAAAAGCATACAAGCCGTTTTTTCCGAAAAGCTTATATAACACAAGCACGCTTCCAAGATATATAAGCACTGTTGATACAAATATTAATTCATTACTCATTATTAAAAATTTTCCTCCTCGTAGTCGACCGGATCGGTTAATCCGTTCATCTTAAATGCCGTAATTCTGTCCCTGCATGTACCGCAGGTTCCGCATGCTTTTTCATTTCCTTCATAGCAGCTCCATGTAAGTTCAAACGGAACGCCGATTTTTGTTCCCACAGCTACTACATCTGCTTTTGATCTGTCAATAAAGGGAGCTTCTACCGTAAGCGCATTGCCGCTTCCAATATATATCGCATCTGATATTGCCTTATTAAATGCCGTACTTGTATCAGGATAAGCATTTCCGGCCGCATCATCGGCATGTGCTCCGTAATATATTACCGAACAGCCGTGGCTTAATGCTATTGATGCAGCTGATGACAGAAAAAGGCCATTCCTGTAGGGTACGTACGTATTGACCGGACTGCCGCCGGTCTTTTCTAACTGCATGGAATATTCCTCGTGAGGAATGTCATTTTTTGCTCCTTCAAGCAACGTACAGTCACTGTCTTTAAATATCTCACCAAGATCAAGCGTGAGCCTTTTTACGCCATAATATCCGGCAATTTTTTCTGACGCTTCCATCTCTTTTTTATGCTTCTGTCCGTAATATATTGACAGTGCAAGAACTTCATCTGCTCCGTACTTATTAACTGCAAGTGCAAGACATACGGAGCTGTCAAGTCCTCCACTGAACAAAACCAAAGCTTTCATTGATATCCTCCATGAGTTTTTTATTACATAGGAAATGCATCGTAATTTCCTATGTAATAAAAAAAGCCTTGCGCGAGGACGCAAGGCTACAAAAACTATATTATTAATATTTAAAATATAGTCATTCATAATCTTTTTGTCCTGGTTTTTTTTAACGACAGGATGGCACAAACGAACTGTCGGCCTTATTTAACAGGCGATACAGTGGATATTATAATTACTTTTAAGTAAAGATGTCAAGCATTTTTTACCACTTCGGATCCTTTTTTTCCGCTGTAGTCGTTGTCGGTACTACCTCTACAGACGAATTAATGATATTTATCGTTGCCTTATAGGTTGTATATATACGATATTTTACACCGTCTCTGATCACATAATTCTCATACGGCAGACCACCACCGTCTTCAGCTACAATCGTATACTGTCCCGGTTTCAGATACAGGGTATCTTTTCTGCCTGCATACTGATTATTGATTTCCCATCTAAGATCCATTGGAACAGTCTTCTTTGTTCCGTCGGAATATGTCTTAAGTACATCTTTTTTGAATATCTTACCGTCTTTGTCATAAGTCAGAGTCTGGTTAATGCCTGTAATGTGAACTTTATATAATGGAAGTCCGATATTAAAGGAATTATTGTCCGCTTCAAATCTTTTATCATATAAAAACTTATCCGCAGTGGCTGCTTCAAGATACACTGTACTGTCATAGATGCCGTCATCATCAATATATCCGTTATATCCGCTCTCACCGTATGAAACGGCAATGTCGTAATTACCCGGGACAATGTGGACTGAATATTCTCCATTTACATCCGTATATATCGGCTGATGTACGGGATACAATTCTGCCTTGTTCCTATTGGTGAAAGAAATAAATGCTCCGCTTATTCCTCCACCCTGTGCATCGGTTATCTTTCCTTTTACCGTAACTCCGGCTGCAACATTTACGGGAACAACAACATCAATGAACTTTTCTGTAGTATCGTCCGTAGCTCTTACGGTAACGGTATATGTACCGGGCTTTGACACCTTATAGACAAAACTTCCGTTTGAACCGTCAACATCGTATTCATATTTTCCGGATATGGGATTACCGGCTTCGTCCTTCTCCGGAACCGGATTTCCGTTATCATCTTTTTTATACTGTACAATACCATTGGGATCACCGTTCGGAGCTAAAGTAAAGTAATAATGACCGGTGCCTCCTGCAACTATGACATTCTGTGAACGGAAATTCTCTTCTTTTTTCCAGAATCCATCATGATATATAGATTTTGTTGAACCGTCTGCTTCTCTGATCAATTCTTCATCGGGAGCATACTGAATCTCATTGGTACCCATTATACGATAATCAGTTGTTGCGGCACCGGTCATTACAGTTTCTGAACCTATCACGAATCTTATAGTCTTTTTCCATGTATTACCGATCTCATCAACAGCCGTAAGCGTTGCATCGGTTATACCGGCTGACGTGGGAATTCCCGTAACATGTAAAAGAGCTCCTTTTTTCTCCGACTTAAGACCTGCCGGGAGGCCGGTAATGATCATATCAGTCATTCCTTTGCTTTCCTTTATATCAGCTACGTAATCATAATAAAAATCTACTTTCATTTTCCATATCTCTTCCGAAACATATGCGCTTACCGGTAATTTATACTGTGTCTCGATATTCTTAACTTTACCGGAAAGAGTAGGAATACTGACCTGAACATATTGTCTCTCACGAATATGGCTGAATGCATCAAGTGATATGGTATATTTTACATTATCAGTTGAAGTCAGGCTCTCGATAACAGCGACATTTCTGTACTCTCCGTCATAATTATCCTTTTTATAAACGGCAATATTATCTTTTGTAAGTTCATATGCTCTGTTAAGTTCGATCGATACAGTCTGCGGATCGATAACTTCAATATCCTTAATCTCGGTCTTATCATTCACAGTGATCTTACATGACGCTTTTTTTCCGGAACCGTCAGCTGCTGTAGCGGTTATTGCAGTGGTTCCACCCTTAAGGGCAGTTACCGTTCCCTTGCTGTCAACCGAAGCAACTTTTTCATTGGATGAAGACCATCCCACTGTCTTAACGGCACCTTTGCCAGCCTTTACTGTTACATTAAGTTTAAACTTTTCTCCTGCATTGATCTCACAGGACTTTCTGTCAAGTTTTACATTAGTCACTGCGGTATTTACAACCTTTACTTTTATAACTGCTTTCTTACCTGTATCTTTCTTTGATGTTACGGTCACATTTGTAGAGCCGGCTTTAATACCCTTTATCACACCCTTTGATGATACTGTGGCAATCTTTGCATTTTTACTTTTGTATGCAACTTTTTTATATGCCGCTTTATCAGGTTTAGTCGTCACTGCAACGTTAAGTTTAACGGTCTTTCCCTTTGCAACAGTCACGGTTTTTTTATTGCCCGTTATACTGTCTGAGGCGATAATTTTCTTTACGGTTACTTTCTTTGCATCTGCAGGCTTTGCTGTCATAACAGTTGTTAGTCCCATTGCACACACAAGAGTGTATACCGATAATTTTGTTAACTTTGTCATTTTTTTCATTTGAATATTCCTCCATTGTTATAATACTATTTATATAACGATCGTAATAACATATGTGTTGCAATATCTGCTCACATGATGTTTATTAACTAAGACTCTCTTACCAGCTTTATGCTTGCTTCAACCCTGAGCTTTGTCTTTTTATTCAATATGATGGCTGTCTTTTTCTGAGTCTTGATCTTCTTGAATTTTCCGTTATTATTTTTACCTTTGACAGTGTATTTTACCGAATATTTTTGTCCTTTGATCTTCACCGGCTTCCAGCTGTAAGAATATTTTTTTGCGCTCTTTTTGCACTTGATATTCGTGATAACGGTCGTGAATTTTTTTGGAAATATACTGTCCGCAAAAATATTTACTTTTGTTTTTGGATTCTTAAGTACAAGACTGTTGCAGGTAATATGCTCCAGATTGATCTCACTTACTTTTTTTGCGATTATTACTTTATCTGCTTCCATATTTCCAAGACTAACATATACCTTACTTCCATTAATTATAACCTTCTTCGCATGACCGCTCATAGCCACTTCTTCTCCGGTATATAATGCATTATCTATCACCATCTCATCAAAATCAACCTCATTGAATACTCCCTCGCCTATCTGGATATATCCGGGAAGTCTTATCTTCTTAAGATTAGGTGCGTTTCTAAAATTATAGCCGTTAAGATTTCTTAGCGATACCGGAAGTGTCAGTTCTTCAAGGCTGTTAAGTTCATAGAATGCATGCTCACATATCGTGGTAACTCCTTCGGGAATAACTAACTTCTTTACAACACTGTCTTTTTCACCGAATACACATATCTTGTCATAATCCGGTCTTACTGAAGTGTCAGTTTTAATATAAGTTTCGAAATTCGTTCCTATCTGGACGATCTTATAACCGTCGATCGTTGCCGGAATATTTACTTCGGAATTTGCATTGTATATCTTCCTTAACGCAGCCGTCTTATCTGTTTCGCTTGTTACTTCATAACCGTAATCTCCGCTTCTAACAACAATTGCGGACGCAGATACCGTTTCAGCCTGTGAAGGCGGTATGGTCGGAATCACCTCGGCATCTGCTTTCTTTCCTCCCACGAAGAACAATCCGCCCGTCATTACAAGACCAAGAGCTCCCCATAGTGTTTTTTTGATAATTGATTTCATAAAAAATCCCCCTTAAAAGTATATTGTAGCTGTAACGCTTATATCTATACTTCGCAGGGGGGATAATTTTTCTTGCACATTTTTTTTAAATATCTTAGTAACAATCAAACAACCTTGTTTATTGTCGCTATGTGTACGTGAACACAGACTACCGAATAGTGCTTATATTCATATATCTTCAGTCCCAATCATTTATAAAATGTGTATATTCACGTTCTTCTGTCTCAGGCAGTCCGTACTTTTCTCTGCCGAGTGCGATACTCTTAATAAGAAATGCCATATTCCTTGCAAGCACTCTCATAGTCTGTAAGCCTTCAAGATCCTTTTTGGCCTGTCCTTTATCTCTTCCATGTACACTGTTCCAGTACTGGCTTGCTGCTATCGGCATATTACTTATTGTAAAATATTTATTCAATTCATCAAATGTTGTTGAACAGCCTCCCCTTCTTGCAACAACAACGCTGGCACCGACCTTCATGGACTTATCAAAACCGGTACTGTAAAACAGTCTGTCAAGACATGCTATAAGCGTTGCGTTTGCAGATGCATAATACACAGGCGATGCCAGTATAAGCCCGTCCGCATCCACGAATTTTTCCGCAAGTTCATTAACAACATCATCATATACGCATTTGCCTCTGTCAGAACATATACCGCATGCAATACAACCTCGTATTACTTTGTTGCCAATCTGTACAACTTCAGACTCTATTCCTTCTTCTTTAAGAGTCTTAACGATCTCGTCTACAGCTATCGATGTGTTCCCGCCTACTCTGGGACTTCCGTTGATAATAAGAACATTCATTGTACCTACCTCCGTTTTTTTCATATTTTTCAGCCTTAACAACTTCGTTCTGCTCTGATAAAGTTATTCCCATCTTGTATATACACATATTAATTTCATATCTTTTGCAAGCTTCGAATTCCAATGAACTATTCCGTCATTTGCTTCAGCAACAGTGAACTCGTCTCCCTCGGTATCAAGCACAATGACATGTTGATTATCCCATACACCTTCTTTGCTGTATTCGAGAATATCTCCGACTTTTATAACGTATGTTTTTAATTCCTCGGTACCGATACCTCCTAAAGTCGTATACGGCTTTCCTTTGCCGACCTTATTAATACTCTCAAAAGCGGCATCGAATAATATGTAAACGAATGCAGAAGGTCCTCTCCCTATAAAATGAACACGATTACCGTATAAAGTATACTCAATATATTTTGAAAACTCGGAATCCTCAGGATACTCTTCCTTCTTTGCGATCATTCTGTCATATACGGCCGTTACCTCCGGCAGAGTCTGTGTCTCATCGGATGGGAGTATATATTCCGATACAGGTGTATCCCACTGGGCAACCAGATTAATATTACTGTATATGCCCTTAATAACATCTCCTGCCCAGTACAATACTTCATAATATCCCTGTACGCACCAGCCTGTAAAACTGTGTCCTTCCCATGATGGTATCTTATCCGTTACCGTAAGAGAAGACCCGTATATCATCTTGCCGGCCGGTAATCCTCTGATATTCTCATAACCGGCTTCCCCCGGAAGATAATCTATTATTGGCCCGGTACATCTGAGCCACCTTGGCCGAATAGTCATATCCTTGTCTATAGCGACGACTGTACCTGCACTCCTGATATAATCGTTCTTATATATCCATCCGTCGAATATATACCCTTCCCTGCTCGGAGCTGGCGGAAGTGTCAGGCTGCAATCCCCATCCTTAGGTACCTTAACAACAAGCTGTTCCGGCATACCCGTAACATCATCATTGTCGGAGCCCGAGGAAAACGTAACCGTGTAATTATATATATCCGGCGTCGGAGACGGCGTATTGGTAGGAAGAGGTGTTGGCGAAGGCGTCGGACTTGCAGTAGGCAATGCTGTCGGAACCGGGGTAGGCGAAGGAGTCGCAGTCGGTTTTACGGTCGCAGTCGGACGTGGTGTAGAAGTACGCTTTGGTGACGCTGTAGCCTTCGGAGTTGCTGTCGGTCTGACTGTCGGTTTCGGAGTTGCAAGCTCATCAATATATACATGAAGCCTGCGTTCATACTCTCTCTTTTTCTTAACAGGTTTCTTAAGCTTTATTACAATGGAAAATATAGCATAGCCCGCACATTTGCCCTGCACGGTAAATGATGCCGGTTTATTTTTCTTCACCTTACGTTTAGCGGTTTTTTTCGTGACATCCGCAAATGAAGGATTCAAAGATCTCACATAAACAGTACCTGCCACCGGACTTTTTACACTTATGGTTCTCTTGTTTCCGGGTTTGATATGTATCTTTTTCTTTGACAGCTTGGGCGCAGATACTTTTGACGAAGACGGTGTATATGGAATCACTGACAAAAACAATGACAGGATAAGCAAGGTTATTATGTATATTTTTTTTCTATTCATAATATACCCTCTCCTTCGTGCTTACTTTACTATTCACAGTCCCTCATCCCACAGTCTCGCTGCTTCGCATCCGTCGCGGCTTCGCTTCTTATGGCTATGACGTTACATAGTCTGTGAATACTAACATAATATCATATCTTATCTTATTTTGCCACCATTTTACGTAACTATCCGTTGAACTGACAATAGTAACTTGTCAGTATATATCTCTTTGTGCTATTATGTATAAGAGTCTGTCAAACCGGATCAAATAAATGATCTGTTTGCCGGCGCAAAGTGAAAATGAACAGAGACACATAACAATCAAGATACTAAACAGAAAGGAAATATCATATGAGTATACGAGGAATATATACATCCGTTAATGACATCCGTAAAAGAGTATTCGAAGAAGTTGCAAGATTATCTTACAATTATGAGGAGGGCGATCTGTCTGAGATGGAACAGATCCCATACAGGATCATCCCCGGTGAGATATCAACCTACAGAGAAAGCGTATTCCTTGAGCGTGCGATCGTTAAGGAACGTATGAGACTCAGTATGGGACTGGATCTTCGTACAGCCACAGAACACGCTCCTGTATCTACAGGTGCTGAAGAATGTGTTAAACCCGAGAAATACTACCAGCCACCGCTTATTAATATCATCAAGTTCGCATGCCATGCCTGCCCGGACAATCAGGTTGTAGTCTCCGATCAGTGTCAGGGTTGTCTTGCTCATCCCTGCAAAGAAGTATGTCCCAAGGGCGCTATAACGATTAAGAACGGCAAATCTCATATTGACGAAGATAAATGTATTAAATGCGGAAAATGCATCAGTGTGTGTCCGTATAAAGCAATTATTCAATTAAAACGTCCATGCGCCGAAGCCTGTGGAATGAAAGCCATATCATCCGATGAATACGGCAGAGCAGAGATCGATCAGGAAAAATGCGTTAGCTGCGGAATGTGCCTTGCCAATTGTCCTTTCGGTGCAATTGCCGATAAAACGCAGATCTTCCAGGTTATACAGGCGATAAGATCCGACGTTCCGGTATATGCAGCGATAGCTCCTGCGATCGTCGGCCAGTTCGGTCCGGACCTTACACTCGACAAGATGCGCTCTGCATTCAAGGCTCTCGGTTTCGAGGATGCCATAGAAGTTGCCATCGGCGCTGACCTGTGTACACTTCAGGAAGCAGATGATTTTATAAATGAAGTGCCTGATAAGATTCCATTCATGGGAACTTCATGCTGCCCTGCATGGTCGGTTATGGCAAAAAAAGAATTCCCCGAATATGCCGACTGTATCTCGATGGCACTTACACCAATGGTTCTTACCGGAAGAATGATCAAGAAGAATCATCCCGGTTGTAAAGTTGCATTCATAGGCCCCTGTGCCGCAAAGAAACTTGAAGCATCAAGAAGAACAATAAGAAGCGATGTTGATTTCGTACTTACTTTCGAAGAAGTAATGGGCATGTTCGAAGCAAAAGACGTTGATTTCAAAGAATTTGAATCTCATAACACCATGCACGGAGGAAGCGGTGACGGAAGGGCTTTCGCAATATCCGGTGGTGTTGCCGAAGCCGTATCCAATGTTATCGAGGAACGTTATCCTGAGATAGACGTTAAGATAGAACGTGCTGAAGGACTTGATAACTGTCGTAAGATGATGCTTATGGCAAAAGCCGGTAAATATAACGGTTATCTTCTCGAAGGTATGGCATGTCCCGGCGGATGTATCGGCGGCGCCGGTACGGTCAAACCTGTAGCCGCTTCAAGAGCTGCTGTATTACAGAACAAAAAGGCTTCAAGCAAGGCTCATTCTTACAACAGTACGTACGAGGAGCTGCTTGATGAGATCGGTGCCGTTGAGTAACCGGCTTAATGTGTTCGGTGCGGTGAAGAAACCGTCTTGATAAGAATGAAACAGTAGAATAATTATATAATAAACGGGGACTCGCAAGCGAGTCCCCGAATTTGTCAGCATCCATACTGCTTATAATATTCATCTATCCTGCCTTTGATCTCATCATCAATGATCACATTGCCCTTATAAGGTTTGTTATACAGATGTTCAACAACCTCATCCATAGTTACGATCGCTGTCGTCTTGATTCCATATTCTTCACCTATCTCCTCAAGAGCTCCTTTATCACCGGTACCTTTTTCCATACGGTTAACTGATACAACAAGTCCTATAACATCCTTTACGCCCTGAGCCTTAAGGATCGGCATGGTCTCTCTGATGGATTTTCCGGAAGTCGTAACATCCTCTATCATTACCACTCTGCTTGCATCAGACAACGGACTTCCAAGAAGTATTCCTGTATCGCCATGATCCTTTTCTTCTTTTCTGTTGGAACAATATGACACATTAACATTGTACAATTCACTCATGGCGATCGATGCTGTAACACTGAGGGGAATCCCTTTATAAGCCGGTCCGAATAACACATCAAATCCCGTTCCGAAATTCTCATATATCGCCCTTGCGTAATACTGACCCAGTCTTCTTAACTGTTCGCCTGTTCTGTAGAAACCCGTGTTGATAAAAAACGGTGTCTTTCGTCCGCTCTTCGTCACGAAATCTCCAAACTTCAGCACCTGACTGTCTACCATAAATTCAATAAATTCCTGTTTGTATGTTTCCATTATCTATTCTCCTACTATATATTATATGCCACTTATATGCATATCTTAAGCATCCTTAAAACCTATTGTGTATTCATACATTATATCTTCTTACACCGAGAAACTGTCAACTTTTTCTCTCAAAGAAGATATACTTGTCATTGCATCTTCTGCCTTACTTGATACGATCGCACCAGAATCGGCAATCTCCTGCAGGTTATCGGTTACAGTCGATACCGCATAATTAAGCTGTACCTGTGAATGATCTATACTCTCGATCGTATCTGTTATCTTGATCACCGATGCTGCGACTTCCTGTGACGATGCACCGATCACTTCACTGACTTCAGCATAATAACCTGCGTCATCCTTATAACTCTCGGCAAGATGTTCAAGTTCATCATAATCACCAAGAACAGTTGTATCGATGAATCCGAGTATCTCAGTACTTTCTTTTGCAAGAAGCTCAACATTCTTAAGAACTTCGCTCGTGAGGTTGTTGACCTTATCGATCTCGCTTGAAGTATTATGACTGAGCTGTCCTATCTCGGTTGCAACTACCGCAAATCCTTTTCCTGCTTCTCCAGCACGCGCAGCCTCGATTGAAGCGTTAAGAGCAAGAAGATTGGTCTGTTCTGCGATTCCGTGAATAGCTTCTGATACACCGACTATCTCATTGATTATCTTTGTTCCTTCAATAGCAGCTTCGAGTTTCTTTCTGCTCTCCTTAACAATGCTTACGGCATTATTCTTATTATTTATCATCTGCGGAACCATCTTAACAACCTTTTCTCTGGTCTCTCTTGCGCGAATAGCCATTCCATGTGCATCATTTGCAAGGCTCTCAACTGCTGATGAAACATCGCCGCATGTAGCGCTTATCATCTCAATACTGTGAGTCTGATTCTCAACATTGGCACCGGTTTCCTGCATGGTCGCACTGATGGTCGTAATATTTTCACTCATCTCACCGATCTGCTTATTGGTATCGTTCATGATCTCTTCGATAACTACCGATTCTTCCTGTGTCTTCTTGATCGTATCGACGAACTGTTCTTTTAATACATCAATAAGATATCTGATCTCTTCTACTTCATTCCTGTGCTTTTTATCATTGCCCGAGAGCATCTTATCCTTAATAAATGACTTCATCTCTCCCATCGGAGCAAGCTGCTTTTTGATAAGCAGCATCATAACGATTATTACTACAGCGATACTAACTATCGCAAGAATAATGCAGGTTATACTCAATATAAATAGTGGCTTAACGACTGTCTGCTGCGGTACCACCATACCGAATACCCAGTTACAGGTCTCAATATTGGCAGATACAAAATATGATCTGTTAGAGGCATAATCCTTTCCGGAAAGAACATCACTGCCCGGAGCCGATACGAGTTCACTGTAATCGGACATTACATCCGAAAGCGCGATGGCTTTGTCTTCGCCCGGCAGATATTCTTCATTAGGATGAGTTACAAAATTGCCGCTTGCATCAACTAGGAAACCGTAAGTTCCGTTTTCATCAGTAGCTGTTGACACTACATCATTGATCGTATTAAGAGTATAATCAGCTCCTATTACCGCATATAATTCACCATCCAGATATATCGGGCAGGCAACCGTGATACACATACCACCCACAAGAACATCCATATAAGGATCAGTAACTATCGTATCTTTTTTCTCCTGTGCCGACTTGTACCAGCCTCTCTCTCTCGGATCATAACCTTCCGGAATCGAAGCATCAACATTAGACTGAACGAATTCGGCGGTAGATGTTCCCACATAGAGATTCAAAAGTTCTGCTCTTCCCTCTGCAAATGAACTTACAATGCTCTGCATCTGTTCGGCAGTGAGCTTTCCGTCCGGACTGCCCATGGACTTATTGAATCCTACGAGTCCCATGATACTCTGTCTTACGCCTTCTGCCATGGTCTTCTCACTCTTGATCCATGTATTGATCTGTTCCGAGTAACCGTTGGCTGCAATCTTCAGATAATCCTCTGAATTACCCATAATGCTCGCACCCGATATCACAACGGATACCGTACCCAGTAACAGCATTGCCACAGCGATAACAATACTTACTACAGTTGTCAAAGTCCCTTTGATAGTCTTAAACACGATGTTTTTCCTCCTAGCCCTTTTATGTTAAATTTTTTAGTACACGTTTATTTTGAAAGTATAAAAAACTGTCCAAGCTTTTCAAGTAATTCAGTCTTTTGGATCGTCTTAAGAAAATATCCTTCCGGTTTCAACGCCAGCACTTTCATAACACTTTCCTTATCACCTTTTCCGGTAAGGAACATTACAGGTATTTTTTTTGTTTCTTCATCACTGCGAAGCATCTCAAGCACCTGCGGTCCGCTTGTTACCGGCATCTCATGATCAAGAAGTATCAGATCGGCTTTGTTCTTTCCAAGCCATTTGATAGCCTGAAGTCCCGAATTGGCCATCGACACTTTATATGTATCCTTCAGCCATTCCCTGACAAGCATCAGATAATTGGTATCGTCATCAACTATCAGAATGCTTTTTTTGAATTCGCCCTGAGCAGCTTTTTGGAACATATCCTGAATTGTTGTAATATACTCTTCATAATTAACAGGACGTGCGAATATCTTATATACAAGATCATTAGGGAATCTGTCGCACAGAAACTGGGTGTCTGTTTTTTCGCCTATCATGATAACCTTGATATCACTTTCCTCAAGCTTATCGATAAGAAAATGCATTACATCTTCATGCGGCCTGTCCCCGTCATCCATATACAACGTGACAAGAGATGTATTCTCCCAATTTGCATTTATATCATTTACATTCCAGTTAACAAATTTGCTGTCTATCTCTGCATCATTGGATTTGTTGATCAAAACCCTCATAAGGAATGATTCTTTGTCTCCTAACACCATTACGCTGTTCTGCATACTTGATCTCCTTTCAGGCATCCGCCACGAATCCCTAAAACACGTATTATTTTGCTTCTATATATAAAATGTTCAAACACAACTGTTCATTGTCGACTTATACCAATGATGTGTCGAAACATATATATGTTATTATACACTAGAAAGCATGGTAATCTCAATATTTTTTTATTATTTAGTAATATTTTTTTCAAATTATTAACTATTCGCATCAACCTCAATATCACCGGTCCTGTGTTCAAGGCTTCTGATGGAACGTATTCCCATTATACTTAGTCCAATTATCCCAAGCATAACTCCGGATATCATTATTATAACCGCAGCTCCTCTTCCTACACCTATATCAAGTCCTTTTCCTGCGCAATCGGCAAGAACGCCTGATAATGCATATGCAACCACGTAACCGATCTGTGACAAGAAACCAATAAGTCCCCATGCCCTTCCCTGAAGCTCATCCGGGATATTCGTTCTGACGAGATAATCAAGACTGTTGTTCGCAAAAGGAAGCATTGCAAAGAACATGAATCCGGCAACACATAATATGTATATATTTTCCTTAAGTCCGAATATTATCATCGCCACTCCGGCGAGTGCAAGGGATATGCTCAACACTTTAACGAAACCTTTTTTAATACCCCTCACTCCGAGGAATACACTTGAGACGAGCATTCCACAGGCGCACAGAGTCTCGGCAACTCCGAGCGTGGTACTGTCCGAAAAAGCAAGTATAAGCGGTTCGGCAAGTATCTGAAACGCGCCCATAAAACACGTTATGGCGGAAGATACCATGATCAGTGCAAATACTCCTCTGTTTTTGGTAACTGCCTGCCATCCTTCTTTTAAAAGATCAAAGAAGGAATCTTCTTTCTTAGACGGAGCCGATACAATTCCTTTTTTAACAACTCCCGTACATATTACAGTTAGAAAAAACGTACATATATCTATAATAAGAAGAAGACTGATATCTGCCACAGCGAGCAGCACGCCCGCAATAACCGGCGACAGTAGATATCTCGCACTTCCCGCAAGACTTACAAGCCCGCTTGCTTTGGAATATGATTCCTCGTCAAGGATATCCGATACCGTCGCCCTGTATGCCGGTTCAAGCAGTGCGGAAAATACGGAGCTGATCGTTACGCCTATTCCTATCTGAAATATATCAGCCCCTCCGTTAAGCATACATATTAATATGTAGAGAATACCTATAGCTGAGCACCCGTCGCCTGTCATCATAAGTATCCTTCTGTCATATCTGTCTGCAAGAACTCCCGCAGGCACACTTAAGAGCAGTGTCGGCAAAAATGCCAGCAGCGTTATCAGTGCCATGCTTGCCGCGCTGCCCGTCTCCCTGAAAACATATACACCAAGACCGAAGCTCGTAAGTCCTCCTCCGACGGAAGACACCAACTCACCCGACCATAAAAGCAGAAACCTTTTAAAACCCTTATCCATTATTCTCTTCCCCCATCATATTTGTCAAACATTAATTATACAACAATATACTTCTTTTCTCAACCGAAAACTTTTTTTGCATTATTTTTTTAACAAATATCTATATACACTGATCGAAAATTGAACTATAATTGATCAATAAGAACGAAAATACTGATATATTGTAATAAAGGAGCGGATATATAATGTTTGATGTAAAATGTGTTGTAGTTAATTGCAAAGTAACAGAACAGTTTGTATGCGATTTTACCACTACCGGTATAAGCAATGATATGATTCTTGTCCCCAATACCGAATTCAAGGTGAAGATCGACGGCGAACTGCATACTTTTCCCGCAAATACCGCTTTTTTCTATCCAAAGTTTACTCCTTTTTATTATACACGCACCGAGAATGAATATATAGATTATTTTATTCATTTTACACGAGACAAAAACACCGTATCCGAGTATACTCTTCCGGTTGGACAGCCTATATATCTGAACGATCCCAAAACTGTATATGATCTTATAAGGATAATTGCCAGCGAAAACTGGCATGAGGGCAACAACAGGAGCGAGATCCTTAACAATCTTATGAAAACACTCTTCTTGAAAATAATGGAATCAACAGGAAACAATTCCCCTAAACTTCATTATAACGAATTATACGGAATAAGAAGCAGAATCTATCTTCACCCTGAATACGACTGGTCACTGGAGAGTATTTCCGAAGTTCTTCATATGAGTCACAATAATATTCACAGATTATATAAAGAATACTTTGATACTACATTTCTCAACGATGTCATTGCAAGCAGGCTCAGACAGTCAAAAGATTATCTCTCCCACACCAATTACTCCATCAATACCATATCCGAATACTGCGGATATAAAAATGTGGAGCATTTCTGCAGGCAGTTCAAAAAACACAACGGAATTACCCCAAAAGAATACAGACAGCAAAATTCCCGCAAAGCTGCAATCTGAGTGACAATCATCGGCTTTATACAAATTTTATATTTTGTTTGACTAATTATTCCATTTATGATATAATAACCATCGTATTTATATACTTATGTATATTAGGAATTATTATTATCAAATGTAGGAGGAGACTATAATGAAAAGAAACGGACAAATCGTTAGAAAACTGGTCTTCATTGCGCTTGCTACCGTTATTATTACTTCAGTTATTCTAACCATCATTGGGGTAACACGGGTTTATTATTCTTACGTATCCATGGTTGAAGAGGAACTTAAAGTTGCAGCCCATCATCTTGCAGACGAGGTAAGTAATGAATATGACGGAGACTGGTCTTTAAACGAAGAGGGTGTCCTTATGAAGGGCTCGGACGTTGTCGGAGAAGCTTATATGAAGCAGATGGATGATCTTCATACCAGGACCAATGTTGAATATACAATATTCTTTGGTAAAACAAGGAATATCACTACTCTTGTAAAGAAAGGTACCAATGAAAGAATTGTAGGTACCGATGCCGCTGATGCCGTTATAGCTGCGGTTCTTAACGGCGGTAATGAATATCTTGCAAAGGATATTACAATAGAAGGCGATAAGTACTACGGTTACTATATACCTCTTAAGAATTCAGACGGTTCCATCGTAGGTATGGTATTTACGGGACGTCACAGTGATGATATCACATCTGTTCTGATGTCAACTATCTTCTTAATGGGTGGAATCGCTCTTGCAATTGTTGTAATAATATGTGTTGCAGGTTTGTTGCTCTCGAGCGCTGTTTCAAAGTCAATGAAGAATATTGTCGGTTCTATCGAAACTGTTGCACAGGGTGACCTTGATTCTACCGTTGATCAGAAGATTCTTGCAAGAAAAGACGAGATTGGTGTTATCGCTGACAATACCGGATATCTCATCACAAAACTCAAAGAAGTTATCGGCAATGCCAAGACTCTGTCAGGCGTTGTATCCACTTCAGGTGACCAGCTGTCAGATGCAGCTTATCAGGCTTCCGAAGCTTCAGCTCAAGTAAGCGAAGCAGTTGAAGATATCTCAAAGGGAGCTATAAGTCAGGCTACAAGCGTTCAGACTGCTGCAGACAACACCAAAGATATTGCAAAAGACATTGCAGATATCAATGTTAACGTTGACGAACTCAAGACCCGTGCGGATGACATGCAGACAGCTTGTAACAATGCAATGAAGGCTCTTGAACAGCTTGTTAAACATAACAGCAACGTTACCGATTCAGTTGCAATCATTGATAAGCAGATACGAAACACCAATGATGCTGTTGCCAACATCGCAGAAGCATCTGATATCATATCTTCAATCTCGGCACAGACTAATCTCCTCTCTCTCAATGCTTCAATCGAAGCTGCAAGAGCAGGTGAGGCAGGAAAAGGATTTGCTGTTGTTGCTACCGAGATCGGCGCACTTGCAGATCAGTCAGGTGAGGCAGCAGTTAAGATCAGCGGTATCGTAGATGAGCTCGTATCGCAGTCCAAACAGACAGTTGATACTCTCGGAGTTCTCAATGAGAGTTTTGATGCACAGAACAAGCAGCTTGATTCCACCAAGTCTGACATGTCAGACATGCAGCGTGGTGTTAACGACGTTACTGACAGTACGAACAGAATTGCAGAAAGTATTCTCAGAGTTAACACATCCAAGGATAGTCTTAATGAGATCATTACAGACCTTTCGGCAATATCCGAAGAGAATGCTGCTTCAACAGAAGAAACAAACGCTTCCATGGAAGAACTTCGTGCTACATTCGATGTTATCAATCAGTCAGCTGCAGAACTTAAAGATCTTGCAAACAGACTTAACGATGATCTTTCATACTTCAAGATTTCGAATCTGTAAGAATTTAACTGTTCAGCCTCCCAATGAACTCATAAAGATTTAAGGAGGAAAGCTTGCTTTCCGATTTAAATGATTATGAGTTTATGGGGTGCTGAAGGTTACTGATAAGAAATAATAATAATACATAAAATATTTAAGCGGAGATTGAGTCAAATCAATCTCCGCTTTTTGTATTTTTTTTTATTCCACACAGCCGAAAAGTTCTTTTATATCCTTTACTCCATTTTTCTTCATGAACTCTTCTATTCCATCTATTATCTCAACTGTTGCGGTAGGATTATTAAAATTCGCAGTTCCCACTGCAACCATACTTGCTCCTGCCATTATGAATTCAAGTGCATCTTCCGCACATGCAATTCCTCCCATTCCAATTATCGGAAGCTTAACGGCATGTCTTACCTGATATACCATTCTTACAGCCACAGGTCTGATCGCAGGTCCGGATAATCCGCCGGTCTTGTTAGCAACAGCAAAACATCTTCTGTTAATATCGATCTTCATTCCGGTAATCGTATTGATAAGTGATAACGCATCTGCACCACCGCTTTCGGCAGCTCTTGCCATCTCAGTGATATCCGTAACATTAGGACTTAATTTCATGATAACAGGCTGTTTTGCACATTTCTTTATCTCTGATGTGATGTGTTCAATCGCTTTTGCATTGGTTCCGAAAGCAATCCCGCCTTCCTTAACATTCGGACATGAGATATTGATCTCAAGCATATCAACATCTGTCTCTGCAAGCCTTGTAACAACATCCACATAATCTTCTACGGTTCTTCCGCATACATTAACGATAATCTTTGTGTCATATTGCTTAAGATATGGTATATCACGACTGATGAATGTATCAATACCGGGATTCTGAAGCCCGATGGCATTGATCATCCCGCCGTAAGTCTCCGCGATCCTTGGAGTCGGATTACCGGGCCAAGGGACATTTGCAACACCCTTTGTCGTAACTGCTCCAAGCCTTGACAGGTCTACGAATTCTCCGTATTCCATTCCCGAACCAAAAGTTCCTGAAGCAGTCGTAACCGGATTCTTCATTTCTATCCCGGCTATATTAACGTGAGTATTTATTATTTCTTTTGGTTTACAGCCTTCATTTTTATCAGTAATTATTCTCTCTGTATAATTATTATTACCTCTATCCATCAGATGTCCACCTCCTTCGCATTAAATACAGGTCCGTCCTTACATATTCTCTTATTATGAACCATACTGTGTGAGTCTACATCAGTAGAATTGCATACACACGCAAGACATGCACCGATACCGCATGCCATCTTTTCTTCAAGTGATATCCAAGCCTCAATATTATGTTCTTCTGCAAATGACTTGATCCCGCGAAGCATCGGCATTGGTCCGCATGCAAATATGGCATCGATATTATTGATGTCAATTCCCGGATTCACTGTGGAAGTATTCTCTTCGTCAGATGCATTGTTCCCTGTCTTGCCGGACATGATAGCGTCGATAACGTTTCCCTTGGTACCGTGCTTTCCATCTTCGGAAGCAATGTATACATTTCCATATTGTTCGAATTCTTCATTAAGGAAAAGTATGTCTCTGTAACCGAGAACAACATTTATCTTACAATTTTTATTATCACAGAGATCACCGTTGTTAAGACTCTTCGCAAGTCCGAGCATTGGCGGAATACCAATTCCTCCGCCTGTTATGATCACGTTGCTGTTATCGGGAAGTGAAGCAACTGCTTCCGAATACCCGTTTCCAAGCGGTCCGATAATCTGAAGATAATCTCCTTCTTTTTTTTCTGAAAACATTGCGGTGCCTTTTCCAACAATTCTGAATACAATCCTTACAAGTCCCTTGTCCGGCTCAACATCACATATACTTATCGGTCTCGGAAGCAATTCGCTGCTGCTGTCAGTATAGACAGATACGAATTGTCCGGCAACTGCAGAAGCGGCAATATCCGGTGACTCAAACCGGATACTTACGATGTCGTCTGTTAGATAATCTTTTGAAATAATTTTACATAGAGTCTTGGATCTTTTCAATGTATATACCTCCAATCTGATACTTAGGTTATTACTTGTTGTAATAATATCAAATGCCAACAAATATTGCAATACATTTTATTATCCTATTGCAATCTACCACCCTTTAGTGTATATTAAAGTGTGGTTGAAATAACGAAGCAATGCCCAATAATACAAAGGCATTGGATTTACAACAAAATAACACATTTCGGGAGGTTTTACAATGAAAGAAAAAGTAGTTCTTGCGTATTCAGGCGGTCTTGATACAACAGCTATCATTCCGTGGCTTAAGGAAAATTTTGATTATGATGTTATATGTTGCTGCATTAATTGCGGACAGGGCGATGAGCTTGACGGACTTGAGGAACGTGCCAAGTTATCAGGTGCTACCAAGCTTTATATTGAAGATGTTACAGACGAGTTCTGTGACGAGTATATCGTTCCCTGCGTAATGGGCAATGCTATCTATGAGAATAAATATCTGCTCGGTACTTCAATGGCAAGACCGGTAATAGCAAAACGTCTTGTTGAAGTTGCACGTAAAGAAGGCGCTACCGCAATCTGCCATGGCGCAACAGGTAAAGGAAATGACCAGATCAGATTCGAGCTTGGTATCAAGGCTCTCGCACCGGATCTTAAGATAATAGCTGCATGGAGAAGCGACAAATGGACTATGCAGTCCCGTGAAGACGAGATCGAATACTGCAAACAGCATGGTATTCATCTTCCTTTCTCAGCTGATTCAAGCTACAGCCGTGACCGTAACCTCTGGCATATAAGCCATGAAGGTCTTGAGCTTGAGGATCCTGCAAATGAACCTAATTTCGATCATCTTCTTGTTCTTGGTAATACGCCGGAGAAAGCTCCTGATGAAGGCGAATATGTTACAATGACATTCGAGGGTGGCGTTCCTAAGAGTGTTAATGGAAAAGAAATGAAAGTTTCCGATATTATCAGAACTCTTAACGAGCTTGGCGGCAAGCATGGAATCGGTATTGTTGATATTGTTGAGAACCGTGTTGTAGGTATGAAGTCAAGAGGCGTATATGAAACTCCCGGCGGAACTATCCTTATGGAAGCTCATCAGCAGCTTGAAGAACTTATTCTTGACAGAGATACATATACAATGAAGAAAGATATGGGCAATAAGCTTGCTGATATCGTTTACGAAGGAAAATGGTTCACTCCTCTCCGCGAGGCAGTTCAGGCATTTATCGAGTCAACACAGAAGTATGTGACCGGCGAGGTTAAGTTCAAACTCTATAAGGGCAACATTATTAAGGCAGGAACAACTTCACCGTATTCACTTTACAATGAGAGCATTGCTTCATTCACTACCGGCGATCTGTATGATCATCACGATGCTGAAGGCTTCATCAATCTGTTCGGTCTTTCATGCAAGGTTCGTGCAATGAAGATGGCTGAGGTTAATAAGAACAAATAATATGTGCTGATTTATTACTATAATAATGAATCTGAATTAATATGTGACCGGTTCTATTATTAGATAAGAAAAAAGCGAGTTGAGAGATCTGATCTCCCACTCGCTTTTTTGGGTGTGACACCCCGGAAAGTCATTTACAAATATTACCAGCACAATTTCAACACTGAAGAATTCAGGGGTCAGTTCACCTCAACCACATCAGACTGTTTATGCTGCTTTTTTTTGACAGGTGCATCAATTGTTTCGGGTTCAGGCACTTCTTCCGGTGGTGCATCTATTACACTTTCTGGTTCAGGTGCCTCTTCTCCCAGAGAATCTCCCGACTTTTTCTTTTCATTCTTCTGAACCTTCTGTTCCTTCTTTTGAGCCTCTTCAACAGCTGCTTGTCTGTCCTCATAGTGAATAATTGGATTAACTACCGCCGCTTTGTCTCCCGGATTGATCCTCATGAGACTTAGTTCCGTCACATTATCGGAAGGATATGAAAATGCCAGACTGTAATACTTATATTCTCCGTCTGTTTCGATCATAGACTGTTGTGAATACCCTTCCGTCTTATTAAGTACAGCTTCAGTTTCTCTTGGTTCATTGTCAGATCTTAATGCGGGATCATGAGCGACAAGATCATATGGGTCAGGATTATCCTTATCGCTTTTTGTTACACTGTCTTTGTCAACATCATATACATATTTGGTTTTATTTCCGACCGTTATGTATACAGTATCACCATTTTTGTTCACCGAATACTGTGTGGCTTTGTCACCCTGAGTATATTTTAAACCATAATCTTTTGCATTTACATAGCCGGTCACGAATCCTTTTTTAATATTATACACATACATTCCTGTATAATCATGCAGTATCACTCTGTTATCGTCAGCATAATCGATCATCGGTTCATCTACGCCGCACCAGTTTTCATTGACCATGAACATATCAGCTGCCGGTTCTTCAGCGGTCTTATCTGTCTTTTCCGCCATTTCATCTTTTTTATCAGTACATGCCGTAACTGCAAAACCCATCACTAATACCGACATGATAACTGCAATAATTTTTTTCTTATTCGTCACTTTATAATTCCCTCCAATCCTAATAATCCTCTTCTTAATATTCCCGAAACCGAAAGAAAGCATAACAGGCATATTCAAACTGTCGCCCTGTAACTGATCAACAAGTAATCCGGCATACATTCTCTTATTATATACATCACTGCCGTCAAGCACTTCTTCATCACACGCAAGCTCTATATCATCTCTTAATCTGTGAATAACTATCCACATTAACGGATTCATCCAGTTGATTATCAGCGCTGCCAAATAACCGGCTGCAAGAATATTATCCTTACGACGGATATGAACTCTCTCATGTTCGATAAGAATTCTTTCCGACACTTCGTTCACACCATAGGGAATATATATTACAGGGCGCAAAAGTCCCGACACACAGGCACCGGTTTTGTCCGGCCATATATAGACATTTTTTTCGGTCTTATGCCTTATGGCAAAACGTTTCTTATGCATAACCGGAATATATCTGATAAATGCGGCAAGAGGCATTATTACCATTCCGACAAGCCAGATTACAGCAAGCACAGGAATTATGCCTCGCACGAACAATACGTGATCATACGTATCTGCATTGATCATTAATTCCTTCCGGGGCACGGTATCCTGTTCGGACACATTCTCATGTACTGTAGTGCTATACTGTCTGGACTCTGCAATCGTACGTTCCTTCCTACGATCTCCTGCATCCAATTCTTCTGACACATTCAGGTTTTCTGATGTATTCAAATCATCAGATGAATACAGATTGTCCGATGCATTCAGATTATCCGATGCATGTAGATTGTCCGATGTATTCAGATTACCCGATACATTTAGGTTTAAAACTGTCATAGCTTCAGAATAATATCCGGTTCTGTCATATGACGCATCCGCACCTGAATTAATAACCGGAACATTCAAAATGCCGAAACCCATATCAATATTAACCGGAACAAGAAGCCTGACAAGCAACACTGCCCATATTATACAAAAAATTCTTTTTGAACTTTTTCGCATAAAAAATCCGGCAATTATCACACTAAGCATAAGCAGGGATGTGACTATGATATTATTGTAGAAAAACAGAAACAATTCGTTAATCATCCAATTCCTCCTTATAATCCCTGATGATTTTTTCAAGCTCTTCCACTTCTTTTTTGCTCAGTTTTTTTTCTTTAACAAATGAAAGCATGAATTCAGGGAGAGATCCCGAAAAATACTTATCTATAATAGCCCCGTTACTGTTATTATTGTATTCTTCATTGGAGATCAAAGGTCTTACATTGCTGTTTTCATTGACTGCAATTCCTTTTTCAATTATCTTCTTAAGGATTGTATAAGTCGTTGATTTTTTCCAGCCAAGCCTGCTTTGAGATTCTTTTACAAGCTCGCCTGAGCTTATGTTTCCTTTTTCCCATATAATCTGCATAAGATGTGATTCTGCCGAAGTAAGTGTGCCCATATTACTATCATTCCTTTCCTGATACACTCATGTGATCGATCATACATTCCGGTTCCCGCGGGAGTATTGATTTGCACCTGCGAGCATTCCTCACTTCGTGCTCCTTGTTCTTGCACCTGTAGGATGCCTGCGCGTGCAAGCACGCCAGAAGGTTGTAATTTGTATACAAATATAATTGGTCTATATAATTTAGACCTGTGTTTAGTCTAAATCATATAGACCAGATTGTCAAGTATAATTTTTTACACTGCTCTTCGTTTCCTTTTACTGCCCTTCATTTTCATTCATTACCATATTATATTTGAGCAGCTTCTTCTCAAGCAGTTCAGCTTCTTCAAATTTTTCCTTTGCCAGAAGATCAATGTCGAACTTGAGATTATACATGGTTTTAGCCATATTCATCATGATCAGGACTGCGATCTTCGGATTCTCTTTCACATACTCCTCAAAATTATCGATCGGAATCCTTATAAGCTCAACATCATCATATGCGACAACCGTATATATGGAAGGTTTTCCCGTCAACAATCCAATCTCACCAAAACACTTGCCTTTTCCCATAATTCCGAGCAATGTTTCTTCTTCTGTCTTGTATCCTTTATACAGTTCCACGTGTCCGGATTTGATCATATACATATCCATATTCACTTCATTTTCACTAAGGACAACGGTTCTCTCCGGAATTCTGTACATCATAATATACTCCCCCTTACAAAATAACTTTTGATAAGTAAATGAACCCTATATCTAAAAATACGTTAACTGTTAAACATTCTATGAACATTTACAATGAGATGATAATTGCGCCTTCAGATACTCATACCTGTTCTTCTTCTCTTCTTTTGCAAAATGTATCTCTCTGAACTGCTCCGTACAATCCGAATAATCCAGCTTCTCATCCCCGAACTGCTCGCTTGTAAGATCAAAGATGCAATCGTCTATAACATTAAAACAATGATAATTACCCCCGGATCTGAGAATTCCATATACCCTGCCCCCATAGATATCCTGCATAAGGAATGCCGTTATGGAACACTGCCCAAGAGTGGGATTATCCTTACTCCAATCCTTTCTGAGCCTCGGAGCACAGGTTTCTTCACACCATATTCCAAGTAATATATCATAATACTCTCTCGGAGTCAGCCCTTTTGAATCTTTAATATCAGCCTTCTCCCAACCGTAAAAATTATATTTTTTTTCGTCATCATCTGATTGTATGCGCATAAAAATGTCCTCATCCTATAATAGTTAGTGTTTCAAATATCCCACGTGTGCAAATAAACTGCGATACGATTGGCCATTTAAATCTACAATGTCTGCCCGTCTGAAAATTTGTATTCGATCACTTCATCGTTATCTGTTGCAACATTATCCGAATCTATATTATCACTCACGTTTTTTACGTTAGATTGCGCATGATCTCCTGCCTTCATAAGCCCATACAGCTTATCAAAAGCCTTTGTACCGATACTGTCAATATTACAGTCGATAGAATATATTCTCGGGTAAATATCATCCAGTACTCTCTGGTTATTGAATCCCATAAGCCCGATATCTTCAGGAACAGATAATCCGCTTTCCCTGCACATACTTAGTACTCTTATTGCCAGATCATCGAAAGAACACAGAATAGCTCTTTTTGAAGCATCATTTTTTTTGTCATTTACACTGCTTTTTTTATCTATGATCACAGATAAATAATCCATGATTTTTTCTCTGCCAAACCCATTGATAATATGCTCGCAAAGCCCCAGTTCTTTTACTCCGGCGGCATAGCCTGCACGTCTTCTTTCAAAGGAATATATGTTGATTCCCCTGCTTTTAGCCATATCAAAATTAATATCAAGATATGCAATACTGTCATATCCCTTTTCATGTATAAATGAAACAGCTTTCTTCATGCTCTCATAACTGTTGACATCAATATGCGGAAAGTCTTCGGATATACGGTTATATATTGTAACAATCGGAATATTAAGACTCTTTAAAGTACTGACATATTCAGATCCGCCTGCTACCGGGAAAAGAATCAGACCGTCCACACCACGGTTAGCAAGGTATTTGATACCGGCAAGCTCCTCTTCAATGTTATTATGAGACAGAATAAGGGTGATAAAGTAACCTTTTTCCCTGGCAGCGGCCTCTATAGCTTCAACCAGCGTCGAGAAAAATGTATCCTGCATATTGATACATACCACACCGATCGTATTGGTTTTTCCTGTGGCAAGACATCTTGCGAGATGATTAGGCTGGTAGTTCATTTCTTTTGCAACCTGAAGAATCTTCTCTTTTGTCTCCTGTCTTATACCGTTGCGGTTGTTGAGAGCTCTGTCTACAGTTCCCTCGGATACGCCGCATATTTTTGCAATCTCTTTTATGCTTACTGACATGTTATTACTCCGTTTCATAATCATATGTTAATGTTATTCCCATGTGTATAGCCACGCATCTACGTAATATTATATAAAGTTGTGGCTTTTCTTTAACAATAATTACTATTATATGACAATATGTGTAATTCAAATAATTGTTGAATTGTAATACAAGGTGTGTTATACTATATATGCTGTCGACTCTTTCCAGCAGGAAGGAGGTGAACAATTGACTACATTGTTTTCGGTATTTATCTCCATCATGACATCTGTAGTAGCACATTACATATGTAAATGGTTGGATGGAGATTAAAAAGACAGCAACAGCCTGAATGGTTTAGCTCACCATAAAAGAGTAGAATACCCCAAAGCCAGCACCTTTGGGGTATTCGTTTGTGAACAAGTGACTATATTTTCGGTTTCTACTTAGTATCATACACATATTCCGGCTATATGTCAATAGTATTCACTTAATTCAACTGATAATATAACCCCTTCAAAGCCATCAATTCATCATGGGTTCCCTGTTCCATGATTCCCTTATTGGATATATACAATATCCTGTCGGCGCCGCGAATCGTTGACAATCTGTGCGCCACAATAAATGCGGTCTTGTCTTTTATTACTACTTCGAGTGCCTTTTGGATGAGCATCTCTGTTTCCGTATCAATTGAGCTGGTTGCTTCATCAAGTATTATTACGGACGGATTCTTAAGTATTATCCTTGCGAAGCTAATAAGCTGCTTCTCTCCGGCTGAAAGTCCCGCGCCTCTTTCCTCAAGTACGTGATAATATCCATCCTTCATTTTCTCAATGAACTTATCAGCATATATAAGCTTTGCGGCAGCTATGCATTCCTCATCGGTTGCATCCTCACGTCCGTATCTGATATTCTCAATAACACTGCCCTTGAATATGAACGGATCCTGCATGAGTACACCGACTTCCTTACGGAGCGATTCAAGCGTTGCATCTCTTACGTCCACGCCATCGATCGTAACGCTGCCGGCATCCACATCATAGAACCTTGTAAGCGTATTGATAACCGTAGTCTTACCGGCGCCTGTAGGCCCTACAAGAGCTATCGTCTCTCCCGGTGACACATGAAGATCAAAATGTTCAAGGATATTGTCACCTTTTTCATATGCAAATGTTATATCATTAAAATCAATCTTACCTGTTACATCCTTAAGAACAACACTGTCTTTTTTGTCTCTGATCTCTTCGGGATAATCGATCGTATCAAATACATGCTCAAGATTCGAGCTTACCGAAGCGAGCTGTTGGATAATGAATGCGATCTGTGTAAGAGGTCCGCTGAACAGTCCCATATAGCTTGTAAATGCTACGATGGTACCGGCATTTACCTGTTCATTTCCTCCGAGGATCAGTGCAAGTGACACTCCGTACAGTGCCAGAGTTCCAAGATTCCAGAATATCTCAACAATAGGTGTATTAAGCTCATTACGCTTTACAATATTGATCCATGTCTTAATATTGTCAGCATGTACATCCATGTATATTCTCTCATTTTCTTCCACACGGTTGTAATTTTTGACTATCTTCTCGCCCATGATGGATTCGATGATAAATGCGGTACGATTCGATATCTTCGCCCTGTGATATGCGAATCTCTTGCGCAGTGAATAACGCAAAGTCATAACACATACCATCATCGGCGCAACCGTAAGATAGACTATTCCGGTAAGCTGCGGACTTATTGTCAGCATAAATATACTTACGACAACAAGTTTGATCAGATATACGGTAAATAACAGTACATGGTTCGTAAAAAAGTTAGCAAGATCATTTATATAATCCGTTACCCTTACTACAATCTTACCGTTAGGTCTCGAATCAAAAAAATCAAAAGGAAGTCTCTGCAGTTTATCGAATACATCCTCACGTATAGTGGCGATTATCTTGTGACCGGTCTGTCCCATAAGACGCTGATGCGCATAATTAATTCCAATCTCTATAGCAGCAAGGACGGCAAGTCCGACAATTATCGTTGTAAGCTCTCTGTAATCCTCATTTACCACAACGCTATTTATTATCTCCTTAATAAGTAACGGTGATACAAGCGATACTCCCGCGGCAACAAACATGAGGAATCCCACAAGAAAGAATACTTTTTTATATGGGATGATATAGCGAAATGTCCTTGCAAACTGCTTTATATCAATCTTCTTCTCGATCACTTCATCTTTAAAATAAGTATTTCTTGCTGCCATCTCACATCACCCCCTCGTAGTCGATAACTTCTTTTCTCTCGGCTTCCTGCACATTATATACATTCGCAAAATGTCCGCCAAGCTTCATCAGCTCATCAAATGTTCCTCTCTCAACTATCATTCCGTCCTGCATATACAATATCTCATCACAGTCAACAACGGAGGATAATCTGTGAGCGGATATCAGCATTGTTTTATTCGGATAATGTTCCTTGATATCGGCCAGCAACCTCTTCTCTGTATTAACATCCAGTGCACTTGTGGAATCATCAAGAACGATTACCGGTGCATCTTTAAGAAGCGCTCTGGCAATAGACACACGCTGCTTTTGTCCACCGGATATTCCAAGTCCTCTCTCTCCGACTATCGTTTCATATCTGTCAGGAAGTCCTTTGATAAAGTTGTGCGCTTGGGCGTGTTTCGCAGCATTTACAACCTGTTGTCTCTCAATGTCCGGCTCCGCATAAGCGATATTGGAATCGATCGTATTAGAAAACAGGAACACGTCCTGGAATACATATGCAAAATTGGCACGAAGGCTGTCAAGCGTGTAATCCCTGACATCCATGTCATTTATCTTAATACTGCCTCCGGTAAGGTCGTGTATTCTTACGAGTGATTCAAGAAGCACACTCTTACCGCTTCCGGTTCCTCCGACAATACCAACTCTCTTGCCATAAGGGATATGAAGATTAATGTCTTTAAGAACCGTCTTACCATCCATTACAAGATAACCGTTATCAATGTCAATATTCGGGATCTCATCAATGACTGCGGCATCTTCTTTTTCAGGAACCTTCGATTCACAATTAAGAAAATCTATCATCTTGTGTCCCGATACGATCTGCTGTTGCATAATGAACAGCGTGTTATTTATCTGAGTGATATGATCCATTATCTTGAGCACATAACTTGAAGAAGTCACAAGGAATCCGACAAGAATATATCCCCTGATCACAAGCAAGGCGCTTATAGCGATGGAACCAATGTATGCGATCTGCTTGATCGTACTGAATATTACTTCAAATCTTGAGGAAAGCTTAACCTGATTGATATAAGATTCCTTGAGCTTTTCATTTGACTGTCTGAACTTCTCCTTCTCGGTCTCTTCATTGGTAAATGATCTGACGATCCTTACTGCCTCAATATTCTCCTGAACCGTAAGGCTCATCTCACTGTTGCATCCGCGGATCTTACGGTAATTGCTCCTTGCCTGCTTACGGAATCTTATAAGCGCAACCGCAAAAAACGGCAATAACACAAGCGGAATAATAAGTAACATGGCGTTGATCCTTGCAAGCATATATATACACATGCTGAGCACAAATATACTGTCAAATACCCTTATGATCATCGTACAGAACAATTCCTTGTACATTACCGTATCGGCGTTGGCTGTTGTAAGAAGTTCCCCGGTATTGAACTCCGACAGCGTCTCACTGTCAAGTTCCATGATCTTGCGAAAAGTTGCTTTACGAAGATCTGTCTCAAGCCTTAAACCGAGCTTCTGTGATGTCACATTCTTATAGTACACAAGCGACAATCTGATAAGCAGAAGTATTATGAACACTACCGCGATCGAGAAAAATAATCTCATCGAATGAATCTCACCATAATCTCCATTTAACATAAATGAGAATATGTTGTCGTCCTTAACCGGCTGCTCAAGAATAACATAATCAATGAACATCTCGGATAAAAGCGGCAGCATAAGGTCACATATTATTGCCACAAAACTGAATATCTGAATGAGTATCGCCATCGGAAGATTCTTCTTCCAATACTTCATTCCAAACTTAAGTACTTCCATGTTGTCTTGTCCTCCTGAAAAGTGTGGTTTTCATGTTGTCTTCACTGCGTCATATGACTTAATATACAGACAGCACTCTGCAATATACATAGCTGATGTATTGATATGTACCGGCTTATGTATTGGGTATTATACCAGCTTATGTGTTCGCCGTGTGCGCACACGAAAATCATTGGAGATTATATTACTCTATAAATATCCGCTTGTCAATAGGGAAATGAAGATTGACAAGTTAAGTGTGTATATTTTTTGATATTTTTTATCGGCGGTCATTTGACCGCCGATATTGTTGTATGAATATGACTCTACTTGCTTGAACGCTACACCCCTCTACTTAACCTTCAGCTTGATCTTGCCGCATATTCCGTTCTGGGAATATACATATATCGTGGTTTTTCCTTTTTTGATGCCCATGATGATGCCGTCATCGCTGACCATGGCAACGTTAGTGTTGTCGCTCTCGTATCTGAGTTTTTCAACATGGACTACTACTTTTTTCTTGAATTTGATATCGGCTTTTATGGTGAAGGTTCTGCCGGCTTTGAATGTAACATTTTTCTTCTTGATCTTAAGTGCTGTCGGGTTGCCGTTCTTTCCGCCGTCGGTGACAACATGAACTGATTTTGAACTTGTTATTACTTTTCGTCCTTCTTCCGTGTCTCTGTACGCGACAACCATATATTTGTAGTATTTTCCTTTGGCAAGCTTTGTCTGCTTCCATTTTGTTGTGGAATTGCCGGTGATCTCGGTTATCTTAGCCATTTTGGTGCCGCATTTGCTGCCGAATATGATATAACCGTCTGCGATGGCGATCTTCTTCCACTTCAAAGTTACTGTATTCTTACCCGGAGTACCGGCAAGCTGAAGGAATTTGAGCCTTGAACCTTCAACGTCTGTCTTGTCTGTATTGGTCTTTTTGATCACCGTCTCCTTCTTTGCAACAGGCACATATTCATATTCAGTATATGGTGTTGCTGTAGGCAAAGCTGTTGGAGCAACGGTAGGAACCGGTGTCGGTGCTACCGTCGGTGCTGCTGTCGGCGCTGATGTTGGTACCGCTGTAGGTACTACTGTTGGCACTGCCGTTGGTTCTGCAGTAGGAACCGCTGTAGGCTCTGCAGTTGGAACCGATGTAGGCTCTGCAGTTGGAACTGCTGTCGGTTCTGTCGTAGGCTCAACTGTTGCTGATGGTTTAGGAGTCGGCGTTACAACAGGTTTATCTGTCGGTTCCGGTTCATATGCCATTATTATCACGGCAGCACTCTCAGATGCCTTATGATTATCATCAGCCGCATATCTTACATAATATACGCCCGGTGCGAGGCCACTAAGTACCCCATTGTTAAGCATTGCTGCAGTGATCTTTGTATATGCTGCCTCTCCGGCTTTTTTATATTCCATATCAACAGTGAGTCCTTCTATAGTACCGTCTGACTTACCCTTAATTGTCTCGTCTGTCGAATTGATCTGCGGGGCATTTACAGAGGCCTTTTCAACTATGATCACATAACCTGTGCTGTCGCTGTTATATGTATCCGTTGCTTCGACCGATGCTGTTATTGTGGCGCTTCCGACCGATACTATCGTAACCGCGCCGGTAGCTGCGTCAACAGTAACTACCTGCTCATTGCTGCTCTTATAAGTAATATTACCCCCGTCTGCCTTGTCATTAACTGCTGTCTGACCTGTAACGGCTTCACCGTATTTTACCGTGATCATCTCTTTAGCAAAGCTTAACGTCTGAGACGTCTTAGGAGCACTCTTAATAATGATCTCTATCAGTGTTCCGGTAGTAAATGCGGCATATTCCGCCACTCCATCACCATTTACATCTACACTTCCCGCCTCTGCTTTAAGCACTACCTTACCGCCCGAAGCATTTGCATTAATGGTAAGTCCGGTTGTTGTAGAATAGGTTGCATATTCATTTCCACTGATAACGCTAAATGTTATATCTGGATTTAACCCTACTGTGTCAAGACCGGATCTTACTGATTTTTTCAGTTCCGATACGGATATGATGTCACCCTTACTTGCCGGTATGCTCTTGCGTGTTGTAAGTTCCTGGGTCGCTGCCGTTATATTGCCGGTTATTACAGGCTGAATCAGGCGATAATTGGATATCTTCGCAGCTTCTTCGTTAGATGTAACAAGTTCGAACAGAAAGTCACCCGAAGGTATGACAGCCTTCCCGGTACCGGCATATATATCCGTATATGTTCCGGGAACGTCTGCAAGACTTGCTTCCGATAATGATATATATTCCGCTTCTGTCTCAATCACACCGCTTAAAGAAGGATCTGCCGTAATAACACACTCTGTCGGTTCATTTCCCGTATATACCGTGTCAGATGCGCTCGCCGTCATTGTAACTTCTTTAGGTGCAATAGCCCATATGATATTCTTAGGTGTCGAAGTTCCGTCAGCCCACTTATATCCCGTATTGAGCGTTGCGGTTGCAGTATATGTTCCCACATCTTTTGCTTCGGTCACGCCGCTCATTACATATGCCTGCGATTCGGCATCGTAATTAACACCCTTACGGGTATCGCCGTTGTACTCAAGTCCTTTGACCGCAACAGGCTCATCAGCTTTTAATATCTCCCGTTCTTCCATATAGAACATCACTTCATCAATATATACTGTCGCATCACCTGTCGGAGCAAACAGTATCTCATGTGAATAATGCTGTTCATCGCTGTTGTTATAAAAATATACATTAAGAGGTATGGAATTAGCCTTAACCCCGTCAACATATATGTCATACGTATTGTTGTCTATATCAAGCTCAAGCTTTATATCATACCATGTATCTTTGACAAATTCCCCTGCAATATCGAGTGTCTGCTTGCCGTAATAATCGTAGCCGCAAGCCTTCCATACACCGTTTTCCACGTAAAGACTAGCCTTAAACCATGTACCGAATCCGAATAAAAATGTCGGATTGTCATTTACCGCACAAATCTTAGCCGATATAACGGCTTTTCCGGTCCTTATGCGTTCCTTTCCGCACAGATACTGTATCATGCCTTTATCATATACTACTCCTTTACCGTACATGACTGTATTGTCACCGATCTTTTTGAAGCCAGCCTTGTTGACAAGATACCCGGCAGATGGTCCGAAGTTGTCTTCTGATGCGATACCTCTTTCTTCATATGCTTCAAAATCATCATAGAAATAACGCTCATAAGGCATGGATATCTCGAGCACATTACTGAATGTACCGTCTTTATCTTTTACGACTATGTAGGCATACCTGCTTCGAGGATTCACGCCATCAGACATCGTTATTACGGTCGTATCGCCGCATGCAGCCGTAACCGAAGGATCTGTGCCTTCTTCCTCAACATCGCCTGCTGTAGGCGTTATACGTTCATTTGAAGTAAGATAATATACCTTACCGGCAGTATCGCTGTATATTCTTGCTTCTGCACTCACTGCGCTCTTCCTGTTAATACTTAAACCTCTGATCGAAGGTGCCCCTACGAATGAGTATGTCTCACTGTACGCAATACTCTCTGCTTTACCATCTTTCACTACCATTGCACGGACGATGGTATTATCCGGTCCCACGGAAAATGGCGCAGTATATTTCTTCGTTGCCGAAGATGACGAGATATCAAGCGTCGGATATGAACCGTCCGTCGTATAATATATATCTCTTCCTGTCATTGACGTAGACAAGACCACATTCTGTGCTTTTGTGTAGGTTGACGTACCGGGATCCTGTGTGATGAAGAATGATTTTTTACATGATGTGTCATCACTTGGCAGATAATACTTTATATCATCATAATATGTTGTCTGCCCTGATCCCGAAGTCATATATATACCCGTGTAATTCCTTGAATAACCTTTAATCGGCTCATCATTTACTTTTATATTGTCAATATATATATCATACTGCGGTATATCGTTTTCTCCGGACTCACTGTCTTCTCCGCGCCAGTCATATACTATTCTTACGTTATAATCCCTGTCTTTTACGGCTGTTCCCGCTTTGGTGAGTATTACGGGTTCCTCCCCCTGAACACAGCTCTTCCATGTTCCGGCATCTACCTCCACACCTGCTGCATATCCGATAAAACTGCCGCCGTAATTATTCCTTGATATACCAAACTTCGCAGACGGATTATCAGAATCGAATCGTATAGTTCCTTCAAGCACGTGAATTCTCGTTCCGTCACCAATATTCGATCTGCCGCCTGCAACATCACCTGTAAGAGCGTATCTCTTACTTCCGGCAACTGTCTTTACAACCCTCTTATCTGCTTCAAGGCCGAAGAAGAATGTCTGCGAAGCAACATTCTCCTTATATGTCTCAAAATCATCAGAAACATAACGATTATAAGACATGACATTGGTCACGACATTACTGTAGGTTCCATCCTTATCTTTTACTGCCATGTGAACATACACTCTGCCTCCTGTCAGACCGGGAGCATAGTTCATATTGAAATCCACTACGGAATCTTCTACTGCCTTTACCGATGATTTGGTGCCATTCGCTTCAATATCCGAAGCTTCGGGCGAAGTACTGTCCGTATCGATCTTATAATATATGTCTCCTGCCGTATCGCTGTACAGATAAGCCATGGCACCGGATTCACTGCTTCTGTATACGAATCCCGAAGCGATAGTCGGCTTATCAACAAATGAGTAAGTCTCTTTATAAGCTATGCTCTCAGCCTTTCCATCCTTTACGATCATTGCACGGACGATCGTATTATCCGGTCCTACCGAAAATGGCGCAGTATATTTCTTCGTTGCGGATGAAGCTGATATATCGAGTGTGGGATACGAACCGTCTGTAGTATAATATATGTCTCTTCCCGGAAGTTTTGTCGTAAGCTCAATATCTTGTGCCACAGTAAATGTTGCAGTAACAGGCTTGTATTCTACCAATGTAGTCTCGTTGTTGTCCGTACTTGGCAGATAATACCTGATATTATCAAAATACGTTGTCTGTCCGGCACTTGAAGTCATGTATATTCCACTGTAATTTCTCGTATAGCCTTTGAGCGGTACGTCATTCATTTTTATATTATCAATATATACATCATATTCCGGTATATCATTTTCTCCGGATTTGCTGTCATCTCCACGCCAGTCATATACTATTCTAACATTATAATCCCTGTCTTTTACTGCTGTTCCGGCTTTGGTAAGTATAACAGGTTCCTGTTCACCTGCAATGGCTTTCCATGTTCCGGCATCTATCTCAACTCCTGCCATATATGTTATGAAACTGCCACCGTAATTATGCCTTGATATACCAAACTTCGCAGACGGATTATCGGAATCGAACCTTATAGTTCCTTCAAGCACGAGAATTCTCGTTCCGTCACCAATATTCGATCTGCCACCGGCAACATCACCTGTCAGCACGTATCTCTTACTTCCCGCTATGGTATTAACTGTCTTCTTGCCTGCCTCAAGTCCGAGGAAACTGGTCTGGTCATATGCTCCCTCACTATAAGTCTCAAAATCTTCGCAAAAATATATATTCGAAGGCATCAGAACTGTTTTGACATTACTGAGAGTTCCGTCACGATCCTTAAGCGCTATATGTGCATATACGCTTCCTGCTGCAAAGCCCGGTGCATTGTTCATATTGAATACCGTTACAGCATCTTCTGTGGCCGATACAGAAGCTTTTGTGCCATTTTCCACGATATCATCTGCTGTAGGCGATTCACTGTCTGTATTGATCTTATAATATATATCACCGGCAGTATCGCTGTATATATATGCATTAGCCGCAGTTCCGCTGCTTCTGTATACTGTTCCGACTCTTATTGACGGAGTGTCAACAAATGAATAGGTCTCATTATAGGCAAGACTCTCAGCCTTTCCGTCTGCTACGATCATCGCGCGGACAACAGTATTATCCGTTCCAACCGAAAACGGTGCAGTGTATTTCTTAGTTGCGGATGAAGGCGATATATCAAGTGTGGGGCATGAGCCGTCAGTAGTATAATATATATCCTTTCCGGGGAGCTTTGAAGTAAGCTCGATATTCTGAGCTTTTGTATAAGTTGCCGTAACGGGATTATATTCTACCATTGTAGTCCTATTGTTATTCGTACTTGGAAGATAATACTTAATATCATCGAAGTATGTGGTCTGTCCCGCACTTGAACTCATGGATAATCCGGAATACCAGTGACCGCTTGCAGGGAGGGGTTCATCGTTAACCTTTACATCATCAATATATACGTCATACATTGGTGTCGAATCATCGCCGGATACACTGTCTTTTCCGAAATAATCATATACCAGCCTCACATGATAATCCCTGTCCTTTACTGCCGTTCCTGCTTTTGTTAAGGTTATCGGTTCCTTATCTTTTACAATGGTCTTCCATGTTCCGGATGCTATCTCCACACCTGCGCTGTAACCGTAAAAATACAGATTACTGTTATAGGATATACCGAATACTGCCGACGGTGATTCCGAATCAAAACGTATCGTTGCTTCAGCAATGATTATCCTTGTTCCGTCTCCCATACCAAGTCTGTTACTCTGCACATCTCCGGTAAGGCAGTATCTCTTGCTACCCGCAATCGTATTAACAGTCTTCTTACCGGCATCAAGTCCCAGATAACAGGTGCCCGAATTAGCCCCCTCGCTATATGTTTCAAAGTCATCACTGAAATATACGTTGGCAGGCATCTTAATCGTCTGTACATTGCTTATATCATCACCTGATACGACAACAATATGTGCATACAGTGCACCGCTTGCCATTCCGCCGCTGTTAATTACAAAATCAGTAACCTTATCCGCAACAGCCTGATTCGCTGCCTTAACTCCTCCCGACACGATATCGGAAGCTGCCGGCGCACTGCTCTCGGTACTGACTTTATAATATATATCTCCGTCTGTATCACTGTATACATATGCAGTTGCCTTGTCCCCACCGCTTCTGTATACACTTGAGCATCTGATGGTCACAGATGCTGCCTTTGCCGTCTTAACATTAAAAGCTGTGCCAAGACCGGACAATGAAAATAACATTGCAACCGACATAAGCACAGCCAGGCTCTTTCGTAATCTACGATCTCTGATTGAATTATTAAAGATAAATAACATAAGCACTACCTCCGTATAATGACTGATATGGTGTATCTGTTCTCATAATTACCAAACTATCAAGCTCTCGCAAGAGAACCTTCTGTAACCTAAACCACATTATTAATAGTTTATTATTTAGCAATAATATTCTCCGTATTTTTATATTATCATAATATTCTGTCTCAGACAAGAATCAAGTATAGTAAAAATTCTGCTCATGCAAGCATGGCACACGCTTGCCGGGTTGGCGCAGCAAAACAGGCACCACCTTTCGGCAGTGCCTGTAAATTATTTTACTTAAGTTTCGTTACTCTTACTACGCAGGACAGCTTGGTTCCGTCTGCAATAGCATATATTCTTGTTGATCCGACTTTTCTTCCGATCACTTCTCCCTTATCATCAACAGAGGCTATGAGTGGATTCTCTGCGTACCATTTTACGCCGCTGTCTATTCCGTTGACCCAGAGAGTATGCTTGTCATAAGGTCTTATAGTAAGTGTACTTCTGTTCATACCGACAACCTTAACATCAACCGAACCGGTTGCTCCGCTCGTAGTTGTGGCATATACGGTAGCAGTTCCGATCGAACGACCGTATATCTTACCTTTTGCGGTGATTCCGACAACGCTTTGATTATCGGTTGTATATACGATATTGTCGGTTGAATTATCCGGTGCCACCTGGAATCCAACGGTTTTGGCTGTTCCTACCGCGATAGTTATCTCAGAATCCGGCGGATTGATTCCCGTTGCCGGAACTTTCTCCTTAACGGTAACTATACAGGTTGCATTTTTTTTGCTTCCGTCTTTTGCTGTCGCCGTTATCTTAACTATGCCCGGAGCCACGCCGAACACATTACCTTTATCATCAACCGTTGCTATCAGGGTATCAGCTGATGACCAGCTTACGCCCTTGATCGAAGCATTCCGTGGCTTGACGGTCTTGGTTAGTTTGAATGTGTTACCTACAAGCACTGTTGCCATGTTCCTGCTCAGTTTGATGGAAGTAACCTTCCTTACAACTCTGATCGTACAGGAAGCCTTTATGCCCTTCTCACCGACCATCGTAGCGGTTATCTTGCATTTTCCGAGCTTCTTACCCGTTACTCTGCCCTTTTTGTTTACCGTAGCTATCTTCTTATTCGATGATTTCCACTTATATTGTGGATTCGTCACATTTACGGCAGTGGGCTTGAGAAGAACCTTTTTACCAATACCGAGGTTATATGACTTATAATTGAGCGTCATTGAAACCGGCGGTCTCGGTGTAGCTGTCGGAGGTGCCGGTGTAGGTGTCGGCGGTGCATTTACGGTTACGATACATATAGCCTGATATCCTCCGTCATTGGACACACACTTTATTACCGCCACGCCGCCCGACTGCGCCGTAACATTACCTTCGTTATCAACGGTAACGATACCGCCGTTTGATGTGGACCATTTCACGGTCTGATCATAAGGATTGGCAGGAGTAAATACCGGATTAAGTTTGATGGTCTCTCCTGCGCCGATCGTTACTTCTCCTTTATCGAGAGCGAGTCCGCTTACCGGATCACGAACGTATACAGTTATCATGGCATCGGCTCCCGATTCGGCCTTCGCCTGAACATATGTGGAACCTGATGACACACCGGTTATCACTCCGTTATCAACCGTCGCAACTTTGGTATCAAGTGACAGCCATTCGATCTTATCAGTACTGTCAACAGGACTTAAATTAACAGTCGGAGTAACTTTCTCTCCGGTCCTTACTACTATCTCCTTCTGTGAAAAAGCAAGTGACTTGGAGCGCTGTAATACAGATACGGAACATACGGATGGCGCATCAAGTCCTTCTCCCTTTGCGAATATCTGCGTAAATCCCGCTTTCTTCGCAGTAATGAGTCCGTTAGCATCTACCGTTGCAACATCTGCATTTGCCGATGAGAATGTTACATTCAGATCACTGTTTTCGGGCTGCACGGTATAAGTAAGATTATAGGTATCACCCGCATATATCGTAACTTCATTCACCGACAGAGTCATGGACTCGGCTGTCTGTATTACTGTAAGCATACATTGTGAATAAGTGTTATACGGATTGTTCTTAGGATATACGTTGATGAGTGTGGTACCGGGTCCCACAAATGTTACAAGACCCGTACTGTCAACAGTTGCAACCTTCTCATCCGAACTCTTCCATATAAGCTCAAGATCCGTAGCATTGGTAGGCTGGATCGAATAATTAAGTTTCATTCCTTCGGTATAAAGCTTGGCTTCCACTGTGGAATCCTTGAGAGCAAGCTTCTCGATGGGAACCGTTACGGTTACGGTACAATATACCTGAACCATATTATCATTATTGGTAAGAACGATGGTAGCCTCACCACCGTTTAATGCATTAACAAGACAGCTCTTTCCGTCAGCTGCCGCGGTTACGGAACAGATCTTCGGATTAGTGGAACGCCATGTGAAAGGTGCTACCGTAACATTACCGGAGAACTTGGCAAGAAGTGTAGTTGTCGTACCCTTCTCCATTGTCACTTTATCCGGATTGATACTGATCTTATCAATAGACGGCTCAACTCTGACTATACAGGTTGCTTTCTTGATAGTACCGTCATCAAGCTTCAGTGTTGCGGTTATCGTAACGTCGGAGCCTGCAGCTGTCTCTTTAAGTGCCGATATAAGACCACCTTCGGATACCTTTACTGTCTTGTCATCCGATGTCGACCATGATACGATTCCCGAATACGATGTGAATGTCGGCGTCAGCTGAATGGACTGACCTTTGTACATAACCACGCTCGTTCTGTCAAGTGTAAATGAATCTATGATCCTGAGCGTAGTCAGCATCTCCGAAGTATTGACAGTTTCTTTCGGATTAGCCATATTCCTTACGTTGTCTTCCTTGCCGCTTTTTGGTTTTACCGACACAAGAACGGTACCTTTCTGCAGCGAAGTGATGATCGTTGAATCGGAAGCATATGATATGTAGTTGGACGCATCACCACCGCCGCTAAGCGTGATAACCGGTCTTGAGAACATATCATTAAAATCCGTCTCTGTCATATTGAATGAATCGGCAAGGTTAAATGCATCATTTACAATTATCGTCTTATCAAAATTACCGAGATTCGCATATACGGTAAGATTCAATACCGTCGGGCTGATAGCTGTCTTCACAGCTTCGGACTCGTATGTTCCCGCCGGATAGAACTCGATATAATAATTACCTGCCTTGGCGTTGATCACAAGATCCGAAGTATTGGACACACCACCCTGAGGAGTGATCTCAACAAGATCGGACTGCTTGTTACCGACTGAATCTTCTATTACCGTTCTTACACCGTTAACGTCTTTTTTAATAACCCACAACAGTTTTTCCTGAATTGTCTCCGTATTGTTGGCACCGAAAAATGCATCGGTATATATTACGTCACCCGTGGCCATACCATAGGTTCCTCCGGAGAAGAAATGGGTTCCGTCAAGACTGATCTTCGGAAATACGAATACCGGCAGTCTCGCGGTGTAAGTCTGAATATCACCTGTAGGTGTATACGTTACTATAATGTCTGTACGACCCGCACCGACAGGTGTAACACGTCCGTTCATATCAACTTCCACAACTTCCTCATTATCGGTAGTCCACTGACAGTTCTTTGCTTCACCGAATGCAAGGCTCAGCTGATATGAAGGATCGTCAGTATGCATGATAAGCGATCTTGAAGGATCGGTATCATATACGTATTTGAAATTATTATCATCATGTACAGTATCGACGGAGAATATGATATCAACCCAGCATGAAGCACTGGCGATTACACCGAGTTCTTCGTGCGATTTATCAACTACATTAACCTGTACCTGAACTTCACCGGGCTGCAATGCGGTAAGTATTCCGAATACGTCACTGGAACCTTTTTCGATCTTGGCCCTCTTCTGGTGCTGCTCACTCTCAATCGTCCAATTGATCTTGTATTGACTTGGATCACTGTATATATTGTCATTCGATCGAAGTACAAGTGTAATACTTGAAGTTGTCATCTGAATATGATCACTCGGGTTTACTATATTACCGTCAAGTTCAATGGATATGGATTCAGCCGCATGGGAACTGTCATCATTTTTAACAGACATAATATATGTAGCTGCCATAGCCAGTAATACGACCACACACATAATATGCTTGAAATATTTATTCTTTCGAAGATTATTGACAGTCCTGCTCATAACTTTCTCTCCCTATCGTTTCGTGTTTTGTTACTGATTATTTTACTTTTACGGAATTCTTCTGTCCTTTCTTGTCAAAAAGCTCCTTGTAAGAACTCTTCTTTGACGCCGGTACTTTAATAACCGCTTTTGCGCTGATTCCGCTTAACACGTTGCTTCCGACACTCTCAAGAACGGACGACTTAACCTGTATCGTACGAAGCTTCTTACATCCCTTGAAAGCAAGCTTACCTATCGTTTTCACATTACTTCCTATAACAGCTTTCGTAAGTTTCTTATTGTTCTTGAATGCGTTCGGCGCGATAGCGGTTACCTTCAGTTTCTTTCCTTTTATCGTGACCGTTGCCGGTACATTCACCGTCTTAAGCTTTTTACCTGTCGGTTTTACATATGTCACGGTCTCATCCGATGTGATCGAATATACTCCCTTTCCAACCGTGTACTTGTCACCCTTCTTGAATGAGGATGTCTCAGTTGTAACTGTACCAGACTGAGTCTGTCCGGCCTGGGTCGTTCCTGCAGGAGTCTGTACTTTTCCTGCCGGTGCTGCAGTTGCGGCAGTTCCCGAATTCTGTGTCACCTGAGGATCTGTGGAAGGAGCAACCGAAGCAGTCGGAGATGGCTGACTTGGTGCCGGGGTCTTTGACGGCTTAGGTGTAGCCGTAGCTCTCGGATTCCACGGATCATCTCCCCAATCCCATGGATCCCACGGACGCCGGGTCGGTTCCGGTGTAGGCGTTGCTGTCGGAACAGGTGATGCTGAAGGTGACGGAACAGGATCGCCGTTTTCAAACTTATATACAGCCCTTACACTTGTCTTTGAATCTGTTAATTTGATATCGGCAGACTTCTCTGTCTTATCGTCATCGCTTATTGTTCCACCCTTTACTTCCCATGAATCAAATGTATATCCTTCGATATCCTTAGCTTCAACATGAAGCGGATATGCCTTATAATAAGTACCTTTCCACCATGCCGATATATCAGGAAGAATGGTGTTGACACTTACATAATCCTTACCGTATACGTTGGCGTATACAGTTACTTCGGATCTGTCGGCTTTCTTAACTTCACTTATATCATTCTCAAGCATTGTAAGAACATAATCTGATCTCTTCTTAAGGAAACTTGTAACATTATTCATGGTAGTATTGATATTACCTGTATTCCATCTTGTCTGATGCTCTTTCATAAGAGGCTCATACAAACTCTTGAATTCATTAAGCTTATTAACGCTTCTTTGATATTCAAAGTTCCAGTTTCTTATATCAAGGATCGCTGTTGTTAATCTCTGTCTGAAGTCAGCGTTCTTAATCAGCGCCGCAAATACCGGATCGCCGTTCTTTTCTGTTCTGCCGTTATCTGTGCTGTTTGAAGAATCAGGCTCTCCTATTGCATGATACTTGATCGAATCATATTCAGCGCCTGCTTCACGTGATCCGTATATTCCCATCGACCACTCCGTATCGAAGAGAAGATATCTCCACTTTCCGTCTCCGTACGGATTCTCAGGATCTTCTTTCGTCGGATCGGCAACTTTCCAGAATTCGATATTATTATGAGGTGTCTGGGCATTACATCCACTCCACCAGTCATTATTATTGATATATATCTCTGTAGCGACATAGTCAACATAACTGTCTATATCAACCATATCCTGGAACTTCTTATAATTTTCTTCCTTTGTCATGTCAAGATCGCCGAGTGCAAGAAGCTCCTCAAGAGCTTTTCCATCGGGATCAAGTGCCTCTCCTTCGTCAATCTCAAGATCTTTATATACGATGACATTATCCTTATCTACACCGTACTCGGTACTTATGGAGTTGTCGCTGTATTTCTCGGTAAGGTTGTATAATCCCCAGAACTCACCGTTAAGATAGAGCATACAAGGTCTTGAACTCTGTGTTCCGAAATTCTTATCGGTTACCATGCTCTGAATGAACGCATCCTGGAACTTGGAATAATCAACATCGTTACCGCCGTTTCTTATCATAACGTTGCTGTACTTAAGTACTTTTCCGTCGTCTTCATCCTCATCCTCGTCATAGAACACTTTGGTATTGCCGGGGATCAGGTCATATCCTTTGAGATTCTTGGTTCCGTAATCATAATCTTTTCTGAAATAGATATTAAGACTCTTCTGCTGGTTTCTTCTTGAATATCCGCCGTGGATACGTATGCCGACACCCTGCGACAGATCAGGTGTATCGCCGCCGTTGAAGAAATCCATATATGAAGAACGCTCATAATCCTTGCCATGCTGCATGAAATTGGCAAGATTCTTAAAATCATCATCGGACATGGATGAATTAAGATATTCATCACCAAGTACGTATATTCCCGTTTTGCCGTCTACCAGGTTAGCCGGGTCGGTAACGATCGACATAACGGCACATTTGTTATATTTGGTTTTAATATCGTTGTCAATAAAGAATGTTCTTGTCGAAACAGGAGTAGTTGTCTCGCCGTCAGCGCTTATTCCGATCGCTCTTATGATCGTTGCGCGGTCAAGCTTGCTCTTGTCCGGATTGTAAGCCCATCCTCCGTCGGTATAATACTGTGAGTATTTGTCATTAGCAAGTACTGCTTCGGTACCCTTGAGATTCTTAATACTTATGGGACCTGTATACTTTTTGGTATTACCCTTCGGCACACCATTCTCTACCGTTGGAACGCTGCAATCTGTAGTATAATATATAGTGCTTCCTGCCTCTGCGGTTATCTCAAGATTGAAAGAACTCTTGTAATAACCCGAATCCTTCGAAAATGTCAGATCTTCATCGGCAATAGCGCTCGCCCTGCCGCTTCCGCCAAGTTCCGTAATGGCAGTTCCACATATCAATACGGAAAACAATGTTACCACACCTGCGATCAAACCAATCTTTTTCTTCATAATGATTCAATACCCTCCTTAAAACATAATCCCCTACATTACTACATTACTGCATTGCAACCTGATATCCGCGCAATACCTCTACTCATCAATATCGGCATTATGGAACACTTCCTGAACATCATCATCGTCATCAAGCAGATCGATTATCCTGTTCATCATCTTGATATCGTTCTCATCGGTAAGATTAACCGTTGTCTGAGGTATCATTGTCACTTCCGCGGAAGCCATTACAATACCCTCTTTTTCAAGAGTCTCCCTTACGACGCTGAAATCTTCCGGTGCGGTCAGGATCTCAAAACTGTCATCTTCCTCGATGAAATCCTCTGCTCCGGCATCAAGCGCGATCTCCATAATATCATCTGCTTCCCTGTCACATTCCTCACGGTCGATGATTATCTGTCCTTTTTCATCGAACATAAATGAAACGCATCCTGTTGTTCCGACATTACCGCCGCCCTTTGTGAATGCGTTACGCACATTGGAAGCCGAACGGTTCTTGTTATCTGTAAGAGTTCTTACGATGATAGCAACTCCTTTCGGACCGTATCCTTCATATGTGATATTCTCATAATTGGCTCCGGAACCGTCACCGGCAGCCTTCTTGATTCCTCTGTCTATAGTATCGTTAGGCATGTTATTTGCCTTTGCCTTCGCAATTACATCACGAAGCTTACTGTTATTGGCAGGATCTGCACCGCCTTCCTTAACAGCAACTGCGATCTCACGTCCGATTATTGTAAAGATCTTACCTTTCTTTGCATCATTTTTTTCCTTCTTATGCTTGATATTAGCAAATTTCGAATGTCCTGACATATTACTTTTACTCCTCCATCATTTTGAATATTTACATTACATTGTACCATATCACAATATAGTTTACAATACTAGTTGTGTTTTGTCCGCATCCTGTGGTAAAAATTCGTCTTTTTCATCATAACGATCCTTGTTACAAGACTGTCCTTCTCAATATGCAGCGTTTCACCGCTCTTAATGTCGGTTATCACTCTACCGTCGGATATGATGAGTGCGGTGTCTTCTTCGGAATTCTTACCGTTAAGCAGCTTGATGCTTATGGTGTCATCCCCACCGATTATGAAGCTTCTGTCATTAAGAGAATGAGGACACACGGCTGTTACCGCAACCGCCTCCATCTCCGGAGAGATGACCGGTCCTCCCGCAGACAGATTATAACCCGTGGAACCCGTAGGTGTTGATATTATAAGTCCGTCAGCGATGAAATTATCAAGCAGCGAACCGTTGATGCATACTTCAAAACATATGAGCTTACCGTACTCTCTCTTTGACAATACAAGGTCATTGAGCGCTCTTACTTCATACTGTTCACCGTGGCAAGTTACATTTCCCTTCAACATCATCCTCTTCTCCGCACGGTAATTTCCGTCTATCAGATTATCTATATCCCTCCACATACAGTCAGTGTCAGATTCCGTCAGGAAGCCCACTCCACCGAGATTGATGCCGTATAAAGGAATATTCTTCTCTGCAAGATCGTTGGCCGCCTGGATCATTGTTCCGTCTCCGCCGAGAACTATTATACAATCTGTGTCATCCGGGACAAGAGATGCATCGGTATAATATGATTTACCATTATTTTCCATTATTTTATTCTTTAATATAATACATTCACAGTCTTTTTCTTTAAGGTATCCGCATATCTCATTTGCAAGAGAATCGGCGTTTGCCTTATCCTTATTGGCTACGATACAATATCTACGCATTATTCTCCCCCTCGAATGCCCTGCTTACGATCTCTTTTGCTTTCCCCTTATATTCATCAAATGAAACCGCTGATTCATTAATATCTTCCTCTTCACATTTTCTCATATAAAGCAGATATTCTATATTGCCTTCCGGTCCTTTGATGGGCGAATAATCAAGTCCGAGCGCCTCAAAATGATAATTTTTCATATGATCGATTATATTCTCTATAACCTCGATATGGGTCTCAGGCTCCCTTACAACGCCCTTCTTTCCAACCTTCTCCCTGCCGGCTTCGAATTGCGGCTTGATAAGACATACGATCTTCGCCCCGTCCTTCATGAGCTCATAGACAGCGGGCATTACCTTCGTAAGCGATATAAATGCCACGTCGATCGACACAAAATCAACCTGTTCCGGCAGATCCTCTCTTGTCATATATCTTACATTGGTCTTTTCCATGCTGACTACTCTCGGATCGCTGCGAAGTTTCCATGCAAGCTGGTTCGTTCCGACATCCACCGCATACACAAGTTTTGCGCCGTTTTGAAGCATACAGTCAGTAAAACCACCTGTTGAGGCTCCGACATCCATGCAGACCGCACCCTCAACAGGTGGATTCCATACTTCTATTGCCTTTTCAAGCTTAAGCCCTCCGCGGCTGACATATCTGAGTTTTTCGCCTTTTACGCGTATATCAACATTCTCATCAAACTTTGTGCCTGCCTTGTCTTCACGCACATCCTTAACGAATACGTTGCCGGACATTATGAGCGCTCTTGCTTTTTCCCTTGACTCGGCAAGCCCTCTGTTCACAAGCAATACATCAAGTCGTTCCTTCACTTAACCAGACTCCTTAAAATATCTCTGTTATCATTTTATTACTCTGTTAACTGTCTTATTATATCAATTATACTGTCAGTATCGATCTTATTAACTTCCTTAAGAATATCGGGATCACCGTGTTCAACAAATATATCGGGAATCGAAACGGGAACGCATTTTCCTTCATAACCGATCCACTGAAGATAAGCAGCTATCTGTTGTGATATTCCACCTGCTATACTACTTTCTTCCAGTGTCACTATTATGTCATGTTCCTTCGACAGTTCACATATCAGATCCGTATCGAGCGGTTTTGCAAATCTGAGATTCACCAAAGATGAGTCGATGCCCTCTTTCTTAAGCTTTCCATAGACTTCCTCGCATTCGGCCACCATGCTTCCGAGTGCAAGAAGAAGAATTCCTCCGTCGTTATGGATAATTTCCGCCTTACCGCATTCTATATCCGAATCATATTCAGGGAGACCTTCATAAGCCGATCCTCTCGGGTATCTTACCGCGATGGGACCTTCGTGAACATTTACCGCATAATCAAGCATCTTCTCAAGCTCAGTGCCGTTTTTCGGTGCCATTACCGTAAGCCCCGGAATACTTGACAGATACGATATATCATATATTCCCTGGTGTGTCTCGCCGTCATTTCCGACGATCCCGCCTCTGTCCACAGCGAATACCACATGTTGTCCGCTCTCGCACACATCATGGATGATCTGGTCATATGCTCTCTGTAAAAATGTAGAATAAATCGCCACAACGGGAGTCATTCCTCCCGCAGCAAGCGCCGCCGCAAATGTCACGGCATGTTCTTCCGCGATACCCACATCAAAAAATCTCGACCTGAATATTGATGAATATTCCGATAATCCCGTTCCAAGCGGCATTGCGGCACATATGCAAACGATATTCTCATTTTCTGCCGCCATCTTACACATCTTTTTACCGAATATTGCCGTATAGCTTCTTGTTTTTTTGTCAGGTGCGGGAACGGGTGCTCCGGTTCTCTTGTCGAAAGGACCTACCCCGTGGAAAAATGAAGGGTTCTCCTCTGCAAGCTTATATCCCTTTCCCTTAACGGTCTTAACATGGACGAGCACCGGTTCGTTCATCTTCATCGCATTGTTGAATGTTGATACGAGCTCCGACACATTATGTCCGTCTACCGGTCCGATATAAGTGATTCCCATATCCTCAAAAAACATTCCCGGGATCAAAAGATGCTTTAACGAGCCTTTTGAACGTCTGACTTTTTCAATGACATTATCACCGAATCCGTGCATTTTTTTGAGATAATCTTCGATATTGTTCTTAAGATTCTGATACTGACTTGCTGTACGGAGTTTTGTCAGGTACCTTGACATTCCTCCGACATTTTTTGATATCGACATGTTGTTATCGTTAAGAACTATGACCATATTGGACTTAAGGAGCATAACATTGTTAAGCGCTTCAAACGCCATTCCGCCGGACAGCGAACCGTCTCCTATTACCGCGAATACTTTGTTGTTCTCTCCCTTTATCTGCCTTGCAAATGCATATCCGAGCGCGGCTGATATGGATGTGGAAGCATGTCCCGTATCAAATGCATCGCAATCACTTTCGCTCAGCTTTGGAAATCCGCTGATCCCCTCATATTGTCTGAGACTCTCCATCTGATCTCTTCTGCCTGTAAGGATCTTATGGACATAGGACTGATGCCCGACATCCCATACAAGCTTATCCTCAGGAAAATCAAGACACAGATGAAGCGCTATTGTAAGCTCCACAACACCTAAGTTCGACGCAAGATGTCCGCCCGTCTTACTCACATTATTTATAAGGCAGCGCCTGATCTCTTTTGCAAGTCTGCCGTATTCATCAGGCGATAATCCTTTTATGTCGTTAGCCTTCTTTATTTTGTCTAACGTCTCATAACTCATAACCATAACCGTCCTTAGTTTTAGATCATTTGTCTCTTGTGACAAGACTGAGTATTAATCCGCGTAAGAATTCCCCGTCTTTTCCTTCGGCAAGTTCATCAAATAATTCTATAGCTTTGTCAGTATATTCCCTGACTTTTTTCTCTGCTTCCCCAACACCCTTAAATGATGCATAGGTGGTCTTATTATTCTTTTCATCACTTCCGACAGGCTTACCGAGAACCTCCGTAGTGCTTGTTACATCAAGTATATCATCCCGTATCTGGAAAGCTATTCCTATATGATCAGCTATCAGTTCAAGTTTACGAACTTCTTCATCGGATGCTCCGGCAAGTATCCCTCCTACCATGAAGGATGCCTCAAGAAGCGCCGCAGTCTTTTTCTCATAAATGAACTTTAACATATCCATATCCGGAATAACGCCGTTCATTTCAACGTCAACAACCTGTCCGCCCACCATTCCGTATACTCCGGCTTTCTTTGCGAGAACCTGAAGCGCTTTTGCGGATCTTTCAACGTTATCCGATCCGGTTATCGCACTGAGTGCCACTTCATAAGCATAGTTAAGAAGTGCATCTCCAGTAAGTATTCCCATCGACTCTCCGTAGACGATATGTGTGGTCTTACGTCCTCTTCTGTAATCGTCATTATCCATCGCCGGAAGATCGTCATGAACAAGTGAATATGTGTGGATCATTTCGATCGCAGCCATAAACGGCGCAACAACGTCAGTATTCTCTCCACCAAACATTCTGAACACTTCACTCATGATAAGCGGTCTGAGTCTCTTTCCGCCCGCCATAAGAGAATATTCCATGGCCTCGAATATTGTTTTCTGATATCCTTCTTTCCCCGGAAGATATGATTCAAGGATTTTTTCAATATTGTCGCATTTGTCTTTAATATCAGTCATTACTTTGTCCTTCCTTAACATTGATGAGCTTTTTCTCGACCTTATCCAGCTCACTGTTGCATGATGCCAGAAGCTTCATTCCTTTTTCGTACAGTGTAAATGAATCTTCAAGTGTCAGTTCATCACTTTCTAGTTCCGATATGATATTCTCAAGTTCCTTAAATTGTTCTTCAATTCCTGCCATGACTGTCTCCATTTCCGAATTAATCATTCATATCCTTCGTTACCGGATCATCCTGCATTAAAACGCTTTCACATAACGCAAGTATCTTACCGTCGGATGCCGTGATCTCAATATCTTCTCCCGGTTTTACAAGTAATACGCTTGTAAGTCCGATACCGTCTTTGTTTTTTACGTATGCATATCCACCAGATAATCTCTGAAGCGGCGATAATATCTTAAGTTTTTCAATACATACGCGTTCCCTGTTCCTGTAATACTTGATCTTATCTTTTATAAGCCTGTCCATATTATCTTCGATATTAATAAGATATTCTCTCTTCTGTCTTATCTTGTCTTCGGGAGTATTGTGTTCAAGCTTTGTTTTTATAAGATCATATCTGCTCTTTACAAGTGTGACTTTTCTTTCCAGATTCTTCCAGAGTATTCTTGAATACTCATCGAACCGTGAATATATTTCTGTCAGTTCTCTAACTGCCAGTTCTGCAGCAGCTGATGGTGTAGGCGCCCGCATATCAGCCGCATAATCCGACAAAGTCGTGTCTACTTCATGCCCCACAGCCGATATTACCGGTGTGTTACATTCATATACCGCTCTTACAACCTCTTCTTCATTAAATGCGAACAGATCTTCAAAAGATCCGCCTCCGCGTCCCACGATCAATACATCAAGCCCCATTGAATCGAGATATCTTATTCCTTCGGCAATGGACTGTGCCGCTCCTTCTCCCTGAACCAATGCGGGATAAAGATATAACTGAACGTAGGGATTGCGTCTTTTGGTAATATTTATTATGTCCTGTATGGCTGCACCGGTCGCAGCCGTAACTATTCCGATCTTAGATGAATAATATGGTATTTCCTTCTTATGAACATCACTAAAGAGCCCTTCTTCGGAAAGCGTCTGTCGCAACAGCTCAAGTCTTTCATAGAGAGCTCCCTGTCCTTCTTTCATTATTCTTACTGCATATAATTGATATTTTCCATCACGTTCATATACATTCACCGAGCCGTTAACAACTACGCTCATTCCGTCAGACATAGTAAAGTCAAGTCCGCGCCTGTTCCCGGCAAACATTACACATGAGATCCTGCTTGATGAATCTTTCAATGTAAAATATATATGACCGGATGTATGATATGTACAATTAGATATCTCGCCCCTTACCGATATACCGCTAAAAGCCATGCTTTCATCAAACATTTTCTTCACATATCGGTTCACCTGGGCAACGGTATATATCCTGTCCATTATTCCTCACCGGATTCTTCCACAATACCTGCAAGGATGCCATTAATAAATGACGGAGATTTGTCCATTCCATATTGCTTCGCAAGCTCTACTGCTTCATTGATAGCCACCTTGACAGGAATATTATCATCAAATCTAATCTCATATATGGCAATCCTGAGTATATTAAGCTCTGCATTGCCCATTCTGTTGATCTTCCAGCCTTTTGAATTATTGCTTATCAATTCATCTATCTCATCTTTATGAGATATTATATCTTTTAATTTGCTGCTTATCTCGCCGTATTCGGCATCTGAAGGATCTTCATCCTCACAGTTCCAATACATCTCAACGATATCATTGATCTCTTCACCGTCACGAAAACCGGCTTCAAACAGCAATTTAAAAAGGTGTTCCCTTATCTTATGCCTTGTCATATTATTCTCCTGCCTGTCCGAGGCACTTACTTTTCTACCGATAATCCGGCAATGTATACATTTATCTTCTTACAATCGAGTCCGGTCATGCTCTCAACCGACTGCTTGACTCTTTCCTGTATAAGTTTGCAGGTCGTTAAAATGTTGAACCCGTACTGGATACTTATATTCATATCGACAGTCACTTCATTTCCTTCAATGGTTGCTCTTATTCCCTTATCAAGATTCTTAACACCGAATTTGCCTGCGATCTCGTTGGCAACCGATCCTATCGTGGCTTCAACGCCCTTGACCTCAAGAGCCGCAAGACCTGCAATGCTTGCCACAACGCCTTCGGATATCTTAACATCCCCGAATTCATCTTTATCCTTATCGAGTGTCTTATATACCTGTTGTTCCGCAATATTATCCTTAATACTCATAGCAACCTCCTGTATATTAATACATACCTTACGGGTTAACGTCTGTAAATCATCATCTTGCTCAGCACCTTGAAATTATAAGAATTCTATCTGCAAAGCAAGCTTTCCGACTATAATTCTTATATTTGCATGGAGTTCTGAACAGTTACAGTCATTATAACAAACACTTACATCTTTCGTCAAGACGGGTGCGGAGGCTTAGCCCATGGAACAAATAATATTGCAAAAGCGAAACTTTAAAAAATCCCGCCGGGTCATCCGGCGGGATTTGCTATTTGCGGTATCTGCCCGGCAAGCATCTGCTGTGCTTATATCATCAGGCATCTGCCGGGTAAGGGAACATTCCGGTTATTTTTTTACTACTACCTTACATGTACAGAACACTCCGTTCTGTGCATAGATATATATCGTACATTTTCCTCTTCTGTGAGCTGTGATAACGCCCTTTTTGTTGACACTTGCAACTTTCTTATTCGAAGATTCATAGCAGATGTCCCTGTGCTGTCTTATCAATTTCCTGTCGTTGATCTCTTTTGCTTTCAGAGTAAATGTATGTTTCTTCGATTTTTTATTCTTCGAAAGTGTCACTTTTGTTTTGTTGACTGTTACCTTTTCGGCAACACCGTACTTCCAGTTAAGAGTGGTTCCATGTACAAGCTTTGAAGTGCATATTATCTTTTTCTTTCCTTTAACTTTCTTATAAGCAGCTACATAATACTTATAATACTTATTGTATCTGAGACCTGATGATACCCATCTCGTAGTTGAAGCGCCAAGCGTGGTAATGTACTTATATTTGAATATCTTATCATCATGATTACACTCATTTCCGTAGATCATGTAACCGTCTGCGCCCTTTACCTTCTTCCACTGGAGTGTCATGGAATGATATGTGTAATCCGTAAGGCAAAGGAATACCGATCTGAATGTCGAACCCTCCACATCATCTTCCGAAGTATCCTTCTTAAACTTCGCATACAGTGTTACATCACCTGTGGCTGTCTCAGATATAGAAGTGATCTCTTTCTTAAATGATGCATCCGAATACCATCCCACGAATTCGTATCCTTTCTTCGTGGCATCATCAAATGAGCTGGCACCGGTTCCCACCGTGTACTTTGAAGGATTCTCAGCAGAATTCTTACCTCCGTCAAGAATGTAGATTATACTGTATTCTACAGGTGTAGGCGAAGGTGAAGGAGTAGGCACAACTGTCGGTGTAGGCGAAGGCGGAGCAACAGGTGCTATAGTCGGAGTCGTTGTTGGTGTTGCTGTAGGTACTGCAGTAGGTGCCTGTGTCGGTGTGGCTGTAGGCACTGCAGTCGGTGCAGGTGTAGCCGTTGGTGCCTCAGTCGGTGCCGGCGTCGGCGTAGCCGTTGGTGCGGGAGTTGGCGACGGCTTTGCACTGTAGTGCGCATATACTGTCTTGTCACCTTTGTCGGTTGCCGAGAATAATGTTACCTTATCTCCTCCGTTTTCCTGTGTGTACCAGCCGTTAAAGTCATATCCGTCTTTTTTGATCGCGTCGGGAGTAGTGCTGTCAAGCGATACTCCGACTCCGTATGTGTAATCGGCAGGACATCCCGTATCCGCTTTTACAGCTCCGTCAACGATATAAGTAATATTATATTTATTAGGAGTATATTTTGCATACAATGTGATGTTACCGAAGTCTGTTGCAGCTACTCCTGCGAACTTACTGCCTGTAAAGTTCTCATTCGTATACCAGCCTTCAAATGTATAGCCGTCGTTGCCCGGATCCGCATCGCCGAAGGAATCTGCAGCGATTGCAGTTCCATATGTATAATTCGTCGGATTACCGACAGGCGCCTTACCGGTTGATACATTCTTATTGGCAACATATGTTATTGTATAATTGCCTGCTGTCCATTTAGCGGTAAGTGTAAGCGTCGCATCAACGGAATTCCATTTACCGTTCGCGATCTTGCCTGCGATATTATTCCATGAACCGTCATTGTTCACATATTTGTCAGTGCCGAGATAATAACCGTCAAATGAATAATGATCTCTTGTCGGTACAGTGATGTTCGGCATTGCCTGATCATAGGTAAGCGTTGAATTGTCGGCATTTCCGCCGGATCCTTCATTATCGTTAAGAATAAGGTTCGCAGTCTTTGCCGTGTAACGGGCATATAATGTCTTATTACCCTTGTCGGTAGCTGAATATGATTCAACTTTACTTCCGCCTGTTACATCAGTGTACCAGCCCACAAATTCGTAACCGGTCTTATTCAGCTTATCCGGTGTTGCGGAGTTTAAAGCTACTCCCGTAGCATATGTATAATTCGCCGGATAACCCGTATCTGTTTTTACTGCACCGTCAACGTAATATGTTATGGTATATTGCTTTGGAACATATTTTGCATTAAGATTGACAGCGCCGCTGTCTGTAGCGGTAATTCCGGTAAATGCGGCATCATCAAGGTTTGCGCTCTTATGCCAGCCTTCAAATGTGTATCCGTCATCATTAGGTACCGCATCCATGATATTACCGTTTGCATTACCTGTGACAACACCCTCTCCGTATGTATATGATGTACGTGTACCGGCTTTTGTGCTTCCTTTGACCTGACCCATATCTGCATTGTAGGTAATGTTATATTGAGCACCGGTCCAATGTGCGGTCAGAATAAGAGTCTCAATTTCCGACTTCCATTTTCCATTCGTGATCACATCTGTAACATTGTTCCAGTTTCCTTCGGAATCGACATATTGCACATTCTGATTGTTATAATATCCTGCGAATACATGGTTAGCCCTTATAGGTTTTGTTATGACCGGCATGTTGCTGTCATAAGTAAGCGTGTTATTTGAAGAACCTCCGCCTGCGCCGCCGTTATCGAGAAGCGTAAGCCCTGTAGTCTTTGGAGTATAACGCGCATATAATGTCTTCGCTCCTTTTTGACCAGCAGCAATAGTTTCCACTTTGCTTCCGTCTGTTGCATCGGTATACCATCCGATGAAATTATAACCAGTTTTCTTAATACTGTTTGGAGTGGTACTTGTTAATTCTACAGCTGTATTGTAAGTGTACTCTGCCGGATATCCGGTATCTGTCTTAGCCGTTCCGTCAACTATATATGTAATGCCGTATTTATTGGCAGTATATTTTGCATACAGAGTAATATTGTCATGGGTCGTCGCAGTTATTCCCGTGAATTTGCTGTTTGCCGCAAGTCCCGGATCGGTGTACCACCCTTCGAATGTATATCCATCATCTGTAGGTACAGCATTCTTGATATTGTCTGCAGCCGTTCCGGTTGAGACCACATCACCGTAATGATATGTTGCAGGATTGCCGGTCACCTGGCCGTTAACGGTTCCCATAGCAGTTACATAATTGATATTATATTGCTTCGGAGTCCACCCTGCCGTAAGAACGAATGTGGTCTGTTCTGATTTCCACTTTCCGTCTTCGATAACTCCGGCATGATTGTTCCATGTCATGTCATCATTTACATATTTGGTACTATTATAATAATATCCCGTAAAATCATAATAATCCTTTGTCGGCAGAGTAACGATATCAGGCATATCCTCACTATATGTCAGTGTATATCCTGCCGCACTTCCTCCGGTTCCGCCGTTGGCATTCAAAGTAAGGGTTGCCGTCTTAGCCTTATACTGGGCATAATACGTCTTATTACCCTTAGAACCCGCAGGAACGGCAGTAACCTTGTCTCCGCCTATTGTATCGGTATACCATCCGACAAAATTATAACCGAACGCTGTAGGATTGTTCGTTCCGTTAAGAGCGGTCGTACCGGTCGGATTATAAGTGTAGTTTGCAGGATTACCGGTATTATTCAAAGCTATACCGTCATCCATATAAGTGATGCTATACTGATTGGCAGTATATTTTGCATATAAAGTAAGATTCTCATGATCTGTTACGGAAGCACCGGTGAACTTATTGGTAAGATTCGCATCCTTATACCATCCTTCAAATGAATATCCATCATCATCCGGAACGGCATTCTTAATATTACCGGCACCTGTACCAAGAGATACTCCTGTTCCGTACGTGTATGTTGCGGGATTGCCTGTCTGTGAACCTGCAATGCCCTGCTTTTCGGTTGTAGGATAATATGTGATAGTATAATTATTCGGTGAATACTGCGCAGTTAACGTGATCGGATTGGAATTGTTGACCTTCCACTTACTGCCTTCGATCACACCCGGTATGTTATTCCATGATCCGTCATTATTCACGTATTTTGTATCATTATAATAATATCCGTTAAATGTGTGATATTCTTTGGATGGAGCCGTAATAGCCGGCATATCTTCATTGTATGTAAGCACATATCCGTCGGTGCCGAAGTCGGTTCCTCCCGTTCCTCCGTTCTTATCCAGACGAAGTACTGCAGTCTTAGGAACATATCTTGCATACAGATTAAGATTACCGAAATCTGTCGCCGCTATACCTGTAAATCTGCTTTCTGCAGAGAGATTCGAATTCGTATACCATCCCTCGAATACATATCCATCAGTTGTCGAAACAGCCTCACGAATAGGATAAGCCGCAGTGGTTCCGTAAGCTAATGTCTCTCCGTAGGAATAGGAAATGCGTGAATCTCCGTTTACCGTACCGGTAACCGAATTACCGCCCCCAAGATCCATTACCGTGTTGTATGTTATGGTATATTCCTTCGGAACATACTTGGCATATAGCTTGATATCACCGGTAGTTCCCGACTCTATGCTCGTTACTTTGTTACCGGTAAGTGCGGCATTGTCATACCATCCTTCGAACTGATAATGATCATTATCAGAAGTAGTTGCAGGCTTCAGAGCAGCAACTCCGACGGCAGTATCGTAGGTTATCGGATTGTCCGTATCATTGAAACCTGTCGTAACCCCAGCCTGAGTCAGCTCGTAAGTTATGTTATATATACCGGTGTAAGTAAAATAGGGATATTCTTTAATAACAGGCTCATCATCTGTTTTATGAACATCAGGTTTTATATAATCACACAAATTTTCATTTAAAGCCGCCTCATAATCAGCATCAGAAGCGTAATCAATTCTCTTAATAGGTAATCTGCTCCATCCGCGGAAACTATGTCCCGGTTTTGATGCAGGCTTCAATATTGTTTTTATTCCCGTTTGATGTACTGTCGGACTATCCGGAGCAAGTGTTTCATCTCCACTATTTTGATAGACAATATTCACATAATTATCAGGATCTTCAGAGTCATATGGATAGAAATCAATATGTCCGTCTCCGCCCGAGTCCCACATATTTTTACACTGCCATATTCCTGAAAACGTATTATGTCCGGGTTTATCCTGCTTTTCTTCCGGCCAATCCGGAACAATAATAGTGTATAAGAGATATGTTTTTTCGTTAATAGTTACATCCGTAGGCGTGACACTTGCTTCATCAATTTGCTTTAACAGGTCATAGTTACTGTCAAAAAAATTAAACTGAAAAGTATCAGCTCCACTATTATTTTTTAAAGCATAATAATTTATAGTATCTCCTACATTCAATATCTGACCCTCAAGGAAATTAATATTAAAGCCCGCATTGGCAAAATCCGCATTGTTTACAGCGGTATATCCTGTATCATAAGTATCTGCCGCCAATGCTTCAGAAGGTATGATCGTTACGATCATCACAAGCGCCAAAAGCATCGCCATGAATCTTCTTTTTCTTATTCCTCGTTCTCTCCTGTACATATTAAATCCTCCTATAACATTTATTCTGCATGTAATGTTAAATGTAATTATGATTTATCCGCCAATACATTGTCATATAATGCATCAGCATGTTCAGTAGAGCACTCCACGAAATCATGAATATCTCAGGCGGGAAGCTTGCTTTCCGAACGAAACACTTAAAGGTTCATCGGGGTGCTGAATTGATACATCAACTTTATATTATATACGTTTTGTGGTTTTTAATCAATAAATGAAGTGAATTTTTTCATTTTATGTATGATTATATTACTATCCTATGGGATGTGAGTTATGGCTAATGCACCGAATGCTTGCATGTAAGTCCGTATCATGTTACACTTAACAACAGCCAAAAATTCTCACTACGGAGGTACAACACAATGGATTATGGGCTTATCGGAGAAAAACTCGGTCACAGCTATTCACGCATCATACATGAGATGATCGCTGATTATTCTTACGAACTTCATCCGGTATCAAAGGATGACTTTGACGAATTCATGACAAAAAAGCCTTTCAAGGCGATAAATGTTACGATTCCCTATAAGCAGGCTGTTATTCCATATCTTGACGGACTTGATGATAACGCCCGTGCGATCGGTGCAGTTAATACCATTGTCTGTGAAGATGGCAGATATATCGGACACAATACCGATTATGCCGGTTTCAGATATATGATCGATAAATATAACGTAGATATCAAAGGCAGGAAAGTTCTTGTTCTCGGAAAGGGCGGCGCATCAAAGGCAATAATCGCCGTACTTAAAGACCTTCAGGCAGGTGATATACTTACAGTATATTATAAAGATGCTCCTGATACTATCACTTATGAAGAATGTTTTGCAAGGCACTCGGATGCCGATGTTATCATTAATACGACTCCTGTAGGGATGTATCCCGATTCCGATGCCACACCGATAGATCTTGCGCCATTTACTTCCTGCAAGGCAGTTCTTGATATTATATACAATCCTATCGAGACCGTGCTCGTTCGTGATGCAAGAAAGCTTGGAATGACGGGTGCGACAGGCCTTGAGATGCTTGTAGCACAGGCTGTATATGCTTCGGAATTCTTCCAAAATAAAAAACTGTGTGCATCCGATACCGAATACACACAGCTTATTGATAAAGTTACTGCCGAGGTAGCCAAGGAACTATGATGTGAACTCACTTTCTCACATATCTGACAACCTCGATATGATCATCTGTCTTGCTATACGTCCCGAATAACCGCCGCCGGCAACGCTCCATCTGTTGGCTTCGGCGATAAGCTCTTCTTCGCTTATGTCAAGTTCGGGATACTGCTTCGCAATTCCGCGAACGATCTCATCATACTCTTTCTTGGCCGGTCTTGCATAATATATGGTTATTCCAAACCTCTGGGCTAACGATAATTTTTCCTGCATCGTATCACTGTGGTGCAGGTCCATATCCAAATCATCCCTGTCTTTCCAACTCTCTTTTACGAGATGTCTTCTGTTGGAAGTAGCATAAATGAGCACATTATCCGGCCTTATCTCGAGACCGCCTTCTATAACGGCCTTGAGATATTTGTATTCTATCTCAAAATCTTCGAATGACAGATCATCCATATATATGATGAATCTGTAATTCCTGTCTTTTATCATCTCAATCACGGTCGATAATTCCTTGAACTGATGTTTGTATATCTCAATAATACGAAGCCCCTTATCGTAATACGCATTAAGGATCGCTTTTATACTCGTTGACTTACCTGTTCCGCTGTCACCGCAAAGGAGCACGTTATTGGCAGGTCTGCCGCATACGAACGCTTCCGTATTATCAACCAGCTGCTTCTTCTGCCTCTCATAACCGATTATGGTATCAAGAGTCACCTCAGATGTGTTGGTGATAGGCATAAGAGTCGTTACGCCATCGGTATTCCTGATCCTGAAAGCCTTATTGAGTCCGTACATACCGACACCATGCTCCCTGTAGAAGCCTGTGACGATATCATACAGATCATCGGGACTGTCACAGCTATCGAGTGCCGCAGATAATTTCTTAACACAATTGCTGACATTCTTGTTGAACCTTCTCTCGGGCTTAACAAGAGACTTATATGCGGTGATCCTCGCAAAGCAGTTAATACCGAGCTTCTCTTCCATCTTCGCAAAGTCATAATGCAGTATATTGTTAAAATGCATCAGATCATCCTTCACAAACTCATTTACCGTACCGTCCTGAGCCATGGTCCTCTCACAGGTTATCGTAAACGGATTCTCACTCATTGCGAGTATATATGCGATATAATTCTGCCACAGATTACCATCAAACCCATAATCTGTTGCAACATCAAGCAGCCTGTTAACAAGCGTATATATCCTTCGAACGATATCCTCTCTGTCGTGATCTCCGTCATAAAAATCCCTGAAGACCTCACCCATATCGCTTAAGATCGTATTTCTTACATTATCTCTGTAGATAATTAAACTATCAATCTCTCTGTACATAAAAACCTCCGCCGAAACCACGTATCCTCGCCCCCACGCGCCCATACTCCAGCACATCCCACACTGTTTTCCTAGAAGCTGTCAAGCCCTATAAGCGTAATATTGTCGATCAGCTTACACCTCTCCTCAAATGCTTCCGAGAATCCCTCTTTGGAGAACATATAATAATAATCCACGTGGATTCCCGCATATTCAGACGCCGATATCAGCTTCTCAAAATCGGTTTCATCGAAAATATCGTCACTCCATTTACATAAAGCAGCGATTATCCTGTCATTTTCCCTGTCTTTTACAATGATATCTATCGTATTCTCTTTGCCGTACCAGCTCTCGCTGAAATCATAGCTTACGGGTAGCTTGTCATGGGCATTCATGAGATCAAGATATTCCTTACATACTCTCACAAAGTACTTCTGCATGTATTCATTCAAATACGGCTCGATCAGCTTGTCATAAACATATTCTGCATCACCGGTCTCAAGAAGGCTTAAGTTAGGGAATACGAACCTGTACCAGAAATGCATGAAAGGATCTTTTATTCCGTAAAGTCCTTTCTGAATGTTGTCATAATTGCCTTTTTCCATACTGAATATCTTCTCAACAGTGTCAAGCTGGATAAGATTCTTGATATATACGCTGATCTTTGCTCTGGAGAAACCGGTTCTCTGATACAGATAATTAAGTTTCTCCCTGTCACTTGCAAGATTGGAAAGGATCGTGTTATAGAAAGACAGCTCTCTTAACTCGCTCTTAAGAAAACGTTCCGGTTCTCTGTAGAACAGAGCATTCTTGTCGAGGAAAAGCTTCATTACATTTTCCTTAACGGACTTGTCGGCATCCCACATATCAACATATCCCGGAACACCGCCGAGTATTCCGTATATATATACGCAGGTCTTGGAATCAAGCTTTGGAAATCTGTTCACAATCTCAAGGAATCCGAAGTTAAGAAGCTTTCTGAATCCTGTAATATTGTGAGACAGAGCTCCGATCTCCTTGACCATCTTGTTCTCAACCCACTGCACGGATGAACTTGAGAGAATTATCATAATGTTATTCTTTCCCTTATTATCTTCAAGAAGATTTGCAAGGGCATCGGTAAGTTCTTTTCCCTGTCTTACCGCGTTATACACCTCATCGATCACGAGCACAAGCTTCATTCCCGCAGGTGCCTTAGCCACAGCAGCCTTAAGAACCGCCTCGAATCCTTCTTCCTCGATATTAAGTCCTTCGCCATTCTTCCACTCTTCCCTCATGAGAAGATGCTGTTCGCGCTCGGAACATTCCTTACAACAGTAATAAAAACCGTTCTTACTCTTAAGAAATTCAGTTGCAAGCGTCGTCTTACCCGTTCCCTGACGTCCGTACAGTATTACAAGGGAATTATTGGGCGATGCATACTCCTCCTCAAGAAATCTGACATCTTTTTTTCGACCAACCATCATGATAATCCTTCCTTTCCGCAATCATATATTATCTGTTAAGCATCCCCATGAAATATTGGGATTTCATGGCGAAAGCTTGTTAATGAGCGATATTTACGTTCTCATCTGTTTCGTTTTTCTTCGCAGGGTTACATCCTCTCCGGCGCTTCAAATCCAAGCAGATCTATACACTGTTCAAGCACGCCTTTAACAATTACAAGAAGCGCTATCCATGATCTCTTCCTGTCAATATTCTCTTCAGCTATTATCTTATTACCGTGATAGAAACTGTTGAATGCCTCAGAAAGCTCATATATATACTGGCATATCCTGTGAGGCGCATTATCGTTAAATGCCTGTTCGATCACATCATTATATTTTAAAAGCGTAAGCATCACATTCTGTTCGCTGTCATTTGCGGGAGGCAGAATGTTATCGCATTCATCAATATTGCCGCCTTCGGATGCAAATCTTGCAAGTACAGACTTGATCCTCACTATCGAATAGAGAATATAAGGACCTGTATTACCTTCAAATGATATGAACCTGTCGACATCGAATACATAATCCTTCGTTGCCTGATTGGAGAGATCACCGTATTTTAAAGCGGATACACCGACGATCTCCGATATATGCCTTGCCTCGGTCTCTTCCATATCACGGTTTTCCATGATCTTGTCATATACTGCGTCACTTATCTCATTTATAAGCGTTTCAAGCCTCAATACGCCGCCATCTCTTGTCTTGAAAGGCTTACCGTCTTTGCCGTTCATCGTTCCGAAACCAACGAATACAAGTTTCGTATCATCATCTACAAGACCGGTCTTTCTTGCACATCTGAATACCTGTTCAAAATGTAGCTCCTGTCTCTTGTCAACCACGTATATCATTTCTTTTGCGTCAAACAGCTTAACACGTTCTATTATTGTTGCAAGATCGGTAGTCTCGTAATTCGTGGCGCCATTGGACTTTAATATGATACACGGAGGGATCTCTTTCTTATCCTCAGGAAGCTTTACGTCAACAACGAGCGCACCGTCGCTCTCATAGGCGAACCCGTCCATTTTCATATTCTCAACCATATCCGGGATATACTTCTGGGCGTCGCTTTCTTTCTTCCAGAGATCGAATTCCACATTAAGCCTGTCATAATTCTTACGTATATCGGCAACCGATACATCTATGATATGCTTCCATAACGCCATATACCCGCGTCTTCCGGCCTGAAGCTCGGCAGTTGCCGTCTGTGCTGTGGCTAGATATTCCGGATCTTCCTTGGAATGACTGCTTGCATAAGGATATATCTCTTCAAGCTCACTCATTGTAAATGGCGCATCCTTTGGATATTCTCCTTCGAAGCTCTCATCAAAATAACAAAGATCAGGCTTTCTCTTACCAAGTTCCGTTATGATAAGGCCAATCTGAAGTCCCCAGTCACCGAGATGGACATCTCCGATCACTTTATGACCTGCATATCTTGCGATCCTCTTGATACTCTCACCGATTATCGCAGCTCTCAGATGTCCGACATGAAGAGGTTTCGCAACATTAGGTCCGCCGTAATCGATAACTATCGTTCTCGGATTATCCGTCTTCTCAAAACCGTAATCATCCTCATCCCTCATTTTCTTAACGCAGTCTGCAATAAATGTAGGAGCAAGTGTGATATTGATAAATCCCGGCTTAACAGATTCGATCTTTTCAAATGTTATATTGTATTTTAATAATTCTACGACTTCATCAGCGATCATGAACGGAGCTTTATGATAAGCCTTTGCGGCAGACATTGCTCCATTACACTGATACTGGCAAAGATCCGGTCTGTTGGACAGATTCACCTTGCCGTAGTCCGGGTCGTATCCGGCTTTTTCAAACGCCGGTTTTACCAGCTCTTCGATGTAATCGGTAATTTTTTTCATGAATTATCATGTCCTTTCGTTATATGTTGGCAAAATTTTATGTGTTGTTTTTATGTTATATCGCAATTATATATCAGACCATAACCCACCCGTACCATACGCCGATGAGCATCGGAGATTCCGGGGGGGGGGGGGGTCCGGAACGCTTCACGATCTGTCAGCCTCTGTCAATCGATCGTATCCACCTCTATAGGCATCCACATATTCGGATTAAAATTGAGTGTATATTGGTACTTGTTCACATCATTTTCACCTACGCCGAGATCTTCTACAACATAAGTAACGTTATCCGACAGCCCGATGAAATGCTTCACATACTTGCCATCCTTCTCTGCGATTATCTCAAGCTGGTTGTCTTCTCTGTCGGCAGTTATTGACATTCTTCCCGACATCTGGAACAATACATCTCCCTTAATACAGTTCATTACGGTGATCTTTCTTACGATGTTAAAGTTATCTGCCTGTTTTGACAGATTCTCCGATACCCTGTCTGCCTCGCTGCATGAAGTCATGCCAAGGACAGCCACACATATCATTGCCGCAATTATTGATCTTTTTCTAATCATGGTTACATTCCTCCCTCTTAATTCTTATCTGTAAGACTGTCAAGTATCTTAAAATATTCCGGAAATGTCTTGGCACAACAGTCCGGATCATTTATAACGATACCTTCCGTGCACAGTCCCGTAACGGCAAACGCCATTGCCATTCTGTGATCTTCATATGTATTAATATGCGCGGGGTTTGGAATCCCCGGCATTATCTTAATACCATCTTCATATTCCTCATATCCTACACCCATGTTCGAAAGGGCGTCCGCTACCGCGGCAATTCTGTCGGATTCCTGTTTTCTGATATGTCCTACACCTCTTATGGTCACGGGCGAATCTGCATAAGGTGCTATGGCCGCAAGAGTCATGGTCTGGTCTGAACAATCGCTCATATCAACGTCTATCCCCGTAAGCCTGCCTGTTCCTTTCACTGAAACACCTTCCGGCATATCGCGTACCATACAGCCCATCTTTTCGAGTATATCAACGAATCTGATGTCACCCTGCATGCTGCTTCTGTATATATTGTCCACAACCGCTTCCTTACCGGTCACGGCGGCCATCGCATAATAATAACATGCAGCCGACACATCAGGCTCGCACATATATTCACGGGCAACATACGAATTCACACGCTGATTGGTGCTACGATCACTTTCCGCATCTTCACGTAATGGATCATCAACACTCTTAACTGTATACACATCTTCGGAAGGATTCTCCACATATACTCCGAAGTCTTTCATCATATTAATGGTAATACCGACATATGACCTTGCGGTTCTTTTTCCAGTCAGTTCAATAGTAAGCGGGCCGTCCAACATCGGCGCCGTCATAAGAAGGGCGCTTAGAAACTGACTGCTTCTGTCGATATTGAGACTTACGAGGTACTCCGGGTGTTTTGCCATCCCTGTGTTTCCACTGTCTGAAACGTTGCCGAGAGTGTCGCCTGCATCACTGTTACCGGCATATGCGCTGTCTGATACAACACTGTCGACATATGTGCTATCCTGGAAAATCTTCGGATTCTTCCGTCCGGTCACCCTGAAAGGCAGCGCGTGATCTTCATTCATATACTCAAACTTTGCGCCAAGATCCTCCAGCGCGCAAAGAAGTTCCGCCATGGGTCTTTTTTGCATCTGAGGCGAAGCATTTACAGCGTATTCCCCGTCAGAGAGAGCAAGCATCGCTGTAAGAAAGCGTGCAGCCGTTCCGGCACTCCCGACATCGATCTCAGCGTTCTTTTCAGGGATTATACCACCTGTTCCTTTAATAATAATTCCAGTTTTATCTTCTGAAACATTTATTCCTAATTTTACAAGACTATCAAGAAAATGACGGGAATCATCGCTTGCAAGAGTTCCTTTAATGACCGATGTTCCGCAAGCCAGGGATGCAATAAGCAAAGCCCGGTTCGTAATACTCTTGGAACCGGGCACTTTTACATGAATATGATCTGTCTTCAAATGAGTTACATGATATTCTTTCATGTATATACCATCCTAATTGCTATTACTTATATTAGGATATAATTTTTTTGTTTGATTGTCAAGTTTAATTATCTTCCACGTAATCTTTTGCTTCGTCATAGGATTCATCAAGATCCTCTCCTACGTCTATAAGCTTAGGCTGTTTTCTGTAGAGGAGCTCATACATTACAGGCACCATGAACAATGTCATGATAGTTGCATAAGCAAGTCCTCCGACGATAACGATAGCCATTCCCTTTGCCATTGACGAGCTGGCATCCTGTGTGAATACCATATTGCTCATTGCAAGGATCGTTGTGATAGCAGTCATAAGAATAGGTCTTATCCTTGTCTTACCTGCAGCGATAAGAGCATTACGCTTATCAAGTCCCTGGATCCTAAGCTGATTGGTATAGTCTACGAACACGATACCGTTATTAACGACCGTTCCCATAAGAACCATGAATCCCATGAGTGACATGGCCGATATCTCTTCTCCCGCTATAAGAAGTCCCGCAAAACCTCCGGTGAAGGCAAGAGGCACTGTGAACAGCACGATAAATGGTGACAAAAGACTCTGGAACTGTGCGACCATTACAAGATAGATGAATAACAATCCAAGTAATATTGCAAGTATCATCTGCTCAAGCATATCATTTACTTCTTCGGTCTCACCTTCGATCTCTATAGTATAACCTTCGGGAGCTTCGTATTCCTCAAGTAACGGTTCAAGTTCTCTCGATACAAGAGTAACATTCTCACCATCTTTGACTCCGGCAGTTACAGTCATATAATTGGTCTGATTCTTACGTGTGATGACCTTTGCAGAATCTACCATCTCTTCTTTAGCAAATTCCGACAGCTTATACTTCTTGGTCTTACTCTCTCCGTCTGTGCCGACTTTGGTTGCCTCAACCTCCATATCCATCATAGTGTCACGGTCTATCGTGTCATTTTCATTGATGATCGTAATTCCTGCGTCATTACCGTCGATATTGATCGTTGCAGCGTCTTTCTTGGTGACAAGCTTACCGCTTATTGCCGCATATATCTGCGCAACGGTGAGTCCCTTCTTTGCAGCCTTATCCTTATCAATGATAAGATGGATAGCCTTATCGGCTTCTTCAACACCATTGGAAATGTCGGTAAGCTCTTCAACGCCTTCCATGATCTTCATGACATCCTCGCTGATCTCAAGAAGCTTATCGTCATCCTCACCATATATATTGATGGACATACCGCTTGCAAGAAGCTGGGATGCGGCTTCCTGTGAACCTATCGATACTTCACCCGGAAGATCCTCTGTAGCAGCTTTGAGATTATTGATAAGGTCTTTCATCTCTCCTACGGTATTAACATCTTCATCCGGAAGGATATATACCGCAAAACGTTGGAAGTTGACATCGTCATCACTTGAATCGGTCATTCCTCCGACGAACATTCCGGCTGTTGATCTGTTATCGATGGCGGCTATATCGCTTACGCCTTCAACTTTACGCATTGCATCGATCGCATCCGTTCCAAGCTTAACGGCTTCTTCCTTGGTATAATCTTCAGGAACCGTTATCGTTGCGGTTATCGTATCTCCCGTCATATCGGGGATCATAACGATACCCATTCTGAACACTTCATATACACTGAATGCCAGAAGTCCGATGAATATTACGATCGTTACTATCTTGAATCTTAAGCACAACTTAAGTACTTTACCGTACAGCCTCTGGAACTTCTCGAATAAAGGCTGGTGAGGTTCCCTCTGATTTCTCAATATGATCGAACTTACCGAAGGAACAACCGTAAGCGCAACGAACAGTGAAGCTGTAAGGGCATATGATATCGTAAGTGCAAACGGTACAACAATGTCTCTTACCATACCCGTCGTGAATACCATGGGAAGGAACACGCAAATTGTTGTAATTGTAGATGCAATTATCGGTCCCGCAACCTGCTTTGCGCCCTGAACGGCCGCTCTCGGCGCAGCAACCCCTTTTGCACGCAATCTGCTTATATTCTCGATCACAACGATAGAGTTATCAACCAGCATTCCAATTGCAAGACCGAGACCCGCAAGAGTCATAACATTAATGTCAAGTCCGGTAAAATACATGATAACTATTGCAAATAACACACTGAACGGAATACTGAACGCCACAACTATGGTCGGTTTAACGCTCTTAAGGAACAGTGCCAGTACGATGATCGCAAGAGCCGCGCCGATGAATATACTCGATAATACACTTTCAAGGAACATCGATATATATTTTGACTGATCGCTGAATGTGACCATCTTGAAGCCGGAATATTTGTTCTCAAGCTCTTCCATTGCTTCGAAGCAGTTATCGGAAACTTCACTCGTATTGGATGTACTTGACTTGTATATCGCAAGAAATACTGTGTCTTCATCCATATATTTTGCGAATACATTGGCTGAATTATCAACCAGAGTGATATCGGCGACATCCTTCAGTTTGACAACGCCTATTCCCGGCATCTTGCAAAGTACCATGGAACTTATATCTTCAAAACTCTCGTATTCGTCACCGACTTTTAACAGCCACTGGTTATCATCAGCGTCATCGATATAACCGGCAGGCATGGCGAAGTTCTGCGCCGTAACAATACCCGATAAAGTGTCAAGCTTAAGAAGCGCATCCATGTTTGCATTCTCTCTTGCCGTCTTCTTTGATTTATTGAACTTATCGGTTGCTTCATCCAGTTCTTTTTTGGCTTTATCTATCTCGCTCTTTCCTGCTGCCAGCTGCGCGCTTGCTGAACCGAAACCTGCTGAAGACGACAGCCCGCCTTCATATGCTTTCTTATAACCTGAGTCTATCTCCTTCATTTGTTCATTCATAGCCTTGATAACAGCTTTTGCAGCCATTATCTCGGTCTTAAGGTTTGCAAGCTCGGTTTCTATCTGTGGCATTCTTATCTTAACGATCTTATATACCTGGGATACGGCTTCTTTTGTCAGGCTTTTAACCTGTTCTCCGTATCCGAGTCCCGACATAATATCTTTCAGGTTCTTGATCTTTTTGGGATTCTCATACGCATCCTTGATATTCTTCGGAATATCAGTACCGGACATTCCTGCCATCGTTCCCATCTGGGTATAGAACTGTTTGAACATATCGTCCATCTGCTTATACCCGTCTTCAACCTTATTATCCTTATATGCTTTCTTCTCGGCCTGAAGAGCTTTTTTGCTGGCTTTCAGACTGTTTAAGGTTGCCTCGTAAGCTGCTTTATTGGCCTGTGCCTTATCAAGCATGAGCATGGCTTCCGATACACCCTGATTAGCCTGATTCTGCTTGTCTTCAAGTGCTTTTTCCTGCTCTTCAAGCTTCTTCTTTGCCTTGGACAGCTTTTTCTTTGCCTTATCAATATCTTTCTTTGCATCTGCAAGCTTTTCATTCGTATACACCAGAATGTCTTCATTTAACGAATTGATACGCTCTTCATTAAGCTTTACTTCCACAGTCTGCTTGACAGAACCGATCTGTGTTATACTTGCCACGCCGTCCTGTCTCTGAAGATACGGAACAACGACCTTATTGGTAAAATCTGACAATTCAATGATATCTTTTCCTTCATAACTTACCGACGCATACATTGTTGCAAGCATATCCATACCGATCTCAAGTATGTTCGGAGTACCGCACCCTTCGGGCAGTGACATCTTATTGATAGCCGACGACACTCTTACAAGCGCCGAATCCATGTCGGTATCACTGCCGAATTCCAACGTTACGATAGCGTAATTTTCTGCCGAATTACTTGTAATATCCTCGACTCCGCTTATCGTACCAAGCGCACTTTCCATAGGTTCGGCGATATCCATCCTGACTTTCTCGGGGCTTGCACCCGGTTCGGTAGTGATAACCAGAAGATAAGGGACCGATATATCCGGTAACAGGTCAGTCTTCATTCTGGTCATGGCAACATATCCCGTAACGAGTATAATTATTACAGCAACAATTGTAAGATATGGTTTCTTTACACTTAATCTGGTCATAATGAATTCCCTTTCTTTTTCCTTAATCTAACTCCAACGCTCCTGTATATAACTTATAATATCTTCCCTTCATTGTAAGGAGATCATCATGTGTTCCTCTCTCAATGATCTCACCGTTTTCAAGAACCATAATAGCATTGGCATTGCGGACGGTTGATAATCTGTGTGCAATTACAAATGTAGTCCTTGTCTTCATCAGCCTGTCCATTCCATGTTCTATATGGCGCTCTGTACGTGTATCGACTGAGGATGTCGCCTCATCAAGGACAAGTATCGGAGCTTTTGATACTGCTGCCCTCGCTATGTTAAGGAGCTGTCTCTGTCCCTGGCTTAAGTTTGCGCCGTCACCTTCTATCATAGTGTCATATCCGTCTTCAAGACGCATGATAAATGAATGTGCGCTCGCGATCTTAGCCGCCTGTTCAACTTCCTCATCAGTTGCATCAAGCCTTCCGTATCTTATGTTCTCTCTGACAGTTCCGCTGAACAGATGCGTATCCTGAAGGACCATTGCTATATTCTCTCTGAGACTCTCTCTTGTATAATCCTTGACATCCCTGTCATCTATAGTGATTGAACCTTCTTTTATATCGTAAAATCTGTTAAGAAGATTGGTGACCGTAGTCTTACCCGCACCTGTCGATCCGACAAATGCGATCTTTTGTCCGGGTTTTGCGTACAATGATAGATTCTTAAGGACAACCTTATCGGGATTGTATCCGAATGTAACATTCTCGAATACTACCTTGCCTTTGACTTCGGTATCATTCATATCCACCGCATCATCCATATCTGCAGGCTCAGGTTCCATATCCATGACAGCAAATACTCTCTCAGCTCCGGCAAGTGCGGAGAATATTGTATTTACCTGCATCGACAGTTCATTTACCGGTCTGGAAAATTGTCTTGAAAAATTAACGAATACCGTCACACCGCCGATATCAAAACCACCGATAATGAACGACGCTCCGAATATCTCTACCGGTTTCTTGACTATGCAGAGTATTGTTCCTACCGCACCAACTATGGCATAGCTTATCTGACTCATATTACCCATGACAGGCCCCATTATTCCGCCAAAGAACTGTGCCTTGATCTGCTTGTCACGCAGATTATTGTTAAAATATCTGAATTCTTCTATCGCTTTTTTCTCATGACAGAACACTTTTACTACTTTCTGTCCGGTAACGGTCTCTTCTATATATCCGTTAACATCACCGAGCGCAGCCTGCTGTGCCGCGAAATATTTTCTTGATCTGTTGGCGATCATCTTGCCTGCTTTCAGCATGAGCGGGATAATTAACACGGTAATGATCGTTAGCCAGACATTTGTATATAACATTAGTCCGAGTGTTCCGATTATCGTTATTATTCCGCTTACAAGCTGTGAAAATGAATTGTTAAGGAGCTCGCCTACCGCATCAACATCGTTGGTAAAACGGCTCATTACATCTCCGGTGCTTCTCTCATCAAAATATCTTATCGGAAGAGACTGAAGCTTATTAAACAGATCTTTTCTTATGTTGTATATGGCTCTCTGGGATACTCCGACCATAAGTCTTGCCTGAAGATACAGAGTACATATGCTGATAACATATACGCCGGCCATTTTTAATATACCCGTTATAAGATGCCATATACCGTCTGACAAAGCGTTCGAATATGCTTCGGTTCCTGCTTCAAGTCCCAGCAATATCTGAAAATCATCCGACAGATTATTAACAACCGGCCTTAGCAGATATGAACCGAACAGTGATGTCACGGAACTTACAATGACACATATAAATACTATTACGAGCAATATCTTTTCATGAGCAATATAACTTAACAGCCTTTTGATCGTATCTTTGGAGGCTTTGGGCTTTTCTATGGCCATTCCTATTCCGCCATGGCCTCTTCTTCCGCCGCCGGGACCTCCCGGTTTATCAAAGCCACCCGCTCCGGGTTTAACGAGGAGATTATCACGGTCTTTTTTCATATTTTCTTTCATACAGCCTTCTCCTCCTTTTCTACCTGTGAATAGTATATCTCGGAGTAAGTCTCGCAAGACTGCATAAGCTCTTCATGTGTGCCTGTGCCCACAATACTTCCTTCGTCTATAACTATTATCTTATCCGCATCTATTACCGAGGATATCCTCTGCGCGATTATTATCCTCGTTGTATCCGGTATCTCCTTAAGGAAGTTATCCCTTATTATCGCTTCAGTTGCGGTATCGACAGCACTTGTACTGTCATCGAGGATAAGTATCTTCGGATGCTTAAGAAGCGCCCTTGCTATACACATTCTCTGCTTCTGTCCGCCGGATACGTTAACGCCGCCCTGATTGATCATCGTATCATACCCTTCCGGAAATGAACTGATGAATCCGTCAGCCTGGGCATATCCTGCTATTCTCTTGATATCTTCAAGTGATGCTTCCTCATCGCCCCATCTTAGATTATTCTCTATGGTTCCGGAGAACAGAACATTATTCTGAAGAACCATTGCAACTTTATTGCGAAGATCATCAAGAAGATAATCTTTTACATTTACATCATCAACAAATACTTCTCCGGAATCCGCATCATACAGTCTTGGTATAAGCTGCACTATACTTGTCTTTCCCGAGCCTGTAGAACCGATGATTCCAACCACTTCTCCGGGCTCTATCACAAAATTGATATTGTGAAGAACGTTATGATTCTTTTTCTTGTAATACTTGAAACAGACATTCCTGAATTCGACTTTTCCTCTTGTTACCTGAGGCATGTCGGCTCCTGCTTCTTTTTTCTTAACGGCTTCATCATCATTAAGATCTATCTCCGTGTCAAGAACTTCCTTGATCCTTGCCGAGGAAGCAAGAGCTCTTGATCCCATGATCATCATAAATGATACGATCATAAGTGACATAAGGATCTGTACTACATATGTAGTAAATGTTGTGAGCTCACCTATTGTCATATCCCCTGCAAGTATCTGATTTCCGCCAAGCCATACAACCGCTATAGTTGTAATGTTCATTGCGATCGTCATAACAGGCTGGGTCAGTATAACAAGCTTTATGGCATTAAGAGTGTTATTTTTGAGTTCGGTGTTGGCCACGTCAAACTTTTCTTTTTCATACTCTTCCCTTACAAATGATTTAACAACCCTTGAGTTGGTTACATTCTCCTGTACAACGGAATTGACTCTGTCGATCTTCTTCTGCATGATATTGAATCTTGGAAAAGCATTTTTCATTATTATAAGAAGTGTTACCGTAAGAAGCGGAATAACTATCGTGATCACGAGTGCAAGATCAGGCTTCATCATATACGCCATGATAAGTGCTCCGATGAACATACCCGGTGCACGAAGAAGCATCCTGAGCGCTATCGCTATAGCATTCTGCAGATTGGTAACGTCATTCGTAAGCCTCGTAACAAGCGAACCCGTCTGGAATTTCTCAATGTTCGCAAATGAAAATCTCTGGACTTTCTCGAACAGATCCTGCCTCAGATCTCCCGCAAAATTAACAGCAGCCTTGATCGCAAACCATGCTCCAAGCACTCCTCCAAGCATCATCAAAAGCGCAGTAACGACCATGATCACACCTATCATGATTATGTAACCGACATCGCCTCCGTCTTCTGCGATCCCGTTATCAATGATCATCTGCAACAGCTTCGGCATCATTACTTCTCCGATAACTTCAACTATCATGAATAACGGGCCAAGTATAAATGCATACAGATAAGGCTTAACATATTTCCAATAAACAGCCATTTTTCAGTACTCCTCCCACATTATAATATTTCACAGTCGGCCGTTCCCAGATGCTTATTCATATTGTTCTCAAGTCTCTTCAGATAACTGTTGAAGATCTCACATTCTTCATCCGTAAAACCTTCATACATCTTCTCATCGAGCCCGTCAAAAAGCATTATACTCTTTGATATTATATCTTTTCCCTTGTCAGTGATGGTCAGATTATTGAATCTGTTATCATCATCATTATTCGTTTTTTCGATATATCCAAGCTTCACTAACTTCTTTACACTGATTGTTATCGTAGCCGGAGATACCTGTAACATCTTTGCAAGTTCTTTCTGATTGATACCGGGACGGCAACTAAGCTTCATCAATATAGTGTGCTGGGCCGGATACAGATTGATATTGTTCGATGTTAGTTCTTCTTCGAGACATTTCCTGTGTTTATGGTTGATAACCATAAGATGCCACATTATTTCCCTTATTTTCTCAATATTTACCATTATATTCCTCCTTGCTTAATTCTGATACTTCCATACCTACCGTAATAGCGCCGAAGGATGTGTGTTCATACAAGTATTATACACTCCCCGCAGCATATCCAACATAATAAGCATGTTAACAATTAGTAGTCTAATAATTAACATGCTTATTAACTAGTACAGTATTATATCACTTTTGTTTTCAAACGCAAGTGAAAATTTTGTGAACAAGGTTACTGTGAAGCAGGAACCGCCCCTCAATCCATAGCCACAAGCAGCGTAGCTGCTACGGGTGCGAAGCAGCCGGGCTATGGGTTGTGGGGCTGTGAATCCTACTTCCCTTCTTCAACCACCTCAGCCGGCAGATACTTTTTGAGCCTGTCTTCAAGCTTATGTACATCAATAGGCTTGGAGAGATAGTCGTCAAATCCGGCTTCTATATATCGTTCTCTTGCTCCGACTACTGCATTGGCTGTAAGAGCTATGACGACTACCTGTGAATCAATAACAGCTTCTTCCTTCATTACCCTTAGAGTCTCTATTCCATCCATGACAGGCATCATATGATCGAGGAATATAATATGATATGATTTCCTTTTTGCTAGCGCGATCGCAGCCTTACCGGACATTGCGGTATCCGGCTTGATGCCGCAAAGCTTCAGAAGGTTGGCAGCCACCTTGAGATTGACAAGGTTATCATCAACCACAAGTATCTTTGCATCAGGAGCTTTCAGTGTTATGTCCTCTCCGTTACTCCTGCTCTTATCGCTGTGACGTTTTTCGTAATCACCTACCGGCGTATCATCAACTATCTCCTGTCTGAGGCTGAAAGAGAATACCGAGCCTTTACCGTATTCGCTCTCAACCTGAAGAGTGGAGTTCATCATTTCAAGCAGTCTCGTTACGATAGACATTCCGAGACCTGTTCCTTCTATATTATGATTTCTCTTCTCATCCAGCCTCTCAAATGATTCAAAGAGTCTGTCCATATCTTCTTTTCTGATGCCGATTCCCGTATCTTTTACTTCGGTGATCAGTTCAATATATCCGTCTTTTCGTCCTCCGTCTGAAAATGACAGGGTAACGCTTCCTTCTTCCGTATATTTTACTGCATTGGTAAGAAGATTCATGATAACCTGGCTTATACGTACATCATCACCTATGAGCATTGAAGGAAGATTCTCATCCACACTTACGATAAGCTCAAGATTCTTCGACTTCGCACGCTCCGATATACTTACAACAATATTATTGATCATTGAAGCAGTATCGTATTTTACGGGAACGATCTCCATCTTGCCGTCTTCTATCTTGGAAAAATCAAGGATACTGTTTATTATGGTAAGCAGAGTTCTTCCGGCCGTCTGAATGTTGGAAGAATAATCAAGCACTGCATTATCCTTTGATTCCCTCAATATCATCTCATTCATACCAAGCACGGCATTGATAGGCGTTCTTATCTCGTGCGACATCTGTGCGAGGAACTGGCTCTTTGCCTTACCTGCCGCAATAGCCGCATCCGCAGATGCCTTGATCTGCTGCGTGGTCTTTTCCTGCCATCTGATCATATTGGTCAGTGTCCTGTATATCATTATTATACATGCAATGAATATCACTAGTCCGACTATTCCGTATATGAATACCCAGCCGTATATTCTCCATATATCACTTACAACATACACCGAGAAATTGGATTCATCATTTCTCTCTGCGATCATTATCCTGAATGATCCGTCATAATCATTGAAAATGTGTGTGCTTCTGTCAGGTCTTACTTCTCCGTAAGGAAGCTCGGATATATTGGTGGTTTCCTCTGCTGACATCTGATAACTTCCGTAAGGATGATTGATAATATTGCCTCCGGCATCCACAAGAAATGCATAGCCGTTATCGGTATAACTGCTACCGAGTATATCTATAAGTTTGTCAATATAAAAGTCTATTCCAAAATTTCCCAGAAAATCTCCTGTTTTATAATTATACACTCTCTTTGCAAATGTAACACAATACAATCCGGTCTGCTCATCATAATATGGCGCGGATATACTCCATCCGTTCTTTGCAGCCATTGTGTCTTTGTACCACTGTCTGTCTTCAACACGCCAGCCATCGTCGGGTTTCCAGCTGGTATTCATGTATACTGTCGGTTCAAGTTTCGGATTGGCCATATATGATGCGGATATATCAGTGTATTGTTTTGTGATCCTGTTAAGGTATGATATCGTCTCATCATAATTATCAAGCATCTCCGGATTGGTGGATATCACACTGCTGAACATATCAAGAATACTTTTCTGCTTATTGATCCATTCCGACAGATTATATGTATAATCATCGACCTCGTTCTCCATCATCTCATTACCGAGACGCCATGTTGCGGATATACTTCCATACAGACTGATGATCATGGAGAACACCATGAAGATTATAATGATCGTCCTGAATCTTCTGTTTGCAGCCGTTCTTATCTTCTTTCCGGTTTTTTCGGTCTTTTTGTTGTCGGTAAGAACAAGACTTGAATATGATATGATCTGTCCGATCATTTCATACAGTCTGTCACCGGCAGCGTGGATCTTTGAGAATTCTTCATCCGTGTCGGATGCTTCTTCAATATTCTCCCTGCTTGAATACTCGATTATCTGACAGAGAGGTTCCCTTAATTCACTTGTTACATTACGAAGGAATTCTTCCTTTGTCTTTAAAGCCTCCTCGGCTTTTTTCTGACTCCTTTTAGCGGAAAGGTACAGATGAATGATTATCGCAAAAAGCAAAAGACTCATAAGTGTGGTGATGATCAGCTGCATAAATGATGTGCTGTACATATCCCAGTCATCAACACCGACGATAAGATACCATCCGTTACCCGATCTGGTAGCGAATAGATTTTCAGATAAAATACCTGATTTGATCCTGTTTGATATTACGCCTTCCTTGTTCTTTGCAAGAGAAAATATGCCGGCATATTCGGGAATGGATTCCGTGATCTGCCTGCCTATGAGCGATTCGTTGGAACATCCGGCAACAACACCGTCTTCGGTAACAATAATGGCATTGGTAGTGCCTTTTTCAAATATATCCTTTATATGTGCCTGGATATTCTCCATTGTATAGTCTACCGCAACAACCGTGTCATGATCGCTTAGCATCACCGATACCGTATAACATATATTCCCGGTCATCGCATCTATATAAGGCGAAGTAACATAAGTAGCTCCGTTACTTTTTGCCGCACCTGTATACCATCCTCTCTCGGTTGCCACATAATCATCGGGCATATCAAAATTCGGTATGATCGTCCAGTCACTGCATGCTACGTACAGATTATAACCACCGTTTCCTTTTTTGGTGATCTTATAACTTTCATCATACAGATAAGAAGTAAGCTTCTCTTTGTCGTCAAGCATATTCTGAAGATTGATCGCATACTGCATAGTAAGCTTCTCTGCTTCATTTATAGTGCTCTCAAGCTCTCCGCTCACCTGTGACAGCCTGTTCATACCGGCTTCTTTCGTAAGTCCCGAAGTTATGCCGAAGACATTCCATGTATACATGAACAATATAATAAGAAGAAGTGATGCAAACGCTATTATGATACCTATATAACTATCCCTGTTCTTCTTCATCAGATCCGTTCCCCTTTATAATCGTCTACAGTCCAATACCGATCTGCTTTGGAATCTTCGCTTTTACAAATATGCCGTCAGCTCTGTAATCTTCTTCAATAAGCTGTCCGTATTTTCTGATGTCCTGTATCTTGGCGGCATCACTGTACGGAATTACCTGTTCAATATATCTCATGCCGTCATCTATTATATTCATGATCTCGTCAAGAAGTTTGTCGAGTCCGAGTTTTTTTCTTGCGGAAGCTCTTATGGTACATCTGCTTCTGATATCGCTTCCAAGCATAATATCATTATCAAGCTTATCTACTTTATTATACATTGTGATCACAGGTTTATCGGCAATTCCAAGTTTTTCCAGTGTGTCATATACAACGTCCATCTGCATGTCGCAGGAAGGATTGCTTATGTCAACGACATGGAGGATTATATCCGCATATTTTGCCTCTTCAAGTGTACTTCTGAATGCATCGATAAGATGATGAGGCAGCTTATTAATGAATCCTACCGTATCGGTGAATAATATCCTGTTTCCATTTTCATATTCATATATTCTTGTGGTAGGATCAAGCGTTGCAAATAACTTGTCTTCTTCAAGAATCCCCGCTCCGGTGAGTGTGTTAAGAAGTGTTGATTTTCCTGCGTTGGTATAACCTACGATGGCAACCATCGGCATAGCGCTTTCCATACGTTTTTTCCTTGCAACATTTCTTGATCGTTTTACTTCTTCAAGTTCTTTGTTCAGTATTGATATACGCTCACGTATCACACGACGGTCCATCTCAAGCTTCTTTTCTCCGGGTCCCCTTGTTCCGATTCCGCCGCCAAGCCTTGACAGTGAACTTCTGAGTCCGACAAGTCTCGACGAACGGTATTTTAACTGCGCAAGTTCAACCTGGATCTTACCTTCGCTTGTCTCCGCTCTCATCGCAAATATATCAAGTATCATTATTGTTCTGTCAATAACTTTTGTATTAAGCGCCGTCTCAAGATTTTTCAACTGAGCAGGCGACAATTCATCATCACAGACTACGGTATCCACACCGTAATCTTCAACAAATTCCCTGATCTCTTCTACTTTTCCCTTGCCTACATATGTTCCCGGATGGATAGCTTCCCTGTTCTGAATAATTCTGCCAACTGTCACGGCTCCCGCCGTTGATGCAAGCTCGGCTAGTTCATCAAGAGATTCCATAACTTTATCTTCGTTACCACCTGTGGCAACACCAACAAGAAGCAGACGCTCAGCCTGTTCTTTCGTATCAAGCATATCTTTCATGTGATATCACTCCGTATGTCTGTTCGCACTTCTCCTGCGCCATAGTCCTTCTGCTTCCAATCTGTCACATTTTCGTTACTTACGGCTATGGGTCGTTGTAGAGGTTCCTCCTAATTTCTTGCGCGTGTCTTAATGAATTCATATTCACGCTGCAAAGTATCGTCAGGATTCTCTTTAAGATATTCAGCCGCGATATTTTTTGCTTCTTCGTATTTTCCAAGATGCTCATTAACAATTATCTTATTAAATACGAGCTTGTTCTTTATCTCACCGGCAGCCATCGGTATACCCTGATCAAGCCAGTCAAGCGCTTCATCATATCTTTCGAGTTCAATAAGACAGCCCGCCAGCTGATTACAGTATTCTGCGGTCTTTCCACCCGGTTTTTTTATCAGATATTCCGAATAAAGGGCGATGGCTCCTTCATAATCTCCGTTGTCCTGACTTATTCTTCCCTTGTAAAATATCGCATCATCATTACCCTGTTCCAAAGCCTTGTCAAAACTTTCTGCCGCTTTATCATAATCTCCTTCAAAATATTTGAACACGGCATAATAGAATACATCTTCATCATCTTTTTCCGCTACCGCTTCAGCTTCCTCAAGAACCTTTGCGGCGCCGCTTTCATCAAGAGTTCCTTTCAATTCAAAATATAGTCCCATATAAGCATCGTAACTGCCGGATTTTTCCTTGATCGCATTCTGATAATCCGCTATGGCTTCACTGTGGTTTCCAAGAATACTGTGTGCCTTTGCCCTGCCAAGATAATAACCCGACATGGCTGCACCGCTTCCACCCTCTTCGATCAGCTTATTCAGGTAGCTTAATGATTTATCAATATTATTAAGATATAATTCGCAATCAGCCAGGTATGCCATAATGTCTTTATCAATATTCTCTAATTCTTTTGTCTTTAAAGCCAGTTCAAAATAACCTTTTGCCTGCTCATAATTACCCTCATTATAATAGGTAAGCGCAATTCCCCTGTAAGCACGTTTATTATTCTCACGAACTATCCTGTTATCGGTATCGGTAACTACTTTCTGATATTGTTCCCTGGCTCCTTCATAATCGCCCATGCATATCAGGGCAGCTCCGTAACCGATATAATATTCCGCTTTTTCGGAATTAATGTTTATCGATTCCTCAAAGTTTTTACACGCTCCGGCATAATCACCTTTTTCAATCTGTTCAAGACCTGCTTCATATTTGCTGTCGGCCTCTCCCGAACATCCTGCAAGACATGCCGAAAAGGCAAGTATTGATAATATTATTACGATATTTTTTTTGATCTTAGTAATGAACGATCTGTTGTTCGTATTATTTGCGTTCTTATTATCTGTGTTCTTGATCTTCATATTATTCTGTCACTCCGTATATTATATGTAAAATATTCAGCAATCAACCGGATACCCTCAGGATCTTCGAAACCATGGGTCTCACAAAAAACCACAGGCACACTGCCGTCACTCCCGCAAGCACCAGATCCACGGGAAGTCCCGCAAGATATATTGCGGCAAGTGATTCCGGTGTGATCTCATCTCTTATAATAAATAATGTACTTACATTCACTATACCGCCATATATTATTACTGTAAGCAGTGCACCGGTAATGCTTATGACCGTACGATTCGGATTGAATCTTGATCTGTGGAATAACAGTCCCGATATCAGTCCAATAAGTCCCAACGCAAACATTTGCCACGGCGTCCATGCCCCCTGTCCGAAAAATATGTTACTGATCAGCATGGACAATGAACCGATCATAAATCCCAGCTCACCGCCAAGAGCGATTCCCGATATTACAACGACAGCTACTATAGGTTTGAAAGTAGGCAGCATGTAAAATGCAACTCTTGATGTCACTGCTATAGCGCACATCACCGCCACTATCACTATCGTTCGCGATGAGTGATTTTTTTTCTCAAATCCGATGATATACGGAAGCATTGACTCTATCACTATAAGAAGTGATATAAAAATGTACTTCTGATCATGTAACACCATCACTCCGCCCCATACTGTAAGAGGCATTATGATCAGATACGTGATCCACATAAATATATTGCTGACGCTCTTTTTTCTGTGGGTATTGTTGTTATTATATATTTTTTTAACATTTTTTTCAACCTTTTTAAGATTTTCTTGTGATACACGGCTTTTTGAAGTGCCGGCGCCATCCGGCATGTCGATGTCATCCGATGCACCGGTGCTATCCGAAGTGCCGTCACTGTCAGGTATATTTAAGCTATCAGCTGTACCGGGATTTGTTGCTTCGGATTGTTGGTCTACATACTTTGCCACATCCTCGATCGTAACACAGTCATCAATTATACCTTTCGTAATTCTGGTAACCGCTGTCGTATAATAATTGTTACCAAGCATGAAATCATGAGTATTGTTTTCAGCGATAACCGAACCGTCAAATAACATGCCGCACCTGTCGGTACATTCAGCAAGGAATTCAAGGTCATGACTTACTATGATTATCGTACATCCGCAGGATGCGAATTCTCTAATAATCTTAGTCAAAGATTTTTTATTAATACTGTCCATTCCTTTGGATGGTTCATCCATGAGAATTATATCCGGAGAGCATGATAATATTTTCGCGATTGCAACTCTCTGTTTTTCTCCTCCCGATAATGAGAAAGGATTTTTATTAAGTATTTTTTCAAGGCTGCATATCTTTATAATATCCTCTTTATCATACCGATTTTTTTCTGCAGCGGATATGGCATATTCAATCTCTTCTTCCACTTTATTTTTTCCGAATAATAATTCCGGTTGCTGTGGAAGTAAAGCAAGTTTTTTTCCGGATGCAATTGATATTTTTCCGTGATCTGTTTTTTTAATTCCGGCTATCAATGACAGAAGCGTACTCTTGCCGCTTCCGTTGGCACCGGCTATTCCGAATACTTCTCCCTCATAGAATGAAAATGACATATTTTTTATAATATCGGTATTATTTCCGGGGTATCTGAAATATATATTTTTTATACTGACCGCTACAGATTTTTTTTCTCGGGTTTCATCTTTATGCGAGGTATATGAACGATCATGATCACCGATCGTTGTCATCTCAAGTTCTCTCTTAAGCCACTTTCTTCCATCAGAAGTATTGAAGGGACACGTCATGATCTCTTTTTTGTTACTTTCGATATCTGTTCTCATTTTATCAAAAAACAGACTGTAGATCCTTGCCGCCGCAGGTAATGACTGTCTGATCTGATCGTCACACTCATTAACGAAAGAATTATAATCGTTATTTCCAAGAGGATTCTTATTATATATGCCCTTTACTCTTCCTTCGGACATGACGATAATATCCGTCGATATTGGGATCAGTTCTTCAAGCCTGTGGGCAGATATTATAATTGTTACTCCAAGTTCCCTGTTAAGTCTGCCGAGCATGGATATGAATTCCAATGCACTTACGGGATCAAGCTGGCTTACAGGTTCATCAAGAATAATAACCGAAGGATTCATAACAACTACCGATGCCAGATTGAGGAATTGCTTTTCTCCTCCCGATAATTCTTCAACTTTTTTCTCATATATATCCTGCATTCCAAAATACGAAGCAACGTCGGCAACTTTCTGCCTGATGAGATCCGCTTTTATGCCAAGACTTTCAAGACCGAAAGCAAGTTCTGTCCATACTCTGTCTGTAGCGATCTGAGCTTCTGGATCCTGATATATATATCCTATATTTTCTGCCTGTTTTCTTTCATCCACAGACATTATATCTTCATCACAGAATTGTATATGTCCTTTATGATCTCCTATGGGACGTACTGCCGGTTTAAGATGTCTCAATAAAGTGGTCTTGCCGCAACCTGACGGACCGCATACTATGACAACCGAACCTTTGTTAATATCAAGTGATACATTATTAAGAGCCGCATCTTTTGATCCATCATAAGAAAAAGACAGATCTTTTACTCTGTATATAACATCACTCGTTAATGTCCTGTTGATATCCATTGAATCTGCCTCTCCTTTCCCATATAATCGCAGGTATAAAACATAACATCATGTACACTGTGTACACACTGATACTTATGAAACCGTGATATTCGCATAACACATACGGATAATATTGCCAATATATATAATCTGTGGCATATCCCCATATCACATATATTGTCATGACTGTTATGATCACAAGCCATATTCCGTCAGCGGCACGGAAGATATATCTGGTATACGAAGTCCTCCCCGGCAATCCGAAGCCTCTGCATCTCATACTGTCCGCAGTATTGACCGAGTCATCGAGTATCCATGTAAATGTTGACGACATTACCGACACGGCTTCATGCAGTCTTGAAGAAATTCCCGAAGGTGTTCCCGTAAGCACCCGGTTTACATTTCTTACTTCCTTCATGTGAGTTGTCAGTCTCGGAATGAATCTTAAACTCATTGAGAATGTGAGCGCAAGCACCGGAAATATTCTTCCGATCACATACATGATCCTCTCGGATGTCATTATCTTATTCACAGTGATAAACCACAACACAACAGCAAGAAGAATCGCTGCCATGTTAATTCCGAACAATATCGATTCCAAAGTGAGAGGATTGCCTCCCGGCAGATATGTAAGAGTTGTCATTCCTTCATGTGAAAACATAGGATTAATGGCTGCGGTGATCACAACCATTATTATAAGATATATAATACTTTTTAAGATATTATCTGTGCCTTTGATCCTTATTACAAGCATTCCCGCACCGATAATACTGAACAAAGTGCATATCGGATTATTGATAAGCATCGCAAGACTGATCACACATATATAATATACAAGAATAACTAACGGGTGTCTGTATTCCATGTCTCATTCTCCCTGCATCATTACTACTCTGCCAGATAATCACATGTATATCTGAAGCTTATCTCATCTCCGTCATCAACTTTATATGCCGAGCATCCTTCGCCCGGTGATTCGCCGTTAACATAGTATAACCACCCCGACAGTTCTCCGCAATCGAATTCATATATATTGGCAATTCCCTCAATATAATAACTGCCATATACAGGGGTATATGAATATTCGAGATGGATATCTTTTTCTTTTGTAATTCTTTTTAATATGTCAAATACCGTATCATTTTTTTCTATCTCAACTGTTGTCTTCGAAAGAATGATCCCATTCGAAGGAAGTATCTCTTCTTTTCCTTTAACAAGCATATCCTTATGCTTAAGAATATCTGCACAGCTGATGGATATAGTACAACTTGGACCAGAAGGCTTAGGTGTGGATGTCGGCTTCGCCACTGGTTTTGTTGTTGGTTTTGCAGTCGGTTTAGCCGTAGGCTTTTGTGTCGGTTTTGCAGTCTGCTTTGCTGTTGGTTTAGTTGTTGGCTTTGTTGTTGGTTTCGCTGTTGAGCCGGTTACAGGCTTAGCGGTACTCTCAGTGGCAGGTTTTTTTGAAGGCTTCACGGTTGATCCGGATGTGGTTTTTTTAGCCGGTGTATTTGCCGGTTCCGACGCTTTGCCGGATGAGTCGGTGGAAGTTGAATTCCGGGTATTATTATCACTGTTAGAACCGGATGAATTATCCTGTTTAGATGTAGACTGTGCCTGTTCATCCTGATCTTTTTTCCCGGATGAAGAATTAGTTTTTTTATTCTTACTATCGTCTGTTGTCTTATTTTTTTTGCTATTATGTTTTGAAGATTTATTATCAGTCTTATTATTATCGGTTTTGTTTTTTACAGTCTTATTATCAGACTTGTTTTTATCATTTTTCTTTTTATCGTTTTTGTTTTTACCTGTCTTTTTTTTATGGGCTTTCTTTTCTTCGTTTTTGTTACTCTGGGTTTTTCCCGATTTTTGATTTATATTTTTGTCTATATTATTGTTTGCATCTTTTTGATCATTATTTTTTTCGTTCTTATCGTTTGAGTTCTTATTTTTTTTGTTCTTGTGTTTTTTGTTATCGGTTTTAATATTTTTATCCGATGAAATATTTTCATCGGTGGCTGTGTTTGATGTTTCCGAAATATTATCATTACCGGTTTCATTGTTATAAGCAGCACCGGCCCCGGAAACATCTGTTTCCGGGGCTGATGTATTATCTTCTGACACAGTCCAGCCATGCATTCTGTCTGATGCACCGCCATACCAGTATGCCGTTATAAGTATTAACAAGACAGCAAATACAGCAATTATTTTTTTCTTCAAATCATCACGCTTTCTTTTACACTACAGTTTTATCTTCTTCTTATATGCATCTTCTTTATTCTTTGGGACATGAACCTTTAACTTCTTATTGGTTCCCTTGAATGCATTTTTGTCAATGGTTTTAATGTATAATGCTTTGATATATACGTCTTTCAGCTTCTTACATCCTTTAACAAATCCTGCAGCAATTTTAGTTATCTTATATTTTTTGCCTTTGTATGAAGCATAACTGTTTATCACGATTTTCTTGCAATTCTTATTCTTGACACCGATTACCGACGCTGTAAATTTTCCGGCTTTTGATGAAGTCACCTTATATTTTATATTACCCTTGATGAATGATTTAGGGGTCTGTTCGGTATCGGTTGCAGCAGGTGATGCTGTTACTATAGGTGTTGATGTTGCTACAGGCGCATTCGTTACATTTGGAACATCTGTTGTCTTCGGTGCTTCTGTTACTGACGGTTCTTTCGTTGGCTCTGATGTGGGAACAGCTGTAGGTTCTGCCGTAGGCTCTAATGTAGGTTCTGCTGTAGGTACAGCTGTCGGTTGCGCTGTAGGAACCGCTGTCGGCACTGATGTAGGAACTGCTGACGGTTCCGCTGTAGGCGTTGACGTAGGAACAGCTGTAGGCGATGTTGTAGGTCCTGATGTGGGTTCTCCCGTAGGATCAGCAGACGGCGATGTTGACGGTTCCGATGATGGTTCTGATGTTGCCGATCCCTTTACGTAAGCTGCGATCTCATCTGCATTATACATCGGCTCGGTCACGTCTGTCATGTTATAAAGACTGTTTTTATTATTTTTAAGACGATCATATGCAACAAGGGCATAAGTACTCTGATAAGATGCCATAGCATTTGAAGCACCTTCGATCGCATGTGCAAATGATCCGTCATCTTTCATAAAACTCATTAATGCATTCAATACTCCGGCATCTTCTTTTTTGCATATCATTCCGAGTACGGCATCATATCCGCATGAACTTAATGCTGTGAGCACCTGAGCATTACTCTCAGCGTTGAATGCTCCATAGGAAGCATATCCGCCATTATTTTTCTGTAATTTATCAAGAACATTTAATCCATCTGATATACTAAGATTGACATTTAAATTATCAACTGCATACGGAGCTAGCGCACATAATACCATTGATGTCATATCAGGATCACTTGTCTTCGAAGTCTTGGTATAATTCCATCCGCCGTCTTCAACTTTGTTGTTAAGTATATAATCAATAAGCAATTCCCTTGTATTCTGTGTCTTTCCTTCTTCAACTTCAGGAATAGTATAATTACCGGCATCTAATGCCAACAGCGTATATACTGCTCCGTTTATTCCGGACTTTACAGCATAATCGTAATCAGCAAGAGGTTTAAGCATATTATATCCCGCAACATCGGAAGGATCGGCTCCGATCGCAGTGAGCGCAAGTATTACTCTGTCATTATCGGTACTCTTAGGTGTTGCTCCCACTTTTGTTGCAATACTGTCACTGTCAAGTTCTCTTAATTTATCAATTATCGCTTTATAATAAGTTGTATACAATTCTTTATCTTCAATTCCGCCACGTGCAAGAGTGAATATTGACCATTCGCTGTTATATGCCGGTGAAGTATTATCAAATAAGGACTTTATGTAACCCAGAGCCTTGTCCACATTATCTCCAAGACTCTGAATAAGTATACTGTCATTTAATGCGGCAAGATCATCAGCGGCATTTTTTACTTCTTCTTCAGTTGCATCCCATTTATTAAGTGCAGCCATTGCAGCTTTATATTTATCTGCATTCTTATCACCCTTATAATCAGCAATAAGTCTTATAAGCCTGTCTTTATCAGGGAAAGCTATTAACGGAATAGTAAACTGAGGATCTGCTGTATTCGTGTCTGCACCCCAGCCATATAACGAAAACTGAAACCTTATTACATCATTATCATTGTAAGGATTATCACCGGAAGCAAATAAAATGTTTCCCATTCCGGCCGCAGGACCGGCATTATTAACGGCTACCAACCATCCACCGTAATATGTGAAATCCATTGAGCCTAATGTGTCAGATTCTCCTCTTTGATAATTTGCACCACAATTATCATCTGCGTCTATCGCATCAGTAATGGCTTTGGGAATATCGTTTTTACTCCATCCTTCCGGATCACCACCGTCTTTGATTCCGTCAATATAGGAACCTTCATCAACTCCGATCACGATATCTCCAAACTGTCTCTTGAACAGATCGTACAGTGATTCTTTCTCGTATACAGGAACTTTTACCGGTGTGACCACACATCCCTGACCGAGAGTTACTTTTTCGATCGTAATATACACATAACCGCCCCACTTGGCAGCTGCATCAGCCTCATTACCAACGGGAACATTCAAAAACGAGGTTAAAAAAACAGCCATTGCAACTATCATTGCAATCCATTTTTTACCAATCATGTGTGTTTTTTGTTGTGTTTTTGTGTTCGTGTGAGTATTCATCATCACATCTCCTTTATATATTATTTGTAATACGTGAGGAGCATGGCACACGCTTGCCGGGTTGGTGCCACAAAAAAAGCTATACCCTCGCATATACTTGCATAGATATAGCCGTACCAAAATAAACCATTGATCCTCTTTTTGGATAATAGCTCGTGTGACGCTGCTTTCGGTTACGGCAAAAACAACCATCTGCACCCATGTATCTGACTTACAGGCTATATATGTATATGCCTTATCACAGTGACCGACTCGCCGGGACTCTCACCCGATTCCATGTCCCATACTCAAATGGTGATGCAGGATGTCAATAATTCAGTACAGTATGATATCACATAAGATTGATGGTTGCAAGTTTAAGTATGAATGTATATAATGATGTGTGTAGATTTGCTAGCTTTTAAATATATCAGGAATGGAGAAATATTATGTGTGGAATTACTGGTTATACCGGAATGCTGAATGCAAAAGATATCATAGTTGAAGGATTACAAGCGCTTGAATACAGAGGTTATGACAGCGCGGGTATCGCATTCTGCAGCTCTTCCGGTTCATCTAATAAAACAATTACAATAAAGACTGTAGGGAAGGTGTCTAATCTTGCTTCAAAACTTGCAAGCGAGAATATTGATACACACTGTGCCATAGGACATACCAGATGGGCTACTCACGGCGGCGTTACAGAAACCAACTCTCATCCGCATTCCTGCGGCAAAGTTACTCTGATACATAACGGTATTATTGAAAATTATCATGAACTTGCAAATGAACTGGCAGAGACCGGCAGATATCCGGTGTCACAGACAGACAGTGAGATCGCTGCCATGCTTATTGATTCTTTATATGACGGGGATCCTCACGAAGCAATACGCAAAGCTTCCGAAAGACTGATCGGAGCTTATGCATTCTGTATAATATTCGAAGACCGTCCGGGCTCCATATATTCCGTAAGGTGCGGAAGTCCTCTCGTTGCCGCTTATTGCGAAGACGGCGCATTTGTAGCTTCTGATATCGTTGCTATTATCGAACACTCCAAAGATTATTTTGTACTTCCCGAACATCATATAGCACATCTTTCCTCCGAAGGGATCAATGTGGTTGATTATGCGGGAAATACATATGAATGTGATATGCTTCACGTAAGCTGGGATATAGCTGCCGCAAAAAAAGGCGGTTACGAACATTTCATGCTCAAAGAGATACACGAACAGCCCGATGCACTGCTTAATACTATCACTCCACGTATTATCAACAATCTTCCGGATTTTGATGAAGACGGGGTTCCTGACAGCCTGTTCACAGGTATTAACAGAGTCGTCATAACAGCATGCGGAACGGCCATGCATGCAGGAATGCTCGGCAAACTTCTTATTGAAAAATATAACCGAATTCCCGTATCGGTTGAGATCGCTTCCGAATTCAGATACGGTAATCCGATTCTTGATGAACATACACTGGTTATTACAATATCACAGTCAGGCGAGACCGCCGATACTCTTGCTGCAGTAAGATTGTCAACCGAACTCGGTGCAAAGACCCTTTCGGTTGTTAATGTAAAGGGCTCATCTATCGCAAGAGAAAGCGACTATGTACTCTACACCCACGCAGGTCCGGAGATATCAGTTGCCAGTACAAAAGCTTATACGGTACAGCTCTCGATGATGTATCTTATCGCCTACAGAATGGCAATGGCAACCGGCAAACTGTCAGATTCCGAAGCAGCTTCAAGAGTTAAAGGACTGCTTAAGTCTATCGACAACATGAAACGTGTACTAAAATATGATGATGAGCTTAACGAAATAAGTAAGAAGATCAGAAAAGTGGAAAACCTCTTCTATCTCGGCCGCGGCGTTGATTACGCCATCGCTTGCGAAGGTTCATTAAAATTAAAAGAAATAAGTTATATTCATTCGGAAGCATATGCTGCCGGCGAATTAAAACATGGCACCATATCGCTTATAGTTGATAATGTTCCCGTGATCGCATTTGCGACCCAGGAAAATGTATATGCAAAAGTAATATCCAACGTTGTGGAAGTCCGTTCAAGAGGCGCTTATGTAATTCTTGTTACCTCAGCCGGAAAACGTGTTGATACAACCCTCTGCGATCATCATATAATACTTCCCGCAATGGATGAAGAATTCACACCGTTTTGTACTGCCGTGATCCTTCAATATCTTGCATATTTCACTGCAGTAAGGCGTGGTCTTAATGTTGATCAGCCACGTAACCTCGCAAAGTCGGTTACGGTTGAGTAAGATGGCAATGGTTCATTATATTTTACGATCTTACAGGTGTGCTTCCTGCCATCTATATTATCATCCTTGTTATAATTTATCCCGACAAGCAAAATGTCATTTCCATAGTCCTTTAGCGCGTCGGGATATTTTTTAGAGATGATCTGATCTATCGTAATGCAGTGGCGACGTCTCTTCTCTGTGGATCTTTTCAATCTGTCCTGCTACCGCTATGTATCTTCTCTTGCTCCGATAATGCACTTTATTTAAATTAACGATAATTCGTTCCTGTTCTGTCCTGATATAATTCATATAACGATTTGCCCTGATCTTCCGGATTCAGATCAACATCTCTTGCATTATCTTTCCATCTGCTGTCATCAGACAGAATATAATAAGCAATATTATGCTGCTTCCATTCATATGCCATATCTTCAGCTGTGCGGTATGACTTCATATCGCTCCCATGAATCTTATGTTCTCCGATAAGCGCCTGACATATTATTGTCATGTCGTTAATGTCGGTGATCTTATATGAATCGATTATCTTCCAGTGATCGGTTGAATATACTGCCTTGAATATCTTATCATCATATGTAAATGAATAACTGCTTCCGTCACCGGCAGGATTGCTTAATTCTAAGTCATCTTCGGATTCTAAGATCCCTTTACCTGCAGCTGTCGGTTCCGGTTCGGAATCCTTATAATCCGGTGTTGGATACTCCTCTGCTTTTACGGATGAATCCGATGCTCTGCCCTCTCCACTGATATCGCTTTTTTCTTTCTGACTTGACTCTCCTGTCTGTCCATCTTCTTCGGTCTGATCTTTTCCTTCTGTCAGTTCTGCTTCGGTGACAGATTGTTCTCCGACTTCATTCTCTATATTGGCTTCACTGTTGTCGGAACACCCCGACAGTATATATATCATTACGATTAAAAATATACAGATTATCTTTCTTTTTTTACAACACATACAATACTCTCCACACCGGGCTTCTTAAAAATTCGTAGAATTTTTCATATTCTTCTGCACCTGATACGTACGAAGGCGAGTAAAGAACACGTTCAACATATCCGAAGATTTCTTCGAATTCTTTCTTCATAGCCGCAGTTTCGGCATTATTCTTATCCGGGGTGTTCTCTCGCATTTTATCATTATCCGGGCTGTCTTCGCTCAGTTTATTCTTGTCGGGGTTATTATCATCTATGATATTATCATCAGAGCTATTATCACCCGATATATCCCTGCCCTGATTCTTCTTTACCCGTTTTAATTCATAATAATAATCTGCCAATTCTTCCGCAAGTTCCATAGGCAGAGGATTCTCAGACTTAATCATCTTCTTTTTCTTGAGTTTTCTTACATATTCGATATATCTGCCATAGACAAGTTTTTTATAATCTCCGTTCTTTAACCATCGTCTGTAACGAAGCTCTTTAATTATTTTTCGAATAAGCAGAATTAGTATCCAGAACACACATGCAAGCCCGATCACAATTCCGATAGGAATTATTATGATATTCAGATCCGGGCCGTCATTTTGTGCGATCTCCTGTAAGGTATCGTCTGTTATTGAAATCGTGTCTTCGGAAGTGTCTCCGAGACCAAGATCCACAGTCAACAGATTACGCAGGAATTCTCCTATTCCTCCGGTCGAAGCCGGCGCCACATTATCAAAATCAGGCGGTGTTACTTCATATGGAATGAAACCTTTGCCTTCAATATATACTTCCGGCCATGCATGTGCATAAAAGTCGCTCACTTCGACAGAATACTTTCCACTCTCATCAACTTTTCTGCCATTTTCCGCAAGCAATGACGGAGGAATACAATATCCTTCAACGTATCTTGCAGGAATCCCCAGATGACGAAGCAGCATTACGGCAGCGGATGCAAAATGCGAGCAGTAACCGTTTTTTTGCGTCTCAAGAAAATAACGCACAAAATCCGCATCCGTCGGTGTCTTTCCGGGCGACAGAGAGTAAGGATATTCTTCAGGAAATACCTTCTTAATCGCTTTACACGCCAACAGTCTGAACTCATTGATCGCATTAACATCATTTTCTTTTACTGCTTGTCTGTAAGCCTTTATATCAAGCCCGAGATTATTATGTTCCCTTACAAATGCAGTCAGATAATTATTCAGATTATTTGATATATAACAGTTATAATCTATGTAACTGTCATACCCGTTAATTTCAGATATACTGTCATCATATTTTTTATAGTGTACCTTGGGCAGAGGAAGATACTTTATATCCGATACATATAGAGAAGCTTTATCTCTTCCGTCTCTTCCGGTGAAAAATGAATTATCACGCCTTCCTTTCACATTCTCTGCCAACGTGATATACGGTGTCACAAGCATCCCAAAACTCATATCAAGATAATTGATCTTCATACTTTCGGCAGTCATATCACTGTCCGTAACTCTCTTAATATATTCCTCATCAAGTTCCGACGCCGAACCCGGATATTCATTCCATCTCTGGCCTGTATATTCCGTTCCGTAATAACCCGGCAGATACAATGTCTCATTATCATAAGGAACGTATTCGACCACAAGATCTGTCTGGAGATCGGAGCTTACCGAAGACACTCCGCCCAAAGCTCCCCTTGCGAGTCCGTTAAGAGAATCATATCTGTTAAAGAAACCGTAAAAACCATTTTGAACAAGAATCTTAATATTGTCGTCGAGGATCGCCTTGGCGCTGTCATTTTCCGTCTCACCCAAACCTCTTTGATATGCAGGAAGCGAAAAAACACATATTGCAAGAGAGAAAATCCCTGCAAAAGATATCGCATACAGGATTCCCTTATGGTTTCCTCTTGTCGTATAATATGTCTTTTTGAATATCTTATCCCTGACATAATCCGGATCTTTTCTGCCCGTAATCTTAACCCTTGCATATGAACCTCTCTGCAGCAGTCCCGAAGCGATACAGCCGGTCATTGTAAGGATTATGGATATGATCGGCGGTTTAAGTCCAATATACAGAGGTACTTCAAGCAGTATGAAGGAGATTCCGAAAGTCTCCGCAAAATTCATGTAACGAGAAACCGTTATATTATACATAATGATCAGGAAAAATGCTATGAAGATCAAAGCTATGGTAATAGTAACATTCCTGTTGCCGTACAACTCTTCCGAAGACTTGATCACATCCATCTCAAAATGATCTCCGTAAGCATCTCTCACTCTGTTCATTATCGCCTGAAAACCACTGTTTGCGTACAGATAATATCTAACGAGTTCAACAGTAAATAATATAAGTAAGATCACATAACCCGAATAAAAAAGTATCTTATTCACATAAACGAGCGAAACAAGAATGCTTATAAGCGCGATAAAAAATATCACCAGTAATTTATTATAATTTAAAGAAAAAGCATCACAAAAACCGGTGATCGTTCCCGTACATACCAGAAAAATGATCAACGCTTTTGAAAGGCACAAAAACAGAGAGCTCGCTCTCTTGCTGCCGTAGATCTCAGTTATGGCAACACCTGACAACTCAAGCTCTTTTTGTCTTTTTTTCTCCTTAAATGATAATAAACCTGCCATATCTAACCTCTGTCGTATTTAAAAAAAAATCAACTGTTCAGCACCCTAATTCGCATGCTTTTCACCAAAAATTTTTATGAGTTCATGCGATGTCAAACACTTACTCTATACAAGAAGATTGTCCTCATACAGTTTTATATCTCTATCGTGTACAGTGAGAATGATCGAAGACTTCTGACCCGATGAATAATATGCTTCTCTTGCACTTCCTTCATTATCATAAAGGGGCAGAAAAAACATATTCCTGTAGCACTCATAAAGCATCTCTTCATTATCTATCACAAAATATTCAAAATCACATACGGAGTTATTAAAAAGACATATCTCAAAACGCTCTCCGGAAGCTATTAACTCTCTTGAAACAGCATCAAGTGTTTTAATTGTCTGCTCGATATTATTTCGTTCAAGCTCGGGTAAAATAATAAGCGACATCACTGATGTCCTTTCCATCTCCTTAACCTGAAGAGAATCGGTTTTTGCACTGAGTTTCCAATGGATCCTTGCAAGACGGTCACCGGGGCGATATTCTCTAATTTCTTTGATATCAGAAGACGGATTCCCCTTAAGGTCAGGTTCCGAATACTCATCATACCCTTCCGAAAAAGGCATCTCGGGTGCAACAATCTTACCCGAATCCGTCGGAAATACCGGCACCGAGACAGTAAATTCGGCAGGAATATACGTGCTCACCATTCCAAGAAATCCCGTAACAAGAAGGCTTTTGGCATTAAAAGAAACCATACCTGTCTTTGACGTCATCGTATTAATATATATCCTGTCCTTCTTTGACGGAGCAATGTTAAAATTCAGATAATTAATATTTTTATTCCCATAATAATGATTAGATATATTAAAAGTCAGCCTGCATTTCAGAAATGGCAGATATGTCGGGTTATCATATTCAAGGAAAAATATTATATCATTTCCTTTATCAACCGCTGCCGCATCAGTCCCGCCAGAAACTTTAATTTTCTTAACATTTATAATAAATAACGGAATAAGTCCCGCAGGAAGAAGGATATAGGGAAAAAGCAGAAAAACAAGATAATTCTGCTTAAAAACGATGATAAAAAAAAGTATAAGTATAAATACAAAAAAATATTTTATTATAGACCAAATGTGTATCTTCATAAGAAATATCCGTCCCGAATCGTCACATCGGCATAGGTACCGAATCAAATGACATTGAAAGAGTTCTTGCAGGAATATATCCCGCTGCTTTCGCTTTTGTGGAAAGTACAACCCTGTGATTGGCTACGCTGAAATATACTGCCTTGACATCTTCCGGCACCACATAATTCCTGTTCATTATAAATGCGTGAGCTTTTGACATCTTAAGCAGCGATATACTGGCACGCGGACTAAGACCGAGCTGGTAGAGATCATTTCCCCTTGTTATCTCCGTAAGCTTTACTATGTAATCGAGCATAGAATCCGTAATATTAACAGCCTCGACCATATCCTGCAATCTTAAGATATCATCCTTTTGCATACAGGGATTAAGACGATCCGTTATCTCGTGGGAATCCCCTTTCAATATATTCACTTCACTGTTATGATCGGGATATCCCATAGTCAGTCTTATCATGAATCTGTCAAGCTGTGACTCCGGAAGCTTCTGCGTACCGGAAGCCCCGATAGGATTCTGTGTGGCTATGACAAAAAATGGTCTGGGAATAACATGAGTAACACCGTCGACGGTACATTTCTGCTCTTCCATTACTTCCAAAAGCGCAGACTGTGTCTTCGGCGAAGTACGATTGATCTCATCCGCAAGGAAGAAGTTGGTGAACACAGCGCCCTTTCTGAACGTGAATTCACCTGCATTCTTATCATACATCGTAAATCCCATAAGATCGGAAGGAAGAACATCCGGAGTGAACTGTATTCTCTTATAATCAAGGTTGAGCACCTTAGCAAATGCTGTTACAAGTGTGGTTTTCCCGACACCGGGTATATCTTCAAGAAGCACATGTCCGCCGGCAAGAATAGCGCAAAGCACCATGTCAATAACTTCATCTTTGCCGTGGATCACAAGCTTAACCGAACTTCTTACTCTGTCAATCATCTCAGCCATAATATCCTCCATACTATTAAGAAGTAGACGCTTCAACATCCTCCGGGTCCAGCACCCCAGTCCCTTGTCGCTTCGCGTAGGGGAACACTGGGCTGGACCTTATAGTCATTTTAACAAACATAACGTGAATACGCAATCTTAGGCTTTGTTATTTTTTTATCAAATAACTATTGACAAGTTTATTATCATCCTCTATAATCGTAAACCATAGCAATACCTACTTAAATGATATGTTTACTAGGGAAGGATGGATGATTATGAAAAAATCAACGAAAAAAACACTGTTATCACTGTTACTGGCACTTACTCTTACCGTATCTTTGACAGCCTGCGGCTCAGGAAAAGACGGCGATGGAAATACGATCAAGATTGCTTATCTGCCCATCACTCATTCACTTGCCGTGCTGGAAGAAGCTAAGGAACTTGAACAACAGACCGGCCTTAAGGTTGAACCTGTCAAATACGGTTCATGGCCCGAACTTCTTGACGCTCTTAATTCCGGCAATGTAGACGGCGCTTCCGTTCTTATAGAACTTGCAATGAAATCTAAGCAGGAAGGCATTGGAATCAAAGCAGTGGCACTCGGTCACCGTGACGGCAATGTTATCGTTGTTTCCAATGATATCAATACTGCCGCTGACTTAAAAGGCAAGACATTTGCAATTCCTCACAGACAGTCTTCACATAATATTTTGCTTAATGACGCACTTGCAACTGCAGGACTTACGATTGATGATGTGAATGTTACCGAGCTTGCACCTACAGAGATGCCTTCAGCACTCGCAAGCGGTCAGATCAACGGCTACTGTGTTGCCGAACCTTTCGGTGCGATGGGTGTATCGCTCGGAGCCGGCAAAGTACTGTTCAGTTCGGAAGAACTGTGGGAGAATTCACTGTGCTGCGGTCTGGTACTCACTGATAAATTCATCAACGACCGTCCCGATGACGCCAAGTATTTTGTTGAACAATACAAACAGGCAGGCAATGCCCTTGATAAAGAAAAAGCCAAAGAGATCGCCAAAGAATATCTCAACCAGAGTGATGAAGTTCTTGACACTTCTCTCCAATGGATATCCTACAACGATCTTGACATAACCGAGGATACTTATAATACACTCGTTGAAAAAGTTAAGTCTTACGGTTTATCGGATAATCCGCCGGATTATAACGATTTTGTGAAGAATTTTTAATATATAGGACGTGATGTCAATGAAAAAAATAATATCAATAAAAAATGTGATCATCTCTCTGGCCATACTTATATTATTATGGCAGTTGCTGTTTTCGATCAGCAATTATGACAAAGCTCTGTTTCCGTCGCCTCTCATGGCATTTGACGCATTAATAGAGATGATAAAAAACGGTCTTCTGCTCGAAAATATAAAAGCAAGTATGTATCGTTTTGCAATCGGATATGTAAGCTCCGTGTTGATTGCCGTGCTTCTCGGAGTCATACTCGGAAGACTTCAGAGCGTATTCAAGTACATCAATCCGGCAGTGCAGCTTATAAGACCGATATCACCGACAGCCTGGATGCCCTTTATAGTTCTTTTGTTCGGGATCGGTGATATACCGGCAATAGTCATAATATTCATTGCCGCATTCTTCCCTGTTCTTCTCTCAACGGTATCGGCAGTCGGTAATATCGATCCGATATATCTGAAAGTGTCGAAGAATTTTGGGATAAAACAGCCGTCACTTACATGGAAGGTCATATTCCCTGCGGCATTTCCACAGATCGCTAACGGCATACATCTTGCACTCGGTACAGCATGGATATTCCTTGTTGCAGGTGAGATGGTCGGAGCACAATCAGGGCTTGGCTATCAGATAATTGACGCAAGAAATAATATCCGAGCAGATATTCTTCTAGCTACAATACTTGTGATAGGAATAATCGGAATTCTGCTTGACGGCTTGTTAAAATTAATAGAAAATGCTATTCTAAAATCCTGGGGAGGTGATGAGTGATGTATATTGAAGTAAAAGACGCATGCAAAAATTTTGTTCAGGACGGTAATGAATTCGTTGCACTCGATCATGTATCGCTTGGCATTGAAAAAGGTGAGTTCATCTGTCTTCTCGGCCCGTCGGGATGCGGTAAAAGTACTCTCCTCAATGCTCTCGCAGGATTCGAAAGAGTAAGCAGCGGTTCCGTGACAATTGAGGATACCGAAGTAACGGCTCCTTCAATCAATAACATCACGATATTCCAGAATTACGGTCTGCTCCCCTGGCGCAACGTGCTTAAGAATGTTGAGCTTGGTCTTGAATCCAAGAATGTTCCAAAGTCCGAACGTGAACAAATTGCAAGAAAATATCTCGACCTTGTCGGACTTAACGGCTATGAAAAACGCTATCCGAAACGCTTATCCGGTGGACAGCAACAACGTGTCGCTATCGCAAGAGGACTTGCAGTCGATCCGGACATCATATTCATGGACGAACCGTTCGGTGCATTGGATGCGATCACAAGAATGAAGCTACAAGAAGATATATTGAATATATCCAGAAAAGAAAAAAAGACAATAATATTTGTAACACACGATATTGAAGAAGCAGTATTTCTTGCTGACAGGATCGTTGTTATGATGGCAGATCCCGGAAGGATCAAAAGTATCGTGAAGGTTCCTCTAGGCGCACATCGCGACAGAACAAGTGAGGATTTCTTATATGTAAGAGATAAGATATTCGAGCTGTTCAATCTCAAGACCGAAGGATATATAGAGTATTACATATAACAACTGTAGCTTTACAGCAACTCACGATTCGTGTTTTTATGTATTATGTGCGATTAACATTAATCATCATTATTAAACAGGAGACATACTATGAGCAAGAAAAACCATGATATTAAAAATGAACATCACCACTCTCACGATGACGGTCCGGCACACATCCACTCACACCGTAATATTATCGGATTCGATGAGCACGGCATTCCCACGGTCATACTCAAAGCCGATCATGGCGAGGGCGATGATGATGACCCGAAAGCATTTATAAAAGATTATATGAATGCCGTATCGGAATATAAGAAGACATTTCCTTCAAAAGATGAAGTAGCCGAACAGACTCCCGATCCTGCTGTAAGAGAAATGATAAAACGTATGGAGCAGCTTGGAGTTGATACAACATTCGACAGATTTGACAAGCAAAAACCGCAGTGCAGCTTCGGACTTGCCGGAATATGCTGTAAGATATGTAATATGGGGCCTTGTCGTATCACCGAAAAAGCTCCGAAAGGAGTCTGCGGTGCAGATGCAGACCTCATTGTCGCAAGGAATCTTCTGCGCTCTGCAGCTGCAGGTGCAGCTCAGCACGGAATGCATGCAAGAGAAGTTATGCTCGCACTCAAATGGGCCGCTGAAGGCAAGCTTGACGTTCCTATACTCGGTGAACAAAAGATCCGTTCAACCGCTGAAGCATTCGGCATCAAGCAAAAGAACCGTCAGCTTAAGCACGTTGCCTGTGATCTTGCCGACGCACTTCTGGAAGATCTGTCAAGAACCGTTCCCGATGAATACAAAACAATATCCGCATGTGCTGTTCCCGAGAGACAAAAAGTGTGGAAAGAACTTGATATCCTTCCGATCAGTGCATATCATGAAGTCTTCGAAGCATATCACAAATCCGGATGCGCAACTGACGGTGACTGGCGTTCTGTAATGCAGCAGTTCTTAAGATGCGGTCTCGCATTTACATTCTCAGGTGTCGTAGGCGCTTCAATAGCTACAGACAGCCTGTTCGGCGTTGGTGACAGAGTCACATCCAAGGTTAATATAGGGGCCCTCGAAAAGGGCTATGTCAACATAGCAGTTCACGGTCATCTCCCACTGCTTGTAAGTCAGATCGTTGAAGCCGGCAAGCGCGAAGACCTACTTGAACTTGCCCGAAGCAAAGGCGCAAAAGGAATTCGTTTCTATGGAATATGCTGCTCAGGTCTCTCGGCAATGTACAGATATGCCGGAGTAATCCCACTTTCTAATGCCGTATCTGCCGAGCTTGTCCTCGGAACCGGTGCGCTTGATCTGTGGGTTGCCGACGTACAGGATGTATTCCCTTCCATCATGGAAGTAGCGCACTGTTTCAAGACCACGGTTGTCACCACCAGCGAATCGGCTAGACTCCCAGGTGCTGAACGTTATGAATACGATCATCACCATTCAAATATCGGCGAAACAAAAGCTCTTGCTGAAAAGATCGTAAGGAGAGCCATCGAAAGCTTCGAAGCAAGAAAAGGGATACCTGTCTACATTCCTCCTTACGAAGTGGAGGCTGAAGTCGGTTTCTCAGTAGAATATATACATAAACGTTTTGGCAGTATGAAGCCGCTTGCAGACGCAATTAAAGATGGCAGGATCCTTGGCGTTGTTAATATGGTCGGATGTAATAATCCTAAGGTTCTGTATGAAAAATGTATTGTAGATGTTGCAGATGTTCTTCTGAAAAATAACGTATTGATAATATCTAACGGCTGCGCATCATTTCCATTAATGAAGCTTGGTTACTGTGCGGTATCGGGAAAAGAAAAAGCAGGCGATACATTAAGAGAATTCCTTGAGCCCGATCTCCCACCGGTATGGCATGTCGGAGAATGTATCGACAATACACGTTCCTCCGGAATATTCGCCGGCATTGCAGGAGCACTCGGTCACAAGATGTATGAAATGCCATTCGCATTCTCATCACCCGAGTGGGGCAACGAAAAGGGAATCGATGCAGCTCTTGGCTTCAGATTGAACGGAATCAGCTCCTACCACTGCGTGGAAGCCCAGATATACGGTTCCAAAAATGTTATCGAATTCCTCAAGCTTGGCACCCTTGAAACACTCGGTTCAACCATGAATGTTGATACCGATCCTGTCAAGCTGGGTGAAAAGATCGTTGCCGACATGAAAGCAAAGAGAAAAGCTCTCGGATGGGATTAATAAGATGGTGTTTGTTCTGTCTAGTCAATATCCGTAATGCATAAAAATCCATTGCAATCTTTGTTAAAAATGCTGTATCCAAAACAATGTATTACCAAAATATTGAAGTGACATTGTGCATGTTGAACAAAAGGCATCAGTTAGTTGTCACTAACTTCAAGTTTGAAAAAATGGAAAGCGTCGTGATCAGCTTTCCATTTTCAAATACTAATTCATTCCTCAGAATTATTCCTGTTTATCTAAAACAGTTATAACTTCCTCTTCTGATATCCCTAGCATCTTAGCAATGTCGGTAATAGAAAAACCTGCATTGTTATACAAGGCTTTAACACTACCTTCAAGTCTGCCTTCAAGCCTACCTTCAAGCCTGCCTTCAAGCCTGCCTTCAGATATTCCCGCATTATATATCGTCTTAGCCTCATGCTCCAATACCGTTCCGCCCATAACCGCACTCACTCCTTCCAGGATATTATCATGCTTAGCTGCCAGATGCTTCAACACATAATTAATCATGTCTATTATGGTTCTGTAATTATAGTATGACAGATCTCCCTCTTTTGTCAACCTCTGAAGTTCATTTATCATAGTTTTAAAATCGGCTGTGAGCCTGTCAAGTCTGTCCGGATTGGAATTAATCTCTAAACTATTTCTCTGTCATAATCGCCATTGATTATAATGCCCGTTCAGAACAGCAGGAAATCAAAAACATTAATTTTCTGAAATCTCCCAATAACCACTATACCCACTTCCAACATAATTGACATTTGGCATTGCTGCAATATTGTGTTTTACCGTTCTGTCAGACACATCAAGTTTTTCTGCCATAACTTTTGTTGTAACCTAAGAATCTGCTTTTATCAATTCTAGTATTATCTCAGCCTTAAAACAGGCTGTAAAAGAAGATTATCTACCATCGGATAATATAGTTCTTTATTATCCGACTTAGATATTGTTGTAATCTTGTTACCTGCATCCTTGCTGGACGCTCCACAATGATAAATCTTTTCGGTCCGCGCCTTATAATCGAGGATAATATATCTATCATGGAATTTCCCGCCTGTTCGTTGGAATGACAGCTTTACATTCGGATACTCTGCTTGAAAAGCCTGAAGCTCTGACAAGCGAAGGATATTCATCAAATTGTCGCTGAAAATGACAATATCCACGTTTGTAGGAACGCTTTTCAACATCAGCAACGTTTTGGGACCGATGTAGTTATCCACTATGTATAGTTTCTTTTTGGCCTTGCTATATATATCCGCATATGCAGCATCTGCCTCAAACGTTTGTCCTGCATAGATAACATACTCAATACCCTTATCCGGCAATGAAAAACTCTGAATCACTTTGGTCAGATCATCCTTTGTAACCATTGCATCCTTAATCTCGCTGATTTCTCTGGTATTTTCCGAAACCTGCAAAGACAGGCTTGCAATATTCGAAGAATCAGGCAGTAATGGATCATGGCTCAGATAATCCTTCATTTGCTTAAACGTTCTTATTAAAGCCTTACTCTGTCGAGTCGCCAATTCTCCATTTAACACAGTCATAAGCATGTAGATACCGGTTTCTGTAAATACATATGGCTCATATCTGCTTTTGGGGTTTATGTTTGCGGTCAAAAAATTTGACCGCAAATCAGCAGTTTCCTCCGCTGTTAACTGAAAACGAAAATCATCCTCGAATTTTCCAATATTATTCTTCACCTGTTGATTAAAGGTTTTCGTTGTGTAACCATAGATTTCTGCCAGATCCGCCGCCAACATCACACGCTGTCCTCTAACCATGTATATCTTTGCCTTAAGTGTTTCAACTGTTATCTCTACTGGAATCAATTCATTCTTCTGATCGTTCATATGTGCATTCATATGCATGTCCTTTCTGATTAAAAAATGCTTAAAATCGTTCCAAAGCTGAATACCTAACCTTGTCAGCAAGCTCCTTCATGTACAGTCTGTATCATAATATCCGGATATGATGATCTTGCTGTAATACTGTTGTAATAATTCATTGAACACAGTATACTACCCGGTAATACATTATTCAATATCCGTAATGCATAAAAATCCATTGCAATCTTTGTTAAAAATGCTGTATCCAAAACAATGTATTACCAAAATATTGAAGTGACTTTGTGCATGTTGAACAAACAGCATTAGTTAGATGTCACTAACTTTAGGGTTGTAAAAATGGAAAGCGTCGCGATCAGCTTTCCATTTTCAAATACTATTTCATTCCTCAAAAACAATCCTCTCAACCTCCTCCTCGGAGATATCAAGTTTCTTAGAAATATCCTCAATACTATAATCTGCATCATAAAATAGTGATTTCACTCTGCCTTCAAGTCTACCTTCCTCTTTACCCTTAACCATACCTTCATCTATTCCCGCATTATATATCGTCTTAGCCTCATGCTCCAATACCGTTCCGCCCATAACCGTATTCACTCCCTCCAAGATATGACTAAATAAATATATCAGTTCTTCACTAACATCTTTTCCTGAACAGCCCTAATCTCTTCCATGGAATAATCAAATAACTCCGAAATTTCTTCAGGCGTCTTGCCTTTCTTTAGCATAGTTGAAATAACATTAGTCCTCTCTGAAACTTTCGCTTCACCCCATGCTTCGTTCCATGCCTTATCCCAAATCAAATCTCCAATCCCTTGCACAGTATCGACCTCCTTATTAATGTTCTCCTGAGGTGTCCCGATCCGGCTGATTATCTTGTCACGGTTATTAGTTAACACTCCCTTAAGATAATCGAAGATCTCAACGCTGCTATCTGCGTCGGTATCAAGCCTGATCAATACAACCTCAAGCAGATCATAATTAGTTATCTCTTCCTCAACTGTACCATAAAAATCTTCTTTTGTCAGCTTATATCTGCTGACAGTATTCTTGAATTTCTTAGGAATCCTTGAGTCATAACATACCCATATGGAGTAAACCTTCTGCAACACACCGTAATTCGTCTCTTTTGTCAATTCCCCAAGCTGCCTTGAAAGGCTTCTAGCCGAATAATATATACTTCGCTTAATCAACGGATACCCGGGGGAATAGGAACCTTGCGCTTCAAAATCAATGAACAGCTGAATGTTAAGCTCAGTCCGCTTATTCTCAGGTAATGCAGCTTTAAAATGAACATCAAATAACACATTCTTGTCAGATACTGATTTCAGATCAGTGTCGATCTGAGTTACTCTGACATCATCAGTCTTAGGATAATCGCTTACCGCTTCTACCTTCGATATACTGGCCTCATCAATAAGATCAATTATCTCATCCAACGATAAGCCTTCGTACTCTTCAATAGTTTCTTTCAAAACCGGCGCAAGAATCTCTTTGTTAAGAAATAAATCATGACACTTTTCGTCCATCAAGTCCTTAACTTCACTTATCTTATCTAGTAAAATATCTGTCTCTTTTTTCAATGAATACCTCCCTAAAAACTACAGGATGTATCATTATATCCGGATATTATGCACATGCTGCTAATAACATCGAAATGTTTGATCCACCAAACAGCATCGACTTAAAGTAAGTGTAACACACATCACTGACTTTGACAATATCCGTAATGCATAAAAATCCATTGCCATCATTGTGAAAAATGCTGTATCCAAAACAATGTATTACCAAAATATTGAAATGAGTTTGTGCATGTTGAACAAAAGGCATCGGTTAGTTGTAACTAACCTCAAGTTTGAAAAAATGGAAAGCGTCGTAATCAGCTTTCCATTTTCAAATACTAATTCCATTCCTCAAAAACAATCCTCTCAACCTCCTCCTCGGAGATATCAAGTTTCTTTGAAATATCCTCAATACTATAATCTGCATCATAAAATAGTGCTTTCACTTTACCTTCAAGCCTGCCTTCAGATATTCCCGCATTATATATCGTCTTAGCCTCATGCTCCAATACCGTTCCGCCCATAACCGTATTCACTCCCTCCAAGATATTATCATGCTCAGCTGCCAGATGCTTCAACACATAATTAATCATATCTATTATAGTTCTGTAATTATAGTATGACAGATCCCCCTCTTTTGTCAACCTCTGAAGTTCACTTATCATAGTTTTAAAATCGGCTGTGAGCCTGTCAAGTCTGTCCGGATTGGAATTAATCTCCCCAAAATCGTCCTCATAAGCGAAAATGTAAAATGGAAGTAAAAAATACAGCTTTTTCTCTAACAACTCTTCCAATGAATAATTCTTCAAGCACAAAATATGTACAGGAAATTCAAATCTGTCATTCTCATACTCCATAATAATCTTCATATGTTCAGGCATATCTTCATCATGTCGAAGGAACAGCACTGCCGATCCCGGAACCCTGATATACATGACATTGCCATCTACTTCATACGAATCCATAGCATCAAGAACAATGTACTCGAACATTCTAACTACCATACTGTCATCCGGTCTTGTCTGACACTCGAACACATACCGCCTTCCGGCAATCCCAAATGCACTGTCATTAATCCTCTTCTCTCTGTCACGACCGCCATTGATTATTATGTGTTCATTGTTATAAAAAATGACAGGCTCATCCGCATCATAACTCATACCGAACAACTCATTAACCAAAGGAATAAGAAGATTCTTACAGTCATACATCATTGTCTTAAATGCATCATCGTATGGTCTCGATGATACCTTCTGTTCTGTTAATTGTTTCATACACAGACTCCTTCATGTACAGTCTGTATCATAACATCCGGATATGATGATCTTGCTGTAGTACTGTTGAAAAATTTCGTTGAATACAGTATACCACCCAGTAATACATTATTCAATATCCGTAATGCATAAAAATTTATCGCACTCTTTGTTAAAAATGCTGTATCCAAAACAATGTATTACCAAAATATTGAAATGACTTTGTGCATGTTGAACAAAAGGCATTGGTTAGTTGCATCTAACTCCTGGCTTGTAAAAATGGAAAGCGTCGTGATCAGCTTTCCATTTATTTCACTAGCGCTTCAGTCAAATGTTTCCCTAAAGAATATCTGAATCACTCTGTATACTTCATATGATATACCGGCAGGTTATATCTTCAGCAGACGATGTTTTCCAATAAAAAACCTAGCACCTTAAAGTGTAGTGAAATGTTAGCATTTCCTACAACTTATTATAACCGGCTAGGTTGGCTAGGTAAAGATACCCTCAAATTATACTCTTACACTTAAATGATTTATGAAATCCCATTGCTTTTATCATAAGATTTATTGAAAGAACCAATTCACCTGCCGCCGCTGCTATCGAAATACCATACACATTAAAAAGAAGTCCCATGATAACATTTAGAAGCACTGTAATTATAGCACCTATAGAAACCGCTTTGCTATATGCCTTTTGATTTCCGCTTGCTACAAGGAATTGAATCCCTAGCAGATTATTAGTAACGCTAAGTATCATCCAAATTATTAAAGGAATTGTGATCAATTCATATTCTAAATAATCCTTTCCAAAGGCGATAGAAATAATCATTGTTCTAAAAAGAATAACCATTAATCCGCCAAATGCAAACAAAGGGATAATGACCAAAGAAGCTTTCTTCACCGTCCTTTTTCCAGCTTCATACGATTCTGTAAATTTTACACTTATATGCGGATATAGTGCCTGACTCATTGGAGTAAAAAACAAAATCATAATATACGGCAATTTATATATAGCAGAATATATACCTATGTCACCATCAGTAGCAACTACTCCAAGCACGGTAGTTCCAACTGCGCTAATTATTTTTGACATCGCCTGTGATATAAAAAGATACCACCCATCTTTTAGTTCATTTATTGCATCAGAAATTTTACATAAGTGAACTTTCAAGCAATATTTTTTATTCGCAATAATGATTCCTATTAAAGCTGATAATAAAAATGTTGCTGAATAACAGAAACAATATAAATAAAGGTTCTCTTGAGATTTAACAAGCAAAAAAACCATCACAACCGAAATCAATCTTGAAATCGCATTTACAATCGTAATAAATTTCATGTCCTGTTTTCCTTGAAATAACCAAGTTAGCTGAAAAGACACTCCAATAATAACAAGAAATAGGATATTCATACTAATGTAGCGTTCCATGCTAACCTTTGTTACGAGGCTTATTATATTCATTCCTATATATGATAACACCAAAAGAATCAATCTGGCCGTAATAATTCTGCTATACAAAGGTTGTATATTTTTATTACCTTGAATAGATACCTTTCTTGCGCCAGTAAAGGCAAAACCATATTCAACTATTACCTGGAAATATGTTACCCAGTTTAAAGCAATGGAAAAAATACCATAATTTGCGGATCCCAACACTCTTGTAATATAGGGGAGTGTAACAAGCGGAACGATCGTGTTAAATACTTGCAAAATAAATAACCAAAATCCATTTTTGAATAATTTGTTACTAAATATCTCCTTTACTCTCTGAATCATTAATTTCATTTCCTTCTCAGAACAAATTTAGCGCATCTTTTAATAACATGTTTGACAGGACGTATTATTTTTTCTTTTTTAAAAATCTTATTACATGTTGCAGTAAATCCATTCTTCGGATATAATTGTTCGAATCCGGCTCTGTACTCAGATTTTAATGATGGTCTATTCAACTGTTGTTCATACCGCAATGCCTCATCCAAAGGACGCTCAAAACACTTCAGCAGATTGTTGTCTATCATCTCATTAACCCATTCTTGCCCACGCTGCGTATTAACAATGATACATGAGATTCCTTGTGATTTTTCATTCTGAACATTGCCTTCAAATGGTGCTATCTTACCAAATCCACTGAAGTCACCAAATGTAATATCTCCTACTCGCTCTGCCTTTGCATACTGACACTGGTAACAATTCGGACGATATATGGTAGCGTTATGATAACCAATCTGATAATTATCATCGCTTTCTACAAACTTACTGTATTTCTTCCCACCGTCATGTTTAACAGAAAGAACAAACTTTGAAGTCATATAATCACTATCACGAAATGTAATTGCCTCGATACTTTTTGCATGTACAGTCTTTTTAATATGTTCTTTTAAATACTCATGAGAAGGCACTCCATGGCAAATCAAATCTACAAAAAATAATCGATTATTGTCAATGTGATGTGTGGCAGCAAATCTCTTTAAAGCTGCCACCTGACATGGCAATCCTACAAAACAAATTATTTGCTTCTTTGTTTGTTCTAGAATATCCATACATATTGAATTCATAAAGGAGTAAGTGTACTTAGAATTCCGAAACTTTTCTATATCTTCTTCCCCAAATCCAATGTGATGATTTGCAGTCATGGTGTCTATATCAAATTGCACACCCGTAAATGGATATCCTTTTAGTAAACACAATTTATATACACTGCTTATTCCCCCACCTGAAGCCGAAAACCATCGAATATTATTATCCGTAGAATATGCTGCATAACACTTTATCGGGGAATTTAAATTTGCTTGAGATAATTCAGGACATGCCCTTACACAACTTCCACATTCAATACATTTTGAACTATTAATTTGTGGATATAAATTGTCTAATGAATCCTTTGTCATCGAAACGGCCCCTGTATTGCAAGAATTCATGCAATTCATACAACCTGTGCAGTTTTTCTTACTTGCTAAAGTTATCATTTACATTCACCTGTACTCAATGAAATATATTCTTTAGATTACTCAACCTGTGTATAAGAACGTGGGGGTATTGTTATTTTTTTGAACATTAGTTTGATATGTATTTTTAACTATATACTTATGCTATAGTACATTTTGGCCTAATCGTATTGCCCTGTATTTGACCATTTTTACACACTAACATTAGTCCTTGTAGAGGTTATCGAATAGTTCCATTCCCTTTTCATTATTCACACAGTTAGATTAAAATACGCATGCTCAACTCCAAGCTGATCTCCGTATCTCTTCTAAGAAGCAAATTCTCCAAGAGTAATGTCTCCTACTCTATTACAGCAACTGTACCAGCACTTATAACATGATTCTCTAGGAGAAAACTTAGCTTAAATAAGACTCGTGAAAAAACATATGTTTATTTGCCTTAAGTTTAATTCTCATGCATCAAATCGATACTTTCTAAGCTTTACTTTGCCGACTTTTGGATACACATGTTCCTCGTATTTTTCAGTCCTTTTAAACCCACATTTTAAAGCCACACCTTGTGATGCAATATTATCATCCCTAATTTGTACATAAATTCTATCATCAATCTTTTTGGCTAATTCAATTCCCAGAGTCAAAGCTTCAGATGCGTATCCTCGACGTTGAAATCCTTCAACAACTGTATATCCAATGTCTATCCCATCCGTTCTTTTAATCAACTGAATGAAGCCTACACTTACACCTCTTTCAATTTGAATAAGAAACAATCTTCGATCTTCTGGCTTTTCAAAAACCGAATCACCCAATCTATGAAGAAATAGTCGACGAAATTCTTCCTTATCAGGAACACTCTCATAACCATTCCAATAAATATCATCAGGGCTACATCTTACTTTATAATATTCCTCGAAATCTTCTAGTGTTGTAGGCTTTAGTATAATCATATTTTTCCTTTCAATCCACTACAAATTGAATACAATCAATTACTCTTTGACATTGATCTAGGGCTTCTTTTGTGGTTTTTCCTTTGCAAACAACATACCCAAACCTAGCTGAATCATCCGTTGCGTTATCATAGTGTTTTCCAATTATTCCTGACAACTCAATTTTAACCACATCATCTATCTGTTCTGCATTATTCAAACCTCTAATATCATTTAGTGTACCTTCTCTAGCAGGTACAAAACGAACACCTGCACAATTACCACTATTATGATAATTACTCACATCTGGTTTGATTCCTAGCGCCAATTCTATTGCCGCCTGTGCCATATTAATTCCAGAAATAGAAGTCTCCAATAAATATGTTGTGATACAATCTCCCCCAAGTCTAGCTCCTAATTCAACCAACTTTGGTCCCTGTTCTGTTATAATGATTTCAACATGAGCAGGACTATTAACTAAGCCTACAGCCATAACCGCCTTTGATGCTAGTTTTCTTATAGACTCCTTAGTGTCCTGCGGTAATGCCGAAGGTTGAGAATGACCAATTTCGAAGAAATTAGGCGCACCAGAAGTTATTTTGTCAGTTATTTGTATTATATGTGGAGTGCCATCAATAACAAGAACTTCAACACTAACCTCTGGTCCTTGCATGTATTCTTCAATAAGAATATCCCCTGAACGACCTGCTTGTGAACTAAAGCACACCGCTTTTTTGAGTTCATTCTCATTATGAATCATGTATATTCCTCTTCCACCGGCAGAATCAATTGGTTTAGAAATAACCGGATAGTGTAATGACATAGAAAAAGATTCAATTTCTTGCTTCCGTATAACTTGAAAAATCGGATGTGCTACGTTACACCTTTCAAAAGCCTCAAGCATTTTTACTTTATCTGTAGAATTGATGGCAACATCCACTGTATGACCAGGAAGCCCTAGGGCTCTGCTAACATATGCTCCTGTAACAACAGAAGTATCGCATGCCCCAACAACTATACCGTCTGGATTAAAACAACGTGCAATTTTCATAACTGCTTCCGTATCTCTTAAGCTACAGATAAATGTCTCGTCGGCATAATGAAAAGCTGGTGCATCCCTGTTGATATCAACTACGCCTGTGTATAATCCCATTTTTTTTGCTTTTCGTACAATAGGGCTTTGAAAAATAGGTCCACCTAGAAACAATACTCTCTTCATGTATTTTTCTTCCTTTCTAAATTTAATGGAACGAAATACACGAAGAATGAAAATGAATGCTACAATTAATTCATTCGAATATACTAACAGTACATTGATAAAAAACTATTCTTTTTCAATGTATTAAGAGATTTGCAATATTGTTATAATACACAGTAGATATACAGTGCTTGTCTTCAGTTTTCAAGCTGAAGCAAGGATGCCCATCAACACGTCTGACACCAATCATTTTCTACGGTAATACTTATACACAATTACGTAACCAACAATCGCAATATCATCTGTCTCATCATATGAACTGTAACTTGCTATTATTTTTTTTGCTACATAAATCCTTGCTATGCCTGTATTATGACGAGTTAAAAGCTTTAAACAATTTTATTCATTCATAGACACTGGAATACTCTCTCTCATTAACAAAAGCTCAGATATTATGTGAATAGCAACACTATTCTCCATTCTACTTATAAATGTATAATTTTTCTTAACACCAACCGCATTCTTATCATATTTTTGATTTCATTCCAATATATAATTATCTAACCGATATTTACTTGCTCTTTCTACAATATCAATTTGGGACGTTACGTCTCTGAGTAGTTTTATTGTAACTACCATTATCAATAACTCAACTAGTTAAAATATATATATTCTGCAAAACAAGCTATCACTGTATTTAAAACCCCACGAACTTTTAGGGTTGTCTTCTTACAGTTAAATATTCTCATTCGATAAATCTATTTTTTAGATATAAAGATATGTCATAAGTAACATTACTCGCATACATGTTCTAAAATGCATTCATTAAGAATCACTGATTCCCCTTATATTCTTCCAACACTTTAGCAATTGTTAATGATATGTTTCTACTAATATAATAATCAGGTGTATTATTACTTATTGCACTTGCCAACGCCACAAGTTCATATCTAATACCCTCACCATCAACTTGATAAAAGTATCGCTTATTATTTGCTAGGTTCTCATACCTAATTTCAAAGTAATCTGTTTTCCACCATGGAGCTGGCACATAGATATACCCTTTAGTTCCTGAAACTATCAATTCCCCCTCTGACTTCACTCCGGTTCCAACTTTTATGGTTGCTGTAGCATTAGGATATGTAAAGTCTATTTTTGTAAAACTATCGTATTCACCTTCTTTGATTGAAAATATAGTCTTCGATTTATATTCCGTCCCGAGAATTTGAAATACTGGAAGCATTGTAGTTGGCCCCCATGCTTCAAGTGAGCCCCAAAGTCTATTGCTTTCAACTTTTTCTGGCGAGTTTAAACTTGTGCATGTGGCGTCTACAGATACTACTTTCCCAATCTTCCCGCTCTTTAGTAACAGAAGCATCCTTGAATAGGCAGTAATATATGCGGTTCGTGTAGCATCCATTAATATCAATCTATTTTCTTTAGCATATCTAAGCAACGTATTACAATCTTCTAAATTCATTGCCAAAGGACTTTCACATAAAACATGTTTTCTAGCTTCTAATGCTTTCATGTTCAGATCAAAATGCTTTGATGGATGCGCATGTATGTAAACGGCATCCACACGACTAAGTAGTTCTTCATAACTTGTTGTATAAAACATCTCACTTTCTAGGTCATTAAGAATGCCTTCTTCTGGCACACAGAGTCCCACTACATCAACGGCATTAACAAACTTTGACTCATTATAGAATTTTCTTAGAAATGGTGCATAACCAACCATACCTAGTCGCAAAAAAGACTTCTCTACTCTTATTTCAGAACTACTTACACCTTCAGTTCTAGGTAGATAGACAACCTTGCAAAATTCATTCAAGTAATCAAAATATCCAGCCCAATCTGAACCTACAGTAAAGATATCAACTCCAAAACGTCTGATATCATCGATTTTCTGTCCCTCATATTCTTCTATTATGACCTTATCAGCTATACCAGTTTCTTGAATCGCAGATACACGTTCCTCAAGACTCTGCTGAACGTTAATCTTCCCCCTTGTCTTATCAAAGTCGTCTGCTGTCACACCAACAATCAAGTAATCTCCAAGAGCCTTAGCTCGTTCAAGTAACCTTATATGACCATAGTGAAGAAAGTCGTAAGTTCCATATGTTATGACCTTTACCATAAATCATCCCTCATCCTAAGGTTATTCTTCAACTTTACAGCATTCCACGCTTCTGCATATCCTTCATAGCATTAATCAAAGTAGTATTATCATCATGTGTCAGAGATCCAATATGTCCTACACGAAATATCATGTTCCTCAAATCGCCACCATTCGGACAAATCCAAATTCCATATTCATCTTTTAGCACTTCAAAGACCCTATATGCATCTGTATTAATCGGATGAACAGGTGTAACTCCATTTGCTGGAGATTCCGAGAAAAACTCGAAAGGAAGATCAGTAATCTTTTCTCGGAAGTCCTCTGCCTGTGCTGCAACACGAGCTATCTCAACATCTGCACCTCCGGCAGTTTTGATTTCTTTTAACCTTGTATTTATCTGTCGAAGTATTCCAACCGCAGGGGTAAACGGCGTCTGTCCTCTTTCCATATTCTTAAGGGCATCAGCCAGATTGAAGTACATCGACTTGATTTTTTTGCTTGTCACTCTTTCGACAGCACGAGGAGCAAGAATGATGATTGAAATGCCCGGAGGGCAAGCTAAAACTTTCTGTGAACCTGTGATCATCACATCAGCACCACAATTAGCCATATCAAATGGATCTGCAAGAAATGACGAAACGCAGTCACAAACGTAAAACACCCCATTCTTTCGGCAAAAATCACCTATCATCTCTGAATCATAAAGTACACCAGTGGATGTCTCATCTATATTCACAAGAAGTCCTGTAAATCCGTGATTATCATATTCATACAGCCGTTCTTTGGTAAGTTTCTGTCCGTGATTAAGATGGATAACTGTATGGGGTACATCATGTATCTCACATAACTCAACAAACCTGTGTCCGAAACTACCGCCATCAATAACAAGAACCTTATCGTTTTCGTCAAAGCAATTCATCACAACAGCTTCCATTGAACCAGTAGAAGAGCTCGTCATAAATATTGATTTAGATCCTTCCGGCGACTTTGTAAAGTTCAACATCAATTGTTCATTTTCAAACATAATATTTGAAAATTCTGGTGTTCTAAAATACGGTACCTGTTCTCCACCAACTGTCAGAATTTCATTACTGCACATTACAGGACCTACTGTGAAATTAAGCATTATTTATAATTTATGATGTATTCTTAATCGAATACACATATTTCCCTTTCTTTTATTTTATGTATTTTGATTAAATACGATTAGATACTATGGACTTTTGATTTTCCCTTTTGCTTCGACCAATCGACTGTAGTGTATTACCGCTACCTTTATCAAATTTTTTTCAATAAGTTGGATGTTGCTAATAACTATCTCTGTAAAAATTCCTTGCATCTATCAAGTCTATATAAATAACCTCATGCGGGCATCACTATTTTTTTTAATGATTGAATGTGTTTGTTCCATTATTATTTACGTAGGTATTGATACTGTCAAACTCAACAATTATGCCACGGTCCTTTCTTCTGACTGAACCATACTCACTGGATCAAATAAAAATGCAAATGACGGTGATGGATTCAAAAACTATCCGACGAGCATAATAAAAAAGTCCCAATTTTAATCATATACCATAAAAATATTTTTTAATTTAGATTTGACCGTTCATAGTTTTTCTTCTGCTTATATTCAACTTTCAGAAAATGGGTTATCCTTTTGTTTTCTGGTGGTAATTCCATATAATTCCCAAATAAGCTACTTAAGTAAATTTCATAATTTTGAGGTGCAAAAAACTGTTTATTCTCAAATTCAATCTCAACAGGATTTAAATAACAATCCAAGTCCAAATTTCCTCCAGTAACTCTTTGCCAACATACTGAAGATGCCTTGTGACAATTGGTATCATTATATTTTATTGATTCGTTTTCAATATACCTACACAAATTATTTATCCCGATTAATCTAACTAAGGCTTTTAGAAATAATTTCAGAAGATTCTTGCCTGTAGCTTTTCCAGATTTAAAATCAGTTGTATATGAAATCACCAAACTTCTTAGTCGAATAAATTTTCTATGAAATTTTTCAGCCTTTTTTTTATCATCCGGAACAGAATCAATAGGAAAAATATCTATCCACAATCCATGTGGAGTCTTGTTGTTTTCCATCTTTGCTACAGTACTCATATCTGATAGTTTAACAAATGGATAATAGTAATATGGATTACGTCTACTAAGTAATTCAGTTCCATATATTTCTTTACCGGTTAACATCAGATTAATAAATTTTTCATAATCCACTCTTGGCATCATAACGTCTATATCATCATCCCATGGAATAAATCCTTTATGCCTAACGGCTCCTAGTAAAGTACCATATGTTAACATGTATGTAAGATCATTATCTCTACAGAATCTATCGAACTTTATAAGAATCCCCAATTCGACTTCCTTGATTTCCTCAAGAGTTAAATAATTATTTTGCATACATCTCACCTTAAATCATAATTGTTGAAGACAATTTTCATTGTCATACAGATGGCTTCTATAACGTCCTTATCGCTAATTTTTACTCTATTCTCCAATGCAGAACCGAGGTATTTGTATGTTCATATAACCTGCATTCCAGGAAACGTGACGAGGAATTCCTCATCACAGCACCTTGAAAACATTGAATTTTCATGAAAATTCGCCATTTTACACTTGCATTTTTCATCGTCATGTTTTATAATGTATAATATAAACATGACGAGGTGATCATATGGCAATTGTTAAACAAACCGATAAACGAAGTGGGATCACATACGCCTACGAGACCACTTATTTTTGGGATAAGGAAAAGAAGCAATCTCGCTCAAGGCGTGTATGTATCGGCAAAGTCGATCCTATCACCGGTGAAATAGTACCAACAAGAGGTCGCGCAAAAAAAGGAGAAGCAAAAACTTCTAAAGTGCCGTCTACAAAGACTGGTCCTAAACCTTTTTTGGAATCAAGGCATCTGTATTATGGCGCCACATATCTTCTTGAAGCATTCTCCGATGAAATAGGTTTGACCAGAGATTTGAAGCAGTGTTTTCCGGATATATATAATAAGCTTCTGTCAATTGCTTTCTTTCTTATACTTGAGGATAACAATCCTTTGTATCGGTTTGAAAAATGGCATCTTACCCATAAGCATCCTTATGGAAAAGATATCGCATCACCAAGAAGTAGTGAGCTGTTCGCTTCAATAACGGATAATCAGGTAACGCAGTTCTTAAGACTTCAAGCTAAGCGACGTGTAGAAGATGAATACTGGGCATATGATAGTTCAAGTATATCCAGCTATTCTGAAACGCTTAATCAGCTTCAATGGGGCAAGAACAAGGAAAATGATAAACTGCCGCAGATTAATCTCCTGCTTGTATTTGGAGAGAAATCCGGATTACCTTTTTACTATCGTAAACTTGCCGGTAACATCCCGGATTCCAAGACTGTCAAGCATCTTCTTGAAGACTTGGATATCTTGGGTTTTGGTAAGACCAAGTTTGTTATGGACAGAGGCTTTTATTCTGAAGATAACATCAAAGGTCTGTACAAAGAACACGTCAAGTTCCTTGTTGGAGTTAAGCTGTCGCTTAAATTCATAAAAAAACATCTTGATGAAGTATATGATGATATCCGTATGTTTACCAACTATGATGAGGGTATCAATACTTATGGTTATACAGTATCTTCTGAATGGAACTATACCCGGGAGAGACCATATAAAGGCGATGTCATCAATGATAAAAGAAGGATTTACATCCATTATTTTTACAGCATCGAAAAGGGTGCTGATGACGAGCAGGCTTTTGATAAAAGAATCTCTGAGTTGTGTTCCGAACTACTTGAAGGGAAAATCGTAGAGGAACACAAAAAAGCTTATTCACAGTTCTTCGAAGTAAAAGAAACACCAGTCAGAGGACGTCAAGTATACTACAAAGAGAATGAAATCAAAGCTGCTCGTAAATATTTAGGATATTTTGCCCTAATTACTAACGAAAAGATGGATGCTTTCACAGCATTGCATCTGTATCGTATGAAAGATGTTGTTGAAAAAGCATTTGGTAACATCAAGGATCGTCTTAACATGAGACGATTATTAGTAAAATCCGAGAAAAATCTCGACGGCAAAATATTTACTGAATTTATTGCACTAATTTTGATCTCTCACCTTGATCACAAGATGAAAGAGACAAATTTATATAAAACTTATACTATGCAACAGCTGCTTGATAAGCTCGATGTTCTCGAATGTTTTGAAGATGAGAACAAGAAACTTCGTATTGGCGAGCTTCTTAACAAGCAAGCAGAAATATATGATGTTCTCGGTGTGAAGAGACCGACCTCGTCATGTTAATCCGAGAATGAAGGTATCAACCTATGCAATTTCCCCTGCTTGTTAGTATTATCATTTCTTTTCATCTGTCTTTAATGAAATACACTCTTCAATAGTCTCAAATTTTAACCGAAGAATGGCGTTTTAATTATCTTGAGCATTCGCTTAATTGTTCTTTTTGAATCTACGTACTCATTCTTTAATTATTTAATAAATTTATTAGACGTATCGTAATTCCCTAGCGTTAAACAAAACTAAAAAAACATTCTTATCTCTAAGCTTTCTCGTAATAAATCCTTCCTCCTGACCTACTATTAATTATTTTTCTTTTTCAAATTACGCCACAAAAGCAAGCTTAGAATAATTATAGTTCTGCACTGATGTTGAAATGACATATCTCAATACATGGTTCACCAATAATCTAAGCTAACATTTTTCAAAAGGATATTAAAATTCTCTCAGTAATTCGCTACAAGCATTTCAAGAGGTAGAACGCACAGCCTCACAAGCAGTATATCCAAATCAATAATCGCTAGTTTCTGTATTATTTATGTTAACCCCATTTACAATGTTTTTATAAAACTATAAATGTGTTTTTCTGTGTTTAAATAAAACAATTTTTCTATGTTTTGTATTTTCGAAGAACCAATATACAAAAATAAGAAATATATACACAATATATACATCTGTATTTTGAGTCAGCAACACAAGTATAAACATGAACATGAGTGATTTCGATTTAACTTGTTTCATGTTGTCAGCTAACTTGCAAAAAAATAGAATACCAAAAATCCCAAAAACAAATCCAAAATAATTAAAATTACACAGACACATTTCATACCAGCATGGTGTTGTTCCTGATGGAAGTTTTTGAATCGAAACTCCCAAAATGGACGATGATAAATATTGGTAATGACTGAATGGTTTTGATGGCCATAAAAACCTGGGAACAAAAACAAATAGGGTTGAAAAAAAACTCTGACCTGGATAATCCAGTATATGATCATGTAAAAAAAACTCATGCTGAATTACATATTTAATTACATCATCACGTCCAAAGTCAACACGAAGCATATCATAGATAGTTTGAAAGCCCATATTTGATAAAGGTTTTATTACTACAAAATAAACAGCCGCAAATACCACCAATGCAATTCCGCTAATAGGAAAGAATTTAATAAGTCTTTTTCTCACCTTGTCTGATATATTTGATTTAGAGAGAAAAAACAAATAAAGAATTGCCATTACAGCAATAATAAACCTTTTACCTTGCAGCCAAGCCAACAACACCGATACAACAACCAAAAAAATAATCTTTCTTCTTGTTATCTCTCCAGAAAACACATAAATGCATAGGCAATATATACTGAGCAAAATGAGCGAATTTAATACCAAACTCTCATTTCCTGCAATACCTCTCGCTGACATTGAAGTATATGTAAATAACTTAGTAAAATTACCTGTTATTATTACATATAATAAAGGTAAAAATATTATTGCCAAGTATACATATTTATTCTCTATTTTTTTTTCAATTGTCGCGGATTCTACTCTATATTTATATTGTATTTTTCTATTTGCTTTTCGTCCATACACATAAAGTGCAATGATTGCCACAAACATGTATATATCGTATATAATCGCTATACTTGAATCATTAATAGATGTTGAAAATGTTCTATACCAATACAATGCAAAATATGTGGGAACACCTATCAAATAATTCAAAGCAATTGGCAAACAACAAAATATATATTGAACAAGGATAACATAATAAGCAACTGAACAATATCGTTTAAAAATTATTTGAGTATATACTTTAAAAGTGATCCATGTTGAAATTATAATTAATAACAAATCCAGTAAATAATTCATGGGACTACTTATTCCCCTTTGACATATTAGTTGATATTGATCAAGCCATTTTCACGGATGATCACTTTCATCAAACTCTCATTATCAGTGTTCGAATAAAATTCATAAGCCTTTTTAGAATATTCGTCATAGTTTTCTTCTATTCTTTTTATAGAATCTACCAAAACGCTTCTTTTTATCTTGCAACATATCCCTGCCCCTGATGCACCGATTGTGTTGACTAAACCGGGAACATCATTACCAATAGAAGGAATACCTAAACCCGAATATTCGTAAATCTTATTTGGCGCGCAGAATGCCCTATTTAACGAACTTTTCTCGTCATAAAATACAAATCCAATATCCGCATAGCTTGTAACTTCAAGATGAAAAGGAGCAGGAATATTTTCTATAAAGAGTGTATTGTTATATTCTTTTGCTACCTCTGGATAGATCTTTTCAGGATCCTGCCCCATTAGTACAAAATAATAATTACTTCCTGAATCCCTAATAGCTTTAGCCATGGTTACCATATATTTGCGGCTTTTCAAAATTCCTTGATATATTATGAACTTCTTATCTTTGATGCTCTCTATTGCTTTTCTGCTTGCTTCTATTGATGGTTCTTTTCTTCTTTTTTGATCAAAGTCATAAGGTTTATTTGGCATTACATACGGTAGTTTCTTCAGATGATACCAATATCTCATAATATATGCTCGTGTTGTTTCGCAGCATACAATGAATCTAGCATCAGCTGTCAACTTGCCAAACATCTCTCTCTTAAACCTATCATCATCAGGAAGTTCCAGAGAAGTAAGTGCATAGTTAACCCCCTTTAGTTTACCGACAAGAGGTATTGCAGTTTCTGCCGTACCAAACCAAAAGACTATCTGTGAGATATCCCCAATAGATTTTATACGGCGTTTTACTGCATTTCCAAATGAAATCCAATTATTCACTTTATCGAGTTTTCCAGGATATTTGCCACGATTTTCACCAATTTCTATAGTTCTAATCCTTTCTGAATTTAAAAGTTCTATTAGCGGCTCACTGCAAGATCCAAACCATACTTCGACATCAACCCCACTCCTCTTAAGCATGCGTATCTGTGCAATACAAGGAGGATATATGTGTAATTGTGATTTTACTATATAAATAACCTTATCCATTATATTATTCCTTTAGTATTCATTATGAAATCGCTACGTCTAAAAAATCATAAGATTCTTGTGGTAGTTCTGTAATTCTAGAACTAACTACACTATAATCTATTGACAGATAATCTATCTTTTTATCATCCATATAGATAAGCCGTCTATCAAGTCCAATTAGAGTTAAATAATCCTTAATTCTAGTATCAGTACTTTCTCTATGGTTGATAATCGAGTATATTTCTTTCTCAAAAATCGTCGAGAAAACCGTTCCGTGATAGCCATCTGTAATTACGGCATCTGCATTATATATGTAATTAAGAAATTCAATAGGTCCCGCATTATTAATGAAACGCTTATCAAAAGACTTCTGTGTCAGATGCATCCATATCACTTTTATGCCAAGTCCCTTTTTTTTAGCGATTTCTTCAGCAATTGTCATATTCTCTGCTATTGGATCTTTATCAATAAAATAACACAGTAAGTATTTTACTTCTGAGTTCTCTTTCTCAACGAAATGTTCCCAATCACTCTTCGCTAACAAAAGCACAGGATCAATGGTACTATCTGTTTCCTTTCCATACAATTTCTCTATTACCGGTTTAGCTGTCAATTCTCTAACTCCAACTTGATGAAAATCCTTAATATAATCTGCATATTTTTTAATCTCATCATATGAAGATTCGCCTATACTTACCGAATAACCTATTTTTTTTGCTTCAATCTCAAAAGGAAACAAAAACATATCATCAAAATCAGCAATATGTGGATTAAATACCTGATCACTTCCGGATATGACAACGTCATATCTATCAGTTTCTATAAGACTATTCAGTTCTTCATTGTTTGTTACTCTTCTTGTACAATTTAAGTATTGACTCACAAAGAAAGAAAAGGCATGCTCCTTTTCAATTCTTTGTTTAACAAAGGGCAGCAATAAAACGTTTACAACCAAATTCTTAACTCCATCACGTTTATGAAATAAAGAATTGTTCTTTTCTTGAGTCCTCGAAACAGCATTAAGTATATATACCTCATAGCCTCTTTTTCTTAAACATTCCTGTAAAGCAAAACATTGCAATACTGCTCCATAGTTTCTTGCAAAATGATATGTGATAATTCCAACTTTTTTCATATATACTTCTTCTCCTCAAATATCATTTACGTTTGAATTTCTCAAGGATAATCGTTGGATTAAACTGATAATAAAGCAAGTCTATTACTTCAAGGCCCGTATATTTGTTAAATGTATGCACCCTTCGATATTTGATTGAAGTATCTAATTTCATATCTGAGACCTTATACGTACATATTTCTGTTTCATCTAATAAGCCATCATCAAACAAGTCTACCTTACACATATGTAAGTATTCACCATACACTCTTCCACACTCTTGAAGTGCATGATAAATGCCATCCGAATAATTTATAAAATTCCCTGCTGGTCTTTTATCTACATAAGATCCAGATAACTTTATTTGTTTAGCAATGCATTTATCCAAATTAATCCTAAATACAATATTCTTTTTTTCAGGTAGTTTCTGGCCTATAGCATATATGACATCGTTCTGCTGGAAAAAAACCGTGTCAACAATCTTCAAGTTTTGAACAAGCGTTGCATGATATTCCCATTTATATGGAAAATAAGTTGCCTTATATAGTCTAAGTTCATTAGCCTCACTTGTCTCCGGCATCATGTAATAGTTGTCATTATATTTTATGACATTTGGAAATGACATATGGAATGGTTCGTTGATAATCTCAATAAATTCGTTGTTTTGGGTCAAATCACAAACTCCAATCGTTCCCTTTTCACCATTTTTATCATCCATAATCTCAACAAAAATATAATCTCTTCCTTTGTCATGGAAAGGAAATGGATCTGCATACCAACGGTGAAGAGTAGGATTAATTACTTGAAAAGGTATGTTCTTTTGAAATTGAGTATCCTCGTCTACATATCTATATCCAATTCCATATGCTCCCTTAAAAAAAAAATGTAGTAATTTTTTAAAAGTAATCATTTCAATTCCCTTTTGTCCATTATGTCGCTATAAATGCTTTTTAAACTGCTAACATGCGTTTCATAACTATATTCATCAGTATCAAACGATCGCGAGATATTTTTCTGCATTCTAGTAATTACCTCATCATCCAATATTATATTGATTTTACTAATCAAATCTCTTGTATTTTTCGATTCGTAAACCAAGCCAGTAACATTATCTTCTATCATTTCTACAGCTGAAGTGCAATTTGTTACAATGCATGGCAATCCATATGACAATGCTTCTGGTATAGTCAATGGTGAACCTTCATTGCATATTGACGGAAAGATTAACGCACGAGCTTCTTTATAGTACTTTGACATTTTTTCGCCATCAACCCAACCAGTAAATTCTATATTTCTATATTTGGTTCTTAAAAAATCAAATAACGGTCCTTCTCCAATAACTATACCTATTATGTCATTTTTCTTCTGCACTTCTGTAATTGCTTCACAAAAATATTCTACTCCTTTTTCTTCAGACACTCTCCCTACACATATTATTATATGAGAATTCACATGATCTCCAATCATATCTTCAGCTAAATCAATCGGATTTTGAAGAAAATAAAAGCTATTGGATTTGATATATGGTTTTGAAAGGGAATAAATTCTATTCGAAATATAAATATAATTAATTAATTCATTATCGGAAATATATTTATTCTGCTTTGTTTGCCTAATACATCTCCAGATTTTTTGTAAATATGATCTTTTATCGCAATTGCATAAATAACACCTTACTGACAAAGGTTTTAGTTCACAAAGTTGTTGAGTCCTGTAATTATAAAATCCTCCATTAGGACATACTGAAAAATAATCATGTAATGTTATAACAATACTAAATTTATTTTTATAAGCTATTGCCACAACCGAAACAGACAATGCCTTGCTCCAACTGTGGACGTGAACTATGCTATTTGTTGGATCATATTGCGATAATAATTTCTCAAAAATGTTCTCGGCATGTAGGTTCCAAATACCATATTTTAATACATCAATTTTTTTTTTGTTCTGAGCAATATGCTTTGTTGATATACATATTGTCCTAATATTCTTATTATTTTTAAGTTCTTTATCTATTTCCTTGTTTGCCCCAAAGAAAATAATTTCATAATTATCATCTTTAGCAAGTTCTATAGCACTTTTTACGGCAATTTTTGAGGCTCCTCCACCTATAGTTGCAATGTCATTGACAATGATAATTGTTCTTTTCATACTACTTACCTTTATTAATCTCAAAATTCAAAATATCTTCTCCAAATGTTCATTAACCATTCTCTTAGCATCGAAACAAACCACTCTTTCTTTTCCCATAACTATTATTTTATTTCTAATTTCTTTATCATTATTCAGATTAATTATTGATTCGGCAGCCTGTAAACAATCGTCTATTTCCACAAGAAGCCCAGCATCTCCAACTATGTATGGAATAGCATCAGCTTTAGTCGCCACAATCGGTTTTCCCATGTACATATACTCTGGAAGAACTAATCCGAATCCTTCCCATCGGCTAAGAAGTACACCTACATCGAAAACACCCATGTAATTCAGCGGATCATCAACCCATCCAGTGATTAAAAAACTGTTCTCAAGCCTAGCATCTTTGATCAATTTCTCAGTCTTTTCTCTTAAATGCCCATCACCGATGTCATCCCCAACCATTATAAAGAATGCTTCCGGTATCTGATCCTTAACAATCCTAGCCATTTTTACAAATACATCAGGCGCCTTCTGTTTGGTAAGCCTTCCGATTGTACCAACGACATACGCATTCTCAGGGATATTCAATTCCAGTCGACTTTTCTGATGTAAATTATTATACTCATCAAAATCTATACCATTATCAATGACTACAAGCTTATCTGATTTGCATATTTTGTGTTCTATTGCCGATTTCTTTTCATATTCGGAGATACAAACAATCATATCAGTTAGGCGAGCCAACATTCGTTCCACCATCTCGTAGAATTTTAATTTTTTTTGACCCGTGCCTTTTATATTGAAGGCCCAACCATGTGCATTATAAATCAGTTTATTCTTGATTCCTACATCAGCAAGCCGTCCTATCGCACCAGCTTTAGAACTATGGCAGTATACTATATCTGGATTAAAATGCTTGATAGTCTTACGCACCTTTAAAATCGCCTTAAAATCTGCCATCGAAATCGAATTATGCATGGAATCAATAACTACAACTGATTTTACCAAGTCCTTAAACTTTCTTTTATCAAATGTACTTGAACACACCAATATATGTTCATATTCATGATATTTCTTCATTTTGGTCAAAAGAGTGACCAAGTAACGCTCAACCCCCCCCGGTGCTTCAGCAATATGTAAAATTGTTTTTTTCACTTAATAACTCTCCTGCGCAATATAAAGAAAAACTCTATCCTTGTTTGTGTATTGATGTTTTTGTTTTGAATACATCTTCCCAACCAATTATTTAAGATATAATAGCCTTTTTTCATAAATATATATGTATCAATTTACAATTAACGTGCTACCCACTTACTATATTTCTTTCCTTCCAATATATCCGCAATTCTCTTACATGCATGCCCGTCACCATATGGGTTGCATGCATTACTCATCTTTTCATATTCTTCAGGATTTTCAAGTAATTCCTTAAACGATGTGTATATAACATCCTCGTTAGTTCCGACTAATTTCAATGTTCCGGCATCTATTCCTTCCGGTCTCTCTGTCGTATCTCTCATCACAAGAACCGGAACACCATACGAGGGGCATTCCTCCTGAATTCCACCGGAATCAGTAAGACATAAGAATGATCTGGCCTCAAAGTTATGACAGTCAAACACCTCAATAGGTTCTATGATATGTATCCTGTCACAATCACCTAATTCCTCATCTGCTGCCTTCCTCACGATCGGATTCATATGAATCGGATATACAGCCTTACAATCCGGATGTTCATCAAGGACACGCCTTATTGCTCTGAACATATTATGCATAGGTTCACCCAGATTTTCTCTCCTGTGAGCTGTAATAAATATCAGCTTATCATCACCAACCCAGTCAAGTTCAGGATGAGTATAATCTTTTTTCACAGTGTGCTGCATGGCATCTATAACAGTATTTCCGGTAATGTATACTGTATCAGAATCCTTACCTTCTTTTATCAGATTGTCTGCTGCTAACTGTGTAGGAGCAAAATTATATTTACTTACAATTCCGACCGCCTGTCTGTTGAATTCCTCAGGATAAGGCGAATATATGTTATATGTTCTCAATCCTGCTTCAACGTGTCCCACAGGAATCTGCAGATAAAAGCATGCTAATGCAGTAACAAATGTAGTACTCGTATCTCCATGAACAAGTACTACATCGGGTTTTTCTTTTTCAAGTACGCCTTTAATACAATTCAAAATGTTGATCGTTATATCAAATAATGTCTGCTGATCCTTCATTATATTCAAATCATAATCCGGAACAATATCGAATGTTTCCAATACCTGATCTAACATTTGCCTATGCTGTGCTGTTACACATACAATAGTTTTTATGGACTTTCTTGTTTTCAATTCATTTACAAGCGGACACATCTTAATTGCTTCCGGTCTTGTTCCAAAGACCAACATTACTTTTTTCATTTGTATTTATTTCTCCCTATCCGGTAATAATCTGATGTCTTTTATTTCATCCAATATTTTTCTGGCTATCGACTCTCTCAGTGCATCTTTCTTCAAACAACGATTCAAATATCATAATTCGATCAATATCTGCCTGTTAAAATTTATGTTTAATTCCACTTTGCTTCATAATTTCATTAGCTGTATGTCTTGATTTTATCTTTCCATCGACTGTAACATTTATTTTTGTAATCGGACTATACCAGATATCATGATCCCCTTTTCCATGCCTAACAAAATAACAACCATTATCTTTCATAATCTCTCGTACCTTTTTCTCAAACTCAGCCATGTACTGCCACCTGATCTTCTCTCTCGGTAATGTATGAAAGTTTATAATTTCCCGGTGCAGTTCCATTCATTTTAATCAATTCGGGAACGACATATTTTACTCGTTCCACAAGCGCATCAAAGGATCCTGATTCCAGTACTAATCCCGGGACATCGTCACTGGTTGCAATCCACACCTCTGCGTCATCATCCCATATAAATCTAATTATATAACTCATAAGATTTCACCTCCGGAATCCTTGGGGGCAGACCCCATTAAGAAAATGTTAAGTATATAAGTAACCAATCCCATTCAAGCATCGGCTTCTTTTCTCCGGTGTATGATTCTATCAATGTTCTCACATTTTGAAGCCTGATGCACAATATTATCAACATATTTTAATTTGATGTCAGCAACATATTGATCATCTTTGTATTGTAATAATGTACACATTTTCAAGTCACCTCAGATCCTGCTCACACAACCCCTTCGATCAGTACCTTTCCACCAACCTCAACTCTATCTACTCCCTGCTTCTTGTTCTTATTGAAGTTGAAACTAAGCATATATCCTGTATTCAGGTTGAAGTAATCCAGATACTCGCAGATCTGCTTTTCTCCTGCAGCATTATACCTCTCTCCTCGCCATATCTTGAGTTCAAGGATGTACTGTTTACCGAGATAATCCACGATCACATCTGTTCTAGTCTGGTCTCTGGTCTGAGCTTCTATATAATAGTTACCTGTTCCGTTGATGATAGGTTTAAGATATAACAGGAACAGCTCTCTTCCATCCTTTTCTTTGAACCTTTCTACTAAAGGACCGCAGATTTCTGTATATGTTTTTATGAATCTATCGAGAATCAGTTCCATATTAAGTATTCCATCTGTGACGAACTGATTCTTTTCAAGGTCACCTTTTCTTGAAAAGACGTTGCTTTTCAGTTCTTCATCTGAGATGAAAAGATTATACAGCATGGTCTCAAATATACGGTTGGCAATTCTTACGGAATTGTGGTTATTATATATCAAACCGTACATTTGCAAGCGAACTATTGCGTCATTTTGTGCACTCCAAGCTAACTTTGTTCCTTCCATCAATATGCTTCTAATAGATGCCTTTAGTTCCGGATAATTATTCAGATTCTTGGTTATTGACTGGAATAATGTATTGTTCTCAGCAAGTATCAGCTTTACCGCCTCATCTATTCCATCTCTTGTCCATGCTTCCCCCGAACTCATAGTCTTGCAAACTCTTGTGTCTATCAGTTCACATATACGACTTACAAGAAATGGATAGCCGTTCGTATAATCACGGATCTGCTTAGCAATGTTTGCCGTGTCCATACCTGTATTGTGGTCTGCTTCATATTCATCAAGCATTCCTTTGATGCCGGGTTCTGATAAGCTCATGTCTATTGTGAAGTCAGCTGCTATGTAACAAGGGCTATTTTCTTTGGAATTCTCATCATCTCTTATTTTTGCTTTCAGATGTTTTACATCCGTTACTCCGGCAAGGATGACGGATTGGAATGTTGGGATATCATCTGAATCACGACTTATATATCCATCTCTCAATTGAGCAAGGAAATCGAGAAAAACCTGATTATTTGTTGCGCTGTCTACTTCATCGATAATAAGGACAATTTGCCTCTCCGCTTTTGAACACCAAAGGCGTAATAAGCTCATCATATCCTGAAGTTTCGTATCAGTTTCAGACTTTGAAGCCAACTGTTTTAACTGTTCGATAATATCATCAGGTATTTTGATCAGATTATAATCCAGTTTATTCAAAATCAAACGAATAAACCCTTTACTAAAAGATTCTTCCGTCCTAAAGGATGCACTTCCTAGGCCTTGGAAATCCAGACTTACAACTTCATAATCATCTTCTAATACTTTACGCAAAGCCGTCAGCGTTGTCGTCTTTCCATACTGCCTTGCACGATTTATCGTGAAGTATTCACCTGCATCCACAAGCTTCTTTATCTCTTTCACTCTCTCGGAGAGATCTACCATATAATGCTTAGAAGGTATACACAATGCTGTTGTATTAAACTTCTTCATATACAGGTCTCTCCTTTCCGGATATCAGTCAACATCTTTGCTGTGTTCTATAATCGTGCAGGTATGCTCTTTCGTTTTCTTATCGTAATTTATTCCAACCAGCAGGATCCTGCCACCGAACTGTTCCAGTATTCGCGGATAGTTGTTGTCAAGTATCTGTTCGATCGCACCATCACTGCTTTCATTCCACTTCAATTCAATTATTATAGCCGGAAGTGATGACCTCCTGTTCGGCAGGAATACAACATCCGCTATGCCATGTCCTGAAGGAAGTTCTTCCACCTTTGCGTATTGATCTACACAGGAGATATATGCCAATTTTATTACATACCGTAGACTTTGTTCGTTATTGTAGAAGTTCGGTGCATATTCTGAATCATGAACATTCTGAATGGCCACTGCTACCTCTTTTTCTTTTCCGGCCAATGTATCCTTAAGAAGCTGATCCGACTTCTTTACAAGCCTGATCAGTTCTTTGTGCTTTGCCTTACGTAGTATCTCCTCGAATTCAGTTCTCACTTCCTCATTAGGAATCTTCGCAATACCGGTAAGTTCTTCTTCTCCTTCACCATAAGAATCAGACTCTTCCTCGTAAGTCAGATATCCGAGATGAATCAATAATGTCAACACATCATCTTTCGATGTGAATGTCTCCAGGTCATTTCCGAAAGAATCAGGATCTACTACTATGCTTTCTCCGGCAATAAGCCTTGCTATATCATCCTGCAAGCCATCCTGATCCATATCAATATATGTCATCAGAGTCTCAGCTGCAGATGTTTTTTTCCAATACGATCTATATTTGCCGCTCTCTAACGCCTGCATGACAGAATATGGATTGTATATGGATCTGCACTCGCCGACTGTATAACCGTCATACCATCTCTTCATGCCCTCAAAACTTTTTCCCCGGGCTTTACACAGCGATTTCACTTCCTCTTCAGTGAAACCGACATATCCCGCAAATGAGCGTGCATCAAGTACAGAATATTCCTGAAAATCAGATATTGCCGACTGAGAACCATCCTTTTTGATCGGGAGGATTCCTGTTATATATGCAGCCGCCACTGCTTCAGGTGTGAAATTATTGTTCTTAAACCAGCCTCTTAACTGATTCAGATACATATCCTGAGTGTCCGGATCTTCTTTTGATTCCCTTATGAGTGAATCCCATTCGTCAATAATAAATACTATCTTCGTCCCGGTTCTTCTTACGTATTCAAGAATACAGGCATTCAACTCTGTCTTGTCACTTAATTCCGGACATTCCGATATTATCTCATTTAATATGGTCCTATCAATGATCCTGGGTATCTCTCTTATCGGTCTCTCCTGTTTTTTTGCATCTGAGATGAATCCTGATACATCAAGACTGATGACATGATATTTATTTATGTGTTTCTCGTAACTGTCATCCTTGGAAATCTCATATTCCGCAAACAATTTGTGAGAATCACATGTCTTATCGTAATACGCACACAGCATCTGTGCAGCGTATGATTTTCCAAATCTACGAGGTCTGCTTATACAGGTGAGCTTCTTTTTGGTTCCGATTGTGCTGTTGATCAGACTGATCAGCCCGGTCTTATCCACATAGTCAGATTCCAGTATTTCCGCAAATCCGCCATTACCCGGATTCAAGTATGTTCCCATCTCACAGACCTCCTTCCAGTATTCATGTCAAAAGTGTTGGAAGGACACCGCGTTCGAGTACACTTCCTTAGCGGATCGCTTCCTATAATCAAAAAAAGGGCAAGCTTCGCCGCTCCGCCCTTTTATTTTTTAAAAAAATTATTCAGCCGAATTTCCTGAAGCTCCACGCTTCCCTATTATATCCATCGGCAATTCCTTACGCGTCACACGTCGTTAAGTCTCACCGATTTCACAATAAATTGCAGACGCCTGCAAGACCTCTGCAACATTTTTTACCCACATGTAGTTGAATTATACCATTTAAGCTATATTTGGTCAATGTTTTTCACAACATCTTGATTTCTTCCCTGTGGAACACCACTTTACTTGGTTCATCTCCGAACATTTTGATGAGCACAGTCCATTCGTCTTTGTCTGTATCTGCAGACCGGAATTCGCCGTACATTCCGGAAAACATTCCGGAGAGTATGAGCACCTCTGATTTCGCCGTCTCATTGCCATCACTGTGTGTTGACGGTTCCGCTGCTTCATGTTCCATAATGTTAAGTTGCCTGATTCTTTCGAATTCTTCATCAGTCACTCTTGCAACCGCAGACAGCCCCACTTCAACAGGCGTCTCTCTTCCTAAGAAATTAATGTCTAAGAATGCAAGTCTTCTGTGCCTGTCTACTTTCTTGATATATCCGGACATGTCTCTTAAGGCACCTTCGGTGATGCATACTCTGTCTCCGACTATGAAGCCCTCTGAATAGCGGACCATATACTCATCATCCATAAGATTCTGCAAAAAATGCTGTTCTTCTTCGGTTATCGGTGATACCTGATCGGCATTTTTAAGCATCTTGGTAAGACGCGGCACCTTCCACAATTCCCTAAGCATCTTGTCCATATTCTCTTTGTCACTGTCTATGAATACATATCCGGGGAACATTACCTTGATCTTGTCATGCCAGTTCTTGCAATATCTCTTCTTTACCATATATCTTGGAATGAACATTTCATTATAATAATCTTTATCAAGTATTGCCATGCATAAGTCCATGCACATCTGTTCTTCTCCGGACATCGTCTGGAACACATACCACATATCGTCACCTTGTTTCCATATTTTACCACACCAGACCGGTCTGAGGCATTTGATATCTATAAGTAAAACCAACCTGAATTGTATGCTGTCTCTAATCAATACCACCCTGTTCTAACGTAGATCCCACCTCAACGTGGAATCAGCTGTACATCCATATCGCAGCCGCCTTCAACACCGTTAACCCTGCCGTTCTCGCTGTACTGCCACATTGTGTAAGCATAAGGAGTCTGGGGGATCGCCTGATAATCGGCGTACCATACCGGCAGATCCTTAAGTGTCCCCATATCAAGCTTATATGCTTCCCACATCATATTGGAATATATCATCGGTTCGTAGCCGGCAGCTCTTATCTCCTCACAGAATGCGATGGAATTACGCGTGAACTGCTCTCCGGTTACATTATCGGTCCTTGCGACATCATCCGGAATACTTTCCGGGTCGTATACTACAGGAAGTTCAAGAGTTTGTCCCTTAAGAAGTTCTATGACCATTCTTGCCTCTTCCCTTGCTTCCTCTTCATTTACCGCCTGAGAGAAGAAATATATTCCTACGTCAAGCCCTGCCGCCTTCGCCTTCTCTATATTCCTTGCGGCGTATCGGTCTTCGCAGAGTTTCCCGGATCCGTACCCTCTGAATCCTATTCTAACCATCGCGAATTCAATTCCGTCAGCAGCGACCTTTTTCCAATTGATCTTACCCTGATGGTGAGATACGTCAATTCCTACTCTGCTCATGTATCCCGCGTCGGAATATGACAACCTGTTATTATTGATTGTATATGCTGATACGTCATAATTGTGTCTTGCCGCATTCGGATTGATAGTCATCTCATGTTCACTTCCCGACGAATCGGTGAATATCAATGTCTCTCCTTCAGGTTCTACATATTGCGCCGAACTGTCTGCAGATTGCACGGGGTATGATATTCCGAGTGCAATGGCCGAATCGGTCACCACCTGTGTGACAGTGGGAACTCCTTCCGGTTTTGGAAGGAGTATTATGCATAATAATATTATATTACTTACGAGCAGGACGAATATTCCCACACACAACAAAAATATCAACAGGAATATCTTCGGTATCTTTCCTTTTTTATCTGATATTTTCTGCTTTATCTCGTTTCGTTTTATCTGTAGTCTGTTGCTTATGTTTCCCATCTCCCTTGGTTTTTTCCATGGCTGCTATTCTACAAATGTAGTACTCTGTCTCTTATCTCCTGTGTTCTTCCCTGATTCCAGAACTGCGTTCCTATATAACCGCAGGTTCTTCTTGCAACCGACATCTTGGACTGGTCTGTGTTGCCGCAGTTGGGGCATTTCCACTTGAGTTTGCCGTTCTCATCTTCGACTATCTGTATCTCTCCGTCATAGCCGCATTCTTCACAATAATCAGATTTCGTGTTGAGCTCGGCGTATACTATATTATTATATATATATTTCATGACCGCAAGAACGGCTTCGATATTATCCTGCATATTCGGAACTTCCACATAACTTATCGCTCCGCCCGGAGACAGCTTCTGAAAGTCCGCTTCGAATTTTAACTTGTCAAATGCATTGATATCCTCAGTCACATGTACATGATAACTGTTGGTTATATAATTCTTATCGGTAACTCCCGGGATCCTGCCAAATCTCTTCTGGAGACACTTGGCGAACTTGTATGTAGTCGACTCCATAGGTGTACCGTATACCGAATAACTTATGTGCTCTGCTGCCTTCCATTCCATACATTTATCATTGAGCTTATTCATGACTTCAAGAGCGAATTCTCTTCCCTTCGGATCGGTGTGCGATACGCCGAGCATTCTCTTACACATCTCGCAAAGTCCGACATATCCGAGCGATATCGTTGAATATCCGTTGTAAAGGAGCGGATCGATCTTCTCACCTTTTCCGAGTCTTGCAAGGGCACCGTGCTGCCACAATATAGGCGCAACATCGGATGTCGTTCCGAGAAGTCTCTCATGTCTGCATCTGAGTGCCTTATGACATAACTCAAGTCTTTCTTCCAATATCTCCCAGAATCTGTCCATGTCTCCGTCTGATGAACATGCCACGTCAACAAGATTGATCGTTACAACACCCTGGTTGAATCTTCCGTAATATTTTCTTGTGCCGTCGGCATTCCTCTGTCCGTCTTCAACAGTCGGGAACGAACGGCATCCCATACACGGATATACGTCACCTTTCTTTAATTCTTTCATGACTTTTGCTGATATATAATCCGGAACCATGCGTTTTGCGGTACATTTTGCGGCAAGCTCGGTCAGATACCAGTACGGTGAATCCTCGGTTATATTGTCCTCATCAAGCACATATATAAGCTTCGGGAATGCCGGTGTTATCCATATTCCCTTCTCGTTCTTGACTCCGCGGGTACGCTGTATGAGCACCTCTTCAACAAGCATTGCAAGATCTTTACGAAGCCTTCCTTCCGGTACTTCGTCAAGATACATGAACATTGTTACGAACGGTGCCTGACCGTTGCAGGTCATAAGTGTTATGAGCTGATATTGTATAGTCTGGATTCCGCTCTTAATCTCTTCCTTAAGGCGGGTCTCAACGACCTTTCCGACAATCTCCTCGTCAAGCGAATCACCACAGGCAGTTCTTTCCTCTATTACCATCTTACGTATCTTCTGTCTGCTTACATCAACAAATGGCGCAAGATGTGACAGTGTAAAGCTCTGACCGCCGTACTGGTTACTTGCCACCTGTGCCACTATCTGCGTCGTCACATTGCAGGCCGTGAAGAAGCTGTGCGGTTTCTCGATAAGTGTCTCGCTTATGACTGTTCCGTTCTGAAGCATATCCTCCAGATTGATAAGATCGCAGTTATGCTCTTTCTGCGCAAAATAATCAGCATCATGAAAATGTATTATTCCTTCTTCATGAGCCTTAACTATATCTTCGGGAAGAAGAACTCTCATTGACAGATCCTTGCTCACTTCTCCCGCCATATAATCTCTCTGTGTGGAATTGATCACCGGATTCTTATTGGAATTCTCCTGGTTGATACTCTCATTCAAATGATCTATAAGAGCAAGTATGCCGTTATCGGTTGTATTTGATTTACGCTTAAGTTCACGCTTATATCTGTATCTTACATACTTCTGTGCGACCTCGTAACCGCGCATCTCCATTATGCTCGTCTCAACAAGATCCTGTATGTCCTCAACGGCAACAGCATAAGCTGTTCCCATTATCTTATCCTGCACCATCTTGGATACTGCTTCCACCTGGTACGGATTAAGCTGATATATCGGATCAACCTCTTTATTCGCAGCCTTGATCGCATTCGTGATCTTCGTTATGTCAAAATCAACTTCCATGCCACTGCGCTTAATTACTTTCATTTCTATCGCCTCCTGCAACATATTGTAGTCTAAGGAGGGTGTAATGTCAAGATGTAGTGTTGAAATCCTTCATCTTGATTATACAGGACATATATGTTACTATTATTCAATGTTTAGTAAACTTATACAAAACACCGGAGGCAGATATACAATGGAAATGCAGATGAATTTCATACGTGAACTTCCGACGCCGGAAGCGATCAAAGAAAAATTCCCGTTAAGCGATTCAGTAAAAGAGATCAAGGAACGCAGGGATAATGAGATAAAAGACATATTCGAAGGAAAGGACAAAAGATTCCTTCTTATTATAGGACCATGTTCGGCAGACAACGAAACGGCTGTCCTTGATTATATGGAAAGACTTGCGAAGATATACCCGAAAGTGTCCGATAAATTGTACATTATACCACGTGTATATACAAACAAACCGCGTACTATCGGCGTTGGCTACAAAGGTATGCTCCACCAACCCGATCCCGAGATGGAAGAGAATCTCCTGTCGGGTATAATTGCCATCCGTGAAATGCATACAAGAGTCGTAAAAGAGACAGGCTTCACCTGTGCCGAAGAGATGCTGTATCCGGAAAATCACCGCTATCTCTCCGACCTTCTTGCTTATGTTGCGATCGGAGCCCGTTCGGTTGAAGATCAGGGACACAGACTTCTCTCAAGCGGCCTTGGAATTCCCGTTGGTATGAAGAATCCCACAGGCGGTGACATATCAGTCATGCTCAATTCGATCGTTGCCGCACAGAACCCTCAGCGTTTCGTATATCGCGGTTGGGAAGTACAGACAACAGGCAACCCGTTAACCCATTCCATACTTCGCGGATATGTTGATAAGTTCGGGCGTAACATTCCAAACTACCATTATGAAGATCTTATTCATCTGTCCGAGAGCTACGCAGAACGTAACCTTGAGAATCCGGGAATAATCGTGGATACGAACCACTCCAACTCCAACAAGGATTACATGCAGCAGATAAGAATTGCAAAAGACGTCATATACAGTATGAATCATTCCGCTGACGTTAAGAAGATCGTCAAAGGACTTATGATAGAAAGCTACATTGAAGACGGAGCACAAAAAATCGGCGAAGGAGTATACGGAAAATCCATCACCGATCCATGTCTCGGTTGGGAAAAAACCGAGAAGCTCATATATGAGATTGCGGAGTTGCTATGATTACATAATAACTATGTTGGCGCATTTCAGATCTTCACCAAGATTATATACCTCTCCGCTTATTGTTCCAACCACTGTAGGTCTTAATGCCGTGTTCGGATTGTTGGCTACCACTACTGCTTTCTCGCCGTTACTGAGCTCAACAACCGAATCCACGGGATACAGTATAACACTCGCAAGAAATGTCTTCATCGCATCTATATCAAGCTCATCCGTCATTGACATTATCATCTCAACCGCTGTCCTCTGACTGAAAGCTTTCTTATACGGTCTCTCCGTAACAAGAGCATCATATATATCCGCTACCGTAAGTATTCTTGCATACTTGTGGATCTTGTCCTTGGTAACGCCCATCGGATATCCTTTTCCGTTGATCTTCTCATGATGCTGAAGTACTCCGAACTTCACCTGCTCATTGAATTCCACTTTTTCCTGAAGTATTCTGTAACCAAGCAGTGAGTGAGACTTCATAACCTCGAATTCTTCTTCCGTGAGCCTTCCGGGCTTATTAAGAACTTCACTCGGTATCTTGGCTTTGCCCATATCGTGAAGGAGTCCCGACACACCTATCTCGTATATCTCTTTTTTCTTATAACCCTGCTTTTTTGCTATGATCATGGACATAGTCGCTACGTCCACACTATGCTTGAATGTATATTCATCACTTGCCCTAAGAGCACTGATATCGACCGCCACTGCAGCATTCTCCGTAATAGCTTTCATCAGATCGGAAGTTATTGAATCAGCCGCTTTGGAGAATTCCGGAGATTCTGAATTATTATACAGATACTGCACGCCCTCAGATACACGTTTCTTAAGGCTCTCCGATAATTTTACCTTTGCACGGTCGTCAACGTGATATTTACTTATATTATTCTTTGCGATCGCTGATGTGGGCTCTTCGATCTGCTGAGGTTCTTCTTCCTCGATCTCACCCTCACTTACATAGACTCCCGCGATATTCATCTTCTTAAGGGAATCTATCATGTAATCATCAAGGATAGTATATTTTGCTATAAGGACACGATCCATCCTGTCTACGATCGATTGGTCTATACGCATGCCCGGCTCAAGCTGTCTGACCCTCACGAAATATCTGTTATACATTCTGCACCCCTTTTTCACTAAGGCATAGTTTACCGCATTAACTGATTCAAACATCACGGCGTCCGAAACGCTACGCGCCTTGTCCGCTCCATGAATAAGTATATATTATACCTCTTTTTTCCAAATGATGCAAGTTACTGATGGCGTTCTCCTACTGCACGCTGACCCTGATCGTGGCAATCCCCTTGTCTCCTGCTTTGGCGTAAACTAACGTGGATCCTTTGCCTGTAGCCGTTATATTGCCGAGTGAATCAACTTTTGCAACCGAAGGATCAACTGAAGACCACTCTAAGTCGTAGTACGGAGTTGTGGAAACGATAACTTTTTTGTCTGGCCGGTGGAGAGCGCTACACTGTCCGGATCCGCATTATACGTCTGAACTATTGTATTATACTGTCTGATCGTGATCGGGATCATGCCGCCGTGACATCCGACGTCACCGCCCGTGCGTCCGTATCCCGAAGCCACCTTCTTCACGCTGTTCGGCACCGAAAGATCCGTTGTCGTATACGGCTCTACCTTCTTTGAATCATAATAATCCCATACACGTCCGTTTCTTAACGTTCCGTTCTTATCTTTCCATGTTCCGTCTGCCTGCTTTGTAACTTCAACCCATTCACCTGTATTCTGATCTTTTACAACATGAGTCCACCTGATCGAAGGATCGAAGACTGTAGTTGAATACTGCATCTCTTCATGATTGTTGGTCTCATTAAAAATGTATAGCACGTAATTCTCCTTTATGTTAATATGTATGTACAGATTCATCACACAGGAGGTTTTGTTATTATGAAAAAAAAATTCAGATCATTAGCTTCATTATTGCTTGCATGTTCACTTGTAATTCCGGCATTTTATAACGGGGAACCCGTTCAGGCCGGCAAGGCGCCCAAATTGGGCAAAACACGGATATCCGTCAAAGTTAATAAGACCGTTAAGATAAAACTTATTTCTAACGGCGTAAAGAAGATATCCAAAGTAAAATGGAGCTCAGATAAAAAGTGTGTGAAGATCACCTCTTCCAATAAAAAAGCAGCTACAGTAAAAGGAATAAAAAAAGGATCGGCAACCGTTACGGCTGTCGTAAATTTCAAGGCAAAAGCGTCCTCTAAGATCGCAACAAAAAAACTGAAATGCAAAGTGTCGGTTACTGCTGCGGATCCATCTGATCCTACGGCTACTTCTGATGCATCCGCAAACCGGACTCCTCAGACAACAGCCTCAGGACAGGGAAGTGTTCCCGCGGCTACTTCTGTTCCGTCACCCACACCGGTTCCAACGCCGACCCCTACTCCCGGACCCGCAAACCTTTTGTCGGCACTCGGCAAATTCGTGAATAACGTGGGCGTATGTATCTCCTATTCAGGACAGTCTTCGGTAGCCGATGACGAAACCACAGCATTTATCACCGAGAATTATAACAGCCTTACCGCGGAGAATGAGATGAAGCCCGAAGCCGTTCTCGGTTATCAGGCGAGTCTGATCAAAGTATCGGATTCATCCTCCATATCTGACAACAATATAATCATTCCCGACGGTTATACCGAAGAAAATGTTCCGAAACTCAATTATGAAAACATCGATAAGTTATTAAAATATGCGTCCGAAAACGGTCTTCGCATCCGCTACCACGGACTCTTATGGCATGAACAGACTTCCAACTGGTTCTTCCGCGAAGGTTTCAATGCGAATAATGATTATGTATCGCCAGAGATCATGGATAAACGTATTGAATATTATATAACCAATGTCATGAACCATGTTTACAGCAGTGATTATCCTGATGTCGTATACTGTTGGGACGTAGTCAACGAATATTTCCACATGACGGAATGCATATGCAAGATCAAGGGAACTTCAAGTCCGTTAGATCCTCCGGAACTTGCTGTTGAGAGCAGAAAGACCAAGCCCGAAACCGTAAAATGCTTCGCTGAAGTATACGGTGATCTCATATTCGAAGACGGAAGCGATCCTGCGCATTCTCCGGTAAAGACCAATCCGGAATATGTCAAGAAGGCATTTGCAGCAGCTTACAAGGTCCTCGAAAAATTCGGAAAGACCGATTCCGTAGAGCTTGTATATAACGACTATGACACCAATTTTGAAGATGCACGCAATACCGCGATCGCAGTTGCCGCCTATGTCAATTCAAAAGATGATATAAATCCCGAAGGAAAGAAACTCCTTACAACGATCGGCATGCAGTGTCATGACAAGCTTGAGACTCCTTCGGAATTCACCGACGTACCGAGATGGACCATTGAGAGTCACAAGGCTACAATGGATGCTTTCAAAGCTGCCGGACTTAATTTTCAGATCACGGAGATGGATATCCAGTTAAAAGGTCAGACCGACGAAGATATGTTAAAATACTGGGCTGATTTCGTAACTCTTGTGATAAGCGAAGCCAAATCCGGCGCAAAGATCACCGGATACACCTGGTGGGGATTATATGACAAGGTATCCTGGATCGTTAAGAACAAAGATGAGAATGCCACTCCTCTTCTTTGCGGCGATTCGGTGGCTGATAAAAAAGATGCATATTATAAAGTAATTGACACAGCATACGAACATTATTGGGACTGAATTACTTTTTTAGGGGTTTCATATAGTGACATAATGTGTTAAAATAAGATCATTAAATCTATTAATTGTAAAGGAGAAGGGTAACATGAAGAAAAACATCAAAAGATTCACCGCAGTCCTGCTTGCGTGTGCTCTTACCGTTCCTGCCGTATCAGGCGGTAATGACGCCGAAGCAGCAAAAGCTCCGAAGCTTGATAAGACCAAGGTAACCGATCTTGCAATAGGCAAGACCGAAACTATCAAGATCAAAGCAAACGGAGTTAAGAAGATCTCCAAAGCAACATGGAAGTCTTCCAAGAAATTTGTCAAGATCACAAAATCAGGCAAGAAATCCGCAACGATCAAAGGTGTCAGTGAAGGTACATCAATTGTTACGGCAAAAGTAAAATTCAAGGCTACCGCAAAGGCAAAGGCCAAAACAAAGACTCTCAAGTGCAAAGTCACTGTAGTAGCCGCTTCTGCAAATGAGTCTCCTGCAGTTAACAGTCCTGCAGGCGCTTCAAATGCTCCAACCTCACCGGCAGCCACCACACAGGCTACTACCGCTCCGACAAATGCTTCAACGGCTGTTCCCGCACCGACAGAAGTACCTACTCCGTCACCTACACCGGGACCGACCAATCTTCTGTCAGCACTTACAAAATTCGTTAAGAATGTAGGTTCCTGCGTTGCTCTCGGCGGCGGCTGGGGATTCGGCGGCGGAAGTAATGAATACGATCCGGGTGCTGATGTTACAGCTTACATCAAAGAGAACCTTAACAGCCTTACAGCAGAAAATGAGATGAAACCTGAATCTATCCTCGGCGGACAGGCTAACCTTGTAAGTGTAGCCAATGCCGAAGCACAGGGACTCATAATACCTGACGGCTATACCGAATCACAGGTTCCCGTACTTAATTACGGCAACATCGACAAGTTATGTAATTACGCAAAGAAACAGGGTATCAGAGTTCGTTATCACGGTCTTCTCTGGCATGAGCAGACTTCAAACTGGTTCTTCCGCACCGACTATAAAGGAAGCGGTTCTTACGTAACTCCCGAGATAATGGATAAACGTATTGAGTATTATATAACCAATGTTATGAATTACGTATACAGCAACAAGGATTATGCTGATATCGTATATTGCTGGGATGTTGTAAATGAGTACCATCATATGGTTGAGTGTATCTACAGAATCAGAAACACACCGGTAACAAGCAACTGGCCTTCAGATACTCCGAAGGATAAGCCGGATACCGTTAAGGCTTATTACGAAGTATACAAAGACATGATATTCGAAGATGTAAGCGACCCGGGCAATACAAAGATGAAATATAATCCGGCTTATGTTAAGAAGGCATTCATGGCTGCTTACAAAGTTCTTGAGAAGTACAATCTTACAGACAAGGTTGAACTCGTATACAACGATTATGATACCAACTGGCCGGAAGTACGCGCTACCGCTCTTGGTGTAACAAGTTACATCAACGCACAGGATGACCTCAATCCTGACGGAAAGAAATTATGTTCTACGATCGGCATGCAGTGTCATGACAAACTTGAGGCAGAGAATCCAAGATGGACTATCGCAAGCCACAAAGATACTATGGACGCTTTCCGCGAGGCAGGAATGAACTTCCAGGTAACAGAGATGGATCTTAACAGAAACGGCATGAGTGATGACATTCAGCTTCAGTACTGGACAGACTTCATCAAGCTTATAATCGATGAAGCCAAGGCAGGAGCCAATATCACAGGATTCACCTGGTGGGGATTATGCGATGCCAATTCATGGCTCGGAACCGGCGGAAGCCCGCTCCTTTGCGGAACATCCGTAAATGACAAGAAACCTGCTTATTACAAAGTTATAAGCACAGCTTATGAGAATTACTGGGATTAAGCATTACATCATACTAAGAATATAAGTATTATAGAATCATATAAGGACGTGCGAGGTACATAATATATGTATCTCACACGTCCTTTTTACAGTGCTTCATACCTCTTTCCGGATCGGTAGCATCATAAATTGGTTAAAGTTCTATACTTGTATATGCCCTATAAACTTCTGTGTTGTCCTTGCATGAACTGTCTATACTACTTTGTCTTTCTTACATGAGCTCCGCCTCAGTCGCTGTCTCTGCCATCCATCATATTCCTTATATTCTTCTTCTCTGATGAAGTAAGAACATTATCACTTTCGATATTCATACATGCATTTACCGTAATGCCCGGATATGTTGCCTGTAATTCCGTTATGCTGTCACCGGGATCTCCGCTGTCGCTTGTAGTAAAGCAATATACATCTTTGCCATCAAGTCCGGTGCAGCTGTCAAGAAATGAATAGATAACTCTCGGTGCGTACCCATACCATATCGGGAATCCGATATATATCTCATCATATGATGTCAAGTCTATTCCCTTGTTCTCAACCTGTGGTCTTGCATTTTCATTCAATTCCTTTTTTACCTGCTTCTTAAGCTTTGATAATTTGTTCGGATACAGATAATAAGGTTCTATGCATATCATATCTCCGCCGATATAACTGCCGATATACTCTGCCACGGTTTCCGTATTTCCTGTATATGAATAATATATTATGACCGGTTTTGTATCAGTAACACATACCTTACATTCATATACCGTATTATTGGCTACGGCTTTTACAATGCAGTCCCCGGCTTTAAGGGCTGTTATTACTACCTTTTCCCCGTAATCGCCTTTTACCTGCGTAACACGCGCAACACGCCTGTCGGATACGGTCCATCTGGTTCTGCTGTTGACTTCTTTTAATGAAATAGTTCTTTCAGCTCCCGGATTGATCTCTAATTCCTGATAATTCATATATGCATTGGTAAGATCCAGTTCTTTCCTTACTATGTAGTATATCCTTCTGTTGGTTCTCTCCGTATAATGAAGACCGTCAATAGTTGAGAATCCACCCGACACAAGACTGCTGTATGTATCTATATAATAGACACCTTTATCCTTATACTCATCCACGAATTCCTTAAGTCTGCTGTTAAAATATGGTATTCTCGTATACCTTGAGCGTTTTCTTCCGCTAACCGGATTAACAGACATAAGATATAGTCTGAGATCAGTTTCGTCCTTATATTCTTTTATAATCTCTTTGTACTTTTTCAGATATGTCTCAATATTCCACAGATCATTTACTCCCCATCCGGAAATGAGAACCCATCTGTCGATCTTTGGATGTTTATTAATTGTGGATTTAATCTTTACGAGTGAGTCACATACGAACCATGAATAACCGAGTCCGCTCTTGCAATAAACCCACGTATCTTTCATACCTTTCATGTTCATGGTGAGATTCAGTCTTCTGATACGTGAATCACCTGTGTATATGTAACCGATACGGATATTTTTCGAAATATTGGTCGCAGAAGTCTTAGCCTTGGCTTGGCATATGGTTCCTGTCATTCGGACATAAGCACCGTTCTCATCAATCGGCCCGTACCTGCAATCCAAGATCAAACTAAACATTATCGTAATAATTAGCGTGATCTTTATTATATTCAGAATTAATTTATTCTTAATTTGACTTTTCATAGATCTCTCCGATATACGTTTAACTTTCACACCTGCTAACATTCCGCACTTCGTGCTCGATGTTCCCCCACCCCGTAGGAGGCGCGTTCGTACAAGTACGACACATGCTTGCCGGGTTGGTGCTATAACTTAAGTATACCCCGTGGCGCATTGCTACGGGGTATACTCCGATCAATAATATAATCGTAATTTAGATTTTTAAAAAATTAAATCAATAATTAACAATCTTACCGAAGTCAGCTTTGAGAGAAGCGCCACCAACAAGTCCACCATCGATATCAGGCTGTGCGAAAAGCTCTGCAGCATTTCCGGCATTAACGCTTCCGCCGTACTGGATACGAACTGCGTCAGCAGTTGCCTGATCATACATCTCGGCAATACACTCACGGATTCCCTTACATACTTCCTCAGCCTGCTCTGTTGTAGCTGTCTTACCTGTTCCGATAGCCCAGATTGGCTCGTATGCGATAACCATGGACTTAACCTGATCAGCTGTAACTTCTACAAGGTCAGACTTGATCTGGAATCTGATCCAGTCCATTGTAACGCCCATCTCTCTCTGCTCTAATGACTCACCGCAGCAAAGGATAGGTGTAAGTCCTGCTTCGAATGCCTTCTTAACTTTCTTGTTAAGGAGAGCATCATCTTCCTTGAAGTAATCACGACGCTCTGAATGGCCGATGATTACGTATTTTACGCCTGCATCAACAAGCATCTCTGCTGATATCTCACCTGTATAAGCACCTTTTGCTTCAAAGTACATATTCTCGGCACCAACTTCTACGTTAGTACCCTTAACAGCCTCTACAACAGGCACAATGTCGATAGCCGGTACGCAATATACCACATCAACTTTATCGCTCTTTACGAGGTCTTTAAGCTCCTCACAGAGTGCTACAGCCTCGCTCGGAGTCTTGTTCATTTTCCAGTTACCTGCAATAATCTTCTTACGCATAGAATTATTCCTCAACTTTCCTTATCATTTTCAATTATATATTGCCATCATCAGCACCCCTCAGTTACTTGTCGTTAGCGCATGCTACACCCGGAAGCTCCTTGCCTTCAAGGAATTCAAGTGAAGCGCCGCCACCTGTTGAGATGTGGCTCATCTTGTCGCCGAATCCAAGCTGGTTAACAGCAGCAGCTGAATCACCACCACCGATGATCGTTGTAGCATCTGCAGCAGCCATAGCCTTTGCAACTGCAAGTGTTCCTTCAGCAAGGATAGTATTCTCGAATACACCCATAGGTCCGTTCCATACAACGGTCTTTGCATTCTTAACTTCGTTAGCAAAAAGCTCTGCTGTCTTTGGTCCGATATCACATGCTTCCTTATTAGCAGGAATCTTGTCGATATCAACAACTTCCGTATCGATCTTGGCATCGATCGGATTCGGGAACTGATCGATAACAACAGAATCTACAGGAAGAAGAAGCTTCTTGCCGGCAGCCTTAGCCTTCTCCATCATTTCCTTACAATAATCGATCTTGGTATCGTCACAGAGTGAATTACCGATCTCATAACCCTGTGCCTTTGCAAATGTGTATGCCATACCACCACCGATGATAAGTGTGTCACATTTCTCGATAAGGTTATTGATAACATTAAGCTTGTCGGCAACCTTAGCTCCGCCAAGGATCGCTACAAACGGTCTTGTAGGATTCTCTACTGCATTACCGAGGAAATCGATCTCTTTCTGCATAAGATATCCAACAACTGCTGTATCAACAAGCTCACTTACACCAACGTTTGAGCAGTGTGCTCTGTGAGCTGTTCCGAATGCATCATTAACGAATACATCACAAAGAGATGCAAGATCCTTTGAGAAAGCCTCTCCGTTCTTGGTCTCTTCTGCACGATAACGTGTGTTCTCAAGAAGAATAACGTCTCCGTCATTCATAGCTTCAACTGCAGCCTTTGCATTCGGTCCTACAACCTCTGGATCTGCAGCAAACTTAACTTCTTGACCAAGCTTCTCTGAAAGACGCTTTGCAACAGGTGCAAGTGAAAGCTCCGGCTTCGGCTCTCCCTTCGGCTTACCAAGATGTGAACAGAGAATGATCTTTCCTCCGTCAGCAATAAGCTTCTTAATTGTAGGAAGTGCAGCTACGATACGATTCTCATCTGTAATCTGACCATCCTTAAGCGGTACATTAAAATCACAACGAACAAGTACTCTCTTGCCTTTTACATTAATGTCATCAACTGTTTTTTTGTTTAACATTATTCTAACTCCTTTCCTAAATAAAAAAATAGTCACTATTCTGCATCCTATTTACAGATGCTGTATATCATTTGATCAGCACCGCATATGAAGACTTCATAAGCCTGCTCATGCAATTGCTGACTGTATACACAAAACAACAAGGTCCGGTCCATTCCAGACCGGACCCTTAAGGATCTAATTCATATTATTGTTGGTATCAAATCAACCAAGCTCTGCGAAATACTTGATTGTTCTAACCATCTGGCTTGTGTATGAATTCTCGTTATCATACCATGATACAACCTGAACAAGATTGTCTTCGCCAACCATAGTCTGTGTTGCATCAAAGAGTGAACCGAATCTCATACCGATAACGTCTGAAGAAACGATCTGCTCTTCATTGTATCCGTATGACTCATTAGCTGCTGCCTTCATAGCTGCGTTGATCTCATCAACTGTTACCTTCTTCTCTACTGTAGCAACAAGGATTGTTGTTGAACCTGTAGGAGTAGGAACACGCTGAGCAGAACCGATGAGCTTGCCGTTAAGCTCAGGAATAACAAGTCCGATTGCCTTAGCAGCACCTGTTGAATTAGGAACGATGTTAACAGCGCCTGCACGAGCTCTTCTCTTGTCGCCCTTTCTCTGAGGTCCGTCAAGGATCATCTGATCACCTGTGTAAGCGTGGATTGTTGACATAATACCTGACTTGATAGTAGCAAGGTCGTTAAGAGCCTTAGCCATAGGTGCAAGACAGTTAGTTGTACATGAAGCAGCTGAGATGATCTTGTCATCCTTTGTAAGTGTCTCATGGTTAACATTGTAAACGATAGTCTTAAGATCATTTCCTGCCGGAGCTGAGATAACAACCTTCTTAGCACCTGCATTGATATGAGCCTGAGCCTTATCCTTTGATGTATAGAATCCTGAGCACTCAAGAACAACGTCTACATCAAGCTCTTTCCATGGGCAATTATTTGCATCCGGCTCTTTGTAGATCTTAAGAGTCTTACCTTTAACTGTTATTGTTCCAGCCTCATCATCAGCTGTAACCTGATCCTCTTCACCGATACCAACATATCTGCCCTGTGATGAATCATACTTAAGCAGATGAGCAAGCATTGATGGAGTTGTTAAATCGTTGATAGCTACTACATCGTAACCTTCTGCACCAAACATCTGTCTGAATGCAAGACGTCCAATACGTCCAAAACCGTTAATTGCAACTTTTACTGACATTTGAAAATCCTCCTAAAAAAATGTATTTTACTAATCAGTTTGGGAGTTTGATAATTTTTCCACAAACTTTGTTTACCATTGTAACCAATCTCCAATGAAATTTCAAGAGAAAATTTAAATTTAATTTTCTTTACTATTCGCAGCATTTATCCAAGCATCCTGTCATACAGCTGCTCGTACTCTATAGCGGAGCGCTTCCACGAGAAATCCATCTTCATGCCACGGTCAACGATCTTATTCCATTCTCTCTTATTATTATAGTACACGTGCTTGGCATATCTGACAGTGTCAAGCATCTCATGCGCGTTATAGTTGCAGAACGAGAAGCCCGTTCCCTTTGATTCATATTCATTGTAAGGTTCAACCGTATCTTTGAGACCTCCCGTCTCCCTGACAATGGGAACGGTACCGTATCTTAAGCTCATAAGCTGGCTTAAACCGCAGGGCTCGAACAGCGATGGCATAAGAAATGCATCACATGCCGCATATATCTTATGCGAACGTTCATTGTTATAATATATGCTTGCTGACACTCTGTCATGATATTTCCACTCAAAATGCCTGAATAGATTCTCATACTTGGACTCTCCTGTTCCAAGAATAACAAGCTGGGTATCCGGAGCACACAACTCTTCGATGACATAATCAACAAGGTCAAATCCCTTCTGGTCGGTAAGTCGTGATACTATACCTATCATGAATACCTTCTCGTCTTCTCTGAGACACAGCTCCCTCTGAAGCATCTTCTTGTTCTTAGACTTATCCTTGCGGAATGTCTTTTGATCATAGTTCTTATATATGAGCGGATCTGTTGCGGGATTGTATTCGTCATAATCGATTCCGTTGACTATTCCCACAAGTGAATTAGCTCTGGCATTCATCAGTCCGTCAAGACCTTCACCGTAGAACGGCATCTTGATCTCTTCTGCATATGTCTTGCTGACGGTTGTGATCATATCGGCATATACTATACCGCCTTTGAGGTAATTGGCGTCACCGTAAGCTTCCAGCTTATCAGGTGCAAAATATGACGGATGAAGTCCGGTAATGTCCTGAACCGTATCCATGTCCCATATACCCTGGAACTTAAGATTATGTATGGTCATGACCGACTTGATCCCGCGGAAGAATTCTCCCTGACTGAATGTATCATGAAGATACACCGGAACAAGACCTGTCTGCCAGTCATGACAGTGGATGATATCAGGCCTGAAACCGATAAGCGGCAGTGCCGACAATGCAGCCTTGCAGAAGAATGCAAACTTCTCTATATCTTCATATATATTGCCGTACGGTCTGAATCCCGCAAAGTAATATTCATTATCAACAAAATAGAACGTAACACCCTCATAAACCATCTCCAATATACCGACATACTGCTTTCTCCATGCCAGTTCAAGGTAAAAATGGGTCTTGTAATTCATCTGATTCTTGTACTCATCAGACATAGCCATATATTTCGGAAGAATGACCCTGACATCATACTTTTTCTTGTCAAAACATCTCGGAAGCGTTCCTACAACATCTGCCAGTCCGCCTGTCTTGATAAAAGGCACTGCCTCAGACGCAATATAAAGGATATTCTTCATACCAAATCCACCTTCCCAATTTATTAATTCACTGTTAAGTAAACATATTAGTCATACGCGTATGTCCGGTCAGACATATTCATTAAAATTATACAACATAATTCATTGATATGGAAGTTTATTTTTTTGATAAATCCTACTTTTTAGGTTACTAATCACAGGAACCTTTTGATATCGGAAAAAAATACCCTGCAGTCACGCCACAGGGTATCGATATCATATGAATCCATATCGGTTATGGATCAAAATGTTTGATCTGTCTCAGTTGCTTCCGGTCGAACCGAAGCCTCCTTCTCCTCTTACGGTATCGGATAATTCTTCGCGTTCCTCATATTCACCGAATATGAAAGGTGATATTACAAGCTGTGCTATTCTCTCACCGGGCTCGAGCTCAACAGGCTTGTCAGAATGATTATGAATGGCAACCATCACTTCACCGCGGTAGTCGGCATCGATCACTCCGACTTTATTAGCGGGAGCCAGTCCTTTCTTACAGGCAAGTCCGCTTCTTGCATATACAAGACCTACCGTATATTCCGGAAGTTCAATGGCTATTCCGGTGTGTATGAACTGTGTCTCACCGGGCCCAACCGTAACAGGCGAATCCATACATGCATAGAGATCTGCTCCGGCTGCATACTGTGTTCCGTATGTAGGCATTACAGCCTTATCATCAAGTTTCTTGAAATAAACCTTACATTTACGCATTTTCAGTAATTCTCCTTATGCTTTTTAATGAAATTTTGCTTAACACGGGACAGTAATCATCCTCTTACATTACCGGAAGCACTGTCTCCGGGCGGTGTCCACAGCAATGTCTCTCCTTCGGCAAGCGATTCGGTCACAAGAATTGTTCTCTGGTTTTCGGAACCTTTGAAATGAAGCTTCAGATTCTTCTCTTCCTCATGAAATTCTCCGTCAACCAATATGTCGATATATGACAGTATCTCCGGTGTTTCCGGCCATTCTTTGCACATTCTGTCAAGTATGTCGGTCTCGAACGTGTATCCGCTGAACGCCCATACATTTCTGTGATGCTCGCTGTACTTATCTCTGGGATACCTTTCCCTGAATCTTCTCAGAAGAGGAAGTATCCCCTGCTGATTCACGTGTTCAAACGGCTCTCCGCCAAGTATGGTAAGTCCCGAGCAGTAATCAGGCTCAAGATATGTCATGATATCATCAATATTTGTTTCTGTAAATGGTTTCCCGTAATCAAAATCCCATGTTTCTTTATTAAAACAGCCTTTACAATGGTGCGTACACCCGCTTACGAATAATGTCACCCTGATTCCCGTGCCATTGGCAACATCATATCTCTTAATGTCCGCATAATTCATTATATTTCACGCCTTTTCATATATGTCATGCCGACTTTGTATTCATATTCCCGGCCAAAGCCGGCTAATATCTCACTCAGACGGCATATCATCTCATCAGATGTGGAGCACTCTGGCATCTATCTCCTTGGTCTTTCCGACATTCCAGAAGTTCTCGCCAAGATAACCGCATGTTCTTCTGGTAACGTTCATCTTGGAATGATCTTTGTTGCCGCACTGCGGGCATTCCCACTCAAGATTATCATTTATCTTGATCTCACCGTCATAACCGCATACATGGCAGTAATCCGACTTGGTATTGAATTCTGCATACTGAATATTCTCATATATAAATGATACGATGTCTTCCAATGCCTTAAGATTATGCTGCATGTTAGGTATCTCAACGTAGGATATAGCGCCGCCTGATGATATCGTCTGGAACTGACTCTCAAATGTAAACTTCGAGAATACGTCTATCTTCTCTCTAACATCAACATGATAAGAGTTGGTGTAATATCCCTTATCTGTTATATCCTTAACATCACCGAACTGCTCTTTATCTATCCTTGCGAATCTGTAGCAAAGTGATTCTGCAGGAGTTCCGTAAAGCGCAAATCCGATTCCTGTCATTTCTTTCCATGTATCTGTTGCTGTTCTGAGTCTCTTCATGAGTTTCAGTGCAAATTCGGTTCCTTCAGGCTGTGTATGTGATACTCCGGTCATGAGCTTGGTCACTTCGTAGAGACCGATATAACCGAGTGATATCGAAGAATATCCGCCGTGAAGAAGCTTATCTATAGTCTCGCCTTTCTTAAGTCTTGCGATCGCACCGTACTGCCAGTGGATCGGACTTACATCAGACAATGTTCCTTCAAGAGCATAATGTCTGCACATGAGTGCTTCGAAACAAAGTGAGAGTCTCTCTTCAAGAAGCTGCCAGAATGTCTCCATATTGCCCTGTGCGATAAGTCCCATCTGAGGAAGGTTAAGGCTGACAACACCCTGGTTAAATCTGCCTTCAAATTTGTACTCGCCGTTCTCATCTTTCCACGGAGCAAGGAAACTTCTGCATCCCATGCACGAAAATACGTTGCCTTCACAGTTCTTACGCATCTGTTTGGCAGAAATATAATCAGGATATAATCTTTTTGCCGAACATTTTACGGCTAATTTTGTAATATAATCGAACCTTCCGCCTTTGAGGCAATTGTTCTCATCAAGTACATATATAAGTTTCGGGAATGCCGGTGTAACATATACACCCTTCTCATTCTTGATTCCTTCAAGTCTCTGGTTAAGGATCTCTTCAATGATCATTGCATTCTCTTCAACATACTCATCATTGTCATCAAGATACATGAACAATGTTACAAACGGTGACTGTCCGTTCGTTGTCATCAGTGTGTTGATCTGATACTGGATAGTCTGAACACCTGATCTGAGTTCGTCATGAAGTCTGTCTTCTACAAGTTGATCGATAATGTACGGATCCATCTTGTCGCCATACATTTCTTTATATCTGGCAGCATATTTCTCACGGCTGATCCTGAGATACTTACCGAGATGTCTTATGTCAACCGACTGTCCGCCGTACTGGCTGCTTGCAACGGCGCTTATGATCTGTGTCATAACGGTACATGCAACCTGGAAGCTCTTTGGTGTCTCAATGAACTTACCGTTCATGACTGTTCCGTTCTCGAACATGTCACTGATATTTATAAGGCAGCAATTGAATATCGTCTGCACAAAATAATCCATATCATGAAAATGTATTGCTCCGGATTCATGAGCCTTTACGATATGCTCGGGAAGAAGTATTCTCTTGGTAAGATCCTTGGATACCTCTCCGGCAATAAGGTCTCTCTGGGTTGATGCAATATATGCATTCTTATTGGAATTCTCTTCCATTACATCCTTATTATCATTCTTGATAAGGCTCATGATAGAATCATCTGTAGTATTGGCCTTACGTACAAGTTCTCTCGTATATCTGTATATGATATATGTCTTTGCAAGGACATATTTGCCTTCTGCCATGATCTTCTGCTCGATGATATCCTGAATATTCTCAACATGCATATTGTCCCTGTGAAGATTCTCGATACTTGCTACGATTCCTTCGATCTTATCATCTGTAAGTTTGTCGTACCTGTCAACCTCTGCATTAGCTTTCTTGATTGCGGTCAATATCTTGTTTCTGTCATACTCAACGATCCTGCCGTCCCTTTTAATAACCTTCATCCCGTTACATTCATTCCTTTCCAATACATAAATAAACAAACTGATCTGCAGTTACCGTTGGCTTCAGCATAAACACCCGTAATACTATAATCCGAATCGAAGCCCACGCTTGCAATTATATCACCGAACATTTGATTTGTCCATATATCTAGGTGAATGTAAAAGATGCGCACACTATATATAGTGCACGCATCACATCCGCATTTTTCTAAGAACCACATTTGTAGTCTGAAAAAACAGCAATATGTTTTTAGGGAAATTTAATTGTATTTTAATCTTTGTAAGCGTACCGCACCCCCTGAAATCATAATGATTTCAGACGGAAAGCTTGCTTTCCGGATGGAATTAATATGATTTCAGGGGGTGTGGAACACATAAGTTACTCCTTACCTACTTCTATCGAGTCACCCGATATCCTTATTATATCTCTGATCTCAGACACAGGTATGTGTGTGAACTGTGACAATTCGGTTATGGTTGCTATCCTTCCGTATTCTTTGGCAAGAGTTTTAACGGCTTCATTAATAAGTCCCGCCTTTGCGATCGTTGCGGCCAGATTACTCTCCTGTTCTATCACAGAATCAATATGTTCCACAATTCCGGAGCGGATCTGCTTACGCAGATAATCCTCGCATATTGCAGCTGCTTTTTTATCAGGTCCTAACGGTTCCTCGAATAAGCCGTCAAGCTCTTTTACGCCTATAACAAGTGCAAGATTACCTTCCTGTATAAGCTCGTCTGCCGACACACCTTTTCCCGAATATCTTGATGCTATGTTGATCACTGTGACCAGATGTCTCTCCATGATCATATTCTTATCCGCATCATCCGCCATTCCGGACAAAAGCCTCCTGCATGCCTCTTCAAGCCCGGCCTCATCCACTGTTTCAATTTCCTTTACATTCCTGCGGTAATCCTTGAGACGGTTGGAAGATTTGCTTAATATACTGTCTTCGCGTCCATAGACACCTCCGGTTCCGGCGTTTTTCTTTTGTTCCTTTTTGTCGGATTCAATTTTTCTTTTACGATCAACACCTTCTGCATCTTTAGCATCTTTAGCATCTTCTGCAGCTTCAGTATCACTTTTGGGTGGAGTATTATAATCTTCCACCTTCACATAACCTCTGACTGTTATTCCTCCCGAGTACATATAGTCATATATATATTCCAGCTGATGTCCGGTTAGTTCTATCTCACTGAACACATCATCAATATCGCCTGTTGAGATACTGTTATTATTTGCCCTGGCATAATCCATAAGATCATTGAGCATTTCCATGAACAATTTCTGATTATCCATATACCGGCGCCTCCCTGTGTATGTATTATAAATCATAGTCGAAAACATGCTTTTCTGATAGAATTATAACAATTTCCTGTTTTACTGAACACTATCATTATATTCTTCCGACTTGGTTGATATTCTGAATTCATCAAGAATTTCTTTATTAGGTATTGATACTTCTTTGGTATTGCTGTTATATCTGAGATATCCAAGATGTACGAGTAAAGCAAACACATCATCTTTTCCATGAAATGATGTCATATCATTCTGATATGTTCTAATATCTATCTTAACCTCATCATCCGTAAATCCGGTATACGGAGCAAGCTGCATAGGTGTTATTATTGAGAATTCCCTAAACATATTAAGCGCTGAGTGCCTGCCATACTTCTTGATTGGAAGTATTCCTGAAGAGTTGTCTGCTGTCACCCTTACCGTAATATGCTGCAAGCATATTGGCTGCAATAGACTTGCCGAAGCGGCGCGGACGAGACACACTGACATAACATTGTTCAGTGTTAACTATAGAATTGATATAATCAATCATACCTGTCTTATCGACATATATCTCGGATGATATAGTTCTTTGAAATTTAACAGTGCCGGGATTAAGATATGTTCCCATAATAATGCACCTCGCAATAATACTCAATAATTTTTATTGTCTTACGCACATTATACAATAGTAATGGTTATGAATCAAGCTAAAAAAGCGAGCAGGCGGGCAGGAAATGGTTAGGTATCCTGCATTCACGGGGCGTTTGACGACGTCGGCACTTAACGGCTACGAGCTGAAAGCGAAGTAGGCGTTTATGTGTCCGTTACGTCGGAGACGAGCGGGAGCGTCCCCGCGAATGCAGGTTTACCTAACCGCACCTAATGATCTCCAGGCATCACACCATCAGCTCGTTGTCGCATAGCGCCAACGAGCAATGGTGTGGGCAGAGACGCTTCGCGTCTTGCCCGCACCTAATGATCTCCAGGCATCACACCATCAGCTCGTTGTCGCATAGCGCCAACGAGCAATGGTGTGGGCAGAGACGCTTCGCGTCTTGCCCGCACCATGAAGACACAAAAATTCCCCATCGAAAGCGAGCTTTCGTGGGGAATTGTATGTGTCTTCATGGTGTGATGCCTGGAGATTAGTTGTTGATAAGTTTGTCCTCGCCGTTCCAGCTGTAGAGCTTACGGATCTCTTCTCCTACTTTCTCTGACGGATGCTCAGCTGCAAGCTTTCTCATAGCGTTGAAATGAGCCTTGCCGCCTGCCGGTGACATGTCAAGAAGGAATTCTTTAGCGAATGAACCATCCTGAATGTCCTTGAGGATCTTCTTCATTGTCTTCTTGGTCTCTTCTGTTATGATCTTAGGACCGGTTACATAATCACCATACTCAGCTGTATTGGAGATTGAATATCTCATTCCTGCGAATCCGCTCTGATAGATAAGGTCTACGATGAGCTTCATCTCATGGATACACTCGAAGTAAGCATTCCTCGGATCATATCCTGCTTCACAAAGTGTCTCGAAACCTGCCTGCATAAGTGCGCATACACCACCGCAAAGTACTGCCTGCTCACCGAAGAGGTCTGTCTCTGTCTCTGTTCTGAATGTTGTCTCAAGAACACCTGCTCTTGCTCCACCGATAGCAAGTGCATAAGCGAGTGCCTTCTCAAGAGCCTGTCCAGATGCATCCTGATGAACAGCTACAAGACAAGGAACACCTTTTCCTGCCTGGTATTCGCTTCTTACGGTATGACCCGGTCCTTTAGGAGCGATCATAGTAACGTCAACATTTGCAGGCGGAACGATCTGTCCGAAATGTATATTGAAACCATGTGCGAACATGAGCATATTGCCTTCTTCAAGATTCGGAGCAATATCTTTCTTGTACATATTAGCCTGAAGCTCATCATTTATAAGGATCATGATGATATCAGCCTTCTTAGCAGCTTCTGCAGCAGTATATACTTCAAATCCCTGCTCTTCAGCTCTCTTCCATGACTTGGAGCCTTCATACAAACCGATTATAACGTTGCATCCCGACTCTTTTGCATTAAGGGCATGTGCATGTCCCTGACTACCGTAACCGATAACTGCAATTGTCTTATCCTTGATAAGATCAAGATTACAGTCTTCCTGATAATAAATCTTTGCCATTACTATATTCCTCCTAGATATATATAATATTGTGATATGAGTTTCAAATCATATTCAAAACCCATACTGTTAACGTAACTATGAATCGTCAGTCTTCAACACTTATCCCTCTTGTGAGTCCTGTAATTCCGGTACGAACAAGTTCTTTTATCTCAAAACCATCCAACAGCTTAATAAATGCATCAACCTTGTTGGTAGATCCGGTAAGCTCCATCATCATAAAATCAGCCGAAACATCAACAACGTTAGCTCTGAAAATGTTAGCTATTGTATTAAGTTCAGTCCTCTCTGCGTGAGTGGTGGCAACCTTTATGAGCACAAGCTCCCTGCATACCGAAGTAGTCGGGAACAGCTCAACTATCTCCCTCACGTCTTCAAGCTTGGATAACTGCTTGGTTATCTGTTCAAGGATCGCCTCATCTCCCGTTACGGCCACAGTCATTCTTGATATCTCTGAATTCTCAGTCTCACCTACGGTAAGACTGTCTATATTATATCCTCTTCTGCTGAACAGGCCGGCAACTCTGCTGAGTACACCTGCCGTATTATCAACGAGAATTGACAATACCATTGTCTTATTACCGCCTTTGCCCATAATCCTATCTCAACCTCCAATAAGCATTTAAACAACAACATAAAATTTATTTTAACAACTTGTGTTTTTTTTGTCAACACAGAGCTTATGATGTATGCGGAAGATATTTGCCGAGCATTATCTTCAGTCTGTCCATATCGATAGGCTTTGCAACATAATCCGTAAAGCCCGCATCCATGTAAAATTCTCTCATACCCATTATCGCATTGGCTGTCATTATGATAACAGGAACATTTCTGTTGATATTCTCCGGAGTATCATTAAGCATATAGAGAGTCTCTATTCCGTCAAGCTCCGGCATCAGGTGATCCATGAAAATGATGTCATACTTCTTCTCGCATGCTTTTTCGATGCCTGCTTTACCTGACATCACAGTATCAACTTCACAGCCGAGATTCTTAAGCATCTTTTCGGCAACCATAAGATTGATCTTATTATCATCTATTACAAGTATCTTTGTTCCGTCAAAATTGGTTCTGTCATCGATGATCTCCCTTAGAGCCGTATCCTCCTGCTCGTACACATTTATCTTTGAATCCATGTCGAGCACCGTCTGCGGGATTCTTACAAAAAATGTCGAGCCGCGTCCGTACACACTCTGTACGGATATCATTCCGCCCATCATATTAAGCAGTCTGCTGGTGATGGTCATTCCGAGTCCTGTTCCCTCAATGGAACGGTTCTGTATCATATCAAGCCTCTCAAATGATTCGAACAGGCTTCCCATATTCTCCTCTTTGATACCGACGCCCGTATCCGTAACGGCTGCAATGATCTCAATATGTCTGTCATCTATCTTTTTATAACTGAGATCAAAGGTGATCTTACCTTTCTGTGTATATTTTACGGCGTTGGTAAGTATATTGGTAATTATCTGTTTGATCCTTATATCATCTCCGTAAAGCTTATCCGGAATGTTAGGATTGATCTTTATCTCAAAGGCAAGTCCCTTATCCTCTGCACGGACTTTGATCATTGACGTAAGATTCGTTATCACTTTGGACAATGAATATTCAACATCTATGATATCCATCTTGCCCGACTCAATCTTGGAAAAATCAAGGATATCATTGATAAGCGCAAGAAGTGTCTTTCCGGATGAAAGCACTACCGAAGCACTCTTTCTGGTCTCTTCTTCCTTAGTCTCACGTATTATCATCTCATTCATTCCTATGATACCGTTAAGAGGTGTCCTGATCTCATGAGACATATTGGCAAGAAATGAACTCTTGGCTGCATTGGAACGCTCTGCCTCTTCAACAGCTTCGCTGAGCATTTTCATATCAGCAAGCTCTTTTTTCTTATTGACATCATTATCCTTGATAATGATGAATACTTCGTTACGATCGCCAACGGTCGTATAATGGAAAGATATCAGATACCAGCATCCTTTTGTATTCCTTACTTCGATCACGTCCTTGGATTTGCCTTCGGCAACGGCTTTAACCCTGTCCATAGTGAAATTATCACATAATATCTGTATATCATCCGTATGGCATGCAGCCGCATGTCTGTTAAATATATCATCAAATGAATCCATCTTGATACGCTCGAACATATTGCCGTCGCTTTCAAGCGAGTAGAACTTGCCGTCATCAAGGTTGATCTCATATATGTAATCAAAATAATCCTTGAACATCAGTCCGATAACACTGCTCAGATGTATGCTCCTTCTGTAATTGACAACCCTGTCGGTAATGTCCTGATACATAATGACCGCTCTGCCGGTATTGATAGGCATAAATGTAATGCCGATCCACATGGTTTTCTGGTCTATTATTATCTTATGCTCGGAATATATTCTCTTTTCGGGATTCTTACACAGCTCACATATTTTTTCAAATGAGAACATCTCTCTTTCTTTCGGTGTCAGACTGTCTTCGGAGATTCCCGACATTATCCTGTCAATACCCTTGTTATAATCCATGACTCCGAACCATCTCATATCCACATTGTCTGGGTGTTTGATGGTTTCGATCGTGGCTTCTTCAATATTTACAAGATATACTGCACGGTAAGTCTCAGTAAATGCAACAAGAATATCTGCGTATTCTTCCTTCTGTATCCACTCGAATATTGTATTCGACCATGCTTCTTCCTTAAGGGCCATCACGATACCGAACGCATGTCTGTCAATATTCTCATATGTTCTTACGGACTTGACGATCATAACGCAGTTACGCCATTTACCGCCTTTATCTTTCATTCTGAATACAAACTTAAATTCCTTGTCTGTTCCCTCTATCTTCCTGTAACTGCTTAATATTCTCTCAAAATCACGGTCATTGATCTGGGATCTTAGAATCTCCAGACCGTCATCGAATGATTCAAAATTATTCACCGATGAAGCTATATAATCGAATTCTTCGGTATTGCTGAGTATCTTGATCTTTTTACTGAGATAACTGTAATCAAATACTATATTCTCATAATCATTAATGTTTGTTCCGTCCGATAAGATATCGCTTATATTCTGTTCAGTCCCGGGCGCAGAATATGTAACCATACCGAACACTCCGTGTACCGATCCGTCATCGTCGATACAGGGTCTCTTACTTATATCCATATACTTGACACTGCCGTCTACATAATATGGATTCAGATAGTGGGTTTCTACTTTTTCAGACACTATTTTCTTATCTGTCTTAACATGTTCTTTGGCATATAACTTTGCTTCCGAAAAATCAAAATCAGTCTTTCCTATCATGTAACTGACATCTGTATTATTCCTGTTCGCAGATTCCTTACTTACAACTCTGTATACGGAATTGACGTCCTTTAAAAACACATTAAGGGGAATAGTTTCCATCATTAATTCGTATTCCTTAACGCGTTTTTTAAGTTCTTCGTTCTCCTGTCTGAGTTTATCCAATTCCATATTATTATCACTATCTGCCATATTAACATCTCCCCGGGATGATAATTACATTAACCGTTCAGCACCCCGGTGTTCACCTGCCTAAAAGAGCAATGAACTCTAGGGGTGCTGAACAGTTACATAGTTACGTTCATTTTAACATACATACGCTAGCAATGTAAAGAGGGCGCTTCCCTGTTTTTACGGGAAGCGCCCTTACGTTATCTTAATTCTAAATTATTCCGTCAACGACCTGCCACACATCTGAAAAACTTCCATTCGTTTTGTCATACGAACATTTCGCACTTCGTGCTCCATGTTCCCCCCGCAGACCAATATCATACCCTTACAGGCATGGCATCCATAGTCGTATCAGTACCATTATGTGTTATTGTCCTGATCAGTCCTGCGGCCATGTTCCGCCGAATGCTTCGTAGATAGATCTGAATGACTTCTTAGCTGTCAGTGTCTCATCGAACAGTCCGCTGTATGGAGTATAGATATCATACTCATACTCGTCATCAGTGTAATTGAGTGTCGGATCATCTACAAATGCCCAAAGTGACATACTTGTGAATGCATTGTTAGTCTCTTCGTTGATATCAGCGAGCATGCTGAACATTCTGCTTGCGAAATCAGCATGAGCGTTCATGTACTGATCCGTATTGGTGAAGTTTCTCATAGCCATCTCTGTAAGCTGAACCTTAACTCCTGCATTTGAAAGCTCTTTGATAGTATCCTTAACACCTGAGATGAGGTTATCACCAAGGCAGTTGCTCTGCTGTCCGTATCCGAGATATCCCTGCATACCTACAGTGTCAACGAGTTTCTCGTCAGCATTAAGATATTTTACAAGATTGATAACAGTCTTTCTCTTGTTGATTCCGTATGTCTGGAATACATTGTAATCATTATATACCAGATCAATATTCTTTATATTATTGTCGGTAAGTGTTTTTCTTGCATACTGGAATGAAAGCTTAACGTAATCTTCTCCGAGAACCTCATAGAACGGATTAAGCTCACCGTTTCTCTTTGATCTGATAAGGTATGTTCCTGCACCCTTGTCATTGTCATCATTGTTATCTGTAAGTCCTTCATTTACAACATCCCAGCAATAGATGAGTCCTGGATATTTCTCTTCGAAATGAAGGATAACCTGATTGATATATGACTCAAGTCTTGCTTTCATTGTATCTGCATCAACACGGTTTGTTACATTGCCTTCTGCATCTGTCTTGTTATCTTCGTAACCTACGTTGAAGAACCACTGGCACATACTCTGATCCCATACAAGCGCATGACCACGGATCTTAAGGTTATTCTCCTTAGCCCATTCACATATAGCGTCAGCCTGTGACCAGTTCATACCTGTAGGCATTCCGTCCTTAGATTCTTTACATGCACTCTGATTAAGAAGTGAATATGCCTTGAATTCGTTCGCAGCTGTTATACTGTCACAATGCTTCTTAACAAGATTAGCGAATTCCTTATCCTGAATAGTATTGTAAGTAACAACCGTACCGAACTTATATCCTTTTGCTTCGGTAAGTGATGCGAGTGAATCATACTTGTCACTTACGATCTCTGATGAATCCTGCTGTCTTGTGGAATAGATTCCCTTAGCACTTGAAGTGCATCCTACAGTATTGAATGTAAGACTTACAGGATATGATTTGCCGCCGTATACAGCATACATATCATACAGACAGTATCTCTGAAGCTCTTTTGCTGTCTTCTCGGGATCAATGTAGAATGCGAAAGTGATTCTCTCGTTGGTGATGGCATCAAGTGCATCTCCCGAAAGATCAACGCTTACTTCCTGTCCGATCTGACCATTGGTTGTGAATGATCCTACTTTGGCACTTGCCTGGTTAGCTGCATTAAGACTTCTTGATGATGTCTCTGTCACACCCTTGTCCCAGCTGCCAACATATACTCCAACTTCAAAAGAAGACTCTGAATCGATCTTGAATGTAAGCTTCTCAACAGCTTTTGCTTCTTTGTTAACTTCTTTTGAATCTGCCATTACATAATTCACATACAGGTTATCCTTACCCTTCGATGACTTGTTTCCGTCATATGAAGCATAGTATCCTGCCTGATCATAATACGGAACCTTTGAAGGCTCAGGTGTAGCTGACGGTTCAGCGGTTGTCTGTCCTGCCGGAACCTGTGTTGCCTGACCTGCAGCAGGTGCGGTAGCTGTAGCCTGTACTGCCGCTGCCGAAGCTGACGGTGATACATTGGCTGAAGCATCGGTAACCGTAATAGTGCAACTAAGCTTTACTGTTGCCTTCTTGCTCTTGATCTTGTAAGTAACCTTACCTGTTATCTTCTGTTTTCCTACTGCCTTACCTTTAACGGTAACGGAAGTATTGTTTGCTTTACTGAGTGTAACTGCCTTACTCTTCTTGGGAGTCCAAGCGGTCTTGACGATCTTCTTAACACCTTTGGTCTTCTTGACCTTGATCTTGAATTTCTCTCCTACTTTGATACTCTTGCTCTTTGCATTAAGCTTTGGCTTTGCAGCGGCAGCGCTTGCGGAATTATCAACCGAAGCAACGCTGATACTTGTCACAGCCATTGCAATTGCGAGAGCACCTGACAAAATTCTGCTTTTTTTCATCTTATCATCCTCCATAAAAAAATATCCTGCAACTGCCGGTTCTCATCGATTCCGGACAGTCACCTGTATAACGGCTGTTATGTTTTTAATTACAGCCTTCTTATAAGAAGCAGGCCTCCATGCGACCGGAATATAATCCCGCTTCGTATAATTCATTGTCATTCACTATTCGTAGCTTCTCAATAATATATCTCAATTGTGTCAATTTTGTATCGCTGCATTGCTGTTGCATCGCTATTTCCTACGTAATAAAAGAAAATGCTCCGAAGACTTATATGAAAATAAATCTTCAGAGCCCATCAGCTGGGCTACTAGGATTCGAACCTAGAAATGCTGGAGTCAGAGTCCAGTGCCTTACCGTTTGGCGATAGCCCAATGTCGTTAACATTTGGTATTATATCAAAGACATTTTAAAAATGCAAGCACTTTTTTTCGTGTTCATAATTTGTTAACATTTATCTGTTACGATTCACGGGAGCATGTAATTGCATACGGATTTGTCGTGATCGTACGTAAGAATCTGTAGGACGTTACGTGTAAGGTCCCTGTGAAGTAAGAACCTCACCTCACAACCACAGACACAAACAGCTAATTATCTTGAGATTGGAGAATTGATATGGCGATAGATACCCGCAAAGGAAAGACTACACTCGGTGAAGATGCCGAGATATATACAAGAGACAGGGAAATGTCCGAAAAGGAGCAATGGGAATCCTTAAATACCTCTGAAAAAAAAGTCCAGTTCAGAGAATACTACATGATGCCCCTGCTTGCCGGAATAGTTGCAGTCTTCATTATAGGCTTTCTTATATATGATGCGGTATCCGGATACAGAGATGTTGTTTACATGTCTACTATCATAAATGATTCATTTGACGACGACACCCTTGATGATTTCAATAACGATATCCTACTGTATCTTGGTTACGATCCCGATAAAGAGAAGGTTTATTTTGATGACGATTTTTTCCTTTCGGGCGGAACAAGTTCCGATACGCTAGCTGCGACCGAATCGATAACTTCATATATATATGCCGGACAATTGGATTCGATGATCGCAGACAAAGCATCATTTGACCACTATGCCACTCTCGGATGCTTCACTGACTTAAAGGATCTCCTTACTCCCGAACAATACGAAAAATATTCACCATATATATATTATCCGACTCTCGAAGAAGACAAAAGCCCTGTTCCCGAAAGCGATTCCTCAAACCGTCCCAAAGAGACCTACCCCTGCGGCATACTGCTTTCGGAAAGCAAAGTATATAAAAAGCTTGGCGGCGCGCAAACAAACCCTGTAATGGGATTTGTCGCAACCTCCAAGCATAATGACAGTTCTGTTAAGATTCTTGAATATCTGTTTCCGTGATCAGCCTGTTTTCTTTGCCTTATCACTCTTCTTTTTCTTCTTGTCGGCATACATCTTCTTATCGCATTGATTGATGTAGTATTCAAGGCTGTTGCCTTCATGTTCTTTTACGACCATTGCACCAAAGCTTGCTTCGACGTTGTATTCATTATGATGACTCTCATTATAGTCTTTCAGATATCTGAACACCTTAGTAATAAAAGCATCGAGTTCTTTCATTGTATAATTGCCTGCAATAACGTTGAATTCGTCTCCTCCGACCCTGGCACATACTTCTTTGCCGGCAGAAGCATAAATGAGTGCATTGGCGAATACCTGTATCGCATTATCTCCAGCCTGATGGCCGTATGTATCATTTATATACTTAAGTCCGTCAATATCTATTCCCATGACCATAACAGGAATATCTTTTTCAATACAGTCTTCATATATCGAATATGCATTGATCTCGAATCCTCTTCTGTTATACAGATTGGTAAGCGGATCCGTTATATACAATGATTCAAGTTCCTCCAGTGTTCTCTGAAGGATTATCTTATCATTTATCGCATCAAGTGCATTACCTATATAAGCCGAGAATGAATAATAATCACCCTGAAGTCCGTAATAATCCGAATAACTTATCGCTGTATATCCGTAATTCTTATTCAGGAAATGAAGCGGCGTAAAATAGAATATCTGCGGCTCATCGTTAGTATATTCTGCCGGTATCAGCACTTCCTTATTGTAGGTTACCGGACACTCTTTGGTTCTGATCCTGTCGGTAACAGCCAGATAACACATCATCTCATTGGTATATCCTTTGAAACTCGGATAAGGCTTGGCCATATCCCTGTTCGGATTAACATTGAGACATACATAATAGTCCTTGTAATTACCGAGTATCCTGAGATACTGGTCTATAACATCAGCGATCTCATCAAATGTACTGACATTCTCAAGCGAAACCGTAAAGAATCTCATGTCACGCAGCATATATGCGTTATCGGACTTGGAATCCTCTGCACGGGCACGCTTTTGAAGGCATTTGAACAGATCAAGCTTCTCACATCCGCACGATTCCCTCAGTACCGGCACAGGCGAGAATGTAGGAATATCTCCTATCTCTTCTCCCGCAAATACCCTGTCAATGATATTGACTGCTTCAGCTGCCATCTCATCATACGGAACCTTAAGAGTTGTCAGTGATGGCATTACTTCTTTAGCTTCCGGAAGATCATCATATCCCGTAACTATAACATCTTCGGGAACTTTGTAACCTCTGTTGATCAGCTCTTTTATGATAGAAATCGCCATATAATCGTTGGAACACACAATGGCTTCAGGCATCCCGTAATGGGATTGTTCGAAGTGACTTACAGCCTGAGGGCCTTTAAGCCTCCAGTAATCACCATAAAATATATAGCTCTCATCATACGGGAGACCATGACTGTCCATTGCTCTCTTGTATGCATTCAGACGATTCTGCGCATCAACCATCTCCATCTTGCCGGTCATGAATGCAATCTTCTTACATCCATGGTCTGTTGCAAGATGGTCAACCATCGCAGTTATTCCTATCTCATCGTCGGAAAAAAGATTATAGAAACCTTCCACATAAGAATTGATCGTGACACAGGGACCTTTGACGTTACTTAAGATACGCTCTTCGAGCATATCCTCAACCTCCGGCATATCAATGGAAAGCTTAATATATATGACTGCGTCTATCTTTGAATAATCGGGAAGATCAAATATCTCAATCTGCCCGTCAATATATCCTGTATGCTTGCTGAAAGGATTATTCCAGTTAAATACAGCAACATTATAACCAAGCCTGTACGCCTGTTCGGACAAGCTTTTTACTATTGAACGCTGAATACTTGACTGAGACTGCATCTCTGCAGCAAAGACAGCTATCGTCTTCAACCCGTTGCTATACATCCGGTAATCCTCCTCAATTTATTTGTATGTACAGCCTTCGCCGGTGTTGAGTGAATATTCATATGTTCACCTGTTCACCCCGATCATTATAATGTAAAAATGCTGACGACCCCATCGCCAGCATCAAGAACGCAACCGGCTGTCATCCCGAAAAACGGCTTAGACCCTATGGCTTTGTGTCATTATCTTTCGATAACTTTACCCACTATAATTCGTAACCGTACATATACGAATATAATATCATTTTTTTTGATAAATATCAAGATATTTCACTATATTTTTGTACTAACAACAAGAGATCGTGTTACTGTTCACGATCCCCGTAGCTATTATCCATGTTATCAATGATCTCTCTCAATCTGCGGGTTCCTTCTTCAATATCATCATTTCCGAATATTCCGCCCACAACCGCATATCCTGCGACGGGAATACCTTTAAGTTCTGTGATATTGCCCGAATTGATACCGCCGATGGCAACAACGGGAATATTCACGCTCTCACATATCGATGTAAGCACCGCTTTCTCCATATATACCGCATCTGATTTGGTGGAACTGCCGAATACCGCACCGCTTCCAAGATAATCGGCTCCGTTTTTTTCGGCAGTAACAGCCTGCTCTTTTGTTCTTGCCGTAACACCGATGATCATGTCATTACCGAGAAGCATTCTTGCATCACGAGGATCCATATCATTCTGTCCGAGATGAACACCGGACGCTCCTATCTTTAGTGCAAGGTTTGCGTCATCATTTATTATAAACGGAATATTATAACGATCGCAGACTTCTTTCACCGATCCTGCTTCTTCATAAAGCTTATCTCCGGTCAATTCCTTTTCTCTGTATTGAACGATCGTTGCGCCGCCTCTTATTGCCATCTCTACCTGATCTTTTACAGGTATGTCCGGATGCATCCTTCTGTCTGTCACGGCATATAACTTCAAATTGATCTTTTCTCTCATATTGCCATTGTTATTCTTCATCATTACCCTCACTTTCATCCGACGGATTGTCTGTCGCCGGACTTAAGTCAGCTGTCGCTGTCGGTTCAATCGAATGCTCATCATCATCCGCATCATGATCTGTCGGTTCAGGGCTGTCTGTTGCCGCATTCTTATCTACTATGTCAAGTTTGACCGTTCCCGGTCTCGTTACATACATATCATCCGGAATATTCTTGCATTCAGGCTGTATATAATAACTTCCCACCTGCTTGCCTTTAAGATCGATATAAGCCCCAATGGAATCCGAATCATATTTGTCTATCTCTTCTCTTGTTCCCCGGATCTGTATGTTAAGAGAAACCCCTTCATCTGCAAACTCGGCTTTCATTCCGTCCGGAACATTCGTAAGCTTAATATTATCCGGTGTAAATGATATGGTCCTTATAAGCAGTTCTTCGAGGTTTACACGGACAGACACTTCTTTTTCGTTGCTCACAAGCTTAACATCTTCCGGCAGATAACTCTCAAGAGATATGTTAACTTCATACTCACCTTCGGCATCTGTTATATCAACAGGGATCGTAAGTGAATCTATCTTGTTAAGTATCTTTGACGCTCCTCCGATGGTTATCGTCTGAGGCGTGAATTCATAATCATTATTATACTGATGGCCTTCTTTCGGTTCACCGGATATATCGAGTATAAGCGGAATTGTCTTTGTTTTATATACAGTTACATCAATTCCAACTTTTTCGACCGGTGTATTGCTGTTGGTAAAATTAAGATATTTTGAATCTATCTTATTACCGTCTTTGTCATATGCCACAGGCTCAAGCTCAGTCGAAAAATTCTTCTTGGCACCGTCAACATTAACAGCTATCTTGATCGTTTCGAGAGCAGCGATCCTCGATGCCGCACCTGATACAGTGATCATATTCGGTTTTACTTCGAAATCGTCAACATAATATCCGTCTGCGACTTCACCCATCTGTTCAACGGTTACCTGAACATTTTTAGAGCCGATATCCTCAAGTTTTACGATCATCATCTTGTTATTGGTATCTATCTCTATACTGTCGGATCTTGAGCATTGAACTTTTATATCCGCCGCAAATACAGGTGATAATTGCGACAGATCCGCATATGCCGAAAAATCGGACAGCTTCAGGTTCTTTACGACGCTCGCTTTTCCTTTAACCGTAAAATCAACCGTATTGCCTTCCACTATCTCATATATCTGATTGATCGAAGTGATCGCATTCTGGTTTCTTACTTCCACTTCGAGTCCGCTGAAATTCCTTGTTATCACGGGATCGGCTATATTGATTATAATGAACCACGCCATAACCGAAAGCAGAATAGAGAGGATCTTATATCCCGTATTGTGCATTATGGTAGCAATGAAAAAATCTTTAATCGTCGTCTTCTTCTTCGTACTCATCCTGCACCTCCTTCTCTTTTCTGTTACGGAATACTCCCTTTTTGCTCCTTGAAGTTCTTCCCACAACTCTCTGCATGTGATTCTTAAGAGTCTCAGGATTCAGATCTCTTGTAATGGAACCATTGTATGCAAATGATACAACTCCGGTCTCTTCGGACACAATTATCGTAAAGCTGTCGGATACCTCACTGATACCCACAGCTGCCCTGTGTCTAGTTCCAAGTTCTTTGCTCAGTTCCATATTATCCGATAACGGCAGATAACAAGTTGCCGCAAGTATCCTGTTGTTACGTATAAGAACCGCGCCGTCATGAAGCGGAGTATTGTGTTCAAATGTATTGACGAGAAGCTGGCTGCTTATCTCACCGTCGATCCTTATACCGGAACGTTCAATGTCTTTAAGCTGGATCTCATTTTCAATTACGATAAGAGCTCCTGTCTTGGTCCTTCCCATCTCGAAGGATGCCTTAACAAGAGAATTGATTGATTCTTCACTGAGTCGTGATATGTTATCCTGATCATCAAAAGATATCATATTAAAGAAGAGCTTTTTACGCCCTATCTGTTCAAGAGCGCTTCGAAGTTCGGGCTGAAATACAATGACGATTGCGATAATACCGACATTGATCGCATTTTTGAATATCCACAATATAACATCCATCTGAAGTATCATTGCAATGATCGAGAAAGCAAGCAGGAAAATGATACCCTTAACAAGCATCCATGCCCTGGTATTCTTAACCCATACAATAATCTCATATATCGCAAAAGCAATTATAGCCATCTCTATGATGTCAACCACATCAAGGGATGGAAATGTAAACCCTTTTAAATAATTATCATAAAAATTATATATTATCTCCATCTGCAAAAACCCCATTCAAGAAAGCCGGTTACTTATTCTCATCATATATCTTTTGTACTACATCCTGAAGATTGGCAGTATTACCGGTCGGCGTCTGAGCATGGATACGAACAACCTGTTTGTCCGGAACAGATACCGTATACTTGGGAACTGCCTTAACATAATAATAATATTCATCATCCTCAAACTGCACTCTCTTGGTTCCGCTGTAATCCAGAGTCATCCTGAAGAACTGCGCAACAACGGCAATGCATCCTCCGATCGTGTTGCCGGCCAAAACGCCCACCATATCTGCCGAATTCTCAAGAAAAGCCGTCGCCATAAGAAATGATATGAATGTTATCAAAAGTCCCGCCACAATGGCGATGTACGATGCATGTGCAAATTTCTGTCGTCTGATTATATAAATGATCAGTATCGTTATTGCAAAAACCACCATCGTGAAAAACATATATTTATTATTGATAAGATCGTCAACGATAACATTATATATATTGACAGTATCGGATATTCCTTCTCCGTTGTAAACCGAAACCAGCTGTGTTATCGATGAGAACAGATAATACATGAACACACCGAATGCCGCCGATATGATCGATACGGGCGACATGAACAGCCCGCATATAAATGGGATCGCATAATGAATGTTCATGATATACATAAACGGAATGCATAATATTACAAACGCCTGCATGGGCACATATTTCACATACATAAAATATATAATAAGGTAAACACATACAAGAGGAATCGCAATTATCAAAGAAAAACTGTACATCTCCGCAAATGTCACAAGACATATCATCATTATCATCACAGGATCCGGAACGAGAGCGCATACTACCGATATTCCAAGCAATATAACCACATTATCGATAGTCCGGTTATATCCGATATTAGAATTGATCATGAATAATACTGTCACGGATAACAGCAGTTTCAGAACTATCTTAACATAAACGTTGTATTTTTCGCAGAAAGTCTTGAGAATTTCTTTGAATTCCAACATTTTCAAAACCATAGCTTTTACTCCTCCTCGCCGGATTCCTCAGAACCATCCTTGTAGTAGTTTTTCAGGTATTTCAGATATTTAAAATACTTCTGTACACCTTTTCTTGAGGCATCATATCTGAGGGAATATACCAGAATTGAAATAAATATATATAATACTGCAAGCAGGATATATATTCCCGCCACCATTAACGCGATCGTTTTGTAAGGAAGAGACACGGCATTGGTAATAAGGAATTCTATGTTATACATGGCAACAAGCGAAAGTATAAGAATATAGCCGAGAGTCATGCTTATAAGAGACTTAAGTATATTAAGTCTCACAAAATCATTCTTATAGTAATGAGTGTCTTTAAGGTCTTTCTTACCCTTGCCGTTCTCATAAGTGGCAAGCTTGAACATGACCTTGATCTTCTTCTTACTGAGCATCCTGATCCTCTTCCCACATAGTCAAATACCCCGCAATGCTACGGGGTATGTTTTGTCACTATTATTATCTGTTCTTGTAAAAATATTCATTATAGAGCTCATAACGTCTCTTAATGTCGAATAATTCCTCTTTATCCTCAACACCGGCAACAAATCTCTGCCAGTAACCGCAGCTCTTGAATTCGGGACATCCGCAACGGTAAATACAATTAGGAACCATAACCCCTGCTATCTCAGGTTCTTCTTTGGCGATCTTAGTCTTAAGATCTTCCATACATGACCTTGTCTCAGGGCTGGCCTGATAACAGAGTCTGAATCTTGCAACATTGATCAGCGCCTGTGCGTTAGCTCTGACATCCATATTGACAGGCGTATCCTGAGACTGCTTGTTGCGATCCACACCCGTCCTGTCGCTTCTTTGTGTACTTACCCACTTATCCCATCCGAGCCAGTGTCTTGCAAAATGAACGCTTACCCATGAGAAGATACCTTCCCATCTCCATTTTAAAGATAAGAGTCGTATGGGACTGTGCTCGGATATAAGAAGCTTCCTCTTGAATTCTTCTTTTACTTCAGTGTCGGTAGCTTCTTTGTTAACCGTATTACGGCATTCATTCTTTACATCTATCCAGTCACATTCAACTTTCTGAATCTTGGTATTAACATCCATATATGTATCTACTTTCTGTTCTTATTGAGAAGGAACGGTGGAATCTTGATCTCGGCACCGTCATCTGCAGGCTGTTCTGCTCTCGGAGTACCTGCACCGGCAAGTCCTGTCAGATTAGCGGCGTTACGACGCTGTACCGAAGCAACTGCCTGATCTGCTGCTGTAGCAGCATCATTATTTCTTGCATATGCCGAACTTCTGGACTCTCTTGAAGACTGTCCGCCGTATCCGCCCGACAAAAAGCTCGGACCGGAAGTTGTCTGCTTCCTTATTCCGCTGCCTGTTCCCTGACTTCTGATACCGCCCACAAAACCACGCTCGTTAACAGCGTTGTTCTCAAGTCCTGTAGCAATAACCGTTATAGTAACGGAATCCTTCTGATTCTCATCATAATTCGCACCGAATATGATGTTGCAGTCATCACCTGTAAGCTCTCTTACAATGTCTGCAGCCTCACGTGCTTCAAGAAGTGAAACATCTCCGTATACATTAAGAAGCACATCCGTTGCTCCTTCGATCGTCGTCTCAAGAAGCGGACTGTTGATAGCCTGTGTAACGGCCTCGATACCCTTATCATCACCCGTACCGTAACCGATACCGATATGAGCAACACCCTTATTGGCCATTACAGTGCGTACATCCGCATAGTCAAGGTTAATTGTCTCAGGGTTGTTGATAAGATCCGTAATACCCTGAACACCCTGCTGAAGAACTTCATCAGCCTTACGCAATGCTTCAGGCATGGTAGTCCTTCTGTCAACTATCTCAAGAAGTCTGTCATTCGGGATAACTATGATAGCATCAACAACAGCCTTCAGTCTCTCAATTCCGCCGATAGCATTGTTCATTCTTACCTTTCCTTCAAAATTGAAAGGCTTCGTCACAACGCCTACCGTAAGCGCGCCCATGCTCTTGGCGATCTCTGCCACTACCGGAGCAGCACCCGTTCCGGTTCCGCCGCCCATACCGCATGTTACAAATACCATATCTCTCTGCTTTATAAGTTCTGCAAGTTCTTCCTTGCTCTCTTCCGCCGCTTTCTGTCCGATCTCGGGCTTTGCACCTGCACCAAGACCTTTTGTAAGTTTCTCACCTATCTGAATACATATGTTTGACTTGCAATTCTGAAGATGCATCTTGTCTGTATTGACACAGGCGAATTCAACACCTCCGATTCCCTCTTCTATCATACGATTAACTGCATTATTACCTGCTCCGCCAACTCCGATAACAAGCATATTTGCTCCTGCAACGACATCATTCGACTTTAACTCTATCAATGTTCTTCCTCCTAACCATTCCTCCGGCTTCACCCGGAGCATTAATCAATTCTAATATAATGTAAAACATCAGACTTCCATGATGATACGTAAAAATGCCCCGTCAGATGTTAAAAATCATCCTTATTCACATTACCTTTTATAATATAGGTTTTCATAAAAATAATCAACCCTATTTTGATGCTTTATATTTTTTTAATGCTTTAGGTTTTTTTAATATTTAACTCCTGATTATTATCTTATCGCCCTGTTTATAGGTCTTCATATCAATGGTTCCCGACAGTCCGTTTTCCTTTGCCTGCCTTAACACATCCGATACCGAAGCTATCTGCTGATCGTACAGTGACTGTCTTCCGAGGAACACCTTGATCTTGTCGCAATATAAGGTGATCTCGCCGTTATTATTGAACTGAACCTTGTCCACATCCACGTCATAATGGGATATAAGTTCCGATATATCAAGTATTGTATCTATCTGTCCCTCTTTTTCCACTTTGATCTTCTCGTTCATGGCGAATCCGTTGAAGGATATTCCCTCGATACAAGGGATATTCTCATCATGTTCGCTCATAGTCTCAAGTATCATTCCGTCTTTGTCAAAATACACATACTCACCCATATAATAAAAACATGCCACAAGAGCTTTCTCATATATGTGGATGCTTACTTCAGAAGGAAAATCAACATTTATATCCGCGTCTCTTACAAAAGGAATGGAATTAAAACTTCCGAATCTGTTTTTAAACCATATCACAATTGAATTATCACCGAAAGGCCCGGACGTATAATTGCTTTTCACTTCTTCTTCGGATACTATCTCACAGCCCGTGACCGTTATTTTACCGACTTTGAATACCAGTGCCGTCACAAGAAGAACGATCAGTGTGACACACAGTACAACAAACGCTATTATATGATTCTTCAAAAAATGAGAAATGCTTTTCATATCCAATATTACCTCCAAGCCGGATATCAGTATCCTTTTATCTGATTAGATACGCTTAAGACCATTCCCATCTCCGCAAGAAGTATGGCAACCGATGTTCCTCCGTAACTAATGAAAGGAAGGGGAATACCGGTGGAAGGTATCGAATTGGTAACAACAGCTATATTGATAAGTACCTGAACCGCGATGTGAATAAGTACACCAACGCATATCAGCCCTCCGAACAGATCCGGGGCGCTTATGGCAATCGTAAATATTCTCCACAACAGTAAAATAAACAGTGTGATAACTACTATTGCACCAAATAATCCCATTTCTTCACATATTATGGCAAATATCATGTCGTTATACGATTCCGGTATGAATCCAAGCTTCTGCATACTCTGTCCGAGACCGGTACCGAACATTCCTCCGGATGCTATCGCATACAGACCCTGCAATATCTGAAATCCTTTATCATTATTCTCAACATCGAGCCATATCTGAACTCTCTCACGGCGGTATTCCGGGCCGAATGCCATATATGCCGCCAACACTCCCGCCGCCGATACCGCAGAGAATATAAAATACAATTTCTTACGACTTGCAACAAAACATATTCCGGTTACGATAAGAAGAAGAACTATTGCCGTACTCATGTTCTCAAATATGACCAGAGCGATAAGCGGTGCCATGAATATCATAACCTTGACAAATCCCCAGAAGCTGTCCAACATTCCCGGAGACAGATATACCATGTAAGATGTAAATATTATTACTGCAATCTTGGTGACCTCGGAAGGCTGAAAGCTGACAGGTCCGAGGATCAGCCATCTTTTTGCGCCATTTACCTCAGATCCCGAAAAAAGAACGACAATCTGAAGAAGCATGGCGGTAATATACAGTACGGTGACCGGCTTTATTCTGATAAATGGCAGCTTCTTAATAAGTATCCTGTAATCAAACCTTGATATTATAACCATCGCAAGTATACCGCCGATAGCTGTAGACGCCTGTTTTTTAAGGAAAAAGGCCGCATCGTAGTTGTACTTTTTGCTGATCTGGGCAGTATAAGAACTGGAACTGTAGATCATTATCAGTCCGAATGCAACTATGAATATAACAAGAATAAGCAGGCTGTAATCATAGTAATTATGCAGTTTTGCTTTTTCATTACGGATCCGCTCACGTTCTCTTGCTGTAAGAGATCTTGCCATAGCGCCTGTTTCCTCCTTTCTGATAGTAAATCCTTTCTCATATACACTATCCCGTATAACATAATGTACATTCGTACTGCGTGTCGGGCGTACTGTATATACACGGTTCAATGTCCCAGCACGTAATCTTTGAATATATTTCCTCTTTCTTCAAAACTCTTAAACATATCCCAGCTTGCGCATGCCGGCGATAATAACACTGTATCACCGGGAACTGCATTATCAATACAGTATCTTACGGCCTCTTCAAATGAATCCGCTTTGATATAGTCATGAAAACCGTTCTTATCACATGTGTCTGCGATCTGTGCGGCCGTTTCGCCTATAAGCACAAGTTTCTTAACCCTGCCCGGGAATTCCTGCACCCAATCAGTAAAGTCCGCTCCTTTATCGTAGCCGCCGCCGATAAGCCACGTCGGCCTTGTCATGGCCTGTATCCCCTTGATCGCAGCGTCGGGATTGGTACCCTTTGAGTCATTATAATATATCACATCATTTTTCTCGCATACATATTCTATTCTGTGTTCCACACTCTTAAATGAAGTCACGGCGTCATGTATATCGTCCGTGCTCACACCCATCGCGTATGCCATTGCAACTGCCGCCATGACATTCTCATAATTGTGTATTCCCGGGAGTATCAGTTCATCCGTCCTGCATATAAGTATCTCTTTGCCGTCAAGTCTGGCGATTATATCCTTTTCTCCTCTTAAGAATACTCCTTCTTCAAGTTCTCTTCTGCTGCTGAAATATATCACGTGAGGTTTAATTTTCTCAGCTCTTTTTCTCAATATCTCATCTTCATAATTAAGAACTATCACATCATCTTCTGTCTGATTTGCCGCAATATTAAACTTGGCATCAATATAGTTTTCCATTGTATGATGCCTGTTCAGATGGTCGGGAGTAATGTTAAGTATGGCGCTTACGGCCGGTTTGAAATCTCCGATAGTCTCAAGCTGAAAACTGCTTATCTCAAGTACGGAACATGATGAATCATCCGACTCCTTCACCGTGTCGGTGTAAGGATATCCTATATTACCGGCAACCAGCACTTTTTCGTATTTTTTCTTCATTACTTCTCCCATAAGGGATGTCGTGGTTGTCTTACCGTTGGTGCCGGTGATGGCACATACAGAACCTTTTTCATATCTGTATGCCAGTTCTATCTCGCCTATTATGTTAATATTCTTATTCTTCCATACAAGAACAGTATCACTGTCAAGCGGTACGCCGGGACTCACTATCACTTCATCGATCTTATCTTCCATCCCGTCCGGGATACTTCCCGCACATATTGTTATCCTGTCCGAATTACCTGTCTTTGCTGCAATCCCTTCCTTATCGATATCCTCCTTATCATCATAGAGAAGAATATCTGCATTCTCTCCGTCAAGAAGCTTGGCTGCCGCAATGCCGCTCCTTCCTGTTCCTATTATAAGGTATGTCTTATGACCATCTTTCGACATATAATTGCTCCTCCAACTAACTTATCGTACTTATCTTTCATCTGTTCATTATACCGGTACATCGTCATTTCCGTATCAATGAACACCAACTATTTTCTATTATCTCATATATGTCAAGTAGTACTCTTATACCTGATCATCCTGCATCTGACCATCGGCGGAATCTCCTGACGACTGATCATCCTGCGAGCCAACGTCCTGTGAAGTACTGTCCTGCGACTCACTATCCTGCGATTCACTGTCCTGTGACTCATTATCCTGCGACTCATCATTATGTGATGCACCATCCTGTGTTCCCACATCTGACAGATCATCATCCACTACTCCGTCACCCGGAATAAGGCTGTCAAGCGATGGTCCTTTGTTATCACTGTCGCCATCTTCGCCTTCCTCATCATTTGCGCCTGCAGCATCCTCATCTGCATACAGTCCGAGGAACGGAAGTATCTCTTTCATGATCTCCGATGCGAATTCTGTCGCATATGTTGAATGCGCCTGATCCTCCACATTCGGTTCATCAACGATAACATATATCGCAAGCTGCGGTTTATCATACGGAACGAATCCGATAAATGACACAAGATATTTTCCGTCACTGTCTTTCTCATGTTTTTCTGCTGTTCCAGTCTTTCCCGAGATCTCATAACCGGGCACTGCAGCAGGCTTGGCCGTTCCTTCTTTTACAGTTGCAAGCAGGGCGTCTTTTATAAAATCACTTGTTTGGGAAGTTACAGTATGTCTTAATAATTTACCATCCATCTTCTCGACAATGCCGCCCTGTTCATTGACTATCTCTTTTACAACATGAGGCTGATAGTATTTTCCGCCGTTGATCAATGAACAGAATGCCGACAGCATCTGAACCATTGTTACGTTCTGTGTCTGACCGAAACTGCTCGTTGCAAGCTCCGTAGAATTAAGATTATCCTTTTTATGAATGATACCCTTTTGCTCGCCGCGCATGTCGATCCCGGTATTCTTTCCGAAACCGTACAGGTTCATGTAACGGTAGAACTGATCTCTTCCAAGACCCAATGCCATATTAAGCAGTGCGACGTTACATGATTCCATAAGAGCCTTCTTGGGAGTGACTATACCATGTGCCACTCTGTTGGCACATCCGATCTCATAATCGGCAACTGTTGTTTTTCCTTCGCAATTGAAAGTGGTATTGGCATTGACTGTTCCTTCGTCAAGAGCTGCTGCCACCGTGAAATTCTTGAATGTGGATCCCGGTTCGTACGTATCGCTTATGCAGAAATTCTTCCACATCGTATTGAGAGCGGTAGTTTTTTCTTCATTACTCATAACCGCAACTTCAGAGTCGGTATAATATGCGGACAGGTCTCTCGGATTGTTAAGATCGAACTGTCCGTTCGAAGCCATTGCTATCACTTCACCGTTATTCGGATCCATGAGCATTACAGCAACATTTTTTGCTCCGGGTTCTTTCATATAATAGTCGACTTTTTTCTCGAGTATGCCCTGAACGTTCGCATCAATACTTGAAATGACCGTATCACCGTTTATAGGCGCTTTGACTGTTCTCTGAAGATTCAACTCCGAATCGTAATAACCGTATTCCCTGCCGTTGCTGCCGCTCAAAGAATCGTTATAATACTCTTCTATTCCCGTATTTCCCATGTCGCCGTCGACAAAACCGATTATTTTGCATGCGACGGTACTTAACGGATATTTTCTCTCAAAACGTTCTTCAAACCAGACCCCGTTGATAACAGGCGGAACTGTCACGGCTCCTTCGCCCTTTTTGCCCGGTTTTGCTTCTTTTGCCGCCTGCTCGGATTCTTCGACTAACTTATTGAATTTGTCCTTTTCATCTGCCGACAATCCTTTTGCACCTTCAAGCAGCATATATTTCGAATTCGGTCTTTCATTTATTTTGGTCCTTAATTCTTCTTCATCGATCTTAAAGAATTCAGCTACTGTTTTAATCGTATAATCTCTGTTATTCTCATTATTATCACTAAGGATCTCGCTCGGTGAAACTACCGCATCATAGACTTTTACACTTATGGCAAGCGTGGTGCCGTTACGATCAACGATGTCACCTCGCCTGTATTTGATCTCATTGCTTATGTATGATTGTTGCGCAAGAACTCTCTTCTTATATCTGTCCTGATCCTGATCAATCAAAAAAAACACTCTGAAAATAAGCGCGATAAATGCTATTGCAATAGTGAGCATTACCGCAACCAGAGTCTTTTTCATTCGATATGAAAACTTTTTATTTGTTTTTTTCTTCTTTACTGCCATTTATAATATCATCCCTATCGTATCATTGTATGATATGATACGCGGATCACTTCGGAATATCATTATGCATTATTACACGATCGCTCTTCTTGTTGTCGTAACTGTACACCTGATTGCCGGATGCCGGAACCATGCCGAGTTTCTTAGTCGCCTTATTATACACATATGACAAATCCACCGAAGAATCTATCTCCGCATATGCAGCCTCGTTAGATACCTTGATCTTCTCTATCTGTCTTTCTATGGCTGCAATCTCCCTTTTAGTGGAACTCATATCAGAATATACCATAACATAAGTTATGCACAGATACAAGGATGCAATTATTGCAACGGAAACCATACCGAAATGCATGAGGTTATGAATCTTTCTCTCTTTTGCCTGTCTGCGGGCAACTCTTTCTTTTCTTTCTTCATCTCTGTTTCTTTCCTGCCTCTCCGGTCGTCTTGCAGGAACCGAATCAAGACGTCTTACTGTATTCCCTTGTACATATTCCTGATAGTTGCGTCTTTGATATGACATCAAACCCCTCCTAAACTGCTACTGTAGTTTCCGTTCAAATACTCTTAATTTTGCACTGTGTGATCTTTTGTTGATACTCTTCTCCTCTTCCGTGGGAAGAATCGGTTTTCTTGTTATTACTCTTCCGAGTGACTTCTTCCCGCATACACAAACCGGAAAATCCGGTGGGCATGTGCACGGTGATTCGCACTCCCTGAATATATTCTTAACTATCTTGTCTTCAAGCGAATGAAATGTTATAACACATATCCTTCCGCCGTCATTCAACAACTCCACCATATCCTTAAGATTCTCTTCAAGCACCTTGAGTTCGCTGTTGAGTTCTATGCGGATCGCCTGAAATGTCTTCTTGGCAGGATGTCCGGGTTTCCTTAGTTCCTTTGCCGGATATGACTTTTTGATCAGATCAACAAGCTCACCTGCCGTATTCACCGGCTTTTCTTCTCTTGCTTTTACTATGTTGCGGGCAATCGCTGCCGCATATCTGTCTTCTCCGTAACATCTGATGATCCTTCTTAATTCTTCTTCAGGATAATCGTTAATGATGTCTCTTGCCGTCTTCTCCATCCTGTTATCCATTCGCATGTCTAACAATGCATCTTCATCACGATAGGAGAAACCTCTCTCCGGTGTATCAAGCTGGTATGAAGATACTCCCAGATCAAGGAGTATTCCATCCACACCTTCTATTCCTTCTCCGGCAATTATCTCTTTCATAAATGAGTAATTGCTTCTTATTATCTTAACTCTGTCGCCAAAAGGACTCAGTATATCCGTTCCCGCTTTTATTGCCGCTTCATCCTGGTCTATTGCAATGAGCAACCCTTTGACCGAAAGTTTTTCCGCTATGTGACTTGAGTGGCCGGCACCGCCCATTGTTCCGTCAACATATATTCCGTCAGACACTATATTAAGATTGTCAATACATTCATTTAACAATACCGATATATGTTCAAATGTGTCTGCCATATATGCTTCATCTCCGTATCATACTTCTTACAGATCTATGCCAAGTTCCGATAATCTCTCAGCCATCTCATCCATATCAGAGATGTCATTGGCATCCCATCGTTCTTTATCCCATATCTCCACTTTTGAGAGAACGCCTACGAACACAACATCTTTTTTGAGATCAGCGTGTTCTCTTAATTTTATAGGTATAAGTATTCTTCCCTGCTTGTCTACCTCACAGGTGACAGCTCTTGCGAGGAAGAATCTTAATATCTGTCTTCCTTCTTTTCTTGCTTCCGGCAGATTGGACAGTTTATTTACGAAAGCTTCCCATTCATCATTCGAATACATGCAAAGACACCCGTCAAAGCCCACAGTGACCGTGAAGTTTTCACCTAATGTCTCTCTGAACTTAACAGGCACTATAACTCTTCCTTTTGCGTCGATCGAATGTGAATACTCTCCCGTAAACATACGCGCTATAGTCACCACTTTCAATTCATTTTCTACCACTGGCCACCACTTTCCACCACCGATAGTGTTATTTTAGAATAATTATGGGAATTAATCAAGCCTTATTTTTGCCACATTTTGACTGAAAATACCGAAAATCTGGTGATAAAACGCAAAAAACCACAAGTCATTGTGTCTGGGGTAATTCCCATAACAATAACTTGTGGTTTAGGGCCAATTATTAAATATTCATAAAACAGCGATGTAATTCTTACAACACTCAAATTACATCGGATTCCTTGAACATAGCATATCATTTATAACATGTTTACGGCATGCGCTATTGCCGCAAGCAATTATTTTCTTACACTATATATGCATCAGGCTTTCACACATTGAACCGGAACAATACTACGTCTCCGTCTTTCATCACATATTCTTTACCTTCGGAGCGAACCTGTCCTTTTTCCTTGGCTGCCACCATGCTTCCGGCTGCAATAAGGTCATCATAGGCAACCACCTCTGCTCTGATGAATCCTCTCTCAAAGTCGGAGTGGATCTTTCCTGCGGCCTGAGGCGCTTTGGTTCCTTCCTTTATAGTCCATGCCCTTGTCTCCGTCTCTCCCGATGTTAAGAAGCTGATAAGGCCGAGCAGTCTGTAACTTGCAGCAATAAGCTTATCAAGACCGGATTCCGATAATCCCAGGTCTTCGAGGAACATTTTTCTCTCATCGTCATCAAGTTCAGCTATCTCCTGCTCTATCTGAGCACATATTACGAATACTTCCGAACCTTCCTCCTTGGCATATTCACGCACCTTACTGACCATATCGTTACCTGCAGCGTCATCTGCAAGGTCATCTTCCGACACATTGGCGGCATATATGACCGGTTTACCGGTAAGAAGATTGCACTCTGCCATAAGAGCAAGCTCATCCTCATCATCTGTCTCGAAGTTCTTGGCAAGCTTACCCTGCTCTAAGAATTCCTTAAGTCTCTTATAGAATTCAAGCTCTGCTGCAAGCTTCTTATCATTATTGGCACCTCTTGATATCTTGCTTATCCTTCTCTCGATTATCTCGATATCCGAGAATATGAGTTCAAGATTGATCGTCTCGATATCCCTTAACGGATTAATGCTTCCGTCAACATGAACGATATTGCCATCTTCAAAGCATCTTACAACATGTACTATCGCATCAACTTCTCTTATATTGGAAAGGAACTGGTTACCAAGTCCCTCACCTTTCGATGCTCCTTTAACAAGCCCCGCTATATCAACGAATTCGATCACTGCCGGTATCGTCTTTGCCGAATTATGCATCTTTGTAAGTACATCAAGTCTCTCGTCCGGCACCGCAACAACACCGATATTCGGGTCTATCGTACAGAACGGGTAGTTAGCGGATTCAGCACCCGCCTTGGTTAATGAGTTAAACAATGTGCTTTTTCCAACATTTGGAAGTCCCACAATTCCCAATTTCATAATTAATCTATCTCCTTGTAATAATAATCCAATCCGGCCCGTAACGAGCAGGTCATTTTCAACAACAATGAATAATTATATCATCGAGGTATGTATTTGTCATCCCAAATCTGAAAATATATTAAAATCTTTTCTGAGTTTATCATATTCTTCCCATTTAACGTTTTTCAATATATTTTGTCTTTCTGCGTATTGATCAGCAGCTGTTCTGACAGAAAAATAAACATCGAACTTTGCTTTTGTCTTTAGTCTTCTCTGATTGAGATATTTATTATCAGGATTTTCTATCCCATTAATCATATTATCTGCGGTACCTGCTTCATCGTTATCCGTAAAAACAACAATATTATCAAATACCATTTTGTTTTCCTCTCCCTGCAAATATATTATTAATCTAGTCCGTCTGAGATATAGTGTATCACGCAAAGCATATTTACACAATATTTTTTCATAAATCGCATAAGGGCACCCCGATATTGTAACCGGGATACCCTTACGCTCACACATTATATTTTTTCCTTTTCTTAAAGCGTAGCTTTCATAGTATGTGAATACGGACCTTTATGCGTACCACTGAGTGCACGAATCCTGAAATAATACGTCTTTCCTTTCTTGAGCTTCTTGATCGTACATGATGTTTTATTAATCTTTACTTTCTTAGTAAGCTTCTTAAAGTTCTTCGATGTTGAACATAATAATTCGTACTTTGAAGCACCTGCTGCCTTCTTCCATGTAATAGTTATTTTATTACCGGACTTCTTTATCTTAACTCCTTTGACTTTCGTGTTCTTAGTAGAAGAAGGCTTCTTGCCTGAAGAAGCTGTGTCATTCTTACCTGGTTTCAAATTACCGGAAGCATTAGATGCGCCAGGATTCTGCTGCACTCCGGAATTTTGTTGCGGCACTGCTGTTGGTCCTGCAATCGTGGGTTCAGTCTTGGTAATACCCGTATTATCAACAGGATTCTTTGTCGGTTCCGGTGAAGGTATTGTCTTAAGGTTTGGTGTAAGACCGGTATTCTTATATATCGTGTACGGTTCCGGACATACGCTCACTCCGGTTCTCGTTCCGTAATTCTTCATCTGGAATGTTACTCTGTCGCTGTACATATATACAAGAAGTGCCTGAACAACGTACGGTTCATAATCTCCGAGACTTGGATTGTAATCATTACTGTAATAACCCATAGAACCCGCAAATGAACTTACAAAGCTGTCATTCTCGTCCGGACGGTCATCAAGAACCGATCCGTCCTGTGAATACGGCGTCACTCTCTCATATGTATCTTCTTCAATGTACACATTACCATGATCATGTCCGTATACAAGGATCGCATTTTCATATTGAAGAAGGATCTCCTTAAGTCTTGTGTTGTATGGTTCAGCCATGTGTTTTTTTACATTTCTGGAATCACTTAAAGGATAATGTGTAAGTACGATGACAGGCTTGTCTTTTCCAATCTCGTCAAGCTTGTCTTCAACCCATTCGAGTGTTGAATCGGTAAGCACATATTCGCTGTGATTATCTCCTCCGGAATACGGAGTATTGATACCGATAAAATCAACACCGTCGATCACGTAGTGATATGCAAGTCTCATGCTTATATTGCTGTTATTTTTTGTCTTATTTGCAACGTTGCTGTCCGAATCATCGTCCTGATCAAGATATTCGGATTTCTCAAGTTCACCGTTTGCATAATTCATTATTCCCGAATAATCTCCGGAGTTAAATGATGAACCGCCCGCAACAAAATCATGATTTCCCGTTACCATAAGAACGTGTCCGTCTTTGGTTGCACCTTCAAGAACATTTTCAAGATCATCGATCATCTTTTCATATTTTTCATATGTCCATCCGAGACCCGCATTGTTACTTGACACATCGCCGAGTACTGATATCACGTTTGCATTTTCTTCTTCACGGATCTTTTTAGTCGTATTGATAACGTCTTCTCTAAGCTGGCTCTCCCTGTTCTGAAGTCCGTAGTCAATATGGATATCCGAAATGAATGCCATCGTGTATGCAGGAATTTCGTCCGTCTCTTCTACATATAATGATTCATATTCATTTCTGTCATTGGTCGGCTTCTGTGTCGGCTCTCCTGTAGGTGCAGGTGTTGGTGTTGCCGGTGGTTCGGTAGCGCTTGAATCTTTCTCTGTAAGCTTATATAAACGCCATGAACTGCTGGCATCTTTTGTACCGCTTGCAAATCCCGGAGTGCTTCCGTTACTTCCCCCGGAATTCGTGAATCTCAGACGATTACCATCATTTATTATCGTAAATGTATCGCTGTTAAAAGATATTGAAAGCTTTTGTTTTGCACCCATGGATGCTCCGCCGGAACTGATGTTAAGATATGCTTTCGATGTATCGGATATGGAAGCTGCTTTTAATGCATAACCGTCGGAATCTTTTTCGAATGACCATAACGAAACACCTTCTACGGTTTTTCCGCTCGAATCAAATGCGGCATAATCCATCAATGTCTGTGTTCCGCTAACCGCCTGATCCTTGAGATAATAATATCCGGATGAAAGACCTGTAGGCGTTATCCCGTTCATAACGATCGCATATTGCGCCCCATCCTCAATAGCAGATACATTTGTAAATGATTTCACTGTTTCTCCGGTTGCCGGTTTGGAAAAATAAACACCCGGAATGATCATGGCCATGATCAACATGATCACAAGAATCTTACTTTTGTTGCTCTTCATAATTACCCCTTCTCCTTTTTTATTTTATTTTGGGAAAGTAGAATATTTTCACCACGGTTCATTTTCACACTGCTACAAAGAACCGAAATAATCAGAAAAAATATACACATCTTCCCCTCATGATGACATACGCTCAGACGCAGCCATTCACCCACGGGAATTATTATATAGCATACATTTCTATTGTCCAATGATTTATTGATTCATATAAATGTCAATTTCACCATCATTATTAACCGTAACCGCCCCATTAATATCCGTTCTGAATATATCCGCTTTTATGCGCCGCAGCCTGTCAAGTATCTCCTCATGAGGATGACCGTACCGGTTATTTTTTCCGCAGGATATAACTGCAATATCCGGGTGAAGCAAGCCTATCAATTCTTCGGGAGATGAATTGTGTGAGCCGTGATGCGCGACTTTTAACATAGTAAGGTCGATCGGATCATTCTTAAAATATTCCGTTAGTTTTTCTTCTCCGGATGACTCAACATCACCGGTGAATAATCCGGAAAATGAACCACATCTTACAAGCAGTACGACCGAGTATTCATTCTCTCCGGAACATGTATAATTCTTCTCTGGGTTCAGACAGGTTATCGAAAATTCGGAGGATTTCGTATAATGATTTTCTAAACACTTTTCTGAATTTTCTTCTGATAGATTTACTTCCGCTTCCTTCGCATCGCCCCACTGCCACCTCATACCCGACGACACTTTTACAACATTAATTCCTGCTTCCTTGGCCTTATCTTCAACTTCCCTGTATCCATCTCCGGGATTACTCACATCCGCTAGCCATAATTCGCCTATTCGAAACTTCCCCTGTACGACCTGATCCAATATCTCCATGAATCCCGAATAATGATCCGAGTCACCATGAGTTATCACCCATCTGTCAATCTTTCTTGTTCCTTTATACATTAGGTATGGCATAAGCCTGTATCTTCCGACCAAACTCACATCACTGCTTCCTCCGTCAATGAACATCGTGGAAGAATCAGGAAGTTCCATATAGATCCCATCACCCTGTCCCACATCAAGTACAGTGGCCAAAAAGCTGTCATTGCCGAATTTATGGCTGATAACAGCCGTCAGAACAACAAGAAAGCACATTGTAATTATTGTACACTGTGTACGTACTGTGCATTTATGGGTTATGGCATGGATCATTCTATATAATCGTGAATCTTCCCCGTCTTCAAGCAATTTTCTTAGAGTTAATATCATAAGACCGAGAAGAATATAATACAACACTATCATTTTCATATCAGGACATCCTGTTATTCTGAATTCATAACACAGATCTGCTGCCATCTCGCATATCCATCTGTAGAATTCAAGGATAAAATGAACTGTCCCTGCCATGAATTCTGCGAACATATCAGCCAAGCCAACTATACCATCATATACATCCCCGAAAACATCCGCGAGTCCACCGGTAATCCCTGCAAGCCCACATAAGACAGCGGCGACAAATAATAATGTCATCAAAGGAATTACGATCAGATTAATAAGCACAGAATAAAGGGGCACGTCATAATAATTATATAAGAGCACTGGCATTGTGAAGAGTGTAACTCCAAGACTCACAAAAAATGAATTGCAGATCATTTTTATAATGTCAGATTTGTATTCGATCCTGTCAGTTATACCGCTTACTATCATAATCGATGAGGATGCGCCAAAAGATAATTGATAATCAGGTCTGAATAGTGCTGCAGGATCTGCAAGCAGAATAATTATTCCGGCAAGCGACATGGCCGACAGTCTGTCATAAGAATTACCCGTAAGACCTGCTACGATGCCGCTAAGCAACATCACTACCGCCCTTGTACATGATACGCTGAAACCTGCGATGCTTCCGTATATGATCAACACTGTTATTACCGATATTCTTCCCGTGACAAAACCTACCGGGAATTTTGATATTATCCACAGAACAATTACGGATATCATTGATACATGTAGCGCTGATACAGCAAGGATGTGCATTATCCCGTCCTGCTTATATAATTCTTTATCATTTTCATCGAGAAAACTTCTGTCACCGAGAACCATTGCCGATATCATTCCGGCATCTTTTTCGGGAAGATATCTGAAGAATGATTCTTTGACACTTGTCGCAATATCCCGTATGAATTCTCTGTAACGATCAAATGAATGATCCGTTATCTCATATTCTCCCGCAGATATTTTATAAACATAACCTTTGCCACGGTAGTAGCTGTACGCATTGAATTGTCCGGGATTGCCTGCCGGTTCGAACGCTTTTGCTTTTCCTGATACTGTAATGATATTTCCAATCCTCAGGTTATCATCTGAATAGATTGATACCAACAGATTCTCGTCCCGCTTTACGGGAGTACCTTTAATTACATTTACATTACCGATCGTTATCCTGATACCCGAATCCGTATCGGTAATATCACACACTCTGCCCGTTACCTTAGCTTCTTTTTCAACCTCAAGGTAATCACGGACACCAGATGCAGTGATCCTGAACATCAGAATGACCAACATCACAATTACATATATTAAAACCAATGGCCGTTTTACTTTTCATCACTCCTTGATTATCTCAAGATTTCTTTCAAGCGGTGAATCAAATACGATATTTCTGTTACCGTAGAAATTAATGGTTTCCCCATCAATTGTGAATTGAACTTTATTAATGTCCGGAAGTTCAACTAAAGAATTGACTACAGAATATAAGGTTACTATCCTGTCCACTCCGTCAACAGCCGATAAGAATTCTTTTCCAAGATCTATATAACATATCTGGTCTCTGACCGTGATCTGGTTAACGACAGTATTCTCCGGAATAACACCTTTTAACGTCTTATCCACACCTTTCACACTCTCGGGACCGCTTATGATCTGCTGCATAACAAGCTGCTCCATAGATATGGTTCCGTCAAATGTTACATTGGTCGGTACTTTAACAAGTTTCTTACCGGTACTGTCGGCAAAATACAGATTGACCGATATGGTCTGCTTATATGTGGTTTCGCCGCTGGTATTATCTACAAAAGTCTCAGAATTCATATAACCGAAAGCCTCACCCTCACTGTTAAGATGAGGATTACCGTCAATATTGAAACCAACGCCGTTAACTCCGGGAATCTGGCAAAGGGTCTTAACAATTGCCGCCCGACAAAGCGTTTCTTTGATGATCGGCATTGTGTAATAATTCGAATCAAAGTCAAGAACTATATATCCCTCGTCTGTCATCTCCTCCGAGATTATGTTAGTCACATCTAACCCCGGAACCGTAGCATTAAAGCTATCAGGTGTCGAACCAAGTTTTTTTATAAGCTCATCGATAAGTCCTGCCGTCGTTTCTTCTTTTGCGTCATAACCTTCCTGAACAAGCTGATTCTCATCTTTGCTCAGATAGAATATATTATATTCGTACTCATCTTTTGCAGGGCTGCATGCCGCAAAAAGGCAGACATTTATCATCAACACAAAAGACAGCCCAAGAGGAAATATCTGTTTGCGCAGACAGCGACCCATATGCAGATTTCTAAGACGAAACCATATATTATCCTTTTCATGTTCAGTCATTTTTTTAATTATATCCTTTCATATTATACCTTACGTCTGATAATTAAGCGGTATCCTTACCGTAAATAGCGAGCCCTCTCCCTCTTTACTGTATACTTTTATGGAACCTCTGTGCATAAGAATAGCATTCCTCGTAATGGCAAGTCCAAGTCCCGTACCGCCGGTCTCTCTCGATCTTGCTTTATCAACACGGTAGAATCTCTCGAATATTTTGTCCTGAAGTTCCTCAGGAATTCCAACGCCGGAATCCGCTACTTTAATGTAAAAATATCTGTGGTCGGCATTTAACGTCACCCTAACCCATCCGTCGTCATAATTATATTTTATGGAATTCTCGATCAGATTATTGATTGCCATGCCAAGCTTTACTTCATCAACCTCAGCTATTATCGGGCGAAAGCTTTCATATACGAGCTCAATATTTCTCTGGGCCGCAATAGGTCTTAATGTCTTAAGGATTTTTTCGACAAATTCATTGATATTAACGGAAGAAAGAACTACAGTCGACACATTTTTATCTGTCTTTACAACTGTAAGAAGATCGTTGATTATGTTGTTAACTCTCTCGATCTCGTCACATATATCCACCATGAATTCCCGATATAATTCAGCAGGAACATCTTCCTGCATTGTGAGTGATTCTGCAAGAACTTTCATGGAAGTTATCGGAGTTTTTAATTCATGCGACACGTTGGATACGAATTCCTGTCTCGATTCTTCAGTTTTCTTAAGCTCTTCCATCATGTCCTTATAGGAATTGGATATGCTCTCAAGTTCCGTATAACCTTTATATTCTGTTTCTATCGTGATATCTCCCACTGCGATATGCATAATCGTCGCGGTAAGATCGCGGAAAGGTTTCACGATAAGTCCCGATATAAGAAATGACAGAATGAATATTATAACCGTAAAGATCAATATGAATACTATGTCATCTCTTAGTTTACTCTCGTATAAAACAAAGATTTTTTCTGTGGAAAAACTCATAAATACCGCGCCGATAATATCATGCGTCTCGGAATTATTGATCGGTGCCGTTATCTCCACATATTGTCCGGAATTATTAATATACGTACTGTTATCACCATTGAAAGTCTCGATTATTTCTTTTGATATGATCGTCTTATCATTTTCAAGATTATAAGTATCCCTGACGATCTTAAGATTGCTGTCTATTACAAGGATACGTCCCCTGTAAACGTCAGCAACCTGATTAAGTTCCGTATTAAGTTCGGTCAGATCTTCATTGGCAAAAAAATTGGAGTTGACAACAAGATTGGCTATGATCGTAGCATGCGACTGAAGCTCCGTCACACGCTGCGTGATAGCATCATTAAGAAACAGTCTCTCGGATATTACGCAATACACAGAGACCGGAACTATTCCAAATAAAAAAATGATCAAAAATATGCGGATCTTCAGACTTTTTAAAAATCTGAATCTGCCTTTAAGCTTTGAAATAATAACCAACACCCCATTTTGTATGTATGTACTTCGGATTACTTGGTTCCGATTCTATCTTCTCACGAAGACGCCTTACATGAACGTCAACGGTTCTGACATCACCAAGATAATCGTATCCCCATACTGTATTAAGAAGGCTTTCACGGCTGTATACCTTGCCCTGGTTATTCATAAGCAGTTCAAGCAGATCAAATTCCTTGGCAGTAAGATTCTGTTCAACATCCTCAACAAATACTCTCCTGCCTTCGTAGTCTACTTTCAACTCACCGAATTCAACAAAGCCATCGGTTTTTTTGACAGAATTACCGCCTCTGCTGCTTCTTCTCATTATAGCTTTGATCCTTGCTTTTACTTCAAGGATATTAAACGGTTTTGTAATATAATCATCCGCACCGTACTCAAGTCCGAGAATCTTATCCATATCATCACCTTTTGCGGTGAGCATAATGATAGGAACGTCGGAAAATTCCCTGACGCTCTGACACACTTCAAAACCGTTAAGCTTTGGAAGCATTACATCCAATAATATTATATCATAATCGTTATTCTTTATAGCCTCATATGCCTCTTCACCATCATAAGCGCAGTCGACTTCCATGCCTTCCTGCTCAAGGCTGAAACGTATTCCTTTTACGATCAGTTTCTCATCATCCACAACGAGTATTTTCTTTGCCATTTTGTTCTGTTACCTGCCTTTAATTATTCATTTAATCTGTAATTATTCTGTCTGCAATCTTCGAAAAAAGTCCTTCTTTTATTCCCCTTATATTCATAATATCTTCTATTGATGAAAATCTTCCGTTTTCCTCTCTGTAAGATATTATGTCGTCTGCCTTGGATTCCCCTATTCCCGGCAGTGTCATTAATTCTTCTCTTGTAGCAGTATTAATATTGATCTTTTCAGAAGCGGTGTTACTATCTGTCCGGTTATTGCTATCTGTTGTACTGTTGACATCTATTGAGCTAAGAGTAGGAACCGAATTATTCGGACTATTCGAAATATTCGAAGTATCAGCACCGGTTCCATCGGAAGATTTCAGCTCCTTTTTCGTCGGGACATATATCTTCTCTCCATCTTCAATTCCCGCAGCAAGATTAAGATAATCCTTTGCAGCTTTCTTACCGAACCCTCCGGCGGCATCGATAGCATCCGAAACCCTTGCACCTGATCCGAGTTCATACACTCCGGGCGATGTTACCGCTCCGCACACATGAACCTTGATCGTTGCCGGTTCTTCTGTTATTCCGCTAGCAATTCCATTCTTACCTGTGGACTCATTATGACCTCCGGATTCATTATAATTATTTGATGTATTATAACCTCCGGAATCAGACATATTATCTTCTGCCATCTGTCCGGGATCTGCCGATTCATCAACCGACAGAGAATGCACGCCCTCCGGATCACTGTGCCGGTTATATAGATATACAATACCGGCAAGCACAACAAAAACACACGCAGCTATAATACCTGCCCGCTTCTTTTTTTCTTCAAAACTATATCTGTATTTCATTAATCATCCTCCTCCGGTTGATACCCGGAGCAGAATGCGGGATATATACATATATTAACCAATTACGACGTTATTTACAACTATATTTTCAAAAAAAGTTATGTAACTGTTCAACACCCAATGAAATAATGTACTGAACAGTTACATATTATTTATAAAGATCAGTCTTCTCCCGGATAGCATACAAGCTCAAGTTTGAAATAATCATCCTTGATCCTGCCTTCCGTACTGAGATTACAACCGTATCCGACATTTTCATTGAACCGGTCACGCAGCCAGTCAAGACAGAGCTGGAACCAGTTTTCGTTACCGACTCTCCTTGTAGTGAATTCATTATATCCCATATTATCGGCGTTAAGCGCACCATGATCGCCTATCTCAAAGCAATGCAGTTCGAACGGCACATCATTATCCGACATCGCTCTTGCCATATTAAGCGACTGATTACATGATACAAATGTATCTCCAAAACTTGTTACGATAAATGCAGGCGGAGTATCGGCATTTACTAATTTGTCACAGCGAAGCACCGCGTCATTGCCGTCCTTATCCTTATACCCCGGAATATCAACTCCGATACACGGATATATGAGTATTAGGGCGTCGGGACGGATATCATTTATATCTCCGAGCGTTTTTTTGATATACTCATCGTCATATAACGTTCCGGCACATGCAGCAACATGCGCTCCTGCAGAGAATCCACCGATTGCAATATTATTCTTATTAATATTCCATTCATTAGCATGTTTTCTTATGTATCCTATTGAATATGATGCAGCAAGCTGCGGAATGGGATACACTGCTTCTTTCTTTAACGGATAGTCGCATACGAATGCATCATATCCTTTCCCAAAAAATTCCATAGCAGTCTGGTCGCTCTCATGCGGAGTTAACGTCATATATCCTCCTCCGGGACATATGATAACCGCCGGTCTTGTATATTCATCATCATGTAAATAACCTCGAAGCTCCATCTTCGAATATCCTGTTGATGACTTTTCATTATTGAATTGTTGTTCGTGTTTGATTATTCTCATCGTCGCTTCCTCCGTTTTCACCTATGATCAAGTGTATTCTAATTATAAATGAGACGGAGCACACGCACAACCCCCATATTCGTATGGTGTAAACTTTTTGTCAGTTGAGAAAGAATAGAATTCTATAGCCGGTGTCTTTCTGATTGTGCTGTTATTGCTTAACGTCACCTGCACACAAGCAACCTCTCTTCTCCCATATCGTAATACAGGGCGAGCTCTGTCGAAGAAGTATCATACACACGTATTATATCTTCTATATCCTCAGAAAGTTCCACTATGTCAGATGTGATCTCTTCATATTCTTCAAGAAACTTCGGCCGGTAATTAACTGTCGTTCCACTCTCGAATACGGCTGTATACAGAATCCCCGCCTCGACAAGATCCTGGAATATATGACTTCCGTAACTTAATTCCGGAATATATCCGACACTTGATTCGGATACCTCTGCGATAACGGAGAATTCGCTTATGTCAGAAAATCCCGAGGGCACGCCGAGTTCCGGAGAAGATGTACATATTCTTCCCGGTGTTAATAATAACAGATGTTTACCTTTTCCACGGTAATACCAGTTTACATCCGATAATGCCTTCTTAATATCATATTTGCGCTTGTAAGGCATGTTGTAATACGTTATCGGATCAATGTATACTACTCCGTCGATAAGAATCCTTCGTGAGAATCCCATTGATACACCTTTGGTCTGAAGCAATATGTCTTCTTCATTTACAGAAGCGGGGAATTCCACTTTATCACCATCTTCCGTAAGCTGCAACGGACGGCATTGGAGCAGATCGATCACATAACTTCCATCCGGAGCAAAGTTGATCGTATACTCCGTATCAACCGGATATTCGTAATGCTCCTGTATTAATTCAAGCATATCTTTCATGTCGGTCATGAGAGCCTCATTTTTCGTCAAACCGTCACATGTCACGAACAATACTTCTCTGTTGATGCCACGTTCCCTGAACCTGCTTTCCGTCTCATAATTATGTGTAAATAACATTCTGTTCAAATATCCCGGCAGTGCCTTACTCACATCGGCAGGATCAAAACCTGCCTCCGCGCCGGTCTCTTCACTTATAACGTCAACTATTCGCTGTGAGTACTGCTGACGGTCCGATATAGCCGTGTTGATCACTTTTAAAGGCGCATCAAGAGATACCATTCTCGGATAAGAGCCTGTTCTCCTGTCAACAGCAGCCGTACCAAGCCCCATTACAAGTCTTAACATTCCCGATTCAGGGTGTTCCGCATCCATTCTGTACGGACTTACTGAATAACCGACGCCTGCCGCACATGGCATGAAGAAACCTTCGTAACGTGATCCCGACACACGTTGAACGAGGATCGCCATCTGCTCGTCTCTCTTGTCAAGCCCGCGTCTTTTCCTGTAATCAAGCGCTGACAGGCTCATCGTACTTGCATATACGATCCTGACTGCTTCTTCGAACTTCTGCAGACGCTCTTCGGGTGTACCCGTATTTCCGCAGAATACCGAATCATATTTTCCGGCAAATGCATTCCCGAATCCGTCTTCAAGGATCGAACTTGATCTTACAATTACCGGTGCATTTCCGTAATAATCAAGGATCCTGTTGAATTCCGCTTCTATCTTAGCAGGGAATTTTCCCGACATGATATGCTCTTTGAATTCATCCGCCAGTGTAAAATATCCTTCTTCCGTTCTTTGTTTGATTCTGAGATCCCAGAAACCGTTATCGACTATATAAGCATAGAAAACATCCGAACCTATGTAAAATGAATCATGTGGTTCGAATCGTTCGAATATATCCGGACGATGATTCTCGACTATCTTCCTTGATAAGAGCATTCCGCACGCTTTTCCGCCTATCATTCCGGTTCCTATCATATGCGAATGAACTTCAAAATAATCTTCCGGCTTAAAATTCTCCTTGATAAGCTTACGCATCCTTTCATCTCTTGTAAGCATAATATTACACATTCTTGAACAATCTTTTGTAACATCAACGCCATTCTCATATAACATCCTTGTTCTCGCAAAAAACCGTTCCCAGCTGTCAAGATTCCTGTCTGCAGCCGAACTGTCATCTTTATTCATCACACTGTAAAATCTGCTTATCTCCATACCATCCGACAACACGGTAAAACTGTGATCATTTTTACTCAAACGATAAGGCTGGAACATTGTCTGTGAGTACCTTTTCCAGACCTTCATGGGACGAACGTATACCTCATCATTTTCCTTAACTAAGTCATCCTTATATACATCAAGAAATAACTGTGTCGTATCCCTTATGGTCGCGATCGCATCAAATGAATGTCTGCCCCTTATTATCGGAAAATATGCCACCGTATCAAGGATAAAAAGATACGGACAGGTAAGATGGAAAAAATTACCCATCATAAGATCGGTAGCCCATGCCGCTTCAAGCTCCGACAGACAGTCAAATACATAGAAAGCATCAAACCCTTCTCTCTCGATTATATTATGTATATTCACCGTGAAATCTTCAAAGCGATGCGACAATTCCACATTCTCGATCTTAAGCCCCTCTCTTGGAGTGATGATAGGATCGTGTTCCGCAAATCTTATGTATATGAGATTCCTTTTATCTTCAATAGCCTGTGTGACGAACCGTTCTGCCACAATTCTGAATTCATCCAGTGACGGCACCTGCCATACAACATTATCCCCCAGTCTTATATATTGTAACGCTTCATCCATCATTGGAATTCCTGATTTTGTTTTTTCAAATGCTGCCATAAGTATCTCTCCTCTCCATGTTCCTTGCTAACATTCCGCACTTCGTGCTACACGTTCCCTCTCCCGTTAAATGTGTGTTCGTGCAAGTATGGTACACGCCCTACGTGTTGGTGGTGCACTCAGCACTTCATGCCTCATATTCTTGCACCAGGCAAATATCTTCTCGTACAACACGACACACACTTGCCGAAAGCAATAAAAAGGCGCTCCCGAAAATCCGGGAACGCCTTTGTTCGCTGGTTATATAATTATAATACCTTATTAAGCCATTTATTTCAATATATAAATATCAGATGACCTGAACGAGCTTATCAATCATCTCATCAACGTCTTCCTTCGTGATGATAAATGATGGCATGAATCTTATTGTGTTAGATCCTGCTGCTATAAGAACAAGTCCTTTTTCAAGAGCTTTTCCGATTATCTGCTTCACTTCGCAGTTAAACTCAAGTCCCTGCATAAGCCCCATTCCTCTGTGGTCGGTAACTGAATCGCTTGACTTGGTAATTTCTTCCAATCTTTCGTACAGATATGTGCCGACTTCGTTAACATTATCAAGGATCTTCTCCGATTCGAAAATGTCGAATACCGCATTGATTGCAGCCGTAACGAACGGATTGCCGCCATAAGTTGAACCGTGATCTCCGGCAACAAGAGCCGCAAACTTCTCCCTGCAGGCAAATGCTCCGACAGGAACACCGTTACCGAGTCCCTTTGCGGAAGTCATGATATCAGGAAGAATTCCATAATGTTGATATGCGAACATCTTTCCTGTTCTTCCCATTCCGCACTGTACTTCATCAAGGATCAGCACGATATCTTTCTTATCACACAGTTCTCTAATTCCCTTTATGAATTCCGTGTCGGCAACATGAATGCCGCCCTCGCCCTGTACAGTCTCGAGAATGATCGCACAGGTCTTATCTGTAACAAGAGCTTTTACGCTGTCAAGATCATTGTATTTTGCGTATGATATTCCGCTTATAAGCGGTTCAAACGGTTCGCGGTAAGAAGGTGTCCCTGTAACGGATACCGCTCCCATGGTCCTTCCATGGAACGAATGATCCATCGCGATTATATCACTTCTTCCTTCACCGTAATTATTTCGGGAATATTTTCTTGCCATCTTAAGAGCACCTTCAATAGCCTCGGCTCCGCTGTTCGTGAAGAACACTCTGTCCATACCCGAAGCTTTGGTGAAATAATCTGCAGCTGATATGGCAGGCTCATTATAAAAATAATTCGATATATGAACAAGCTTATCGATCTGCTCATGCAGTCTCTTTGTGTATTCGGGATGAGTGTAACCTAACGCCATTACTGCTATCCCGGAGAAGAAGTCAAGATATTCTTTTCCTTCGGTGTCAAATAATCTTACGCCTTCCGCCCTGTCGAATACAACCGGAAAACGGTTATAAGTATGGAGCAGACAGCTCTCGCCTTTTTCGATCAATTCTTTCATGATACTCTCAAGCCTCTTTTCTTAATGTTATGTTACCCTACGGCACCCTAGTGCTCATTATCACACCCCAGTCCATTGTCGCTGCGTACCAATGAACACTTGGGACGTCCGAGACACTTTGCGTCTTGTGCTTTCATGGGGTGCTGAACTTTATTTGTTCTTCTCATGTGGATATAATGCCTCATCATCAATTATGGCGGTTCCGATTCCCTTCTTGGTGAAGAATTCGAGAAGCAGGCAGTGTTCTTTACGACCGTCAAGTATATGAACCCTGTTCACGCCATTTTCAACAGCAGCTATACAATTACGAAGCTTCGGAAGCATACCGCCGCCGATATAGCCGCTCTCTATCATCTGATATGCACCCTGCCTTGTCAGTACGGATATAAGTGTGCTCTTATCGTTAGGATCCTTGCATACCCCTTCGATATCAGTCATAAATGCAAGTTTCTCTGCATGAAGTGCCTCAGCAACCGCACATGCGGCATCATCAGCATTAATATTGTAAGTGTTATAATTCTCATCAAGTCCTATCGGCGCGATCACCGGCACAAAATCATTCTCAAGCAGCGTCTCAATAAGTTCGGGATTAACTTCCTTAACATCACCGACATATCCGATATCCTGACCGTTAACGATCTTTTTATCAACCTTGATCGTCATTCCGTCCTTACCGCTTATACCGGCAGCCTTAACACCAAGACCTTCGATCATTGCAACAAGGTGCTTATTCACCTTACCGAGAACCATCTCGGCAATCTCCATCGTCTCCGCATCGGTAACGCGCAGACCTTCGACAAACTTTGCTTCTTTACCGGAGAGCTTAACCCATTTGCTGATCTCCTTTCCACCACCATGAACTATAACAGGTTTCATACCAACGAGCTTAAGAAGCGCAACATCCTTCATCATACTCTCTTCAAGCTGCTTATCCACCATGGCGCTTCCGCCGTACTTTACAACAACAACCTTATTATTAAAATCCCTGATATAAGGCAGCGCCTCGATCAGTGTCTCCGCTTTCATGAACATCTCGTCCATTGTATTCTTACTAATTCCTGACATCATACGTCTCCTAACTTATTTATTCATCGCTCCGTTCCACGAATATGACCATGTAACAGGAGCGTTATAATCAGGATCTATAATCCCCGTTGATCTTCACATAATCATAGGTAAGGTCACAGCCCCATGCAGTTGCACAGGCATCGCCTTCACCCATGTCACATATAACAGTCACTTCACTGTCAGACAATATCTTCGTTGCCTCATCTTCACTGTAATCCGTTGCCATTCCGTCTCTTACAAGCACAAGACTTCCGGTAACGCTCTTAATTGTCACGGCCGTCTTATACGGATCAAAGTCCTCTCCCGAATATCCAAGAGCGCACATGATCCTTCCCCAGTTGGCATCGCTGCCGTACACTGCCGTCTTAACAAGATTGGATGTGATCACAGACTTGGCAAGAGCTCTCGCACTTTCTTTCGCAGCCGCACCGGTAACCGTTACTTCAAGCAGTTTGCTTGCGCCCTCACCGTCAGCGGCCATCATTTTTGCAAGTGATCTTGTCACCTGATCAAGAGCCTCACAGAATTCGACATATCCGGCCGATCCTTCGCATATCTCATCATTTCCCGCTTCGCCGTTTGCAAGCACAAGAACCGTATCATTGGTGGATGTATCTCTGTCAACTGATATCATGTTAAATGAATCGGCAACCGATAAGCTAAGTGCCTTCTGAAGAGCATCCTTTGAAATGAGCACATCAGTTGTGATCACGCACAGCATCGTAGCCATATTGGGATGTATCATACCTGAACCTTTAGACATTCCACCAATAGTTATTGTCTTGCCGTCTATCTCAAAATCAACTGCATACTGCTTCGATACAGTATCTGTCGTCATTATGGCCTCTGCAGCAAGAGTTCCTGCTTCTGCCGTATCAGCTAACGTCTCTGCCAATTGCTTACAGCCTCTCTCTATAGGCTCCTTCTTAAGCTGCATTCCGATAACGCCTGTGGAAGCAGTACATACTTCCTCAGTATCTATTCCGAGTGCGGATGCCATCTTCTCTGCCATCCACAGATTATATTCATCTCCAACCGAACCCGTGCAAGCATTAGCGATACCGCTGTTAAGCACAACCGCTCTGACGGGCTTACCCGAACGGACAAGCTTCATATCCCACAATACCGGAGATGCTTTCACAACATTAGTGGTAAATGTTCCTGCTACAACCGCAGGCTTCTCCGAGTATACAAGAGCCATGTCCTTCCTGTCTTTATATTTGATACCGGCTTCCGTTCCCGAAGCCTTATAACCTTTTGCAGCTGTAACGCCGCCCTTAATAATATTCATACCAATTCCTCCGCATATAGCGATATGATACACCTTTGAAGTTCTTTTTGCAATAGGTTCAAGGGAATTATGATAATATAGGACATTTATATTTCATCTACTATCATCACTTTTTTTATTCTTTTCCATAATAAATCAAAAATAAGAGCAGCAGAGAAAGATAATAATACAACCAAAACCAATTCAATAAGGATATTCACAATTGGGTTATTATTATAATTTCTTATAATTCCATGACAAAATTCCAAAATAATCGTATGAAATACATAAGCATAAAAAGTCAAAAAAGAAATCTTTGAAAAATCATGTTTAACGTTTAGCTTACTAAACATAATAAACACACACACTGATAGCAAAGCTATTGTTGGTGATAAAAAGGCAAAATATGCTCTAAATGAATAATAATTTGAAACATAAATCCTAAACAACTGAGATAACGAAATACATAATATTATAATGAGACCTAACATAGCATATGATCCGGGCTTTAGAGCCTTAGCATCCATTGTCTGCTTTAATGCATCTCCTAAAACAAAATATGATAAATATGAAACAACAACACCTATGTTCCATGAAACCATTTGATCAGATGTGTTCTGTGATAGTATTGCCCAAATAAGAAATATTATTGACCCGGCTAAATAAGAGTTAACACTTAATCTATTTCTAATCATTGCTAAAACAGGTGCTATTGCATATATCCCCAATAACATATACATATACCATAAGTTATAAAAACTGCCATTGATTAAACTTAATGAAAAAGATGTCCAATCTCCCCCACAAAATATCAACTGAATAATTTTAATTATCGCAAGAAAAATTATTAAAATAAATGTCGGCATGAAAATTTTCAAAAAAACATGCTTATAAAACAGTCTTGCATTACATGTTCTGCTATTCGGTAGAATAAAAGCACCGGAAATCATCAAAAAGCAGGGAATCGAAAATCTGGTAACAATATTAATCAGAGATTCGATCATCCAAACAATTGATCCATCATAATTATCGAAATTATCTCCGAAATAGCCCCAATTAACATGTATAAGCATTACCGAAATGGTAGATATTATTCTCAAAATATCATAGTTTGCTTTTCTTGCTTGGCAATCGGTACATTGTGCGTTCATTAATTATTCCTTTCTCTACCTTTGGTAGAAGACTTCACTCTTTGAATGCAGTCTTATCATTGTCTAATTTGTTACATTCTCTTTCACTGTATCATATAAATCTCCATTCCGCCGCCTTCGGTCGGCGGCACAAATAGTGATGAAAGTATCGACTGTCCTCCACGTCGTGTATATAATTCAAGCGAGAAGCTATACTACAAAGCACGGGAGGAGGAGTCGTAAAAACTCTCTCGTTTTAGACAGCATATAAATCAGTGTAAGTTCCACCTTCCAAGCACAAATAAGTGGCTCTATCAGACCGTACACTAAGAATTGTTTTAACTCTTGTTGAATTGTGTGGTGGAACAGTCAATGGCTTCTCTTTATTCTAAAGAAAGGAGCTATGCCGATGAAAGTT
>JHWW01000007.1 GCA_000621985.1 Lachnospiraceae bacterium V9D3004
CTCACGACTAAAGTCACAAGTGTGCGGCGGCTAGTTATCAAATGTGTTTCTTCCACTTGACGAAATCCAAGTCTGGCATTTCTGAGTCCCAGATCCTCATAATAGTACTTAAGTGGTGTTCCGATGTACTTTCTGCCTTTAACATCATACCTGTTTGCTTCATTGATAATAAAAGCATCCTTCAGATATCCTATATACTGCACGATCGTATTCCTGGAGATCTTCGATTTCAATACACTTTTAAATGTTGCCTCAATCTTCGTCGGGTTCGTAAGTGAACCCACCGCTGAAGCGAGCACGTTTAAAAGTGCTTCAAGTTCCTCTGACTTCCCGATGCCGTTACGCTCAATGATGTCAGCCACATATGTTTTTTCAAAAAGATCTGTCAGGTACTTAATCTTTTGTTGATCTGTACGCATCCCCCAAACAAGCGAAAGCCCTCCATACGTGACATATTCGGCCCATCCATGATATATGTCACCTTTATAATTCTGCATTATATAATATTTACAATAGTAATTTTGATAATTTCGGACTCATTAGCCCGTTTTAATCATTATACTGATTTATATATTATTTATATTGTCATATCTGCCAGCTTCCTGCCACAAAGTATTCCAAGTATACAGCATCCGCAACTTAATATCACATATATACCGCCGGCCACATAATCTTTACTTTCAAACATATTGCACCTCCAAGTGCTACAAATAAGAAACTCATGGTTTGTATCTCCTTTAGATTTCTACAATCTGCTCCCTGACACCGCCAAATGATCCTCATAAATGTCCGGAGTATTCGTTGCCATGTTCTCAGAATCGCATATAAAAATGTTATTTCTTCTTTTTCTTTGAAGGCGGTAATTCTTCATACATCGCCTCGACCAGTTCACACAGAAACTCTCGATTATCAATATCATCCACCAAAAGCATCTCTTTTGCGCCATCATACGGGAGATCCATCGTTGCATCCGGCATAAGCTTCATCGCAGCCGAGACAGGCTTGACCAGAAGCCTGTCATCATAAATGCCGCCGAATACTCTGCCCCTATAATATAGGATGTATTCTCCCATCATTGCTCTGTAACTTATTTCATCAAGTCCGTAAAGCTGCTCTAATACGAAATCCAGATACTCTTTTGTTGATGCCATACCGCTTTCCTCCTATCCATTTTAAAAATCAAATATACTCATCTGCGGATACTTATCCGGCAGATCCTGCATAAATCCGAAGCACTCATCCGGAGTTGACATAATCCCATTGTCCTTACAGATTCTCCGGAATATCCCTGTCAATTCTTTTGCTTTCGGACTTGGCAGTTCATACGCATTCCCATACCTTTTGATATACTGCTCTTTCATTCCCGGAAAATGCTTGTCAAGTGCCGCATAATAATATTCCCTGTCTCCTTCCCGAAGCGTCATCCCCATGCCGAAATCAATAATGCCCTTTACCCCGACTCTTACACACTCATTCAGAATTGCTGTAATGTTATCCTCAGTATCATTGATAAACGGTAGAATCGGCGTAAGCCAGACAATCGTTGGAATGCCATTCTTACGCATTTCTTCCAGCACTTCAATCCGTCGCTTTGTATTGCAGACATTCGGTTCCAATAACCGGCACAAGTTATCGTCATAAGTTGTAAGCGTCATCTGCACCACGCATTTTGCAGATCGGTTAATCTCTGACAGCAAATCGATATCTCGTAGTATGCGGTCAGATTTTGTCTGAATCGCAACCCCAAAATCATTTTTCAGAATAATCTCCAGGCATCGTCTTGTCAGCCTTAAGTTTTCTTCACAATGCATATAAGGATCCGACATCGCACCTGTTCCGATCATGCACTTTTTTCTTTTCGACTTCAATGCCTTTTCCAAAAGCTTCGGGGCATTCTGTTTTACCTCAATATCTTCAAAGGGATGGGTGATCTGATAACACCTGCTCCTGCTGTCACAGTATATGCACCCGTGAGTACATCCCCGATATATGTTCATTCCATAGTATCCACCGCTGCCGGTCAGGATCCCTTTTGCATCAACAAAATGCACTTTATCAGCCCCCTCTCACGCTCTGTATATATCATATCAGATCCAACACGACAACTGTATGTCAGGTTTATTATAGCATTGACATTAATTTTTTATCTATTGAGAATTCACCACTTGAATATTTCATTTCACAAAGATTCATAACACCGTCACTTCTGTCAATTATCAAATCAATCTGTCCCCCAGGCCACTCACCACCATTAGAGTCAACAAAGGGCTTTACGCTCCATGCATATACGTTACTTAGGATCCCTGTAATACCAAGTTTTTTCTTTATTTGAGGTATGTGATGAAGACAAACCTGTTCAAATGCATATCCCGACCAGGCATTTCTTTTCCCGGAGTTTAGCATGGCCGTCCAGAATTGTTCGTCCTGTCTTGGGGCATTTTTAACAAACTTCAAATAAAACAAAGAAAACATATCGGTCAGTTGATACATCTGGTTCCTTTCTTTCTTTTTGGGCGCAACATAGTTTCTGATAAAATCGCAAGATGTGAGATTAGAAAGAATTTTACTCAGTTCTCCTCCTGTTAATCCGCTCTCCCTGGATATGTCCTCTCTCGTAAGACCTGACAATTTCTTTGAAAGAACTTCTATAACCTTCCTGTAATTAATACTATCTTTGAATAAAGATCTGAATAGAAAATCATACTCGGTTCTAAGTGGAGCATTAGCAGCAAACAACAATTTATCGACATTCACCGTCAACGGAAGTTTTTTGTCAAACATATCCAAATAGTAAGGAATACCACCGAAAATCATATATACATCCAAAATCTGTTTCTTTCCATATCCCATCTTTTTTACATCATTAAGATATTGTCCTGTTTCCGAAAGTGTGAATGGCGCAAGATATATGGGTCTTGTTATCCTTCCATACAGACCGCCTCTGTCACCTATCAGTTTATCCACCATCCAGGTTGTAGCCGATCCGCAAACATACAGTTTTAATATAGGTTTTCTGTTTCCCCAGTTATTCCAGAATGATGCAAGTGCTGTGCGAAAATTACTCTTATTAGTATCCATCCAGGGTAGTTCGTCTATGAACACTGTAACTTTGTCCTTTTTCAATGACAAAAGGTATTCCTTAAGATTATCAAAGGCATCAAACCAGTTTCTAGGTATAGGCTGACTGATTTTTTCTGATTTGTTTATTACTTTCTGAAATCCTTAACTCTCAAAACAATCGAGTTAAGGAGCTCTTATAATTATTGCCGGATATCAGCTCCGTCACCGAAATGCTGAACGCCTCCAAGTATCTTTCCTGCTCTATCGCACCACTTCAGATACGCTTCATATGTATCTATCCCGAATGTAACCGTCAGATAGTAATAAACATGGTCCTTTTGATCCAACACCTTTTCCAGGTTTTCTTTATAAATTCGCAAAACAGCCAGGTCTCTTTTAACCTGTTCCTCAAAATACCGGATGTTCTTAAGGGCGGTATCATTGTCCCCCGCCCCGCCAAAATACAGTTTCAGCAGTGTTTCATATTTCAAGTCATTTGCGGCCTGCTCTACGTTCAACCATTCCTTTAGTGCATCTATCCCCTTATCGGTAATATGATAAAGGATCTTTTCACGCCTGCCATTTGTCTCCGCCCTGTATTTTTCGACAAGCCCGAATTTCTCCATATCAGAGAGTGCCGGATAGATGCTTCCGAAGCTGCCTTTCCAGAAGAAACTGATCGCTCCGTCTATCCTCTTCTTAATATCATATCCCGTCAGGTCTTCATGAAACAAAAGTCCAAGGATCACCAAATCAATTTTTCTGTCTTTTGCCATACCGCTATCTCCATTTCATACTGTATTTCAACACCTTTTTCGGGCATTCATCCACACATGCCCCGCACGAGATACATTCCGTACACTTTGAATATACCCCTTCAGATACCATCTTCTTCACATCCAGTCCCATCGGACAAGCCTTACTGCATTTCCCGCATGAGATACATTGATCCTTGTCTGCCTCAATATGAAGCTGAGGCAGATGAAGCCATCTTCCTACGGTGCTTCCGATCACCATAAACGGTGCCATCCAGCAAATGTAATGACAAGCTGCTCTGCGTCCATGGATCAATGCCGGTAACACAAGAATGAGCAGAACTCCATAGTAGATCACATAGTTATAAATACCGGAAATTGATATGCCGTGATCCGTCATATAAAACGGATTGATTGTCATATTTCCCTTGCCAAGAATAAACGTAACGATGACAGCAATAATCCAAATGATCCAGATCACGTATTTGATCAGGTTCCGCCCGCCCTGCTTTGAGGGTTTGTCATTTATGCGGAGCACACACTCCTGAACCCCTCCTGCCGGACAGAAATATCCACACCACACACGCCCGAAGAACATAGACAGCACAAACATGGATACAAACACGATGAAACTGCCGTTCATTATATGCTCCGAAGCGGCCTGAATGATCAGGTACGGCGAGAAATACCATATCGTTATCGGAAACAGTAAAAAGGAAACTAAAAGTATCGTTTTTCTGATTTTCTGTCTCATAATCACACCTCCACAAATGTATCAATTCGATATATCTGTTTGATATATTAATACAATTATGAAAAGATGTCAAGTACTTAACCCGCTAATCGTCGCCAGCCGTATACAATTCAAGCAGGTTTATTTATAAATGAACGAGCCATTAACGTGCACTTTCTTAAGACGACAGTTATTAATACCGTTATCAGCATATCTGGTACGGTATATCCAACTGCCAGGTCATAATTCATGAGAACCCGGTATATAACGAAACCAATAATCCATGAAATGCCCGCTACGCCATCAATTCTTATATCAGTTTTCTTAAGTCTGACAATAAACTGATCTGCTATCTGAACTGATATCATTGGTGCAAAAACCGATCCTATGAAGTAAAGGAATTCTGTTATATTCTCCATGGGAAAGAGCATTGCTCCCACTGTTCCGATTATGGTATCTATTATCCCCGGAAGGTTATTTTTTATATTATTAACAAAGCTATGATTTCCTTCTGATTCTCCGGGGACTCTGTTCTCCGGGAATAAGGCAAAGGTCGACTGATTACATGAAAATGCATCAATAAAGTTGGTGGTAACACAAGAGAACACGATAATGAAAAGACCCGCTACGCCAAGTCCTGCCTTGAGCATTATCTGATCTATTCTCGTTTCGTGAGTAATTACTGCAGCACCAAGACCTATTATGTACATCCATATACTGGCTAATGTATATGTTGCACATGCAGAAAATGTTGTCTTAACAGGCTTCTTTGCTCTATGAGTATAATCAGCGATCATCGGAAGCCATGAGAGCGGCATTGCTATTGAAAGTTCAAGGCCCTGTCCAAACGAGATCCCCTCACCACCGGCCGGTACAACTGCTTCGCCGGCATTAATTCCTGAGAATATAACATAGGATAAAACAATGGTAAGTAACAGAAGAAGCGACATAACAATAACATTCAACTTATCTCTGTGCTTTAATCCAAGCAAGATCCATACAACTGTCAAAACACCTATTATAAAACACCACCATGTATGACCAAGCCCAAGAATCCCCTGGGCGGATAGTGATGCATCGAAGATCATAATTCCCTGCCAGCCAATGAGCTGTATTATATTCATGATTGCAAACAGATAACTTCCATATCTCCCAAAGGATAATGCCGAGGACCTCATGGAACCCTCATTATTTCTGACCCCGATGATCCCGGCAAGAACCAGAAGCAAAAATCCTATAAAATGACCTAAAATAATAACTGCAAGACCCTGTACAAGTCCCAGACTTTCAAGGCTCGCACCTGTAAGAATCTCGGCGATCGATATAGCTGCACCGAACCAGATTAGTGATATACGAGACATTTTATTTTCCATCCTTTACTTATAAATTTTTACGCATATGCTTTTTATAAGTCAGGATTGTATTTTATAACTGGTATTAATTCAATAGTCAGAATGAGTATTTTTTATAATACCAGTTTGTCACTTTCTCTTTCTCTTCGTTTCTTTTTTTCCCTGCCGTTTTTTTGTATATTTTTTATCATTTGCTTTTGTAGTGTGAGCATTTTTATGTTCTTTCCCGGCATTATGAGATGCATTTTTTACAGGACGTATCAGACATTTTTTATCATATCCTATCAGATCCTCTCTACCGGCTTTGACAAGAGCTTCATAGACCAGATCATAATTCTTCGGGTCACGATACTGTATCAGTGCACGCTGCATCATTTTTTCATGGGGATTATTGACCACATAGACCGGTTTCATATCGCGCGGATCAATTCCCGTATAGTACATGACCGTAGACATAGTAGAGGGCGTAGGATAAAAATCCTGCACCTGTTCCGGCATATAACCTATATCCCGAATATATTCCGCAAGTGCCACAGCCTCTTTAAGCGTGCTTCCGGGATGCGATGACATCAGATAGGGAACTACAAACTGTTTCTTTCCCATTTTCTCATTCAATCTTTTATAACGGATGATAAACCGTTCATAGACACTGTTCTCCGGTTTTCCCATCCTAAGGAGCACCGGATCCGCAATATGTTCCGGTGCCACCTTTAGCTGTCCGCTTATGTGATGTTCTACCAACTCCCTAAAAAATGTATCATCCGGATCCGCAAGCAGATAGTCGAACCTGATTCCCGAGCGCACGAAAACCTTTTTCACCCCCGGAAGTTCCCTGAGTTTTCGCAAAAGTGCCAGGTAATCGCTATGATCCACATGCAGATTCTTGCATGGTTTTGGGAAAAGACACTGTTTGTTTTTACATACGCCGTATTTTAACTGCTTCTCGCAGGAAGGATGTCTGAAATTAGCCGTCGGGCCACCCACATCGTGAATATACCCCTTAAAATCAGACATAGATATAATCTTTTTTGCCTCGTCAATGATCGACTCATTACTTCGTATCTGGATCGTGCGTCCCTGATGAAAGGTCAGTGCACAGAAATTACACCCGCCAAAACATCCGCGATTACTGACCAGAGAAAACCTTATCTCGGATATAGCCGGCACTCCGCCCGCCTCTTCATAAGAAGGATGATAATTTCTCATATAAGGGAGTGCATATACATCATCCATCTCCTGTATGGAAAGCGGTGGCTGCGGCGGATTCTGCACCACATATACTCCGTGCGGATACTCCTCCACCAACATTTTCCCCGTAAAGGGATCAGTATTGTCATACTGTATCTTGAAGCTTTCAGCATAATAACGTTTTTGTTCCTTCATTTGCTCATAAGACGAAAGCCTGATCTCATCGTAAAACAGACTATCATCCCTTGTTTTGTACACAGTACCTTTGATAAATGTAATGTCCGAGACCTTTAAACCACTGTCTAACGCATCCGCTATCTCAACGATCGATCTCTCACCCATTCCATAGGAGATCAAATCCGCACTGCTGTCAAGCAATATGGATCTCTTGAAAGAATCCGACCAGTAATCATAATGCGCCATACGTCTCAGACTTGCTTCAATCCCACCGATAATGATCGGCGTGTCTTTGTATTTTTTACGAATCAGATTACCGTATACTACAGTGGCATGATCCGGGCGTTTTCCAACTTTTCCACCGGGCGTATAGGCGTCCATAGACCGGCGCTTTTTGGATACGTAATAGTGATTAACCATGGAATCCATATTTCCACTACTGATCAAAAAAGCCAGTCGCGGCCTACCAAGAATAGCGATACTGTCAGGATCTTTCCAGTCCGGTTGTGCTATGATCCCCACCGAATAACCGTGCGCCTCCAAAATCCTGCTTATGATCGCATGACCAAAAGACGGATGATCCACATAAGCATCTCCGATAACATAGACAAAATCAAGCTGTCCTATATTCTGTTTTTCTAAATCTTCTTTACAAATGGGGAGATATCCGGACATTATTGTTCCTCCGTCAGATTAAAAGCTATTCTGCTGCAATTACAGCACATAAACATTTACAGTTTCATATAATCATCTGATTACTATCATACAACAACTGCTGCTTTTTTACAATTTTTTAGGCACGGTTGCCTGGTTGGTGCTAAAATAAAAACCGCAACCACTAAAAAGCAGCTGCGGTCTTATTACTTCCTTCATTTTCTATGTCTAGATGTAACTTACTGTCTCCGATAACGGCTTCCTGCTGTTATGGTTCTCCAATGGTCCTGCTCCTTCGGTAGCATAACCAAGGTCAAGTATCATTAATATCTCTTCATTTTCCGGAAGTCCGAGATCTTCCTCCAGTTTGTCGGGATCAAAGAAATTGAGCCAGCAACTGTCGATTCCTTCATCATAAGCAGCAAGCATCAGATGTGTTGCCACTATAGCTGCATCTTCAACTCCGGAGTCTATTTTTCCACCCGGATATGTGAATACATTGTCCTTATCAAATGCAACCACAAGAACTACAGGAGCTCCGTATCTGCACGGAGTTGCCTTGTCAATCTTCGCCAGAGCTTCCTTAGATTCAACAACATATATATGCTGTTCCTGAAGATTCTTCGCTGTCGGAGCAAGTCTTCCAGCCTCTAAGATTGCCTCAAGTTTTTCCTTTTCAATCTTCCTTGAATCATACTTCTTACATGAATACCTGTTCTTATTTAGTTTCAGTCATCGATAAATAGCTTGTCCTCGTAGTATCATCCTTCAATCACAAATCACAGGCAACACCTTTTGCTCAATAAAATCCAATCTATCAAAGATTCTTGGCTTGAATGTGCCTGTCATCCCCACAGATACATCTTTCTCTTTGTTTACATATATGATATTTCCACTGTCACCGATCGCTGCATATACCTCTTTATCATCGTACGGCTTGTACCACAGGTAGCCATAGTTCATGAAACCGAATCGCTCACCTAACTTAATGTGAGGTGTCAGCATGTCTTTTAAGTATTCTTCGGAGATGATCCTCTTGCCTTCATGAAGCCCGTCATCCAAAACAAGAGCACCTATAGTGGCCATATCTTTTGCCGACATACACAATCCCCAGCCTGCGGTAACTGTACCTTGCGGATCAGTGTACCACTCATATTTCCTGGGATTCCTATTCATGAAGTAATCAAACTGATCCTCTTTGGAACTGTCGCCGTGGGGTATACGATCCGGAAGACCCAGTGGCTCAAAGAGATTATTGTTGGCAAAATCAATGCATTTCTCACCGGTAGCATTCTCTATTATCCCAACTAAAATCTGAATACCGAGTGTAGCATAACGAAACTCACCTGTGATTCCCTTACGGCCTCCAAGATGATCAAGGATCGCATACGTAAAACTCTGTGAAGTACATACCTTCTTCCATGGTTCTGACTTACCTTTATATGGAGCTGTCATAGTGAGCAGATGTCTGATCGTGACATCATATATTGTCTTCTCCCCGCGCTTTACAGTGTAATCCGGGAAAAATTCCATCACCTTCTGATCAACACTCTTGATATATCCTTTGTCCAAAGCAATTCCCGCAAGCAAGGCAACTATACCCTTGGTCACGGAATTAACATTCATAGCATCTTCTGTCGTAAAGCCATGCCATCGATCATCATATGCAGTCTCACCGTCTTTGATCGCATATATCTGGCAGATATTGCTCTCGTTTCCTTTGCTTTCAAAAATGGATCTGTGAAGTTCTTCCTTATTCATCATTTGCCTCCTCTTTGGTTAAGATATGGACGTCCTAAAAATGAATTACAAAGATAACAGCAGCCTCTTCAAAACTTTTCAAATTATATCTTTACAGGCTCTCTTTAAGGATCTGTACAACTTCATCCTTGGTAAGAACCTTGTAGCCTCCCTCAAAAATAAATGTCCCATCTGCAATGCCTTCAATCATATCCTCAGTAACTCCAAGCTCAGAAAGACTCATTGCTACACCAAGTTTCTTCATCCAATCCTCCATTGCTGCAAGACCTTCTTTTGCAACTTCTTCATCGGATTTGCCCTCTGCATTGATCCCCCAAACTTCTGTGGCAAATCTCTTAAACTTCTGAAGTCCGTAAGGCATGATGTATCTGTAATATGGCAATGATACTGCCGAAAGTGTCATTCCATGTGTTGCATCAGTATATCCGCCTGCAGACTGTCCAAGCATATGCACCATCCAATCCGTGCTCTTTCCTCTGGAGATAAGCGTATTAAGTGCCCATGTAGCAGTCCACATGATATTAGACCTTGCTTCATAATCTTCCGGATTCTCAATTGCAATAAACGAAGAATGAATTACTGATTTCATCAATGCTTCTGCAATGTAGTCGCTGGTGTTGTCATCTTCTCCCGAAAAATACTGTTCGCAAATATGATTGAAAATGTCATAAATACCTGCTACCATTTGTCTCTTTGGAAGACTCATAGTAAATTTAGGATTCAAGATAGAAAACTTAGGCATAACCTCTTCACCAAATACATGTCCAATCTTCTGATGCGTCTCATGATTTGTAATTACAGAACCGGCATTCATTTCAGAACCTGTACCAGCCATAGTAAGTATACATCCCACTGGAACTATCTCACAGGTTGGTTCCTCAAAACGAATATAATACTTCTCCCAAGGATCTTCATCACAATGTACGGATACAGATACAGCCTTGGCATAATCACAACATGAACCCCCACCAATAGCTAAAAGAAAATCAACATTATTTTCCTTTGCAATCTTAACACCTTCACGAAGTTTATCTACTGTAGGATTTGGCATTACGCCAGCGTCTTCAATAATATTCTTTTCATTTGACTTTAAAATCTCAACAACTGCATCATAGATGCCATTCTTCTTTACAGAACCGCCTCCGTAAATGAGTTGCACATTTGAGCCATACTTTGGAAGTTCATCATTTAAATACTTTAAGGAATCATCTCCAAAATATAGCTTTGTTGCATTCTTGTAACTAAAATTTCCTAACATTACATCGTCCTCCTTTCGTTTTCCGCTTATAGGCAGACTTATTATCATTCATATATTTTAATCCCCAGTTTCTCTTTCTTTTTTTGCATTTCCTCCCCGCATTCCGTTGCATTCATTAGTGACATGAACAGGTCTTTCTCCAAACTGAAACAGCGTCATCTGGTCATCAATCCATGTTTTCTGCAAAACGTCATGTATCTTGTTATCATCCTTATAATCCCCAATCAGAAAAGGGGATTTCGGATCATGCATTTTGCTCTGTGCCAGCACTTTTTCCGGTTCAGCATTTGCGTAGCAGTATCTGCACAGATGCTTGCATGTATTGTATGCTCCAATGTCACAGGACAGATAGCATGCACATTCAGCCCTTGCTCCTTTTTTCTTCGGTGCATTCAATCTCTTGCCGATAGCCTTTTCATAATCACTGATCCTCATACAGCCACCGCAGTCAGCGCCATATTCAGATAGTTCTTCGCCCTCCGCACACGGCTTAAGCATCATTTTGTGAGAAGCTGCTATCTCAACAAATCTTTTCCCCAGTCTTAGCCGCTGCTCTTTTGAAACTTCACGTGCTTCAGGAAAATTGCGCACAACCTTCGGATACAGGTCCAGAAAGCTGATCACTGCTGTTTTGGTATAGCCGTCAAGTGCGGATGCGATCTGCCGGAAAGCATTGATATGGTATTCCTCGGTATATCGCTCCGAAATGAAGACAGGATCATAACGCCATCCCACCGAATCAACACCAACAATATCAGAAAGCCTCTTAAAGTCTTCAATCAACTGATGCTTATCCGGTACATTCGGCTCTATATCCTTTCCATAAGGCGTGATCGAGACAAACCAGTATTGCCCGTAGTCCTTCAATAAATCCATATATCTGAACATAGGTGAAGGGTTCTTGGTGCAGAATCCTATCACATCCACAACAGCAGGATCAAGGCGGTAACGGCTGACCTGATTTGGATTATACGGGTTGCGTACACAGACGAATCCCTCTCTTAACCTATTTGCAAACCAGTCAGCGTAAAATGCCGGGATGTCCGTACGCTGTCCTGTATTAATGATCATCCTGCTCACCGCCTTTCAACTTTTTCAGTATCCAATTTCGTTTTTTTAGCTTATCGCAGTCCTTTTCGAATCCAAGCTGCTGTCAATTACTCCTTAGGATATGACCCAAGAACATTGTTGATTTCCAGCCTCTAAGCAATATTGTAAGGGCTTACGGGCTGGAAATCAACAATGGATTGTATTTAATTCTAAGATTACATATGTATACCTCTTAAATCAATATTCAGTACACCCGTAACACTGAATATTTGCGATAAAAATATAGGGTGCCTTTTCAGACACCCTATACAGAAATTGTGTAAACAACGTTAAATTAGATATAGCAAAAGACCTGTCCAAACATATGGACAGGCACTTATATTTTTTGTTGTTTTGTTTTAGGTCTCATATATAGATTTTATAACTAAGTCTCATAAAGTCTCATTTACGCATGAGACTCAGTGAGACTATGGTGAGACTGCAATGAGACTTTCCTATATAAATCCCACCATTTCAGCAATTTTCAATTAATTCACAGTCTCATTTTGATGAGACTGATATGAGACTCAGTATTATAATTTCCACACAGATTCATTTTTATCATAAACAGCACCTGTGATTTTCTTTATCTTAGCATAGTCTCTAAATACTGTTGCCCTTGAAATATCAAACTCAGCCATAACCTGCTCTACAGTCAAATGTTTATTCTCACAGATTAAATTAAAAATAGCCTGTTCTCTATCTGATAACTTCTTTTGATTGCTAGCCGCTTTAGCCGCTTCCTTATTCAAAGGAATAGTAATCTTAAAAACATCGTCTTCAAACAGCTCAGGCTTTCCACCATCGGAAAAAATCGGAGTATATTTATATAAATTAATCACGCCGGAACCAATCGTATCAGTTCTACCTATATTAGCAAAAAATCTTTGAATAATAGGGTTCTTCGGATATGGCTGAAACTCGTCCTGCATAATATTTCCGTGTCTTCTTGGAATACACCAATTTTCCGTTTTTAACCAATCCTTTTCAATAATTACCTTTGCCGGATAAGCGCTGGAATAATCTCTGTGTACAAGAATATTGCCAATTACCTCTCTAGCTATCAAATCTCTAACGCTTGTATTAACGTTATTTATTAAGTGAAATTTATCTGAGGTATGCTTTGCTACAAATTCCATCAAAAGATCATAAGCTTCTACAAGATTAGTTGTGACTAACAGCCTGTCATCATAACGATCGATATTCTCTACTCTGTAAAGAGCATCAGTAACATACCCAGGGCAACAAGAATTAATCACCTCATCTTTACCTAAAAGCAACACTGCGGCAAGATTGTATCCTTCCATACCTAAAGAAAAATCCTTTTCCCATAATCCAGCACTTTTAAGTAAATCTTCATCTGATAACTCAAGCCAAGGATGATCCGGCTTTTTACTCTTTGCCAGATTTCTTACCTTTTCTAGCAAATCCAATCTTAAATCTGCTGTTGTAACATAAGGAAATATTTTTCTCTCAGCATAAGTGTTACTTTTTCTGTTATACAAATTCTGCAACTGAATAGGCGAATCCGTAATATCCATATCGCCATCTTCATTACGATCATAAATTCTGTTTGCACATTTTTCCACAGTTGATGTTGGTGGCACAAAAACCCATAGCAAAGTCATTCCCTCGTATTCAATCTCTTCTATAGACAGATACAAGGTGGGTGACATTTTATCCGGGTTGTTAAGCTGATTAACAAAGTTCTTCTTCATATCCTTAATCAGCTTCTTGTTAATACCTATCGGCTTTCCACCATCCTCAACACCCATGATAATATAGCCACCATACCTGTTAGAAAATGAACACACAGTCTCATACACATCATCATGTATTCCATTCTGGCAAGACTTATATTCGACTGTAATTTTCTCATCCTTCGTAAGAAGCTCTCTCATTTCTTCAATTGTCATATATAAACCAGCTCCTTCAATATTTTCGGTATTTGTAATCTATCTGTTATTGATTCACAGCCATAATAATTTGAATTGCTGATACAATCCTTGCCGCATCTTCTACTGCATTTATACCTGTTATTATTTAAAAAATGGTAACTGTTCAGGTCAACCTACTCAAAAATAACATCCGAGTTACCTGACATTGCATTTACTATAGCCTTATAAGCATTAATACCATGCTTTTTTGCAGTGCCTACATACGACATTATTTTAAGGTATGCTTTAGCACCGTCAAAGCTCCTAAAACAGCCTGACACCTTAGTTTTTACTTTTACCATGCGAATATCGCGCTCCGCTTGATTATTGTCAAACGGAACGTTAAAGTCAGTAGCAAAACGGCATACCTCTGTTTTAAGTTTTTCAATGTCGGTCAATCCCGTAAATATCTAAATTTACGACTCATTTACAAGTTTTCCTGTCATATGCTCTGGCACTAGTTCTATGCATTGAACATTTTTGAATGAATTCTTAATCTCCTTTTCCAGATAGGCCTGATCATCAGTAAACTTCTTGGTAAGCTCTAAACAAATTTTAAGAGCCATCTCTTCATCTTCAACCAGATGGATTCTACCAAAAGTTATTACACTAGTAATATTCAGCGCCCAATCCCCTTCCTTACGGAAGCCATCGTTATAAACACAATAACTTGCTTTATCGCAAGTCTTGATAGCATCAATCTTGTGCCCAGCCTTTGCTCCATGGAAATAAAGCTTACCATCCTCTTCACAGTAATAATGATTAATTGGCATTCCGTATGGATAACCATCATCTCCAAGTATTGACAGCACACCTCGCTTAGTACTTTTTAAAATATCAATGCACTCAGCATCTGACACCTGCTGTTTAAATCTACGCATTTCCCTAAACATCTCAAACACCTCATTCTTTCGCTAAAATCTTAAGTCCTGCTATTCCAATTACTATCAGAATAACACAAACCACCTGTGGAACTGACAGTTTTTCATTAAAAAGAAAAGCACCTAAAAGTGTCGTTCCTAATATTCCCATACCAGTCCACATTGCATAAGCTGTACCCAATGGAAGCTGTTTTATTTCATTATTGTGATACTACCCCATAAAATGTAGTTCGTCAAGATTCTTCTATATTATATGATACAAGGGGCAAAAGACCTTTTGACCCTCATGGTCACATACCTTATTTTTCAAAATCCGGTTTCCAACCGGCAAACTGAATAAGCTGTTCATCTGTTCTGTGATAATATCTCTCGTTCTTATCAAGCTTGGCGATTTCTGCCATTTCTTCATCTGTAAGCTTAAAATCGAGAATGTCCAAGTTATCCTTGATGTGATCCACATTTTTACTTCCTGGAATTACAACAAATCCCATCTGTGTATGCCAGCGAAGAATAATCTGTGCTGATGACTTGCCATATTTCTTACCAAGCTCAGCAAATACAGGTTCGTTGATCAGAGCCGTGTCACCATGTCCAAGTGGATACCAGCTCATAAGCTTAATGTCGTATTTGTCCAAAGTCTTACGAAGCTCTGTCTGAGTAAAATATGGATGCGCTTCTACCTGAATAAACTGAGGAACAATTTCCCATTTAGTCTGTAGTTCTTCAATATACTTTCCTTCGAAATTTGAGATTCCAATAGCCTTAGCTTTGCCTTCTTTATAAGCTTTCTCAAGCTGTCTGTACCCTACGAGCCAATTACCGGCAGGCTGATGTATGTATAATAGATCCACATAGTCAACGCCAAGGCGCTCTAATGTCTCATCAACGGCATTATCATTTTCATATTCTGAAGGCCAAAGCTTTGTAGATAAAAATACATCCTTTCTATCCACACCACTTTCCTTAATTCCTCGACCTACAGCCCTCTCATTTACATACGCATTTGCTGTATCTACAAGCCTATATCCCATCTTAAGTGCTTCCCGTACGCTTACTTCTGCATCAGCAGGTGATAACATAAATGTTCCAATTCCCACTACCGGGCATTCTAATTTGTTGTTTAATACGATGTTTTCCATTTGTAAATCCTCCTTAATATGTTGATGCTCTGGAACTTGTAAACTTCCAGTTTTCATTTTCTTTTCTCAGAGTAAAGTCGCCCTGCAATCTCCAGCTTACCTTTCCTCCATCGTAAACCGCAGCAACTACTCTACTTTTTCCTGTCATGGTTGCCTCATCACCATCAACACTTACTGCAATGTCCTCATGCTCGGCTGAATAATAATTGAAAGTACCATTCTTTAATCCCTCTATAAATTCATCAGCAGACTGCTTCACACCAGTCATATGATAAAGACAATAGTCTGAAGACATAAGACTTCTGAGACCTTCTATGTTTTTCTCTATCATATAATCCCAGTAGTCTTTATATAGTTCTGAAATTTTTGCTTCTTCACCCATAACATTATTCCTTCTGTTCCGCTGGATCCAGCATCTTGATTACCTTAGCAGGTACACCACCTACAACCGCATACGCAGGTACATCTTTTGTAACAACAGCTCCCGCTCCAACGACTGCATATTCTCCGATGGTTACGCCAGGACAGATAGTTACATTAAGGCCAAGCCATGCATTTTTCTTTACAGTGACTTTTCCATAGGTATATTTCGTGTGACGCTCGTTCACATCATGATTAATTGTTGCGATTTTAAGTCCAGGTGCAGCCATTACACCATCCTCAAATTCAATTCCTCCGGATGCCGAAAGAATAGCTGAGTGATTGATAAAAACACCCTTTCCAAATCTAACCGTATTTCCAAAGTCACAGATAAAAGGCGTTAAGATGCGAACATCCTCCAGCTTCCTTCCGAAGAGTTCCTCGAGATATCCCACATAGGAGGGATCATCCGGCATGCAGGCATTCGCCTCTGCACAAAGAGTTCTGGCTCTCATCATTTCATCAACTGCATCCTTAAAATAAGGCTCTCTATTATCAGTAGGTCCACCCTGGGCCATTAATTCAAAAACATATCCTTTTTTGTAATCCACTAATCTTTCCTCCATCTCTATTTCTTTACATCAATCCATTTACAGCAAACCACTTTTCAACAGATGTCTTGGCATTTGCAGCCTGGCTTCCGGTAATTGCAAGACCTTGTCTTACATCTGCGCCCTTTGCATATTTTTTCACATCACGCTCGCTTGAACCCATACCACTTCCTTCGTTAGTACAAAGAGGAAGAATTGTTTTACCAGCGAAATTGTATCTCTCTAAAAAAGTTGCTACTGCCATTGGAAATGTTCCCCAGTAATTTGGATAAGCAAGCACAATGGTGCTGTACGCATCAACACTGTCCAAGTAATTTGTAAGCTCCGGACGAGCATTTTCTCTTAAATCTTTCTTTGCTTCATCAATGCAGGTCATGTACACCGGAGAATAAGGATTTAACATCTCAATCTTGAATGTATCTGCATCTATCAGTTCTTTCATCTGGTTAACAACAATTTCTGTGTTACCGACCTTTACATATCTCATTGCTCCACCAAAATAGTTTTCATCCGCTCTTGAGAAGAAAGCGATTAATGTTTTTGCCATTTGAATTTCCTCCATCTAAATTTTCTATAGATAACTGCTTATACCAATTGGTTTTGTCCTTTGTTATTTACATTATCTCACATAGGCTTTATAATATCCAATAGAAACATTAGATAGTTGATTTAATTTTTAAATATCAGAGGAGTGCTATGACAACAAAACAGATAGATTATTGTATAGAACTGGCTCGTACAGAGAGCTTTTCCAGAGGTGCTGAGAATATGTTTGTAAGCCAGCCTACATTTTCCTATCAGATAAAACTTCTTGAAGAGGAAGTTGGATTTGAGATTTTTGTTAGAAATGGAAAAGGGGCTACTCTTACTCCTGCCGGAGAACAGTTTGTAACCTACCTTTCAAATATGCGCGAAGAGATGAAAAGAGCCATCGAACAGGGCCAGAACTTCAGTGCAAAATATCAGGACAATATCACTATCAGTCTTATGGTTAGACAGGCTCTTTACTTTCTCCCTGAAGCCATAAAGGACTTCGAAAAGAATGAACCCGGAGTGCAAATAACCCCTCTATTCCAATATGAAAACGGCATAGATAGCTTTTTGAAAAATGAATCCGACATTGTATTTGCCTTGGAAGAACAGACAAAACATCTTGCAGGCACTTCCGTCCACAAGCTGTTTCAAAGCCATATTTATTTAATTTGTGATAAGAATGATTCTCTTGCAACTAAAAATCTTATTACAGATGAAGATATTTATGGTCACACTCTTATGGTAGGTGGTGGCTCACCGGCACTTCTCCGCTCAGTTCAGCAAAAGCTTATTTCATCAGGTAAGATTGAATATTTTAATAGTCCAGATCATGACACCACACTTACTAACGTTGCTTCAGGCAAAGGAATCTGCCTGGCTCCCGGTTTTCTTAATGACCACAGCGGACAGTTTGCCTGGATTCCTTATGACTGCAATGATACCTTTTCATGCGTTCTCTGCACTCATAAATCAGACGGACGTCATAGCCTTGAAGCTTTTATTAAATTGTTGCAGAAGCTGTACAGCGAAACTGTTGCGTTTCCACTGTAAGAAATTTTTTAAATCCTATTTAAGAGTTCTTTAAGTCCAAGCAGCCCTCCTTCGCCCCAAATCGTAAGAGCCTGTGGAACTGCTACTATAATGACTGCGACTATGATTCCCTGCCACCCAGGAGAAGCAGAACCTGTTTTACTGATGAATTGACACAGACCTCCAAAGAGAAATAATGCACCAATTATTCTGAATGCCAAAATAGCCCATAAAATCAAGATTGATGTAGCCCTCTGTCTGAATGATGTTTCAATCATGTATCTCATGATACATATCTCCTTATCACTTTCACCCACTGCTTCATCACAATCTTTGTTGGTGTATATTTTGAATAGATTCTAAAATAACTTGCAAAGGCTCCCGGTGTGGAAATATCCTTACCCTTTAGGCAATCCCTCATAGCCTTTTTCACTACCTTTTCAGCACTGATCTTACCAGTATAATGTATCTTTTCGCCATCCTTCTCATCAGGAAGCATCTCCGTATCTATCCATCCAGGACAAACACACGTTACCGTAATCCCACGACTTTTAAGCTCAACACTTACAGCCCTGGAAAGATTTTTCAGAAAAACTTTGCCGGCCGAATACATACTTAGATAAGGATTGGGTTGAAATGAAGATGCTGACGAAACATTTATTATCTTTGCCCCTCTCTTCATATATGGAATGCAAAGCGACATAAGGGCTGCAGGAGCACTACAATTAATCTTGCAAAGTTTCTCAATATCTTCCGTACCCTGCTTATCAAAATGACCCATATATCCAATTCCGGCGTTGTTGATCAGAAATCGAACGTCATCAATATTAGCTCGTAATTCTTTCTGTATTTTCTGCTTAATGACTTCAACTCCATCTGTACTAAAATCTGCAATAACAGGACGAATGATAGAATATTTCTTCCTAAGTTCTTCAAGTTTCTTCTCATTTCGTCCTACTGCCCATATCTCATCTATCTCGTCAATTTTTTGTATTTCCTTGATGAATTCCTGTCCAAGTCCGCCGGTAGCACCAGTAACGATTGCAATTTTTGCCATAATGCCTCCCTACTTATCTTTAAGTAATAACCTGTTTAATGTATCCTTTGTAACCAATTTATGATTTTCCATATACAGAAGCTTTAGAGAATTGAGATAAACTATCCCCCAGTAAATATCACTTAGATAAACTGCATTTCCCTCTACTACGCTTCCTTCTTTCTGTCCCTGTCTAATAATCTTCGCGAGCTCCTTATACATTTCACTGGAATATATTTCGTCTTCCTTCTCTAGAAGAAGCTGAGTATAAATGATAATTTTCACTTTATAATCATCATCATCTTTCAACTTTTTAATTACCTCTTTAGAGATTCTATCTATCTTTTCCTTTGCCGAAATAGGAAGCTTTGAAAGAATCTTAAGCTTTAAAACCTCTTCCTTATTATCCGCAGCTTTTCTAATTTCCTCTTTATCATAAAAACAAAGCAGTTACATAAATAACACCTCACAAATATCGATTCTCCAATAGTTAAATATCTTCCAATTTATCGTGCTATCTCTTTTCATACCGCATTTCTCCTTTTGTGAAATGTATAAATGAAAGTATTCCAACAGGCAGAAAATATACACACCAAACAACAAGCGCAAGCCTTCCACCAATGCCATCGCCACCAGAAGACATCCTTGCAAACATTCCCGTCATCGGCATAAATGTGCAACTAAAGTAGAATACTCCGTGTATCAGCATCAAAGCTCTTAGCCACTTATCCGTCTTGTTCTTCGGCTTCATCGATAGCCCCGTAAAGAATGTAGATAGCGCCATCACACCGTAGCCGAGCAGGTCGTAGTTGAAGATAAGCCCGAACTTGTCGAATTCTAACAGCTTTGCTGCTTGTTCATTCAACTGTTCGTTATTCACCGTAGTCAACTGCGAGAAATAGACAAGCATAATAAACGTGCCGTATACCGCCGCAAGGATCAAACCAATATTTGCTGCGACTTTGCGATCACCTTCGCACTCATTATGCAGACCTGCAGTCATCATGATAAACCCTATCGGCAAAATCAGGCAGACAAAGTAACCGCCCATAGAAAAATCGATTATCAAAAAAAACGCAAAAAGAAATACTGTTACTGTTACGATTGCTGACCCTACTTTAGATATCATTTTGTTCAATTCCATTTACTCTCGCTCCTACAAATCCCTATTCCCTTCTGATAGGCTCATTATATTATCTGCATACTTCGTTTTGTAGTGAAAAAAGGTATATTTCAAATATGACTTTAGTCACATTTTCTGTAATTTAATCTTGCGACTATTTTAGTATAACACACAACCCTTACTTAGTTAAAGTTTTTCTTACTCACCCAAGCAATCTTGGGAGACTTCAAATCATACAGAAGTCTCCCATATATCAAATAAAGAAGGAAATAAGCGTCAAACCATGCCTAAAACCTTAATTGCTACTTGCGTATCTAAAAAATCAACTTCTGATCCAATGGACCATAAGTTAACTCTTTGCACTGTGCTCTATGCGATAGTCTTTATTTATTTTTCAACGTATAACGCCTGTCTTTATTTGAGCCAATAGCTTCTACTTCATCTATTACACCTAATAATTCTCTTGTTCTAGAAGGTTTTAGGCCAATCGCCTCAGCAATTTCTGCTGTTGTTGCTTCTCCTTTATTAGTTAAAAAGCTGACAATCTCTTCTACATGTGATTCAACTATTACTGACACTTTTTTATCGCCGATTTTTATCGCCGATTTTTTATCGCCGATTTTTGTCGCCGATTTTTTATCGCTACTTTTTTTCGTTGCTTTTACAAAACTAAGCGATAACGTCACCTGATTAAGTACAGTATTTTCAACCAATTCAGGTGTTTTCCAACCATTATTCTTCCATGTTTCAAGAATAGCCGGAAAGCCTGAACCAGCATTATCACCGAAACCTACCATTCTTAACATCGTCTGCATCCTAGGATTTCTAGCTTTAGAATTACCACCTATATAGATTTCATCTATTGGAAGTTTTAACACTCCAGGATTAGTAAATTCAAAGCCATCATCCCTCTTAATAATCTTCAATACTCCAGCATCCATCATATAATCTGAATGAATAATTAAATTTACAAAGCCTTCTCTAACCGCCTTGTGTACAGACGTATCGTCAATTCTAGTTTCATTATCTAGCTTAAATGGCTTCTTTAAATCAGCTGTCAGCTTTCTTGTTACAATGGTAAAAAAATTGAATAAATTGTTTTCCCATGTACCATCGTAGGTCACCCTATCGCTCCAACGCATATCACCAGACAAACCACTCTCATCTCTAAAATCCATAAGAATATTATCGAATTTTTCTCGAATTGAAAGGCCCTTGCCAAACATAAGTAATCCTGCCATAGTAAGCCCTTCTAATCCAGTTGTTCGATCCTTAGAGTAGCCGCCAAGCATCCTAAGGAATTCCTTATCTTCATATCCATTCCAAACATGTTCTGGATTAGCCACTTTAAACATCTGCCTATACGCCGTCAATGTAGATACATCAATATCATCCATAGTATAATGCTCCATGATAGAGCTGTCATTACCATTAGGGTTTTGATCACGAATCATTGCTCGAACTTCATGCTCGGTAGCATGATAATCGCCTTCGTTATTACGTTTAAATGTACCCTTATAAGGATTCTCACCAACATAAACCGGCTTTAAGTTATAGCTTGCACGAGGAACGTGAATAACAATCAATGTCAATTCATCATCACTTACAGAGTAAACATCCTTATCAGATAAAATATTAGTATTAACTTTATTCCCATTAATTGTATTCCAAAAATCTTCTATCTCCTTCGTCGGATTAACAATTCCTTAAATTGCAAAGCGCTTCTTAGGATTAACCTCTTTTTTATTTTCCCTAATTCCAAGAATAATATCTCCACCATTTGTATTTGCAAATGCTGAATATGATTCATAGACAGACTTAGGAACTGTAGACTCAGCTTCTTTACATTCCAAATTAACATTTTCGCCTGATAATAATTTGCTTTTTATATCTTCAAATGTGAATTTCATTCTAATATGTTAACTCCTTACAATAGTAGTCATACAATATAATATATTATATCCAAAATTTTGTCATTGAAACTATGATTGATTTATAAGTGAGGGGCTGTAAAAAAAGCCTATAAACAAGGCATCTGATCTTATTTTAGACAGATGTCTTTGTTTTATTGTTATATACGTTCGACAATTATGTTTTTTACGTACTTTAATTAGCCCATGACCAAAATGAGCTAATTATAGATATTTTGTTGTACGTATTTCATGCAGCTCTTGGCTGTCGATTTATCTTATTATGATATTTATACAAGTTGAAACCACATGAAATTAAGGTGAACTCTAAAATTACCGCTTTTCTCCCACGTCTAAAAAGCCTTTTGTATGTTCTATCCCATTTGATTACAGCGAATGTTCCCTCTGCCTGAATACTTCTGTTCATTCGCAGGAGTGCTCCATGAATCGATTCCAGATTATCAATTACTTCATGATGAATTGCTGTTAATTCCCTGTTCAGCCTGGCAGTACGATTTCCGTTAGTTCTCTTGCAGCATTCACCTTTATAAGGACAATCAGAACAATCTTCACATTCATAGATTTCTTCTGTTCTGCCATATTTATTTCCACGTACATGTTTATCATATTTATATAAAAATTTTTTACCGTTTGGACATATAAGATTTCCATCTTCATCTTTTTTAAAGTTGTCTATGCGGTAAGGATTATTATGATATCTGCTGTCTTTTGTCTCTTTATCAAACATTGTAAATTTCATATACTTTTCCATTCCATGTTCTTCGCAATAAAGATAATTATTATAGGAACCGTAACCGGCGTCAGCAACTGGATATCTGGGATAATGTCCGTAAGTGTTATTGAATTTTTCCATAAGAGGAATAAAACATTCCATGTCTGAAGCATAAGGTCTTGCATCAATTACTGCTATATACTCATCACATATGGCAGCCTGCATGTTGTAGGCCGGCAGAAGCTGGTCATTGCCCATATAGTCTCTTTTGACTCTCATAAATGTGGCATCGTGATCTGTTTTTGAGTAGCTGTTTCTGGATTCACCGCAGATTTCTATATGACGAGCATATTTCTTTAATCTTTCACAATAGTTTTCCATCATTTCATACTGTTTTTGAAATATACTTTTCCGATGTCCGCAACCATATACAAATGTGTTTTTATCCAGATTTACAACTCTTTCGTAGGCTTCCAGAAGCGATTCAAGATACTCAATGGCATATTCCTCTCTTGTATCAAATTTCACGCCTAACATATACAGCACTTCCTTGTTCATTGCATCAATCAGTTCTGTAATGCCTACAAACATCTTATCCCTGTTTCTAATACATGACTTTTTCCAAACCCAGGTATATTTATTTGCATTAGCTTCAATCTTGGTGCCGTCTATGTATGCGTGTTCCAGATCAACACTATCTTTGTCGAAGATATATTTGTTGATATCAATAAATATCTGTTCAATTGATGTGGTAAGTTCATTACGGATAAAGTTGCCAAATGTAGCAAAAGAAGGTGCCTTCATATCATCCAAAAGGTACATGTAACGGATATCCGTTCGGCAATACTTTTCAATATCACGAAGAGAACAGAACCCATTTTCCATAAAAGCGAATAGTATTACTTTAAGCAATTTTACTGCATCACATCTTGGACGACCTGTTCTGTGGCCTTTCGCTCCCACAAAATATTTGGATAGGTCAATGTGATCCATAATATCACAGAAAGTATATACCGGATCAGAAATATTTATAATTTTTTCGATTTCCAATGGTAATTTCAGTTGACGTGGTGTATAATTACAATTGGTTTGATTAGTTAGTTGCATAATTAATTATACCAAAAAATGGCTTTGGGCGCTAGCCCAGAGCCATTTTTCTTTTAAGGGACTTTTTTTACAGCCCCTTACCATTTCCTCTTCCACGGAATACATCTATTCACGTGCTTCTTATACTCGGCATATTCATCCCCATACAGATCAAGAAGCCATTTCTCCTCCGTATTGATTAACGCCACTGTCATTATCAGCCAATCAATGACCGGAAACATCAGCAGCCACACACTGTGCCACATCAGCAAACCTCCGGAAAGAGCAATCCAGCACCCACTGTACATAGGATTTCTCACCCAAGAATAAATTCCTTTTGTCTGCAGCCTGTTTTCGGTAATGGAATCATCCATATCAGAGCGCATAGCTCCTATGAACCAAACCGCAATGCCCGCAGCAATCAAAAGCGCGCCAATCATTCTAAATATCAAAATCCACGGTGCCGCCAATATCCCAATCTTAAAAATGTATCCAAACAGAATGACTCCGATGAGATTCACCGCAGCCATACCATAAACGATATATGGTCCCACTCCAAAGAGCGGAAGCTTCTGTCCTTCCTTCATATAGTTCTTTAGCATGACACCCTATACCTCCAAATGCTGCCTGCTTCCGAAGCCATCCTTCTTCAAATCAGAATCCAGATAGTCATAAGCTATCGGCACCACCTTGATCAGGTTCATGGCCTGTGGCAACTTCTTCATGGCTTCCACCGGAATCTTCTTGTGCTCCATCAGCATCAAATACTCATCTGAAAAAGGCTCCACCATAACAGCCTCGCCCTGCACCTGCAAGCTCTTCAACTGACCGAATCCACCATAAGGTTCAAAGACGGCAATGCCCACATTCTTATTTTCCTTCAGTCCCTTAAACTTCAGTCCGCCTTCGGAAAAAAAGTAAAAGCAACCCTTCACAAAGTTATATTCAATTGGTGTATTGCGCACATAATCTCTCGAAGCCGTCGCCAGTGCGCAAGTATTATGTGCACTGATGAAACTTTCAATCTTTTCTTTTAAATCTGCTGTCTCCATATGAACAGAGTCGCGGTCACGCTCTATCCAATGAGATGCAGCTAAATCGTAGTCTGGTTGGTACATGATAATCTCCATTCTTTCAATCATCCCATTAATTACTTCTTTATTTTTGACAAACGTTAACTATACATTATTTGTCCCATATTGCTACAATATTAGACTAAATTATAAAAACATAATCTAAACTTTTTATCTTTTACCACAGCATTTTTTATATTTTATCCCGAATTACACGGGCACAATCATTAGGGTATACTTTTATAGGTGCTGTTACTGGAATACGATTCGTTATAGCTCGCAAAAATCAAACTCATCTATAGACAACTCATTACCCGTATAGATTTCATATAGTGGTCTTCATGTAACATCTACAGTTGCAATCCATAATTCACGTGCATTTTTTAATGACTTACGCTTTTCTTCAGTTTCTCGCGCTACTTTATACATGACCCCAGGTACACCTGGATTACGATCCTGTATAAATAATGCCTTATTAAACTTATGTATAGGTATTCTTGAGCAGCCAAAAAGATTCACACCCGCAATTACATCTTAAAGAAAAGTTCATGAGATTCTTTCTTACCTTTACATTGTTAGCATACGAATTAAGATAAGCCGGAACTTCTATTATATTGTTTTCTCTTCAAACTGCGATTTGCAACACTCAGCAAGTCTATTCATTAGTTAGCAGCTTCACCTTCGCCTGCTTCTGGAAAAATGCTACCCCATAGCAAAGAATCTGATCATAACCGTACATCCCATCAGCATATTTCTCATCAATGATCTGCTTTATCGCTTTATTACAATCTTTATTCAAATCTGATTCCTTATCAGATTTCTTCGCCTCTATAATGATAGCCCGTCTATTTTTTCTATCTTTCAGAAATATATCCGGTCTACCGAGCCCTTTTTCTTTATTAGATTCAACTTCATATCCTCTTCCAACAAATACCCCCGCAAGAAAGGCATGATAATAGTCCTCATGATAATCATTATAACTGATCGTATCCCACAACAAACCGGATATTATTTTGCCAGATCCTATTTCGTCCTTTTCCCACAGCGCCTCTAGTAGTTCCTTAATTGTATCAGAGCTTACAGTATCCGTGAAATATCTTACGACGGAATCCTGAAAAATAGACACTATCTCTTTATTGGGTATCTTCAGTAAAACTGTATCTGTATCTTCATCAGTATCAGCCTTTGTAACATAGCCTGTCATCAATAGAACACTCCATAGATTGTCTTCTGTGGAATGAAGAGTATCATAAGTCAATTCATCAGATATCGCCTGAACAATACTCCCACCATTTAACAGTTTTTCAAATTTCCCTGCGACATCGAAATCTGTGCGTTTTACAAATGTCAACAAGATACCATTATGACTGGTGTTTTTCCAATAATTCTTAGGCTTGGCATCCTTCCTCTTTTTCAATGCCGAAAGATAGTTTATAACATCCCAGGGGCAATACACATAGCTGTTACCAAATACATAACCATCATACCATTCCTTAATGATGTCAGCTTTATCCTTCCGATCTGCCGCCTCAAGAATTGCATCTACTTCACCGCTGGAAAAACCGAAGTAATCCGAAAAATCTTCGTCCAGCACTGAGTATGAGGCAAAATTATTGGTACCCGTAAAGATACTCTCCTTTGCAATGCGAAGGCATCCTGTTATTACAGCAAATTGAAGAAACTCATTATCTTTAAGGGCAGTACTCATAATACCCTTGATGACATCAAGCATCTTGGAATAATACCCATTCTTTGATGTATCTTTTTCGCTCGCCTTTGCAAGAGGAACATCGTATTCATCAATCAAGAGAATAACTCTTTTTCCATAAACGGTGTTCATCATGCGCATGATCATCTTTAATGAATTCTGAATATCCGCATCCGTCCCAGTCTGAGCCTGTAATCTGTTAAACACTTCAACATCAAACGAATTTACAGTTTCCCCTAAACTAATGTCAGAAATCCCTTTGCATACATCCGCAATAACAGTCTTTAGCTTCGCATATGCTACATCAAACTCATCAGCTTCCGCATCCTTGAATGAAATAAACAATACAGGATATTGATTCATCCACTCCTTGCAGAAATCCTCATGTTCCGTTATGGCAAGACCTCCAAATATGCCCTCGCTATTTTTACGTATGCTGAAAAAATTCTCTATCATACTCATCATGAGAGTTTTTCCAAACCTGCGTGGTCTGGTAAAGAGTGTAACCTCATTATCAGTATCGTTAACAAGCTCATAAATCAGTTCCGTCTTATCAACATAGTAATTTCCTGATTCTCTGAGTGCCGCAAAATCCGATTTTCCAACGCCTACCTTAAAATTCATTTGCAAGCCTCCTTTCCGCAGCATAAATGCATATGCACCTTATACAAATAGGTATTTACTCTATTCGTTGTGTCAAGTTCGATAACATCAGCAAGCAAACGTGTCTCATATAATTCCACATCTATTTGTTTGCGATAAATAATACCAAAATAAACCCCGTAAAAAAATTTCAAGGCTCCTATTACGCTGACAATCTTAACCTCCTTGCCCTTGAATATCTTTCTAAGTATGAGATACAATATTACACCCAGTGTACCACCGACTGTATTGGTAATTAAATCGGTTATATCACTTGCACCTAGTGCAAATATCCATTGGGTAACTTCAAACCCAAGGCTTAGTAAAGCGCATAATACTATTCCCAAAACTGCCTTTCTTTTGTTAAAGGCAGCAAAATAAAATCCAGCAGGAATAAATATCAGCACATTGTCTAATACTTCCCTAATATGAAACAAAGATCCGGATATCTGATCATAATATAACGGAATAAGGTTGATTGCTCTAATTGATGGAATTCTTTCAATACTGTCTGCCAGCTTAAAAAGAATTATCCAGCAAAGAATCAGCAGGTATATACCCATTACAACATATGCAAATATCTTATCTTTATGTTTTACATTGTCTGTCATATTATTTATCCTGTCTCAAATTAGGGCTTAACAATCGATATTTGTAATTTATATACCCGATAAGCTCCGAATTTGTACCGTCTTTTCGCATAATAATTCAAAATATATGATAGCACAAATTCCTTAAGATTTCAATGACATTCGTTAACATAACATGATATATTACTCTCTTACATCTGTTTTATAAAGCTTAGCCATATTCAATAAATTATCAACCGAAACCGGATGCTGGTTGTTTTCAAAATACCTTAGAGTTCTATCTGTGATTCCTAACGCTTTTGCTGCTTCTTCTTGTGACAAATTGGCATTGATCCTTGCCTCTTTAATCATTTTTGCTGTAAAACTCGACATTTTTTAAACCTCCTTCAACCGGAAACATGTTTCCGCTTTTGCCCCAAACGCAAAAAAGCGTCTGGGGAATTTTCATGTTAAAACACCTCGAACGCTTCAAAAAAATTGTAAACAACAGATTCAGATATACTAATCCGTTTATAGCACCTTATAATTTTAGATATAAAAAAATAGGGAGCCTGTAACAGACTCCCTATACTAGAAATAGCTTATTTACAAGCTTTTCAGGAAATCTGAACCCGTTTTTCTTATGATAAATCTTTGACGATTGTCTCATAAAATCTTTCGAGATTTCAAAAGTTCCCAAAAAACAGTGTGGGAACGCCGCAGGAAACAGCACCAAGAAGTGCTACGCTTGTAAACTCTGTCTGAACCTTCTCGGTCTGCTCAGTAGAAATCTGCTGGCCATCATATCTGATCATGCCATTGTCACTCATGTTTAACAGATACTTATATGCAGTTCCTCTGGCAATACCGACCGCATTCGCAATCTCTGTTGTAGACGGTGAGTGGCGATAGTTCTTGTAGTATTCCTCTACGAATGACTTAATAGTACCCATAAGCTCTGTAGATTTATGTCTCATACGCCGTTCCTTTCTAAAGGAAGCAATCTGCTTTCGTTACTTCCTATTTGAAATAGTATATCACCACGAACACTTGTTTGTAATATTAATCTACAAAATAACAAAAACATCTGACAGCCGCGAAAATCGTGCACTCCCCCTTTTATGATTATAATGGTAGCAAAAAACCTGTCCCAATATAGGGACAGGAATTAACCAATGTAATGGGGAAAGCATCAGCTCTGTCCCCATCCTTCCCCAGCACACTTGTCAATCTACATTGCTAGATTTTCTTAGAGAAATGATATCCAGCATTTGTAAGAACTCTTCTAACATCTTCATAGCTTCGACCAGAAGCCTTAGCCATTTCTCTGATTGTCATCTTACGCGCTGCATAGGTATCAATAATCTGTTGATCACTCATGTTTTCTCCTCCTTTCAATTTATAATCCTGTACATTGCAGCTCTATTTGAAATAGTTAATTTAGGTTTTCCATTTTCAAAAATCTGTTCAACCTTCTCAAAAGGTTTTTTCCCAACCATACGATTAAATTCTTTACCAATCTGGGCTTTAATTGCACTTGGTTTTCCTGCATAAACCATCTCGATTTTTCTATATGTTTCTGAGGCTTCATTAATATCAAATCCCTCAGAATCTTTTTTCTTTTTAACAAATTCTTCTATTTCAGAAAAAACTTTCGTTCTTAATTCAACATTAGAAAGCTTAGTTGCCGGAATAAGTCCGTAATGCTTTTTCAAAATATCAATAACGATGGCATTGCTGTTTACACCAAGTTTTTCAACATCCTCATTGATTTTCATTGATAGATCATCATCTGTATAAAACTGAATTCTCATAGACAACCAACTCCTCCTTATATATTTAATATTGAGCGCTATCTCTATCACTCAAACATATAATACCACTATTGAGTGATAGAGTCAACGCTCAATTAAAATAATACCACTGGCGGACTCATCACTAGCCAGTGGTAAATATAGCTATTTCCTTCCACAACATTTTTTGTATTTTTTCCCGCTTCCACACGGGCAAGGCTCGTTGGGATATATTTTTTTCTTATTATCTCTAATCCTAAACATTTCAATTCTATTTGAAACTATTCTGTCTCCGAAAGCTTTTAGCTTCTCGACACGTTCAGAATCTATTTCTATTCTCTTATACAATGTTGCATCAACATCTGCTATTCTACCCATATCGTCAAGTGAAACATATATATAATAGCAGACTTCACTTCCGCTCTTAATTAGATTTGCCTCGACATAATCCTTTCTTTCATCTTGTGAAATAACAGTTATATCAGGTATATTTACAAATAAACTATAACTAGCATCCCCAAAACTAATAGCTGGAATCATCCTCCCAAGTTCTTTTTCCCGCAAAGCTATACTGGATATAGATTCTGCGAAATAGCTCTTTGTGTCAGATGATAAATCAAGCAAAAAGTTTGTAATTTGAAGGGGTGTCTTAATATCTTCCTTTATTACTAATTTATTAATAATCTGTTCAATATAGCTAGGAATACTCTGCCTTGGTTTTTCCGTCTTTTTCCCCAATAATTTATCTGCATAGTATCTATCAAGATCTTCTCTATAGCCATTGAAATGAATTGGCATTCCATTAGCTATACCATCCGCCTGAAGAGTATACATATTGTGATTTATATAGAGCCCCAAGTGATCTAACTCATCAAATGTATATACACTGGATGCTCTTGTGGCCATCGTTCTCTGCTTAATAAAATGTATAAACTCTGTTGGAGAATCAAAATAATCCTTATATACCCATAAATCATCTATAGATATACTTATGATGTCTTCTTTAGCGTCTGCGATTTCAATCTTCTCAATTGCCGCAGCAATTTCATTAATGTCATCAACAGTCACAGCAAACATATAAATCTGAGAATAGTCTCCTTTTCTAAGTGAAAAGCTATACTCTTTTAAAGCATCATCTTTATAAAACATCACCTCTGGCGATGATTCAATATATTTCTTTACCCTAACACATTGTTTTTCTGCCTTTTGGATTAAATTATTAATTGATACTTTATGGGCACTTAAATCCAATATCGCTGGCGTGTAAGTAAAAGAAGCACCCTTAACTTCTATCACAAACAGCACATCTTTATACCCTATAATCAGATCATTTTCCGCACTCCCGCCTTTTATTTTATAATGATTAGATCTATAAACATTACAGCCAGGTAGTAATTCCGAAAAAATATATCCAACTATGTTTTCACTAGCATCTGTTTGAGATTTTTTCCATCTCTCCACATACGCTATTCCTTTAGAAAAAATAGCTGTTTGTAATGCACGAAAAAATTATCAAAAAAATTATAATAATCAAAGCAATAGCTTACCCCAGACAATCTGATAAATGGTCTCCGCTGAACTGGCAACTCCCAAATAGGCCACCCGCTATAAAGTTCATGGTCATAAAATGAAGAATCTGAATCTATTTCGAGAGAAAGATCCTCTATCAAAAAATCTGGCCATTTTGTATGTTTCTTTACATCAAAAAGGTCCAATCCTATCATCTGCATCATGGTTTCATGAGCCTCTTCTTGGTAATCATCCGGCAGATTATCAAAGAAGTCCGGAAGTCTATCCATTAAAGTTCTCATTTTCTTAGCTGCATCAAACCGACCAGATGATAGGTTATGCTCCATCACTTTCAATCCATCAATTAACTCTTTACTTGATAAACCGTATATCTCTTTGATTTCTTCGTTATGAGGATTAATCAAGGCGCTTAAAACCTGAATTCTAAAATTCTGATATTGATTACCACGAACTAATGCCATTGGCTGCGCCAGCATTAAGTATTTAAGCTCATCGTCAGATACCGCATGTTCTGACTCTGCCTTTGCAGCCCAAACCATGTAAAAATGCTGCATCTTCCCATATAACAACGTAGAAAGACGCATTATATCCGCATATATTGACTCATCTTTGTTATCCACTTCTTTATTATCCTCATATATATTAGGTGAGGATACGAGAACACTTTGAACATACTCTACTGATCTCAATTGACAATTTAAATCTGCAGAATAATCAATTTCTGACGTCTTATTTAAAGAAGCAAACATGTTCATAGAAACAAGATAATTCAGCAAATTTTCTGGACTAACCTGCCCTATCAATTCCCTTATTCTTGTAACTAAATCATTAATTTCTTCTACTAACGGTTCATAAGATTCCGCTATTTTACGGACCCATAATGTATGTTGTTCTTCTGTCATATGATTTGAACTCACTACTGTATTTCCAAATCTAGCAAGCTCAAACACTCCGTCGTTATAGTAATCATCCGCCTTAACCTTTTTCAACTAACCTTTTCCCCCTCCATTTCTTATATATATCTTCTGTATGCGCACTTATCAAAAATGTTTTTGTTTTTTCGTTACGAATTGCTCATATACCTAGCGCATATCCGGTTCAATTCTAGATAACACTTCATCTTTATATTTATCAGGAACACCATAAAACGCTTCTGCAATTCCAGCTGCAATACATGTTAACGTATCACAATCTCCACCTAAAGATACTGCGCATCGAACTACGTCCTCATAATCAGTTCCTTCCAAGAAGGCTGTGATAGCTTCAGGAACTGTTTCCTTGCAGCTTTCTACATGACGATATGCTGGGCGGATCTCATCAAGTGTTCTTGATAAATCATATCTAAACTCATCTATAATATATTTCTTAATCTCATCCTTTGACTTTCCTGTTCTTGCCAAGAAAATTGCTGAAGCTGTAGCTTCTGCGCCTTTTATTCCTTCAGGATGATTATGCGTAACCTCTGCTGTAATCCTTGCTACTTCTCTTGTACGATCTATGGTATCATAAAGGAGTTGGAATCAATTAAAAACTTTTCTTCTACCATTCCACACCTCCATGACGCTGCACAACATCAGAAAATGTCTTGCGGCTTGTATTTGTCAGACGATATGCTTCTGTATAAGAAGTTCTACCCATATTGATGCTTTCACATAATGCTCTCACAAAGCATCCGTCTAAACGAGAACCCATGGTATTATAATAATTTCCACCAGAGCTCTCTTTGTTCTCTTTCATCTGATTGTAATTGTCAATTGCGGTCTGAACTACTGTATTATACACATCCTGCTTTATCTTCTTACAATCCATCGCTTTTCTTGCAATAACAATCTCACCACAACGGAAATATTTCGCCAACTCAGTAATGGTTGCATACACATCCATATCAATATCGCTGGCATTCCATTTATTCAGGAATACACTCTTTGGTACAATTAACTCTCCAGCTACTGCATTACACATTACTTCCGTGGCACTCACACCATCCACACGATTTCTTCTGTCATTAAACAAATCATCTTCACCAATCCAAATATGAGCCACTTCATGTAATAGAGAAAATAACTTAGCACCATTAGAATCTGCTGTATTAATAAATATAAGCGGAGCCCATTCATCAACCATAGCAAACGCCCTGAACTCATTTACATCCAATGCACGATGTGTATTCTTTCCTACCACACCGCTCATCATCACAACTACACCACATTCTTCCAGCTTTCCTCTGATATAGCTGAAAACTTCTCTAGAGTCCTTGCATTTTTCGTACCGAGTATCTTCTAAGTCTAAATCCTTACGAATTCTATCAACGATAATACCGGCATCCTTAACACCCCTCATGCAACCAACAACAGGCAACACATCAAAACCCAGCTCCTGTCTGTAATCCTTCATCCAATCCTGAACACTTTCCATTTCATGAATTGTATCAATCAGATTACGACTTGGATTTGCAAGCTGAATACTATCTACAGTACGATATTCCAGTAATTCAATCTGCTCTACTGGTGGTGTCTGCAAGAAGAAATATCCCAATGGAATATTGGCTTTCTTACTAAAATCCTCTATCTGATTAAAGGTCGGAGTCTTAGTACCGTTAAGCCACTGTGTTATATTGTTCATCAATTTATCGCCAAGTTTTTCTTCTTGTGTTTGACTTAAAGCCCAGCTAATTATTTCTGGCTGAATATTCACATTCACTGCTGGCATAGCACTACCTCCTTCCAATCAAACTTTTCTGATGTAATTATATCAAAAAAAATCAGTTTTGCACCAACTTTCTCAAAAAAAATCCCACTACCTACATTTCTGTAAATAGTGGGACGAAAATCTTATATCAGCATACAAACCTCAACTTCAATGTCATTCCATTGATTATGCCGTAGGTATGCACCATAACTTTTTCTATATTCTTTTGCTTTCTCAAAATCCAGCTTTACACTAAATAAATAGCATTCGCCTACTTTTGATTGATAGCTGCCTGTGTTGGTGTTAAATAAGTTTGAACCGTTTTCCTTATTTATATTCAATTTTCCGTCAGAATCGTTAATAAAACTCGATTCTACACAGTTTATAGCACTTCCCGCTATATTAAGTTTCCAAGATAAAGATTTATCACTAACTCTAATCTCGTCAACAAATGCTTCAATAGCATTATCTGAAACGCCGTATTTGTCAAAATCAAATCCTTGTTCCAACGCCTCTTGCAAGGCTTTTATCTTGTCCTCTATGTGGACATACTGATGATTAGCCATCTTCCTAAGTCGAGTCAACTCGTCATCATACTTGGATATCTCAACATCAATAGCGTTTGATTTCTCTTGAAATAACTCTTTGGTTATCTCCTCATTCAGCCTTAATTCAAGTAACTTATCCTGCTTTACCTTTGCAGCAGATATCTTATTCTTAATATCAATTATCTCAATATCAAGGTCTTCTCCAGGATCCGGTTGCATACTCATATCAAGTAAACTGTTTGCTATTCTTAAGACGTTATCTTTATCAGACCATAATATCTTAAAAATCTCACGAGCCATCAACTGAAGTTCCCATTCTTTAAGTACAGGAGCTGTGCACACTCCTTCAATACTTAACCCTTTTTTCAACCGGTGTCTAACCGTACCTGTTGAACGTTGTCCATAACATTGAAAAGCAAATTTTTGATTCTCACCTTTCTTACCGGACCAAACAATCCTGTTGAAATTATGATTACATGAACACCGAAGTTTCCGAGTCCATATTGTTTCTGTCTGCCGATGTCCTCTTATCCCACCTGTTTTAGAAGTTTGATGATTTGATAATCGAATCTCCTCAGCTTTCTTAAACATTTCTTTGCTGATAATCGGTTCATGCTTTCCTTCAACTACCACTTGTTCGGCTTCACCATGATTATTTATCTTCTTTTGATCTAGGTAATCCGGGACGTATTGCTTTCTGTATACTATTGTTCCGCAGTAAAATGGATTCCTCAGTATGCGGCTTATATTTGAAGGACTCCATTTACTTAGTCCTGTCGAAGTCTTTCTACCTCGCCTTTCAAGCTCATCTGCTAATTTCCTTGATCCATATCCATTTAAATACAGTTCAAAAATCATTCTAACAGTTTCAGCCTGTTCAGGATTAATCACATACTCTTTTCCAACCCTATCGTAACCAAGAATATTACCATTACCATACGGAACTGCGTTTTGAAATGATACCATTTGACCAGCTTTAACTCTTAAAGAAGTCTTCTTACTCTCATTCTGTGCCAAAGTAGCCATAATAGTAAGCCTTAACTCTCCGTCTTCGTCATTCATGGTCCAAATGTTGTCTTCCGTAAAGTATACTTCTACACCAATCTTCTTAAGTTTTCTTGTCTCTTGAAGCGTATCAACCGTATTTCTTGCGAATCTTGACACTTCACGAGTTACAATCAGATCAAACCTACCATTGTTGGCATCTTCAATCATTCTCAAAAAGTTCTTTCGTTTTTTTATAGAAGTTCCTGTAATACCCTCATCAATATACTTTTCATATAATTCCCATTCCGGGTGAGATTCAAATAATCTGTCAAAGTACTGAACTTGATTGCCTAATGCTGATATCTGAGCTTCGTGTTCTGTAGAAACCCTTGCATATACGGCAACTTTTCTTTTATCCGTTTTCGTTTTCATTTAGGGTTCCTTCTTTCCTAATTTCGTACTCATTATAACATTTTTTATCAGATCTTGCAAGAGCTATATCCGCATTTTGTATAGCTTTTTCATATGTTTTTTCATCAATCATATCTTTCTTATACAAATCCTTAATCAGTACTTTTGCCATCATAACATCCATCTTGTATCTTACTTCAGGATCCTTCAATTTGTGAAAAACACTACCAATAGATTCTATTTGCATAGTGTATCCCCCTTTCCGTTGTGCTTCTATTTGCGGAGAGCAATGCACAAGCCTCCTTATGCACTCTTGTCCACAAATAGTAATTAATACATCAATACCGGTGGTTCCGGTTAAGAACCTACATAGGCGTTTCACCTGTCCCCTACCAAGGAACCCCTCTCGGGAAGTATCATTATAAAATGCAGTCGCAACCTTGAAGCTACCATAGCTTCCTTTTCTGCATGGATATTGTCGCTCCTTGGCTTAAGAACTTATATTAACAATGGCTAGTCAATCAACTTAAGACAGATCATGGCGTATCTGCGGCCTGGCGCAATGCGAACTGCATCGGACGTCCGGTATTGATAACAATATTCAGTTGTAGATATCATCAGACTTTATCAGCCTAGTAAGCACACAAGATTGCTTATGTGCTTATTCAGACTGACAAAACCTACGACACATCTTTTAATTGTCCCGGAGAAATATGTAAGGTCATTAGCTTATGTAGAACAAAAAGCATTCTCTCCTGCTCATCAACAATAGTTTCATAGTCATATTCACTTATTGCCTTATACAATCTTATAAGTACGGTGGCGTCATTCTGGTTTAGTTTAATAAGAGAGGATTGAGCTGCGGAATCTAATACTTTAATGTAACCGGCACATCCCGGCTGAGTATCAAGTGCTAACAAATAATCAGAAATAAATCTCACATCTCGTATAGCTGTTGATTTACTTATATTGAATTCTTCCATCAAGCTATCATAATGTGTAACTCTTGCTTCCAATATAAACGAGCACATATCAAACCGCCGCTCCAAGTTTTTCACAGACATGACGCCACCTCCTTTCTCAAAAAAATGATGTATTTATCATTTGTATTGAAGAGCATAACACCCAATGGTTTCAGTTCACGCTACCATTCAGAAATTTTTTTCAAAAAAATTCTCAATCCCCCTAAAGTGGCTTAAAAACGCAAAAAATCAAGGGCTCTGCCGATATATTTCGCCTTCAAAACATATCATAGCAGTTTAAAATGTAGGAATTTCTACATTTTAAGCCCTTGATTATAAAAATCTTATTTTTTTCACTTATTTAGCTAACACTATTAAAAATGGCACTTGAAAACTAATCTTCTAATGTTGTTATATCTCTTCACCCATTAGAATTCCATTATCATTTATTAGATTTATATGCAAATCAAAATAATCAAAACTTTTTTCTTCATGATCAACTACTATTACCGTTTTACCTTGTTCACATAAATCAGCTAAGGATTTTGCCACAGCAAATATTTCACAGTTATCAAGGCCCTTGAACGGTTCATCTATTCCATATACATCTGATTTTCCTTTTAATGCAGACACTAGTTTAATTCTTATATTTTCACCACCAGACAAAGAAGAAAGTTTCTCCCCAATTTGCAAATGTCCAAGCAATAGCTTTTGAGCCATTCTCAAGGTTTCACATACATTTTTTTCCACGTCTTCAAAGAACTCGACCGCCTCATCTATTGTCATTTCCCATGCATCTATAATCGATTTTCCTTTAATTTTATAGGCTTGAAGTTTTTTATCAAAACCTGTACCTCTACAATCCTTACATTTTAGCACAATTTGGCTCTGCAATTTAGAACCATACAATATTTCTCCTGTACCTCCACATATTCGACAAGCCCCCTTAGAACTTGACATATTTGAGAAAAAGCTTTTATCTTTATTATTTGCATTAGCATAACATTTAGATATTCTCTCAAATATTCCCAAATATGTTACAACATAAGAATGTGATTTCCCGTCAATTGGCTTTTGATTTATATATTCATAATCATCAAAAAATCTTGGCAAGTATTCTCGTAAAAGCGTAGACTTGCCAATTCCAGATTTTCCAGAAATAATATTCATCGCTTCTTTTCCATACTTTATATTTATCCCTCTATACCCATATATCTTTCCAGTCAGAGAGACATTTACAATATCAACTTCCTTTTTGGATTTTAAAACCTGCTTTTTTTGTTGTTTAGCAAGATATTTTTCAGTATTAATTATATAACCACCATTACTCCCACTTCCTTCACCCAAGGTAATAATTTGAGCAGCATCATTAATAAACATGTCATGGTGATCTATAATTAACAAAGTATGCTTCTTAGCAAGCAGTTTTATATTTTGATATATAATCTTCTTTTCATCAAATGCCAAACCCGCCAACGGCTCATCTAACACAATTAGCAAATCATTAAGTTGTGTTTCAAAAACTTGAATCAACCTTAACCGTTGTAATTCACCACCCGATAAAGAAGGTATAGTACGATTCATATACAAATAACCCACTTTTAATTCAGAGGCTTTTTGAGCAAATTCACCTAATTGTCTAAGTGAAAACTTAATATTACTACAATCATATTCATTTTGTACTTTTAATATCCACGAATTAAACCTATCAAATGGTAGTAGCAGAATCTCCCCTATAGAATAACCACATATTTTATGCTCTTTGTGTCCTGGTTCAAACTTTTCACCATTACATTCATCACAAGGCAATTCTGAAAAGAAACCTGCACTAGGTGCAAAGTTTTTTAGCATAGGCTTTTCCGTTAGCGGTCCGTAATAAGTCGTTGTTCTCGTACTAAAATGATTAGTAACTTTATACTTGATTGTATATTTTTTTGAGCCACTTCCACTCAGCAAGAGCTGTTTTTGCTTGTCTGAAAGTTGCTTAAACTTTAACGATGTATCAATACCAACATCAGTACAATACCGCTCTAATATTTGCCTATAAAAATCTTTATTCCTATTCCAGCATCTAATTGGTACATCTATTATTTTTTTATTGAAATCAATTATTTTATTAGCATCTAACTGTTTTGTATATCCCAATCCTAAACAATTAGGGCATACATTTTCCATCTTATTTAAGACAAAAAAATCGTATGGCAATTCTAACAAAGAAGAATAAATTTTGGCCAAACATGAACTCAAAGAAAAATAAGTTCCTATTGTGGATCTTACATTATTATTATGATTCAGCTGTTTTATAGGAACTGTAACTATCATATTTTCATATGAATCAATTTTATACTCTGGCTCTTTAACTCCGTCGTAATACATTGAACCCAACTCATGAAGACCTATTTGAGCAATAGTATCATATGCCAAAGAAGATTTTCCGCTTCCTGATGGCCCCACAATAAGATTTATGGAATTTTTTTTAAGACTAACAGAGATTTTTTTTAGATTATTAGTCTCTGCACCTCGAACTATGATATCATCCATGGTTGGTCTCCTTTAATCACATAATATCCTTGTACTCCTCAAATTCAGGTATAAAATCCTTTTTTATGCGCTCAATTGCTGTAATTGTATTATATACCCTCTCTTTAGGAAGTGTATTTGGATTCTTTAAAAGTCTCTTTGCAAGCAAATCCGCGACATACAACGTGATAAGCTTCTGTGCTCTACATTTTGTTTTATCACGATGCTTAAATGATTTCTGTGTTAAATAATTTGCCCCAGGACAATACGGACATATTGGATGTATAAAGCAACTGAAACACTCTTCATCAACAAAATAATCGTCTTTATTAAAATCCACTTTCTGAATATCTTTCAATTCCTTGTCGTCAAATGTCATAGGTGTGACAAATGGGCATGGATACCTAGTACCATCAGTATCAAAAAATATAGTACCAACTCCTATTCCACACCACTTGCGTTTATTTTTAACTTCTTCAACACAAACACCTATTTGTCGTCCCATCATTTGATCTAGTACTAGTTCATCATGTTCGACATAGAATTCAACTAATTTTTTTAATTGAGGGATAAGCATTTTAATATACTTCTCATCGCTCCAATCAAACTCACCTTCAAATAAATTTACTCCATCAATCTCTTTGAATCCAAGATTATGAATATGAATAATATTTTCTGCCAAATTAGGTAAAGTATAATCAGAAATTGTCATCTTAACACCTTGATTTGGCCACGTCTTCAAAAAGAATTCTTTATCAATTTTTTCGTATGAGTTACTTCTGTTATGATTATGTGTCTCAGGTAATCCGTCCAAACTTAATCCCAAAACAAAATTATTCTTTCGTTCTGCGAACCACTGTTTCATATCATCATTCAAAAGTGCACCATTTGTTGTGGCATAAAAAATATATGAACATGTATCTCCGTATTTTTCATGAGTATAATCGTATATTTTCTTTATTAATTCAAATTCAACTAATGGTTCTCCTCCTATAAAAGATACTTCTATTCCATCCATATCTTCCGGAACATTATCAAATATCCAATCTATACAATCACACGCAGTCTCAAAGGACATACGATTATTTCCATCATGATTCTGATAGCAATATACACAATCTAAATTACAACTATGTGTAACACATAAGCTAGGTGAAAACCTAGTTCCTTTTTTTATGTCGCTCATATTTCACGCTCCCTTAATACAATATAAAACAAGCTGCTCACCTCAAATCAGGTAAGCAGCTCTTTTGGCGTCCACTCAATGAAAATCAGCTTCCTGAACCACTACAGCTTCTACCGCAGTTTCCAGTACAACCCGTCTCACATCCACCAGCGCACGACTGTCCACAGTTACCTGTGCAGCCACAACCATTGGCATAGTAAACATTTCCAACCAAAGCTGGCTCATAGTTTTTCTTCATATCGTTGAGCGCATCAATAATAGTGTCAGTTAAAAAACCCATAGAAGCACCTCCATTACATTTATAGTTGTATATTATCACATTCAAACTAAACAATCAAGTTCTGATAAGTTTTTTTTGTTGAAATTTGCCAAAAAAAAATTCAAGAAAAATCATGAAATGCCCTAAAATACGCGTTTTATAATCTTATCGTATAATAATTACAAAATTAACATTTAGTATCATCTCACCCCAAAATCCTTGTATTTACTAAGTTTCCACAATTTTCCGCTAAATATTTTTTCAAATATTTTGCTACCAAAAAAAGAGAACAACTTGTTCTATGCATCGGATCAAAAAAAGAGCAATCTCAAAGTGAGATGCTCTTTCATTTTTATTATACATAATCTTCTATTCTAACAATCTTAGTCAATGACTTTTCTTTGAGTATTACATTATAAGAAAATATCTTCATCATGATAATTAACATACTTCTGATTTCTATCATTTGAATCGAATTCACTAATAAAGCGTTGCACCCTTGTATCTTTTCCAACTATTATGCTTTCTAATCTATCACACAACAAATTATTTATGTTGTATAATTTAGAATTATTCAGATCATAAATGCAACTTCTAGCATTCCCTTTGACTAAATAGACAATTATCTACCAATGCATAAAACATACAGTTTTACCCTCCTACATGCCAAAGAAATAAAAGGAGTATACTACCCTAATCGGTGTATACTCCTTAACATTTTCATCTCACAAAAATAATTAGTTAGGACTACAGTCTGGTCCACAACATCCTTCAACGTCCGGATAACACATTCCATACAAAGGTGAACACTCTTCCGTAGTAATCTTTTCTGAACCTTCAACTTGTGTCAAGCACTCCAACTCATACATAAAAATCTCCTCCTTATTATATTTATTTCAAAATACAAGGATATGTTCCAATAACCATCCCAATGCCAATCAGCAAACAATTAAATTACATACAATTATGCTGAGCCAAGCAAACTTCCTAACATTCCCATACTAATATCCTCCTAACATATCCTTACCGAATCAACGTATAAATATATATACTTTTGTATTATACATCCTAAAAGTGAGAAAGATGTGATTCTCCTACCCATACACCTTCATCACTCTCTGTGCCCTTGCCTTCATCTCATCTACAACACCGCTGTTATCATCGTTTTCAACCCAAGCAAGTTCAGGAACATTAATAAGCCAATTGGTAAGAGCCCCTTTGCAAGAAGTCACCTTCACTCGCCTCACTCCCTTATCCCGACTTATATACTGAGGATACTCAACATCAATTTGAAACTCTTGTCTAACAGTATCCATAAATTCCTCGCGAACCACAAGAATAACCGTCACAACAACATCACGCGTCATCCTTGGATGCCTTTTCAGATATTCAGCCAAATCAAACCTCCCATCAGTGCCGATATCATCAAGCAATCTGATATCATATGCCGGCTCATCAACTAATTCACAATCATTTATTCTATCCAAACGATAATGACTGAGCCTGCGCTCACCATTACTCCTTCCAAGGCAGTAATACCGACCACTATACACAGCTAAATAATAAGGAGAAACACCATCACACCGCTTGTCCCGATAAAAAAATGACACTCTTTTCCGCTTCTCAATCGCCTCTCCCAACACGCTAATATTTTCAACAACTTCTGTATTATCAGTCTTCTTTACAATATTTCCAATCCGAATATACCGGTGCACATTAACAAAATGCTTACTTGCAAATAAAACTACCTTATCAATAAGCCTTTTGGCTCTCTCATCATCCATACCCGGTGCAAACAGAATCGCATCTATAATCATCCTGATTTCAACATCTTTTAACGGACGCTCACTGACATAATACTCATGATTATTTCCTTTCTCCCCCCTAACAGCCTCTCGACCGATATCAACATCACAATCCAGATAACCATACTCCTTCATTTGCTCGAAGAATACAATCAAATCGTTAAGATACGACATTATAAGACGTTTATTGCTATTATAGACACAACTCTCTTTGGGCTGATAAATGTCAAGCACCTTCTTAACAAGTTCATCAGTAGGCAAATGATGACTATCATCACTGTTTCGCCAAAGCACTAAAAGAATTATCAACGGTAGCATTTTCTTATCAGATATCAATCCCATCAAGAATCCCTCCTTAAATGCAAAAAGGGAACCCTTTTATGAGTCCCCTGTTGTCAAACCACATTATTTACTTAACTCGAACTATTAACTCTCCCACTTCAATGTTCAAGTATTCACATATCTTGCATACCAAGTTAGCATCAATCCGCTGAAATTCATCACGGCAATATTTATTAAAATTGCTACGAGGAATGTCTAGATCCTTGCAAATCCTTGTCTTACTGATATTTCTTTCTTCCAGTATCTCAACTATACGCATGTGCAACCTACCATATTGTTTCTTACCAGTAGCCATAGGGAATCACCTCACTAATTGTATAGTTATATTTTATACAATTAGTAACTTTTTTATAATTCTCTATATAGCTACTCACTATATAGTTAGTATGTAAAATAGCCCTCTGCACCACTCAGAGGGCTATTCCTATCATTCCCTTATAAAACTTTTGTCAGGAATAAGCTAAACCGTCAATACTGAAGTCACTTACATCACTTCAAGCGGCTCTTCTTGAACTTAAACGATTATTGATACAATATAACAGTACTCCTTTTTTAAAATAACGATCAATCCACTTTTATATTGCCGTTCTAACAGCTATCAACTAATTTAAAGTGTTTTCACCTTCTCCAAAGCCATTGCTATTACCTGATCCATATCATAGTACTTGTACTCACCGAGCCTTCCTCCGAAAATTACGTTCAATTCCTTTGCAGCAAGTTCTTTATAAGCCTCATAAAGTTTTCCATTCTTATCATCATTCACAGGATAATAAGGTTCTAATCCCGGTTTCCATTCTGAACTGTACTCACGGCTTATCACTGTCTTTGGCAAATTTTTACCTTCTTCATCCTTACCGAATTCAAACCATTTGTGCTCAATAATTCTAGTCCATGGTGTCTCCGCATCTGTGTAATTCACAACGGCATTACCCTGGAAGTTTGGCTTATTCAAAGTCTCGTTTTCGAAACAAACAGAACGATATTCAAGATTACCAAGACTATAATTAAAGTACGCATCAATCGAACCAGTGTAAATCACAGTCTTTGCATTTTTCATTAACTCATCTTTATGCTCAAAGAAATCCACACCTGTTCGAACATCGACACCAGATAACATATTATTTACCATCTTAGTATATCCGCCTACAGGTATTCCCTGATAAAGAGCATTGAAATAATTGTTATCAAATGTCAGACGAACCGGAAGACGTTTAATAATGTACGTAGGCAGTTGATCACATGGTCTACCCCATTGTTTTTGTGTATATTCCTTAATCAATTTTTCATATATATCTGTACCAACAAGAGTTATCGCCTGCTCTTCCAAATTTTTTGGTTTTACTATTCCAACCGCTTTCCTTTGTTCTTCAATCTTAGTAGACGCCTCTTCCGGAGTTACAGCCCCCCACATCTTATTAAATGTATACATATTGAACGGTAGACTGTACAGTTCACCTTTATAGTTTGCCAATGGAGAATTAGTGAAGCGGTTGAATTCAGCAAATCTCTGAACATATGACCACACCGTCTTATCATTCGTGTGGAAGATATGTGGTCCATAAATATGAACATTAATGCCCTCAACCTTCTCAGTATACACATTCCCTGCGATGTGGTTACGCTTGTCAATCACTAATATTTTCTTTCCTACATCTGTTAATTCACGGGCAACAGTTGCTCCATAAAGCCCCGCGCCTACTATTAGATAATCGTACATTTTTAAGCTTCCTTCCTAATAATTCTCATAATACTTATTATCTAATTTTCCAGCAAATTATTTTCAACAACTTAAATTATGCTATACCAGCAACAACTTCAACCAAATTTGATAAGTAATTTGCTATAATACTACTTATTATTACATATGTATACATGATAATTTACGGTACCACATTATACTAGAAAAGCCACAACATCAAATAACACCCTGATGAACTGTAGACATTCAGTTGTGTTTATTTGAAACCACACAATAACAAATCAAGTTCTCATACTTTTTTGTCAAAAAATTATATCTCCTGTCCCTAAGTTCAGCTTCCTTCTTCATCCCTGCTTTTTTCATCACTGTTCCACTATAAGGATTTCCACTATAATGACTGGCTTCAATCACATGATAATTCTCAACCTCTAATAAATATTCAATTATCGATTTCAACATTTCCGTTGCATATCCTTGCCGACGCTTATCATATTTTACTGCATAACCTATTTCACAGTATCTATGTTTTCTACTCTTTTTTATTACATTGATATTACCTATAAAACAATGTGTGTTTCTATCCTCCGCAATCCAACAATATTCTTTTTCAGCGTAGTTTTTTATCCACTTTTCAACTATCACAACATCTTCTTTTTGAATGATTTTATGTGTTCCCATATAGTCCAACCACATTTCCTTCAACGAATCATAATCGCTTTTTCTATATCTTCTCAGAACCAATCTTTCAGTATGTATTTTGTCCAAATTCATAATCACCTCAATCTTCTTAAACATCTAATAACGCTTACTTCTTTGAATAATCTTGTGTGGCAGAGCCGGAATATTCACTTCTTCTCAGGTCCATATAATCCTAATCAAGCCCAAAAACATCTCTCGAATATACTTTATCAATGCTATCTTCAAGTTCCTCATCCACTCTGTTTGCTATAATAATATCTGCTCTTTTCTTAAATTGTTCAATATCCGAAACAAATTCAACTCCCAGCAAATCCAAACATTCATCATACTCTTTATCAAAAACAATTATACAGCTTTGTCCAAAAATCCTTACAAGTTCTTTCAATAGAGAAATCATAGAACTATTCCGAGTATTGTCTGATTTTTTTTTCATTGATAGTTTATAAATTCCCATCGTATCATTTGGTGACACATGTCGTTTTATATCATTTAGAATAATATCAATCCTCAATTTATTAGAACATACTACCGAAGAAAAAATGCATTCTTTGGAATTTGGATAACAATCAATTAGTTCTTTAACATCCTTCGGCAAACAATAACCACCATACCCAAATGACGGGTTATTATAGTAATTCCCAATTCTATAATCAGAACATATGCCATTTATAATATCCACACTTTTAGCATTGTTAATAATTGCAAAATTATCAAGTTCGTTAAAGAAACATACTCGCATTGCAAGATACGCATTTGAAAATAATTTTATTGCTTCAGCTTCCAAATATCCTGTGATGAACACCTCAAAATCTTTCTTTTCAGATACACACCTAATTAATTCAACATAGTGGTTTGCAGCCTTCTTGCACATATCATCATTTTCGTCAACACCAACCACTACACGATTTGGATTCAAACAATCATCCAAAGCTGTTGTTTCCCTTAAAAACTCAGGACAGTATATTATCTGATTTGTAGTATTTCTTGCATTTCTATTGATGTACCCTATAGGTAAAGTAGATTTAATGACAATATAAGCCTCTGGACATCTCAGAGCAATTTCTGTAATATATTCATCAATACAACTAGTATCAAGAGTTTTATTATTAGCATCGTAATCTGTAGGTAACGCAATAACAACAATTTCCGCATCACTATCCAATGCTTCGCCAATTTCTTGCGTAGCCTTCAAATTCAAATCAAAAGTATTAAAACAAAAATCAATCCTCTCATCTACAAACGGAGATTTCCTGTTATTTATAGCATTAATCTTCTGGTCATCTATATCAAGTATTGTCACTTCATTACTTTGGGAAAGCATTATCGCAACTGAAAGTCCTACATACCCCGCACCAACAACAACTATTCTATTCAAAACACTAATCTCCTTCAACCTTTTTTATAAACGCATTTGAGTCTATTTTCTCGCCAAAAACAGCGAACATTTTTGCGTAATAACAACATTTTTCCCTTCCAACTCATCGCGAATACATAATTCAAATTTATTCCGTATTTCCTCATCCAAGGCAAGATACTCCGTATATGTATTAATTAATTTTAGATATATATCTATTTCTAATTCGTGATCTATATAATATTCTTTTTGCTTAAAATCCCAAAAACCAGCTTGTTCATATTCAAGATTACTCATATGTTTGGCATTCTTATCTGTTGGTAAATAATCCGGCAAATATTTATTATATATATCAATCAATTTTTTATTACACGAATGTTTTATTTCATCAATTATATTGACTGTTTTAAATCTAGCAAAAGCTCCGCCAGCTTTTAATAATGAATAAACTTTATCTAATCTATCGCTTTTATTTACCCACTGAAAAGATGAAGCTGCATAAATCAAATCATATTGTTCAAGCACCTCTAAATCCTCGAATGTAGAATAGACAAACTTTATTTGATTATCTCCCAATTTTCTTTTAGCAATTTCAAGCATGCTCATCACAGGATCAATTGCAACAATTTCGTAACCATTTTGAATAAACATAGGTGTTGCCTTTCCAGTACCAATACCTATTTCAAGTGCTTTATTACCTGTACTTACATAGCAATCAATATCATCAAACAAAACATCTGGATATGAAAACCTATATTTTTCATAATCTTCAGCAATCACTCCAAATTTATCCCTTAATGATTTATCCCTTTTTCTATATAAATGTTCTTTTCTCATTCTTTTATTTTTCTCCTTTTTTATTTTCAAGATGCTTCTTCATACTTTCTATGAACTCTTCATTTTTTAGCAATTCAGTACATCCTTCAAAGACACGAACTCCAATCCTAATATTTTTATCAATCAGAACAAAATCTTCACAAGAACTACATTCTGCGAACGCTCCATTACATATAACTTTAACATTATTAGGAATCACAATTTTACGCAATTCCCTACATCTAGCTAATAACCCTATTTCAATCCTTTCAAGAGACTCCGACAAGTGAACCGTTTCAAGTTTTCTGCATCCAAGCAGTATTTCCTTTCCTGTTTTAACAACACTATTAGGCATATTTAACCTTCTTAATCTTCTACAACAAAAAAAAGCACCATTACGAATTTCTAATAAACCTTCATGCATTTTAATTTCTTTGAGATTTAAACAAAACTCAAATGCCCTTTCATCAATCACTTCAACACTTTGGGGCACTTCTATATATGTAAGCGAACAACACTCTTCAAATAAAGATTTATTTATCTTATTTATTGGTGGAATGACTATATTTTTTAATTTGACGCACCCTTCAAATGCAGATTCACCAATATTTTTAATACTTTGAGGTAAATTTATTGTTTTTAATTCTTCACAAAATTGAAATGCGAAGCTTCCAATTTCTATTAGATTTGCATTTATTATAATCTCTTTCACAAAACAATTATCCGAAAAAGCATATTCATCTATCTTAATTACGGGTTTCCCTTCAATTTCACAAGGGATTATAATCCTTTCATTCATGCTTATACATTTTGTAATAACTATACCACTTTCATTACACAAGTATATAAAATCCATAATTTATCCTCCTATTATCCAGTCCTCTTTTGTTGGAGACCCCCCTGCTTTTTCCCATTTCACTTTTATTGGAAAAGCACTACAATTAATACAAGATCTGTTAGGTGTTGATAAAAAATTGACAATATCTTCCGCCGTAGCATTATAAATATTTAGTTTTCCTTCTAAATTCAACCGAGTACCAAATCTTCTATTTAGCTGCTCAGCTATCATAGGAACAGTGCATCTTGACACGTATCCATCATATAAATTGTATGCATTATTGCATCCACATGCTTGAATTATGTCTTTAATATTACTTTTATTATTTTCAGTTAGTATCTTATTAAATCTAGTTTTTCTTGTTAGCTGATACTCTATTCCATGTTGATTCAACAAATGTTCGATTTGTTCTATATCACTCTCGGAAAAGACCGGAAAACAGGTTATTTTCAATTTAATGCTGTATTTTACACAACAATTCCAAAATTCCTCGTTCATCTTTCTTAATAGCAACCCATTTGTCAACAATCCCAATTTACAATTCGGATATATTGTTTTTACCACATCAAACAAATCCACAATACGAGGATGTAATAATGGTTCACCACCAAGTATGTTTATATTAGAAATAGATATTCCTATTTTTTTTAATCTACTCAAATCCTTTTCTAATACATCTGTTTCCAAATACCATTCCTCCGATATTGGAGAACATGAAGAACATCCTTTGCAATTCAAATTACAATGTTTTGTTGCCCAAAACTCTAAATAATCTATTATTTGCATTTCTCGTTATCCCTCCAAAATCACATATAATAATATCTAGTATTTTTTCCCAAACAAAATACGAAAAAACTTTTTCAGCTAACCTACTCCCCATTTCAACTGCTTCTTTCTTTTGTAATCTTTTAATTTTATCTTCAATCATATTAATATTAGAATAATTATAAAAAACAGCATCATCATCAAACATTTCTTGCTGGATATCCCCCTGATTGGTAATAACCACATTACCATTGGCGGCAGCCCTCAATATTCTATCATGAAATCCCGTATTAAAATTTGGTTCAACATTTAAACTATACATATATTTAGACATAAGTTTAAATGAATCATAATATGAAGCATTTCCTAACAATAAAATATTTTTATTCTTTGAAACAATTTCGCTGCTATTATCTCCAATAATGATTACAGGAATATCCTTTATTGAATTCAGCACTTTTTCTCTTTTATATGCTCTAATAAATGAATTAGTCAAAGAAAAAATCACCTTTCTATCAGACATAGATATTTTCTCAGTGCGTTCCATCATTTCTGGTATATATAATATGTCCAAATCACTAGTAAGCTTATCTATTATTTTTATCATTTCCTGTTTTTTATCATTCAAGGAAATCTCCTCAAATATTTTATTGCTATTTCTTATCTGTCCAGAAAAAACTATCCCATACTCTTTTTTCAAAACGTTTTCAGTCCTTAAGTTTGGAATTCCTAATGGCAAATAAAGAAACGGATTTCTGGCATTACTGATACAACTTGCAAACAATTTGTCAATCAATATGTACTTAATATTTTTACTATTTGTATCAATTTCTATTTTTAACGGATTATCAATTATCCATTGATAATGCATCCTTTCATACAAATCATACAAAGGCTTTTCCCCTAAATAAAACAAATACTTACCTATTCCAATAGAAAAATCAATAGTCTCATTCTCGTATAATTCGACTGCCTCTGAAATAGAATTAACCCAAAATACTTTCTGATTCATTTTTTTTAATGCGTACACAATTTCTTGAACAAATAAATTTATCGAGCCGTAAGCTCCCTCAAAATTATTATTAACAACTAAGATAGTATTCATCTACTATTCTCCTAATATGATAATGTCACCATTACATGTATTACTTATCGTCATTTCTTTTTCTTTTTCGAAATAAGCAATACGAGATTTCTTGTTTTTTATTCTATACCTCTCGGTTCCTACTGTTTCACTTATAAATCTTAACAATTCCTTCTTATTTTCTTCACTATAAGATTCTTTTTTTTCCTTTTTCCCAAAATAGATTCCATATGTTTTTTTTATCAGAGAATTATCAGACATGACTAAAATATTAGCCCCACATTTTATTGCTTCAGATAGTTCTACATATGATGCGCCACTGCTAATCACTATATTTTTACACACCGAAAGATAATTCATATACTTTGAGAACGGCAATATCCCAGGTTTTAATACAACGCGATCCATATTATATCCTAGAGATTTTATTTTCTTTTTAAAAAAATCCATAAATATTTTTTCATCCAAAGCATGACTTTCGAACACTATTGTCCCACTTATTTTTTTATTAATTCTTATTAATTCATCGTCAGTTAAACATCTAAAGTCCCCAATCACACATGTTATATCCTCTTTATTACCACTACTCTTATATGAATAATACAGGTCAGTTTCCAAGAGTATCGGAAATAAAAAAAGCAATTCATGCAACGAAATACAATTCTTTACTAAACTTAATGCAAGATTGTTGTTTCTTAAACCTAATTCAGCAAAATCAATAAGAAGATCTATTTCATCATCATATATGATATTATTTATTTCTTCAAAATACATGTTCACTACATATCTAACAGTACAAATTCCTTCAAACATTTTTATCAATTTATTTGCAAAAATATTATTAAAGTAAATTATTATATCATATTTCTCCTTCAAGCATTCCACCAATTCATAAATAATTGCCGAGTCTTTATGTCGCTGAATATCCGTAACAAACATCCCAACTTTTCTTTTTTTGTTTGTAACTACTTTTTTTTCTTGGATTTCAATATTATCCAAATATTGTTTTTTTAAAACATCGTTCTGCTCATGCAATACAGGTCTTCCAATTTTATAGTACAAATCATTTACAATCTGTTCTGTAAAAATCGTGTGTTTAACATCTGTATTATCTACTTCTTCTATTCCTTTTGTAGCAACTAAATAATTAAAATAATTATTGTATAACGCTAATTCATACTTGTTTTCAATCAAATATGTTGTATTCAATTTCGAATAATCAAAGTACCTATGACAACACGCAAAGTAATTAATGCATCCAATATCATTTCCTTTTAATTTTTCATAATATCTATTTGCCTCAACATATTTACCTAAAACATGGTATATCAATGCCTTGTTGATGTTTCTATTTTCTTTATCACTAATCTTTTTAATTTCATCTTCAACACTTAAAAAATCTCGTCTCACAAAGAAATTTTTCACCGAATCTGTATTAACAAGATCTCTATTTTCATCACTTACTATTCTATAATACCCCACTAAAAAACACCTCTTTTAGTTTTTCCTGAATTATTCTTTCCGAATTCTCTTTACTTAACAATTCACTTAATTCTTTCCCTTTTTTTGACTCTTCTTTGTACTTTTCATAATTAAAATGCATTTCAACAATCGCATTTGCCATCTCATCTAATGAACTTACTATACACGGAAACACGCCCAAATTGTCAGCTTTCATCACGCACTCTAGTGTATTTAATACTATAGTAGGTAATCCAAATACCATTCCTTCGTAAATACCTCTACCAAACGTTTCCCATTGTGAAACAGAAATATTATAATCACACTCTCCCATGGTTTTTTCCAATTGATTACGTGAACTGTTTCCATGAAAAAAAACATATTTCGAAAGTTCATTTTCTTTCATATACGCAATGCACTCTTTATAAATTTTATCATCTTGAATTGCTCCTACACAGTGCAATTCCGCCTTTACACCTTTTCCTATAATAATTTTTACCAATCTCAGTGCGTCTAAATGATTTTTCTGTAATCGTACTGAAGCGATATATAATAGTTTTATCTCTTTAATACTTCTTATGCTTCTTGTCTGATTGGTAAATTCCACAGGTCTCGGTACTACTAATATTTTATCTTTATAAACACCATAGTAATTAACCAGCATTTCTTTTTCTACATTACTAGGAGAAATAATCAACTTAACATTGCTTAGTACATTCTTTTCTTTTTTAATATAAATTGCTGGAACTAATTCACCACTCTTTAAGTAGGAGCTACCGGTAAACATTGGAAATAACACAATTTTATCTAACAGTCTTTTTTCACCCTCCATAGCCAATATAAACATAGCATGCTGAACTATGATAAAGTCATAGTATTGATAAAGCTTTTTTATTTCTTTTTTTGCAATTTCAGCTTGTGATAGTCTAACAAGAAATTTTTCTTCATTATGCAAACTATAGTTTTTAAATAACGCAAAGTCATCATAATAAACAAAAATTTTATTTACTCCATCAATTGTACTATGTTCATCAATATCATCCCTAAAGCACAACAGATCAACAATATAGTCACTTTTCAAAGAATGAATTATCTCTTTCGTTGTAGAATCTCCGCCATCTGTACTTTTTGTTGTAAATGGCCATTTAGCTGTCACAACAAGTACTTTCCTTTTTAACCGCATTTTCTAACACCTCAATAAACTTTTGCATATCCAGTGAAGAACATATACTAACACCAATATAGCGTTCATCATTTATGCTATGATTGACCAAAAATGATTTATGACACAATTCCATAAATGACAAATCTAATACTCCGTTGCCAACCCCAATACTTCTATTTGTTTTTAAAATATGTGAACAAATGAACCTTAGAGTATTTCCCTTTTCTATTTCTTCAGAAATAAGTTTTAAATTGTTGCTATTTTTGCATACTGCATATGGCGTATCTTTTAACTCCACATTTATCTCTTCAATTATATCTTCACTGATTCCAATCACCTTATAATTAATATAAAGTTTATCCACTTCACTTATTTTTTTTACATTGTATCCTTTACTTTCAATATAACACTTAATGTAATCTATCAACTTTTCATTAGGACCGCGCAAACTATCATGGTAGTTCTCCCAAAAAATGAATTTATTTCCATATAACAGAACTTTTTTTCCGCAATTTGCGATAATTATTATTTTATTTACGTAATCATTTACATACGGGTAATTCTTAAAGATATTATCAAGTTCTCCAGCCGTATTTATTATAAGATTACATATATCTGATAATCTCAGTATCCTCTCAAAATTACGCTTATTAATATCTTGACCACAAAAATCGTGAATTATTGAGCCTTCTATATCGATTACCAAGTTAGCTTTATGTGCATACTTTTTCTCAACATTCATCAATTCTCTATATATTTTCTCAAAAATATAAAACCAATCATATTTTTCTATTTCATTTGATAAAACATCCACCTTCTTTTGAATAATATTTTCTATTTCATTTTCATAAGAAGAAGAATCTTCCAAAATAAACCCTATTTGTCTTTGTTCCAAAAACAATTCTGATACTCCACCAACATTTGTAGCTATTATCGGTGTTTTACAGCAAATAGCCTCAATCATACTTCTACCCATTGTTTCAGTATGAATATAGTCGTCTCTACCACTTTTACGAACATATTCTAAACTCATATTCAAAAGATAGTCTATCGATGCTATAAGCCTCAGTGATTCATCAATGTTCAATTGTCCAACCATCGTATACTGTTCAGGTTCCAACCTATTTTTTAATTTTTGAATAATGTTATTCTCTTCTGAACCCGAACCAGCAATAACCAAATGCCATTTCACATTTCTTATCTTACTCAATATATCAATAGTCTGTTCAATACCTTTAAATTTCTCGAACCTCGAAACTATTCCTAATACACACGCTTCCGAATCAATTTTATATTTTTCTATCAATTTTTTGCGTAACGTAGATTTAATACTTGAATACTCACAACACTTTTTTACATCAACACCCCCTCTAACCATCACTATTTTTTCTTTCATAATACCAATATTTAGCATTCTATGTGTTGAATATGAACTATTAGAAATAATATAATCCAGGGAATTAATTGCATTAGTCCAAATACGTCTTCTATCATCTATTCCAAGAGACATATCACTTATTGCTGCTTTTACAAATTCATTTCCCCCTGAACGCATTATCATTACAGCATTGGGATTATCAGTTCGAATAGATATATAATCTTCTATCCAATGTCCATCATTAAAAAAAAGGATCTGAACATTGAACTCTTTTATTATTTTTATCATTTCATCGTATGATGAATATGTAAACACTTTCTCTTTGACACAATCCCATACAGTCTCCATCGTTACTATGCATCTCAATAGTCCAATATTTTGAAAGTACTCACAAAAATATCGTGCATGTGTTTCCATTCCACCAATCGCACCAGCATCGCTTCCACAAAAAAAAGCAATGTACCTATTTCCACCAGTATTCATATAATCTCTTTCTTTCCTCTAATTCGAATTTTTTTCTTATTCCTCGGCCATATTTCAATGCAGTGATTATTTTCATCAAATCGATATTTATATCTGATATTGTAGAAACAAGATAGGTATTTGGAATAGATGCAAGCAAATATGACCTATCCCAATCCCTAACCCCATATCCTGAATTCTGAAAATCAAATATAATTAAAGTATTCTTCTTATCATCCCAACCAATGTTTTCAAAAGAATAATCTCCATGAATAAGCACATCATTTTTTTTCAAAAACAATTCTTTAACCAAATAAACATATTCACTTTGTATATCGCTGGGAAGATAATCAATAATAGAATATAATTCTTTTTCTAACAATTCATTTCTAAAGTCGTTTCCTTGCGTGTAAGTTGGCATCATAGTTAATTGCTCAAGAGCTATTTTAAGAATAGACTTATCTACCAAATATTTACTAATCGTCTTTATTTCTATAAATTCAAACTCGCTAAAGAACATCTTTTTTGTTTCACTATACCCCCACCCTAAAAATTGGGGACAATTAATTCCGTTATTCAATGCTTCATTTGAAAACTTTTCTTCCAAAACAATCTCGGATTCTCCTGCATATTTATAATATTTCCTAAATATATCTCCATCCCTATAACTAACTGTGCTTCGCCTTTCACATATGAATTCTTCCACATCATCACTTCCTAACAATAAGATTATCGCCTATACATAATGCATCCAAATCCAAAGAATCGTATGCTTTCATAATATCATCTTTACTACTTGCAATTGGCATTCCTGACGAATTATAAGAAGTATTAAGAATTCCAAATACTCCAGTCCTTTTTTTAAAACATTTAATCAATTCATAATATGAATGTAGCTCTTCTGAATCATACACTGTTTGAAAGCGACAGGTTCCATCAATATGAACAACGCTTTTTAAGATGTCTCTATACTCTGGTAAAACCGGCACAGCATGCAGCATATAATCCAATCCTTTTGATTTACCAGTTATTATTTCAACATCCTCTTTTAATATCGAAGCCGCAAAGGGTCTCCATGCTTCTCTTTTTTTTATTCTTTTATTCAAAACATCTTTAGCGTTGTTTATCGAAGGGTTTACCAAAATCGATCGATGTCCTAAAGCTCTTGGTCCAATCTCACTTTTTCCTTGACACCAACCTACAATTTTGCCATTTGCCAACAGAGACGCAACTTTTTTTATAGTTTCAATTGAAGCATAGCCCAGATCCTGATCCGTATGACAAAACGGAAATCCTTCAATATAAATATCTTTTCCCAAATATTCAGACATAAACTTTAAACAACCCAACGATAAGCCCCCATCATAAGAATGTGGTGGAATAATCATTTCATACTTATTGCAAAGATATTCATTATAAACAGTATTTTGAGCCCCTCCCCCTGAATAAACTATTGAAGAATTATCTCTAGTATTTTCACGAATCAACGAATCTATTCTGTTTTCTATCCACTTATGATAAGATGCAAGCCAATCATAAAATAGCTCTGTTTTATAATTGCATAAATCCTCAACTCTATGACCTTTATAATCTAACTTAAGGGTATTTGAAACTCCATACTTATCTGCATATGTTTGTAACTTTTCAATATAGTTACTATCCTCTTTTCCGTATGCATGCGCTCCCATTATTTTACCTGCATAATCCAATTCTCCCCCTTTCAAATGCATTAATTTTCCAATTTGATTAAACATCAAGCAATAAGCGTCCTCCCTACTACTGAATATCATTTTGCTTTTTTTTATATCAAAAGGTTTTTCTATAACAGAACACTTTACTTGATAATCTCCCTTTCCATCTATACACACACCATAGTCCACTTCTTGTCTAACTAATGGAAACGCACTCAACACATGAGCATAATGATGATCTATACAATACGTTCTTGCATTTTGAAAAAAATCTAAAGGATTAACTTCTTGCCACAACTCGCCCTCATCACATATTCCTAAATCATTTCTATTCCCATCAGAAAAGCAAACATAATCAGGATAAAAATTGTTTTCATCACATACTCTTTTTACCCATTCTATATCTCCTTTCTTATGCTTTGATTGAATTATTCTCTCTAATTTATAATATCTCACCAAACCATCAGAATCACACAATGAAATGTTGCTATCGTGACCCCCAATGTAAAATCCTATCATTCTCATTAATAAATCACACTTTCATTTGATAAATATTATGAACCATTATTAATACCTACAATCCTCTGTCACAATGATAATAACACATATTATTATATGACACCCTACTCAAACTTCCACTCTCTATCGTCCATCATCTTAGCCATCTCAGCCCTAGCTTTCTCCTGACCCTCGATAGCACCTTTTAAGCTCTTCTTGTACATATAGTTGCCGTCATCAACAACCATAGAATACAAATACCTCTCCGCACTCTGATAGCATGCAAGCGCCGTCCTAGGATCCTTCTTGGTACCCTCACCGTTCAGATGCATATTACCTAAACGAAGCAAAACCGGACCGGCAACCACACTAGCCGCTTCCTCCGTCATAGTCTCCATACAACGCTCATAAATCAGAAGCGCCTCTTTAAGATTCTTCTCTACATAATAGCCGTTATAATACATATCGCCAATCTTATACAACGAAATCAAATGACCGTCAAACGCACCAAGCGCAAAATAATGAAAAGCCTTCTCGTAATCCACTTCTCCATCACGACCATAATAGTAGCAATAGCCGAGATTCTCCTGCGCCTGCCTATTACCATTTGCCGCAGCCATATTGTAATACTTCATAGCCTTTTCGAAACTCTGCTCAAATCCACGATTGCCATCATAATACATAGCACCAAGATCATTTATAGCATCAGCATTTTCCTCTTCGATCTCCGAAAGAAGCAAATCTTCAAGAAAATGTATAATTTCCGGAGTCCACTCCTTAGGCTTGTCAGATTCCGCAAATGAAACAAACACTCCATACGCATCATCTCTTACTTCATCCGGCAAATCTAGCCAACCCTCAATATACTCCGTTGTTTCCGGGTACCTCTTGTCATCAAGAGTCTCAAACACTTTGCATATCTTTTTGTTTAACACCTGTACATCCATCGTAACGCCCCTCCTTTGTAACTCATCAATACCTACACCATAAAAACTGTGCCCTTTATCTCTCTACATCAGGAAAATCAAATCCCATCTTCTCATATCGCTCCTCCACAGACATAGTTCTATCAACCAAAATATCAAACATCTCTTCACATTCTTCATCAATAGTATGAGTATAGCCAAGTATCATATCAGTAAAATGCTGAAATGTTAGGTTATTACAAGATACATCACCGAATACCATTTCAATACTATCATAAATCTTGTAAATCTCATCATTTACGCTAATCAATGTCAGCATATCGTTCTTTGTCATCAAATCACTCCTAGTCAATTATCATTTTTTATTTCCAACATTTCAATAATCACTTTTTTTAGATTACTTCTTGTTTCCTGAACATCATCCTCAAATATAAACGGCATTCTCACAAAATGTATATTTATATCTCCACTTGGTCCCTTGCTTGTTGCTATAGGGTATGTTGTATCTATATCCTCAAACCTAAATTGCGGGTATAATAAATATACATCTAACGCCCCTCTTTTTCTGGCATACTCACAAACTTGATAAACGTCTCCTTGATGTGACTCGCTTCCTATAATCTGTCGCACTTCATCAGTGTTTCCCTCAAATCTCGAAATCGCTTTATACTTAGTATCAAGTATAAATACCTTATCCTCATATTCCACAAGTATATCGTGTCTCATTGTAAACACGCCGTCATATTCTTGACCATCAATATTAATACTGTCCACAAGTTTCATATCACTCTTTTGCAGGTATGCCTTACCTCCTAAATCTTCTACAACTTCTTGCATAAAACCACCGATAAAACCTTCAAAGAGTAAATCTGTAGGAAATAAAAAACAAAAAGAATCATTCTTATCTAAAGCATAACTTGAAGACTGGTTTAGCAAAAACATTTTACTCATACTTACAATTATTCTATAATTGCCATTCATTTTGCTTAGTCTTATCTTATCACAGTCAGAAGGTTTGCATACTTGATCTGATACTTCATCTAAGCGAATAAGAATATTACGTATTATTTGCTGACTACGTGCTGAATCTGTAATATTCAAAAGAAACTTACAAGTATGTTTGATAATTCTATTAACCATATTATCAAATTCAAAAGTTGAATATGTACACCTAAATTTTTCACTTTGACCATTAGGTATTTTGTTTAAGAAATAATCCTTAATATCAAATTTACCCTTTATACAACTTATATCTTCTGTCTCTTCTATGTACTTAAAGAATAAGCCTCTCTCTATCGCACTACGCACATATCCAACGTACAAACTAATAAATAATTCTTTAAGGTTATCCGAATCCCTATATTCTGTTGTAATATTTATAAAGGGATAAGATAAGCGATTACAATATTCTAACCATTTCACAAGGTTATCCATCAAATGGTTTTGATTAAGCTTATCCGTTTTATAATCTCCTACTCTGCGTTTAAATACTTTAGGGTAAATATTTATTTGTTCTCCATTGTAAACGACTGTTCCAATATATTTTTTTGTCCTTATGCCAAGATGACCTGTAAATCCCAAAAACTGTTGTTTAGAATCTACTTTTCCGTCTTCATAAAATACAGATCTCTGTTCCCAATTTTGCTGAAGAAACTCTGCAAAGTCATCCTGCTCACTCTTGGTTCTCCAAGCATCTGGCAAATCCTCGTTATCAATTTCAGACTCTTCAAATAAATTCAAAACCATACTTACAATTCCTTCTCAACAATATAGACTCTTCCCGTCTTATCATCAATTACTGTATAATCAACTTTTTCTATCGTATCATCTAGTGCTTTACAAACATTCTTCTTATTGTCATAAAAATACTCATAAAGCAATGGAATAATACTATTGTTCATTATATCTGGCAACTCATCAGCTGTTTTGTTCATGAAATAAGAATGTCCAACTAAAAGATCTCCACTACCAAGAGAATCGTATAAATAAGCATTTAGTCTTTCAAAGAGTTTTCTTAATTTTTCATCGTTTATCAACGACGAATTAGGTCTTTGTTCCTTAAAGATGAATCTTCTCCTTAGTGCAGCATCAATTAACGATATCGACTTATCTGCAGAATTCATTGTTCCTATAATGTACAAATTGTTAGGAACCGCAAAGACATCCCCCGATTGAAGAGTAGCACAAGTCTCATTAACTTCACCCCATCTTTTATCTTCCTCAATTAAAGTAATCAATTCACCAAATACTTTAGATATATTTGCTCTATTAATTTCATCAATTATAATCACGTAATTATTCTCAAGATCATTAAGGGCTCTATCAGCTATTTTCTTAAAAACTCCATCTACAGTCTTAAATGCCATTTTATCACTATTTGTATCTGGTCTCAGTCCTTGAATAAACTCCTCGTAACCATAACTCTGATGAAAAGTTGTGAAAACGACTTGTCCATCTCTCAACAGTTCGTTATATACCCTCATAAGCTCTTTTCTGTTTTCAGGCACTGGCAATCCAACCACCTTCAACGCATACTCTGCGGTCCCGTATGTCTTTCCTGTACCAGGCGCTCCGTAAATAATCATATTTAACGGATGTGACTTGTCACTTCTAGGACTTCTTTCTATCTCCAAACAATTCTTAAGCTTATATTCACACTTTATATCCTCGTCTTCATAAAACTTAACACCAAATTCATCTTTTCGAATCGACTCATACATCCTTAACCCTTTACCAAGCTCAACTTGATAAGTTTCACTGACACCAGCTGCAGCTATGATACTTGCAGCAGAGTATCCTTTTTCTTTAATAATCTTTCCATACTTTACTCCAAACATATGGATAGCTGTCGTTTTGCTTGCAACGTCTGGACCATCATACATACTTAAAAGTATTTCACCAAGTTTTTCAACAGAATAATCCTCAGCATCTTCATCAACAATTAAATACTTTTTATCTTCTGTTTCCGAATTAAGCAAGCATTTCACCATTTCAGAATATAATGATTTGTATTGCTCTTCTGAGATATTACAGATATTTTTATCTGACATCAACTCTAATAATTCTTCGTTTATTTTTCCACCAGTAGAAATATCAATTTCCTTAAACAAAACTATTCTTTGAGGTGAATCAGCTCTTTCAACCTTAAAAACCATTTTTGCAATACGATCCGAATCATTATATCCTATAATCATATCACCAACTTGAATATCTGCCATCATCCCTTGATCTATTGCAGATGTATATTCAAATGATACCCTCTTACCAGAGTCCAATATCGAAAAAGTATTTATTATAGTATCAATTTTTAACAAATAGTATTTCACCCTTAATCCTCCGTTTCTATAAAAGCTTTAGTCCACGCACAGAATCTTTCTATACGTGTCTGATTTTGATCAATTTCAATTACAGCGTATTCCTTCGTTGAATAATCACCAATCAGACTCTTGTCTCCCACTTTAACATCATAATAGTCTGTCTCTTCAGGAGAATCTTGTCGTTTCTTTTTTGAAACCAAAAACTCTATTGCTAGCGGCTTACCTTGAACACTTACATTTTCATTAATCATATCTTTTCTATCCGGTGTAAGCAATTCAAATCCAGAAGCTGCTTTTTGTATGACCAAGGTGTTTATTTTCTTCGCATAATCTATGATTCTCGTATATTCGTTGTTAATAATTCTACATTCCAGTGTTATGCTGTCACCAGCATATAAATCTTTAGCTGAATAATATGGTCCCAATCCAACAATCCTTTTTTCTCGTCCGATTGTATGTCTTATTGGATAGACAAAACCAGTTTCTCTATCTATAAAATCATACACCTTATTAGGTTCCGGAAAAACATCAGAAATATCAAGCGTTTGCGGCACTAAAACATATGTATCGTGGGTTCCCGACTTTCCTAATTCAGTATTATTCAATTGCTTTGTTATCTGAACACTCTTCACACAGCCACCTCCTATAGATACTTTTTAATTATATGTGCAATCCCCCTTGCCATCATCGGTGGCACAGCATTTCCTATCTGCATATACGTCTTTAAATAGGCTCCCCAGAATAGATAATCATCTGGAAACGATTGTACCCTCGCCGCTTCCCTAGGAGTAAGTGCTCTAATCTGAGTAGGATGTATATGTGAATGGCAATCCATTCGTAAATGAGCCGTTATTGTTCGACAAGGCCTATCTGAATACAACTTATAATACTTGTCTTTAAAGCAATGATTTCTATGAGCATATGGCATAATATCAACTATTTTTTCATCAGTTGCATCATCTCCCGGATTAAGTCTCTTGTATATTTCGTAATTTACATCACTTAAATATCTAGCTTTATGATTAAAAACATAAGGAACACTTCTACCCATATTGATCAAAGACAAATACTCATTATTATCATATCGATTAACATCAATTTTCTTTCCCGTCGTTTCACTATCAACCTCATTCATATTTTTCACCCTAGGCGCCTCTAAAGGTTTAATAAAATCCAAAGCATCTTGAAGGATAAATGTCTTATGTTTTTTACAGCTTTTCTCAATCTCGTCAAATATATCAGCAGGAGCTATGTTCTTCTCTGCCATCAGATCATTTCTTAATGCTATATATATGAGACGATCTCTGCTCTGTGCAACATTGAAATTCTGTGAATTAATAATTCTATATTCTACCTTATATGAGTATACCTTGCCATTTTTCTTAATTCTTAACGATTCATAATCTTCAACCACCTGATCAGCAACCTTAAGCATTCCTTTAACATTTTCCATAACAACTACTCTAGGAGCTATTCTTTCCACAGCCTGCACAAAATACTTATACAATTTATTTCTTGGGTCATCTATAACTCTTTGCCTATTAGCCTCACTAAATCCTTGACATGGTGGTCCACCAACAACAATATCAATTTCTTCATCAATGTAGTCTTCTACATGATCCACAATCTGCTTAATATCGCCCTGAATCAATTTAGAAGTAGGTAATTCTGGGTGATTATACTTATATGTCTGTATGCAAACATCCTCTATATCATTGGCTAATTTAACATTAAAGCCTTCTTGCAAAAAACCTAAACTTAAGCCTCCCGCACCACAAAAAAAGTCCACCAGCGTCAAATTGTGTTTTTTTTCAGCCTTTTTTTGTAGTATTTTTCGTTCAGAATTGTATAACATATTTAAGCAGCTTCCTATTTCTTTTCTATGTACGGAAGCAAAGGCAGCTGCAGCAATAAAATCATCGTAATTCTTTGTAGCCACTTTACGTAATTCATCCAGTTCATTTTCATTCTTAATAAGGCCAATACTTTTTAACTCTTCTAACGGTATCTTTTTAACGTCATGTTCAAATTCAATATTATTTTTTTCACAATATACTTCAACTAATCTTATGTATACTTGAATCTGCTCGATAAAGAAAGACTTTTCCGTCTTATTACTGAGTTCATTCACATTTTTGAATATCATTCTTCGTTCCTCTTAATTTATTTTCTTTAACTGTTCCTTCATTCCTTTGGCAATTGCTTCCGCAAATAAAGGCGGAACTGCGTTACCTATTTGCTTAAACTGTTCCGTTCTTGGTCCTTCAAAAACAAAATCATCCGGAAAAGATTGTATCCTCGCCGCTTCGCGCACTGTAAAAGTCCTTCCTTGCTTATAATCAGGATGAATAAACTGATTACCATCTTTGTATAAGTGTGCTATTATAGTTTTTGATGGAAGATCCCACCATTGTACAGTATAACTATTTCCAAATACTCGTGCTTTTTCGTGTCGTAAATCCTCTCTATTTTCAAGCATTTCCTGAAACGTCCAATGTTCCTTAGCCATAACTGTATATCTTTTAATATCCATATCATTGTGATTTCTAGCCACATGATCCATCAATAATTCTAAAGAATCAGATCCTATCCTTTTCAAAAAATCATTACTGAAACTGTACTTAAATGGAACTAATGACTTACCCTCTCCAGGTCTTAAAAAAGGCAACTCACTTATTGCATCACGTACAGTTACATATTTAATCAATCCTTTCTTTTCGTCATCTGTCATTTCCGGATCATAATGTGTCTTTATAATAGAATCATACATCTCCTCTGGTTCAATACTAATATCCTTCCTTACTCCGATGATAATTACCCTTTTTCGAATTTGAGGCACACCATAATTAGCTGAATTCAACACATTCATCTGAGGGTCAAATTTCACCTTATAATTCTCACCTAATGAAGCAACTATCTTTTTTACAATGTGCTCTCCATTTATTTTTGCTGTCAACATTCCAGTGACATTTTCAAAAACAAAAAACTTAGGCATATAATGATTTAATACCTTTACATAACTTTCAAAAAGATAATTCCTTGGATCATCTTGCATAGCATTATCGTCTTTTGCTCTACCCAAACTAGAATATGCCTGACAAGGTGGCCCTCCAATTATAATATCTACTTGTTGACCAGCTACTGCATTTTCAATACAATCCACAACATCTTCTCTCGTTATATCCATTTCAAGAACGGCATCGTCTGCATTACTGTATCCATAATATTTCATTCGTGTTCTTAGGGTCTTACATGCGGTTGGGTTTATTTCTACATGTGCTAGTGCGTTAAAACCCTGCTTATAGAATCCCTCACTTAAGCCTCCACATCCTGCAAATAAATCAATAAAATTATATGTCTTTTCAGCTTTTTTTCTCATAATCTATTCTTCCTCATCCTTTACTATTTCCATAATATCACTGGTATCACACTGAAGCGCCTCGCAAATTCTAACAAGTATTGATGTGTTTATATTTTCATTCTTTCCTAGTTTTGCCATAGAAGAAGAGCTAATGCCCGATATTTCACACAAGTCTTTTTTTCTCATATCCCGATCAATTAACAATTTCCATAGTTTTTTATATGATATATGCATTTCATTTCCTCCTGGGAGACTATTATCATATAATTATACTAAAAAAAGCCCCATTTATCAAGCATAGATATTTGTGATCGCATATTTTTTCTTTTAGGGTAAATGATTTCTTTTTACACGTAGCTATATTCCAAGATAAAGATTAACCGTAATAATATATTACTTTAAATCAAATTTTACCCTTCCTCATCTCCTCCCAAATCCTCTTCTTCTCCATCATTTCTTCCTCGCTACACCTTGGATCCACAATCTTCAAGATAGTCCGATCATCAGCCTTATTCTTACCCTGACTGAGCTCCTTGATCACCTGTCTCCTTGAATCTGATACAAACTCCGAAGCGTAAACACTAAACAAGTCCAGCTCATCGTACTTTGCCAAGAACTCATGCTTTCTCTGCTCGTATCTTGCCTCTTCCTCTTCTTTGCTTAATTCCTGAAGCCTTACTACATCCATAAGTGATTCAGCGTGTTTCTCTCGCTCACTCACTCCGTCATCTTCTTCAAGACTATTCAGTCTATCAAGGTCAAGCATCATGAAATCAAACGCATCAATCTTCTCTATCTTTATATTCTGCCCTGCCTTAGCCTGCTTCTTCATGTATTTAAGCGATTCCTCGTTGATAAATGTAAAGTCAGCCTCGTCTTCATTTGCCATGTTCTCTTCAGAAACGGACACATCATCAGACAGTAAAGCCTTGTCTTCATTTGCCCTAATAGACTTAACATACGCTCTCGCCTCGTTATACTCCTCATGCTCCCAAGGATGCCACTTCTTATCCCTTAACGGCTCCTCGCCACGCACAAATAAGATACACTCATCATTCGGCAAAAGCCTGACCTCATACTCATTCATAAGCTCGCGCCCGAGGACATCATAGTTCTCACTCGTTGAACCGGAGCTTCCCTTGCTCTCTCCGCTCGTCTTCTTGTCAATCGTCCATTTGCCAAGTAGCTTTGAGATGTATTCAAATGTACTCGCCTCATTTCCACCAAGATAGAGAAATGTATCGCAGTTACCAACCACACCTTCCCATGCCCCGTCTGCGAATAGAGTCTTTATCTGTGCCAACGACTGAAGCATTGGAATACAATAGATTCCACGGCTACGGCATGTTGCAAGGATCTTATCAAAGTTAGACGGCATTTTCGTATTGGCAAACTCATCCAAGAAGAATCCCACATCCATCGGTAGCTTGCCACCATAGAACCTCGCCTGAGAATACAGTTTCTGAAAAAGCAAAGTATATATCATTCCCGGCACAAAATTATAGGTATCGTCATCATCCGGTATCACTATGAATATATTGCTCTTTGTCTTCTTATCTCCGTCGATGCCGACTCCCATCTCATCAAGTGGAACGTCATTTGTCGAAAAAATGTCAAGTAGCTCATCGTTGTCAAATGGCTGCATTCTCGCATTTACTGTCATAAGCACAGAACGCACCGTTTCATCAGGGCCGCCTCTGTATCTCTTATATGCCTTTACCGCAGGATGCTCCGGTTTCTTCTCTTCAAGCTTCGCCATCCTTGCATCAAGCTTAGGGGCTTCATCGCCCTCGCCAAATTGCGCCTCGTCTATCAGATAAAGCACCGATTTCATATTCACTTCAAGCTTCCTGACCTCGCCTGTATCCTGATTCCATACTGCCTTTGGACACTCCATCCACACATATAGGAAAATGCTTTCAAGAAACATTTTCTCAGCCTTCTGCCAGAACGGATCCTGGCTCGAAGCCTTGATGTTAGCATTTTCCGTATTCTGGATAAGATTCTGAATCAGCTTGCTTATGTCGCTCTTCTTCTCGATAAACAGAAATGGATTGATGTGCTGACTCTTATTCATTTCACACATATTTATGGTGAACACCCTTGTGTCAGGCTGCTTTTCAAGCCACGGACCGAGTTCTTCAACCAGCGTTCCCTTCGGATCGGTAAATATATTGCAACCGTGAAGATTCAAGAGATTCGGAGTCAAGAAAAATGAGGTCTTTCCACTTCCGGAACCGCCGACAACGAAGGTGTTATTGTTACGCAATGTGGAACTATCATACTTAAACCGAATATTCTCAGAGAAAATCTTGTTGTTGCTTGGATTCTCCTCATCGGCAAATTTCTTGTTAAACGCCTTGATATCGCCCCATTTCGCCTCACCGTACTCCTTGCCGTGCATCAGATTGTAGCTGATCTTGTTATAGTATGAAAATGTAGCCACAATCCATATCAATATCCCAAGCGCAACCATCGGAAGCGACTTAGCGTTATAAATGCTTAAAGGATGCATCAGGCACCATAGTAACTGCTCTTTTAGCTTGCTCATATCCATTTCCACTGTGTATAAGCCACTTAAACCATAGAAAATGTATGCGACCACCGGAAATGTGACTATACACAGATTCCTGAACTTGCTCATCCTTGTTTTTCTCATGTCTTGTACTGTTGATGCCATAAGCTACTTCCTCCCCTTTGGTATGATAGGCTTCTCACCTTTGGCAAATGAAAGCAGATTCTTTGCCAAATCCTTCTTTGCTCCCTTGCTTCGCTGTTTCTCAGCCTTTATGTAATATGCCACAACATTTTCATTCTTCATCTTATTCGTCTTAAGAATAGTTCCATCCCTTGCTATCTCTTTAACCGCTGACTCTTTATCTTTATGAAGATATGCCATAAGGACATTTCCGTCATTTGAAAGAATCGCATCCGACTTCTCTATAATCAGACAATGGTAGTTATCATCTGCCAAATCATCTATATCCGGAAGTTTGGTAAGATACTTCGTCTCATCTTCGGCAACAAGGCTCTCGCTCACATCAAGTTCCAACGGAATATACTCCTTCTTGCCTTGCTTCGCCTTGATCTCTTCAAGATGTATCATGTCCTTCACCTTAGAATCAGGAAGGGCAGAAGAATCAATCTCCTGCCCTTTGTTAAAATTTGGTAGCTTGCCGGTCTCATTTACTTTGATATGATTAACCTGCCAAAGCTCCTTGATATCAACCTTATTAAATTTGCTGCTGATTCTGTCCGTATCAAGCACCTCTGGATGCTCCTTATCTATCACACCTGCTGCATTCACCTGATAAACACTCATCTTGCTTCCATTCTTCAAATGTGTAAATGCAGTCTTGCCATCATCAATAATCAGCACATCCTCTTTCCTCACACAAATCGCCATAGCTGACTTATCTCTGTTCATCGTCTTAGGAATCCTGAAATAATACCTATCCTTGTACTCTTCAAGAAGCAGCGACTCGAAGTTAAGCGTAATAGGTGCAAATGTCTGATCTTTGTTTCTGGCTTGCAACTTCGCTATCTGCTCCGCTGATTTCTCAGCCTTATATCCTTTACTTGCCAAATCATCAAGTATCTTCTTACCATCCTCTCCGCCTAGCTTCTCATAGTCTTCAAGAGTTATCTCCATCGGCTCATGCGCCAGTCTCTTCCGATAATGTTCAACTGCAAGCTTGACCTTCTCTGCATTCTGAGGATCATAGGCTATCTGCGTATATCCATCTCCTATGCATAGATCCGGCAACTCTGCAAATGATACCTTAAGCTTCTTAAGGCAATCATAGAATCCTATAAGACCTTTCTCATCCTCAAGAGGTATGTTTAAGATCTTATAGTTGCCACCGGTCAGTTCTTCTAAATCCTTGACCTTCATGGTGTTATGCTTGCCTTCGCTTGCATAATGTAACTTCATCTTTCTCTGCATGTTCTTAAGCTTGGCAAAGTCTACTCCCGTCTTGGCACCTTTGGCAGTGAACTTGATTGCTCTACCTAAAGCACCTACACCTTTACCGTACAGTTCTAATACCTGTACTAACGTTGTTAATTCTTCGCTCATGTATTTTATCCTCCTTGCATAAAAAAACGGCAGTCAAAAGTTTGATACTCTTGGCTACCGTTAATGATTTGTTATTCAATTATATTGCGAGATAAAAGGCTATGTCTCATCCCGACAAACCTGCTAATAAAAATCAAGTACTTTTTTCTAAAAAGTTTTTTTCTAAAAATGAGTATAGCAAACAAACCAGCATTTTTCATCTGATTTCTCAAGTCCTATATCTATTTTTTATACGCTATTCCCGATATAGTTCCTTTACCTTGGCATAGTAAATTCTCAAGAATTTATTCATTCCTGCAATCTTTGCAACCTTTCCCGGCTTACCTTCTGCCTTTTTCTTTTGCATATATAAATACACTGGATCATCTGATTTCTTCGCCACATTTGCACATGTCATAGTCTCAAATCCTATCTTCCGTAGATTTGAAGATCCTCGTTTTGATATGTGACGTTCTGTACCTGTAAATCTTCCTGACTGATATGGGGGTGCATCAATTCCTGCGTAGGCAATTAATGCACTTGCATTAGGAAATCTTCTCACATCTCCAATTTCACCAATTAATCTCGGAGCTAATGTATCACCAACACCACTCATATTTCTTACGATTTGATATTCAGGAAATTCTTTTGCTAATTCCTGCATTCGTGTTAAAATCTCATACAGAGAGGCATTTATCTCTCTAACCACTTTAACAGCTTCCTGCACAAGCATTTTGGTCGATGGTGTACTGGAAGGTAAGGTTGGGATTTCTTCGTGAGCGAGTTCGTATATGGCTACCGCCTTAGTCTCGCTCCGACGGAATCCTTTTTCTTTTGCCCATTTAGCGTACTCTTCAATAAACTCCTCCTTACTAAATTTCTTTACATTGTCATAATGCCAAAAATCATACGAGAAATCGGATAAAGGATCATTATTACTGTATTTATTCCAGTCAATCAAAACTGTTCTTATGCCAGGCATAGTCATATCAAGTATGTCTGTTAGCGAAGTCATTGCCCCCACTCTGAAATCCATATATTTTCGATACTGACGTGTCAGAAGTCTAAGTTCTGCATATGCCTCATCACTTACAGCATAATCTTTTATGCTGTTCCAATAATCCAATACATATGTTGCGATTATTTTGGCATCAATACGGTCTGTCTTCGGATTTCTCAATCCTTGACAACGATAGCGTTTCATTTCCAGAGGATTAACCAATGTCACAAAGTACCCTTTCTCTTTAAGATAATAAAGGATTGGATAATGGTATGCTCCTGTTGCTTCCATCGCAATTCGAAACTCCTCATCCAATCCTTCAAGTATCTGTACCAAACTTTCCATTCCACTGTTTGTATGCTGCACGTCAAATGGCGATCTTACTATTTCACCGTATGGTTTCAAAATACAGATAGTACTTTTCCCTTTTGACACGTCGATTCCTACTGAAATCATTCTACTTCCTCCTTTGTATGTATTCGTAACGGCATCCACCCACACTTATTATCATTCATTTTCGTTAGTTACCCGGGAGCATCCATTGTCCCAACCTGCTTAACCGAATTCTCATAATAAGGGAATGGCAGACAGTTTGTCGAACGGGTGCATCAATGATGTCCCTACTGGAATTCCGTCTGACCATTTACTCCCTTATTATAAAAAATAAGTGCAGATGTTTCATTAACATCTACACTTATATAGTACGAAACTGGAATTTATCTGTTTTCCTTTATCATCATTATAGCAACACCCGTAAGCAAAAGCATGGAGATCCAGATTGTTTTGGCATGGAGTACATTTGATAGGATACCGCCCACCCCAGCTCCAATGGCAAAAATTAGAATAATCCCAAAGAAGTGAAGCGCCTTATTCAGGGAGGCCCGATCCTTATTTCTGAGAAATCTTGATAAGCTCTCCGTTCCGCTTCTCAGATTTCCTATACACATTGTGCTGGCATATCCGTAACCATGTACTTTTCTGAATGCCTGAACCTGCATGGCACATGCAAAGGAAACCAGCATATTGGCAACGATATTAAGATTGGTTGGCATGAGTCCGACAATGCCAAGCAGTACGATTTCAATCAGCAGTACGAGCTGTCTCCAGTGAACGCCTTTGCTGTTTTTGTATCTGTATTCGATTTGCTCTGTTATAAAAACACCTGCGGCGAATGAAATCAAGGGAAGTACATAGTGCATTCCGCTATTCCAGTTCTTTACCATAAAATTCTGACTCATGAGGACAACATTGCCGGTTTGTGCATTTGCGAACACCCGTCCTCTTACATTGTAGGTATATGCATCCTGCAAGCCACCAGAAAAAGACAATATTGCACTCAGCCTAAAGCTTTCCGACGTCTGCATTTTAGGCTTTCTCCTCCTTACAAATTCCGATTTGTCATACTCATTTATATTAAAAGTTAATTTCCATTACTATTCTAATATATCACATTACAAAGAAACCTAAAAGAATAATCTTCACTTAAACCGATGTTTCTTCTCACCCTTCTCCCTCATCTTATATATCTCTATCGCCTTCTCCATCTGCATTGCACTTATCTCTGGCAAAGCAAATCTCATTATGTATTCTTCAGGGATCTTCTCCTTAACTGCCTTAAGCACAAGGTGTAATTGTGCCGGGGATAACTCTTTTCCGTTCAACACATAGTTTGTAAGCCTGGAATATGGCTTATCTGACGAAATCATATTTTTAATCAGTATATCCCCTTCCTCTGCTGCTTCGAGCGATATATGATACTTCTCAAAAACCGCCTGATACCGTTCTAATAACCTTCTATCATCTTCATCAATCTGGACCGACATCTTCTGTCCACCCTCATCCGTCCGTGGACGGTCCATGGACTGTCCATCTCGATTCTCAGATTCAACATTCTCCTCATCCGTGCCATGGACATAATCTCTGATCTGTCCTAACGAAATCTCTTTATCTGCATCCCCTGTAAGCTCAATCCCAAGCATCACACTTATTCTTCTTAGATCCACATCCGTAAAGTTTTTCGACTCTATATCCATATACTTAGCAATCTCATCATCACTAAGCTCATACGCTATTCCAAGGATAAGCGCAATAAATCTCGATTGCTCCTTGCTCACTGACATTTCTTCATCAAATCCATACTTCTCCATCAGCCTAACAGACTGTTCTTCTTGCTCTTTTGTCATTTATGCTTCACATCCTTTCTTTGATACCTTGAATTCTCCAATTCTCGCAGCCTTTTTATAATTTGTTTCTTGTTTTCAAGCTTTTGGACAATTTGTCCAGAGCTCTCTTTCTTTGTCCTGCTATACTCTTCACTCAGATCTTCAATCAGCCTATGAAGCTCCTGCTCTGACCTAATATTCATTCTACAAATAAAAGAAGCATCCTCAGACATTCCCTTGATTGCCTTGGATGCTTGCTCTCTCATTTGTAACGTGCTGCCGGTTCCCTTATATAACCGTCTCGCCTCTAACATTTTCCTGACGTAATACTGCTGATACTTTGACAAATGCTTATAAGGAACAAATGAAATCGGTCTGCTTAGATACCAGATCTCATACTTAAATATCGCCTTATAGTTGTCATCTGCATCATAATTACAGTTATTCTGTAATTGGCTCATATCTGCCTCAGTTATTCTGGAATTGATACTGCTTGGCATGTAATAATCACCAATCTGATATGTACGCATTGCCTTAGCCCTACCCGGAGGCGTGAGCGACAAATAAACTCCATGCTCTCTTGACACTCCCTCGCGAAGCCGATAGCCATACTCCATAACCATTCTCTCCTTGAAATCCTCATAGGAAATGCTTTCAGAAATGCATTTATCTATATCTCGCTTCACTACAGTCTTCCACGCCTTCCTATTCTCCCTGGAATTATCATAATCAAGCGTCTCATCCTTTTCCCTTAACATCCCGGTTTGATACTTCTCAGCAAGACTATTGGTAAGCGGTTTGATAATCCTATCCCAATCGCCTTTCTCATAGCGATACTTACCACCCTCACGGCACACAGAATTGAATATCAAATGCATATGCAAATGCTCCCGATCATTGTGAACCGCAAATACATAATCATACTTATCGCCAAGATACTGCTCAACCCACTCTCTCATAAATGCCATAGCCTTATCAGGAGTGATTGTTTCATCTTTGGAAAATGAAAACTTATAATGATATGCTAGTCGATTTCCATGATGCCTTACATTATCTCTTGTAAACTTAAACATATTAAGAATCTCCTCCGGCTTCACTCCGGAATTGCTATAGAACAACCCTTTAGTCTTCGCCTCATTCATAATGTATGGCACTGCATGATCAAGATGCGTTTCTTCTTTGATAGAATCCATTTTTATAATAAGCGACATTCTCATGCACCTCCTCAATCCTTCTGGACAAATTGTCCAAAGCTCACTCTTTAATTCTTTCGTTAATCTCATACATCAATCCTACAATCCGATTCATCTTATCAAGAAGATCTAAGCTCGGTTCAACATATGCATACTCGTTATATTTCTTCGCTATCTGATTGATATTGACTCCCAACTTCCTGATTTCATAATTAATCATTGACTTAATCTCATCATATTCCGCTCTCGTAACACTTGGCGGATTAACAACCGAATCTCTGACGAACTTGCTTATCGTTACACCCTTCTTAGATGCAGCCAAAGCAAGATCTCGCTTCTCTTTTTCTGTCATTCTAACAATCAGATTAGCTGAATACAGTTCATTACTCATTCTATACTCACCTTCTTTCTTATTTTCGTTATGTCATGGTATCATTTTGGTTCTTTTTCATGGTACTATTTTGGTACTATATAGCCCTCTTTTTTTGTCTGGCAAGATACGCCTTTTGTATATACAAAAAGGCTGATGGTACCAAAATGGTACCATCTATCTTGTTAGGGAGGAATCCCTAATACCCTCGATAAAATATGATATTCCCTGAAGAACATCAAAAAAGACGGACATTTCTGCCCATCTTCCAACATAAAGCAACATAATCCAATGTTACAAAGCACTTCTCTAATTCATATAGCCCTGGTATAATCATCTTATAATTCTGAGAGAGAGGTAGACTACATGACAGATTTTCAAAAAGAACAACTATCAAAACTGAAAGATAATTCTCAACAGGAACTGATTTATTCTGTTTTGAGCAATTCATTTGGTGATATGGATTGCTTCGGATATTTTACGGAATACGATAATGCATATTCCTTAGGTAAAACCCTTGATGCTCCATTCAACATTCAAGTATCTTATATTTCCGATACTCCCGGCAATAAAGGATTACCAGAACCATTAAATGATCCTAAACAAAAATACACTCCAAACAACAGTGTCGCTACCATACGATTTGATGCTCAGGGAAATACGATAACAATCATCTTTGACAAGTGAATGAAAGGAGGGCTCTGGACAAATTGTCCACAAGCCCTTTGGGGTTATTTTTTAAATGTAATTTCAACTCACTCATTATATTTCAAGAAAAAAAACATAATCAATTCTCCATATAATCATATACTATTTTATCTTAAATCCATTTGATATTAATGCCTTCTGTATCTTATCTACTTTATCTTCAACTTTACGAATTTGTCTATCACTGGTCTCTAATTGAGTAAGCGGATTCAACTCTTTTATAGATTTCAATTCTTGCTCTTTATATGATCCTTCACCCAATTCACTTTTCTTGCCCTCAATTTCTTCTATAACAGAGAAACTAATTGTAAACTGGTCATTATTAAGGTCATCTCGTGTCAAGCCAAAATACGCTGGATCTTCATACAACGAATAAATATGCTCTCCGCATCGTTTTGCAATCCAAACAGATTCACCGATATACAAACATATTGGTGCTTTATCCTCCATTTTTAACTGAACTTGATATACTCCACCTTTTATAGCTCTTGGATCAAGGCCACTGTCACTTTCAAAAAATTCTATCTTCATAGCTGGTCTCCTTTGTCTAAAATTATCTTTGAACAAACACTCTATTTTTATACTCTCCATTGTATCACACCTTAAATTGTTGAAGAAGGTTTTATTCTGTATTATCTACTTTTTTTGATGCTGATTTCTTCTTTCCCTTCTTTTTACCTTTCTTCTTCGTAGCATCCTTTTCTATATCTTCCTCAGTTTCTTCCTCCGCAGCTTCCTTAGCCTCTTCCTGCTCTTTCTTAAGCTCGTCCGCCTCAGCTTTTTTCTTTGCTGCTTCCATATCCCTGATATCTGATTCCATGTAAGTCGTGTCTGCTATGATAACTACATCGCTTTTAAGGTTATATTCACACTCACAAACCTTATCATTTCCTACGAGAAAATATCCAATAATATCAAACTCTGTAGCGCCTGTCTTTTGAAAATCAAGTTTCTTGGCTGTATTTACTCCAAGCTCTCTACACTTTTCCTCCGTCAGTTTGATAAGTGTCTCATAAGCCTGATCTGACATATAGCCTAAAAAAGTTGCCATACCGCTTGTATCAACTTCATATTCACACACTGGATTCTGAGTTTGTTCTGTCTGAACCTCTGTATTACTGTAATTATCTTCTGAACTCTCAGTGGCTATAACCGCCTCACTTGATACTTCCGAACCAGACACATCGTTATCTCTGCTCTCTTCAGTTTCATTATTCTCTGCTTTTCGCTCTTCATAAGCATAATAGCTTTTAATAGCACTTCTTGTCCCCACATATACTATGGATATAAAGGCTACTATCATAACTATTATGAGCAATACAAAGTTACCGCCTTTGCCTCTATCTCGCTTATACCAATATCGTTGTCTTATCTTCTTAAACATAATATTCCTCCAATCTCACCTTCTGGACAATTTGTCCATTAGTCCGTAAATTTCTTAAAATGTCTAAAGTATGTAAAATTTGTATATGCACCAAACATGACTCCCTGAGTATTCCCTGTTAAAGATGTTGACGATGACGAAGTACAATGAATCCATACTTTAGTGCCATTCTTAAGCTTCCCGCAGTATATTCCTACATGGTTTGATCCACCTGTTGCGGTGGTATTACTTTTAAGTCCAATATCGCCTACTTTCAGCTTATCAGCAGATATAGTTTCAAACTTACCTGACTCAACAAATGTAGATGTAGTCGAACCATATGGAACGCTTGAATACCCACTCTTATGAAAAGCCCATGCAGTAAATGATGAGCAATCAAGATATTTAGGATTATCTCTTCCATCACCTTGACGTTTATCCATGCTGTAATCGACCTTGCCTATCAAAGATGCACCTTTTTCTATCACCTTCCACGCACCGGTACTTGCTTTGTTATTCTCCTTCAGTTCCTTAAGGATCTTTGAAGCATTCTCATTTGAAATCTTAAAATTCTCAATCGGCACATAATACCTTAAAACATGCTTCACGTACTCAACATCGCCATATCCCGACAAATGAAGCTGCGCCTTCATTTTCGCCGAAAACACTTTCGCACTCTCTTCCGTATAACCTTTGTAATTCTTAATCGCCCAACCTATGTAACCATTTCCAAAGTTATACCCTTGAATTGCAAGTTTAATTCCGGCTATATCTTCCGGACCTTTACACTTGGCAGACTTCAAACAATCACTTAACTCATGCGTTCCGCAATCAATACTCTCCTCTGCAGAATCAATTGGTGGATGAGTATTATAATAACTTTGCTCCGTTTGCATAACATCAGGTGGATTGCCACCTGATTCTTGCTCAATCATTGCAAGAACAAGCTCAACATAGTCATCGATTCCATATTTATCACAATACTTTTCAACCAAAGGTCGGTACGCCTCGGTCTTTGCTGAAACCTTTGCCTCATAAGAATCACTTGCACCATCGGAAGCAACACCGCCCGAAGCACCAACAACCGCAGCAAGTGATACAAATACAGCAGAAAAAACAACAATGGCAAGCCCACCTATCAATAGAAGTGGATTTGCCATTTTCCTCATAACCTTTATAAGTTGTTTAGTTGCTTCCTTGGTTTTCTCTGCAAATGATTTCACAGCTTCTGCAGAACTCTTAGCAGACTGACTAATTGACTGTCCTGATCTTGATGCCTTTGCTGCATTCTTTCTTACATCACGCTTAACCAATACCTTGGAAACCTCAGAGTTGGTCATAGGCGAATTTTCTTTACGTGTCATTCTATGTATAGCTCTGTAGCTAGCCACTCTACCGTATTGGATACGCTTTGTTACATGACTACTTCTACTCATCATAGATTGCATTTCCCGGTATGACTCATCTCTTACATCACTGTCATCATCTCCATCAATCTTACCGGTTGTAAGCATATATTCCATTGCTACGGCATAAGATTCCATAGTGTTTGATACTTTACTTGCTGCATTCGATGCAGATGACAAATGCAGGCTCTTATTCTTTGAGCCCCTCATTCTCCTGATTCTTTTTCTCATATCAAGTTGTTTTTCAAGAGCCTTTGAATCAAGCATTTCAGCAACATTCTTTGCCTTCTTTAAGAACTTCCTCTTATCTTCGTCTGACAAATCATAAAAGCGGTTCCTCGCAGAACCGCTCAAACTTTCAATAATCTTTATCATTTCATTTTCATTCATAGACACACCTACCTTGAATACTTGCCATACTGTTCATGGAAGTTGGTATTAAACAACTGATAAAGCTTGCTGTCACTATCTACCTGATTGCTAAACGGAACTATCTTCTCACTAAAACGGATAAGTCCGGTTCCAGGCTCTGCTCCATTTACACAATTTATCTGTTCATTTGATACCGTAAATAGCTCTGATAATATCTCTCTATCCATAACACCCTGATCGAGAATCATCATAAACTCAGAGTTTGAAACGATGGTTTTAGTGGCTCTGTTACGCAATGCATCAACAAGATTTTGACTCATTCCGGTGCAGATTCCTCCACGCTTTCTGACCTCACGCCACATTCTCTCAATAGCATGAAGTGAATACTCATCACCCCAAAGCTCATGTATCTCATCAACATATACCCATGTAGCAATACCGGAAGACTGATTATACTTAATCTTGCTTGTAATAGATTCAATCATTACGAGCATTGCCATAGCTCTCATCCTCTTGCCAAGCTCAGAGAACCCATATACAGTAAACCTATTCTCCTCGGATGTAGACTGCTCTCTTGCAAATATATCAAGTGTACCGTCAGTAAATACTTCAAGCTGATCTATAAGTTCTCTTGCCGATTCATTTTCTCTCTCATTATCTTGAAGATACTCTCTCATTAACCTAATTGTAGGACAAGCAAGCTTACTTCTTCTCTTTGGTCTAGTTGCCTCGTAAGTCTTAAAATATTCGTCATACATATGTCTGATAGCTCTATCTATAACTGCTATATGCCTGCTTGTAAGATCCGCAGGTTTTAACGCCTGCTCACAGATTGCATAGGCAAACTCAGCCTTCTCCGCTATGAATCTATCCTTATCAGGTACATGTTCCGGCACATGAAACGGATTGATATAAAATACATTTTCTGCTGACTGAGATAGGTTAATATACTGACCGTTCCACTTTTCGGCTATTCCTTTATACTCTGACATTGGATCGATAACTACTATGTCATCATTTGAGAAGCAAAGCACTTGCCCCATCTCCATTTTCTCTTGGAATGACTTACCGGAACCCGGTACGCCGAATACCATACCATTGCCGTTCTTAAGTTTCTTTCTGTTACCCAGAATCAGATTCTTCGATACCTTATTGTACCCATAGCAATAACCGTATTCATGGTCAATCTCCTGAACATTGAAAGGTGTAAATACTGATAGCGACTCAGTTGTAAGAGACCTCATGGTATCAATAAATCTCGCTCCTGTTGGAAGCGTGGTGTTCATACCGTCAAGCTGATTATACGAATGTGGCACAAGCTCCATATTGTATCCGGAACCGATAATCATTATCTTCTCTTTCCTCTCTTCAAGTTCTTCTTTAGAATCAGCTCTTATAAGTACAGTGATACCAACATAAAATAGCCTCTCGTCAAAAGAACGAAGACTATCAAGCATTTCCTCAGATTCCTGTTGCTGCATCCTCTTCTCATAGGAAATGTTACTTGAATAATCTCCGTTCTCGTTCTTTTTCTCTTGCTCTTTATTGATACTGCGCTCATTTCCCATATACTTCTTCATGACAAGGTTATAAGCATAATGATTATCCATTGGTTCACAATCCATAGTCACAATCAACGGGAACGGCACATTTGCAAGTTCCGTTAAAAACACATCCGATAGTCCTGAAGCAAACTGCCTAACAAAGAGCGTACAGGCAACCTTACCATCTTCCATCTCGATATAGTCCTTATGCTCTCTGATGGTAGTATTGATGATATCATTTCTCCAATCACGCCTAAGATTCAGGTAATTATCCCACTCAAAATTAAAAGTCTCTTCTTTACCCATACGATAGAAACTATGCAGCGCTCTTAAGCGATCTGTAGCATCAAGCGGCACAAGCGTACTTCCAAGCCTATGAAACAATTGCTGCATCGAAAACTCTATGGTATTAAAATACGTTCTTGCACTCTCAAAGTCCGTCTTATAGCAGCTTACAATGAAGTATCTTGACTGTAACAGTCCTTCTCTTCCTTCTTCTAATCGTTTTTCAATCAAATCGTGATACTCATTTGCCAAAGGCTCTAACTCTTTACTCACCGCCTTATGTAAGATTGTCTCACGAAGCCTCTGATTATCAGCATAATGGTTGCTTACAATAATCTTATATGAAACATTCATTGAGTTTAATAGCATCTTGAACTGCTTCATCGTCTGATCTTTTTCAATTTCATCCTGGGTAGAGAAGTTAATATCATCAAAAAGATACATCTTATCAAAGAGATGAATCCCTTTCTTATTTTCGAGTTCAAATATTCCCTCTTTGGAAATCCTATATATCGGTATAGTATCCTGTACACAATATGGAACCTTATATATTTTCTCCGTCTGCTTCTTACATGCTTCCTTAACGCCTAACATGACTTGTCCTCCTTAATTCCTGATGATTAACATCAGGCACTTTACTTTGATTAGGCAGCCCGTAACTTGCCACCTTCTCCTGTAAATCCGGCAACGCTTTAATCCTATCGTACATATATCTTTCCGACTCTAACAGATAGTCTGCCAAAGACACTCTCTTATCAAGAGATATTGGATTAAAATCCACCCTTACATTTCCTATCTTTACATCATCCTTATGTAATAAATTAAACATACCGTCTTCAGGAAAGGATCCGTTATATGCCACAATGATATCGAGATCCGAATCATCTCTCTCAAATCCTCTAGCCCTGCTTCCAGTTATAATCACATCCGAGATAGTTACATTGATATCACTAGATGCAATCACATCCTGTAAATAGCTTCTGACGGCTTCTTCAACCTTTTCAATACTCATACCATCAACAGCCTGATAGTTTTCCTTAGTCTTCTTCTTAAATACTTTTATAATCATTTCCTCCCGGTCTGCCATAGGAACCTGCCAACCAAATGCTGAAACATCTCTGTTTTTATCCATCAAAAAATTTCTTTCCAACTCTTCAAAATCCATCTCGGTCTTTTTATCTTCAACCGTACCAAACTCTCTTATAAACCGCTTCAAATTGCATTTCTCAATCAGATAATCTGATATCTTGGTAGCATCGTTAATAGCCTTAAACAGTTCATTGGGCTCGTTCTTAATCTCTGCAATCCATGACTGGATATAGGCTTTATGATTATCTATATGCTCTTTACTCATAGTTCCTTCAAGTCCTATTGCTTGGGTTGTAAATGCTGATGCAATCTCTGCTCTTAATTCTTCTTTTGCATACTTTTCTGAACCAAAGATTCCTGACATATCACGATTCATTCTGCTCTTATGACCGGTAGAATGACCTGCCTCATGAAGAAAAGTAGATAGATAATTATATTCAGCCCAAAACGAATCAATAGGTGGCATGGTAATAGAATCATCACTTGGTCTATAAAATGCTTTATTACCGCCCTCATTTAATGTCACGTCTAAGCCCTTTAGCACATCATCCCTTATTTCTATACACATGTCTTTGTCATATTCCTGACTTGTTACCTTAAGTTCCGGGATTCCTGCAATCTGCTCTGCATTGAAGACTGTATAGGTATTTGATACCGGCTTAATTCTCTCTTTGAATTCTTCGTCAGACAGCTTCTCACGTAGCTCATATACTTCCTTGTTGGTAAGTTTCCTCTTCTCTTGCTTGTCATACATTGACCAAAACTCAATCGGAACGCCTTTTTCGCCTTTCTTAACATGCCAGCCTTTAGCCTCAGCCTGCTTATATGTACACCATCTCGGATCTGTATAGCATTTCTCTACAGCCTGATAAGCAAGCCAAAACGCATTTATCCCACGATACACATTACCGTTAACTGCATTCTGATGTCTTACAACAGACCAGCCTCTTGCCCAGGGAAGCTGTTCTTCTTCAAGCGAGTGTATAAAGGCATTGGTTAGTTCCTCACGCATCTTATTTAACTGCATATTTACACACCTTCTTTCTCACTCAAATCACTTAAGACACTTCCATCCCAGTTATAAAAAATCTGTTCATCAGGCTTTTCTGCTAAAGAGAAATCCCCATTTGCATCATGTCTGATTCCGTATTCATTTTCAAAAAAAGAAATAAAATCCCTAACCAATCGCCTTGCATCATTTATTCTTTGATTATTAACTTTCTTCGTAATCTCCATGCATTTATCAACTCCATTCATAAAAAATGGAGAGGCTTCTTCCACCTACAAAAAGAAGCCTCTCATCTATATAAAAAAGGTAGGAAATTTATGCCACTACCTTGTGGCACCATTAATGTTTCACGCTGCTATGTTTCTTGTTCTGTTCGAGCTCCAAATCATGCTCATGTGATTCTTCATGCGTCTGATTATCCGTTGCAAGCGTAAGCTTATGCTCTTTTGAATCATAGGAATAGACATTATCCGAAAGCCTTTCTTCCCTTGATACCTGAGTGCTATTGACTTCCATTACCATATTCCGAAGCTCTCTCTCGTCAAAGCCCTCTTTAGGTACAATTATGCATTCGTGAATAGATGATGGTAATAAAAAGAAGTCTCCACCAATCTTCTCAGAGATTGAATCTAAGGCTTCTTCGCTTGTCATCCATATTGCTCCATTAACTTTACTCTCATTGGATAATACATACATTGGATCACCGCCACTTGGAAACATATCATCAAATAGAGCATCCGCCATATCTTTATCCATATCCTGTCTCATCACATCCGGAGCAAGCATCTCCTTCATGATTTCATACATACTCTGAAATACCATAGGGTTATTTCTTGACATGTTTTCCTTAGCAATCCTATCAAGTTCTTCAGCAGTCACTCCGTATTCAGCAGCCATCAGATTAGTGATTGGAGCTGATGCAATTCCCGATGGATCCCTTGATATCATGATATGATATGTAATCGAAAGATCCTCGAACTCGGTGTGAGGTCTGCCCTCTAACAATTCTTTATTATTCTCTGTATTAACTATCTTGCTGAAAACATTCTCTTTAATCGCATCAAAATCTCTAAGAGAATCTGCAAGATTACCGGGAATCGCCTTATGTTCTGCATTCATCTTATATGTTTCTGATATCTCGCTCATGATGTTCTCTAAAGAATATCCATCGTTATACTTCTCATAATATCCATTAAGATATATAACCGGCGCGATATTATCATGACCTCTGATCATAAGGCCATCAAGCTCCAGACCGTTATTCTTAAGTGTCTTATTAACGCTAACCTCAAACTCCCTGTACACATCAGGCAGTGAGTTTAAAATATTATTTTTTACGTACTCAATAAAATCATCATAATTCATCATAGTCTTACTTCTCCTCTCTTTTCTGCTTCTTCTCGTTCTTCTTAGCCAAGTCGTTAAGCTTCTTCATATATGCGCTGTAACGCTTCTTGGTATTTGCTTCCTTGCTTTTTTCATCAAAATAAACCTGTTTAACTTCTGTCATCCTTTTGTCCTCGCTTTCTTATTTTTACTGAATCTTTTGCTTCATATTCCTGTCTGCTGATAATATATAAGCTCTGCCTGTCCTCCGGTCTTACTGTCTGATAAGTAAGCGGTTTCTGCCTTAATATCCTTATATGAGCCTTCACAATCTTAGGAAGCGTCATACCATTCTTCTCATAAAATCCGCATAAACCTATCACCGCAATAAAAGGCATACTTATTATAACTGCAACATTTACATTGACCTTATAACCAAAAATGAGAGCAAGCATTCCACCTACTCCCACAAATAATGCAGTGCCACCATAAAGGCACTCTCTTAGCGACAAGCCTTTATAGAAATCATCCTTAAAGCCTGCCACATCCTGATTTATCTGCTTAGTAATAGTTACACCTTCTTTCTACAGTCCAAACGCTTTCTGCATCACGGAATCACTTGCTTTTACTGATGATGAGATTGCTCCCATCTTAAGGCAATATGTAAGTAGCATTACGATAGCTGAATCCGATTCAAGTGAAATCGTATCAATAAATGTTGTGCTGATAACTATTACCACCGCAATCAACAAGGCTGATAACACATACCCAAAGAATGTCTTTATATACGAATAACCAACCTGTGCTACCTGACCGCAACCTGCAAGCGTAGATAATGCAACTCCGGCAAATGGAGCAATCATGTATATCTTGATAATTCTATTAAGAATAGTAAATACCACCATAAATCCGCATACGCACGTATACAAGAAAAATAGAAATGACGTCAGAAAAGCAACCAAAGCTCCCCAATCCGATGCATCTGCTATTGATTCATAGATTTTTACTCCATCAAAATAGAATCCAAACTTAGCCCTACCGAGCGCTGCTTCCGTAAGTACCTTTGCCCAGCGCATAAACTTAGGCATCCAGGAAAGTGCAAGGCCCATAACATTTGTAACTATGATAAGTCGGATAAATAGCTTAATAGTTTTATCCATGGTCATGTCTATATGTATATCTACTGCATCCCTGCAAAATGAATACAAGAAAAACAAGACCATAAGTGTAACTGCAACAGTATTAAGTGCCGTATAGATATTGGTAATTTGATTCCAAGTACCCTGATATACTCCGTCACTTGGATTCTTTACCAATGCCTGACTACTTAATTTCATCAAGTCGTTCCATACATAGCCACTCATCTCAAAAAATGATTTACCGCTAAAGAAATCACCGAGATCAGAAAAGAATCCTGTCACAGAATCCCACAATCCCACGCCTCCTCACCTCTCTTTCCGTTATATAAAACATCAGGCAGCACCCAAGAGTTTTAAGATTGAAGGAACTGCTATCATAATCAAACCACCTATTACCTTCTTGATGGCTGCACTTTGCTGAGTAGTATCATGTGCCGAATAAGCCGTACCAAAGTCTAGCAAGCCCCAAGCAAGGAATATGACTCCTACACCTCCGACACAGGCTAATACAAGATCCTTTAATACACCAATTCCTTCCGTAACCTCTGTTACTCCCTTATCTTTTGCAAATGCTACAGTCGGCGTACAAATGACTAATCCGAACATAGCAGCACACATACACAAAAGTCTGCTTTTAACAGTTAAGAATGACTTCTTAATACTTCTTTTATTCATTGCTTTCTACCTCATTTTCTATGTTTTGACTAACTTTCCTTGCAATAATCAAGAGGCGTTTATCTCTTCCTTCACCTGTTCTGCAGGTTGATAAAGTAATAAACTTCTCTTTATGAAATAGCTCCTCAACATCCGCATCTTTTATCTCATTTCTAAGCTCTTTCCCGGCTTCTGTTTCATAGATGCTTTGAGCTAACAGTTTCTCTATATTTTCCTTATAAAGAGTGTCCGTAAATATATCTGTAAATGTGTACATAAACGAATTAATATCAGTAACCATAACCGATACAATGTCGTATTCTTCCTTTGTACTTCCACACTTTGTAAAATATATAACCGGGTGCTCCTTATAGTATTCAGTCTTTCGATATCCGTGTAAAAGACCAAACATCCGCCCACCGCGGATGTTATGGCCATAGATAATCAGATTGTCAGAACCTAATGCGCATCTGAAATCAAGAAAGGGAGTACCAATATATGAATACTCCCCTTTAACATCGGCATGAAGGTAAAACTCCGGTTCATTCTCACGATGCTTCTTAACTCCTGTCTGCATAACCGGATAAGAAAAATCTGTATCCGGTATCTCAATCCATCCAATCATGTCTTTATATTTCTTCTTAAGTACGTCAGGTCCTTTCTTCTTCTCTTCATCGGCTATCTTGACAAAATCCTTTTGTTCCTTCTCTTCACTTATAATTTCATCTGTCTGGTCTCCAAAAAGATTTAACCCAATTACCAATAAAAAAAGGAAGGCTAACGCACTTCCAACACATAGTAAAATCCGCTTTTTGCGTGATTTACTCATCTTTTTTCCTTTCATAGACTAATCTACCTTGGTCTTCTTTAAAGACCTGAATCTAATAACGGTAACTGTAATCATAGCAAGATACAAGCCTAACATTATTATAGGGAATGTACCGCCTCCGGTCTGTGGAACATGAGGTTTATCAGGTATCTTCTCATCCTCAATCTTGATAGTTTGTAACTCGCTTGTGTCTTTAATCGTGTATTTAACAGGTTTTGCAATCTTATATCCTTCAGGAGCAGATATCTCCTTAAATGTATAAGTAACTCCAACAGCAAGCTTGCCTACTATGTCAAATCCCTCATCACCGGTGGTAAATCTCATGATCTCATTGCCTGCCTTATCAAGAACAACAAACTTAGCACCACCAAGTCCCTGACCATTATCTCCTGCAATCTTAAGAAGCTTAATATTGGTTGCATCATCATACATGATAACCTTAGCATCTTCCTTGTCTTCAAAGACTCCGTCAGCGTTCTTAATGGCAACTATGGAATCATCACCATATACCTTTGAACTTTTTGCAGTTTTATCAGCATCTGCAGAAGCATCCTTTGAAGCGTCTTTTAATGCATCAGCACTTGCATCTTTGCTTGCATCTGAACTTGAAAGCTCTGTAGAAGCAGTTTCCATGGTTGATGTCTCTGTACTTGCATCTTCTGCATCTGAGCTTGCTACGGCTTTCTTACTATTCTTTTTAACCATGAAATGAATCTCATCAGCAGTAACATATCCATCAGCAGGCTTAACCTCGCTTAATATGTACTCCTTATCATGAATAAGTCCATGAATCATAAGATTACCTGACTCAGTCATCTCAGTCCAGACATTCTCATATCCAAGCTCCTTAAGCTTCTCTGATAAGATAATTGAATTCTTATCTCCGGAAGTCCATGATACAATTTCATTTCCTTCTGTATCACTAATCTTAAGCTCACAGCCTTCAATTTCCTTGCTTCCGGTCAATGAAAGCTTATCAATCTCAGCAAATGTCTCTGTATTGGTATGAGTGATTCCCTTCTCTATCGTGTCTGTTTCGGCATCCTTATACTCAAAATGAACAGGAATCTCCTCCTCATCTAAGTAGTAACTGCCGGACACTGATAACTCCTTCAAATAATAATCTCCGGAATTAAGCTTTGCTTCGCCTGATGCAGACTCTTTGTAATTCTCATCCATAACAGGAACCTTAAGATTACACTCAGCATTACCTGATGCATCGGTTGTAAACTCAGTAAGTTTACTACCTGCCTCTACTATCTTTTCTCCGGTTGCATTGTAAATGTCATGCTTTGTGAAAAGACCAAATGTAACACCGTCAATTCCCACAACTGTCAGATCATCAATCTTTACAAGCTTAATCTTGGTATTCACAAGACTATTTTTTACCGCAAGCCAACCTTTATCGTCGGTTGCATCTGTGGTATTAAGTACAAAGGTATCTTTACTGTTCTTCCATGTAAACTCTAAATCCCACTCTGTATCTTTAGGAAATGCGTAACCATAAAGAGTTTTCTTCTCTTTTACAGTATACTTACCAAGAGGAAGGTTAATAGTAAGATTGCCTTCATTATCTAGCTCATATCCTGTGAGATCTTTGATGTCTCTTGTAAACTTTACTTCTTTACCGGTAACTATCGTTGCTACCAAATCACCGTTCTTAAACCAGTTATCACCCTGATTATCCTGAGTTACGATATCTCCGTTTGCATAGATTTCAAATTCAACTCCGGTCAAATTCTTATCTTCGAATACAAACTCTTTCTTCTCAGAATCAAAGCTTACTATCTGCTCTCCTGTCTTCTTAAGGATAAATCTTCCGCTTGTTTCCTCATTGACATACGATACTGTTATGGTTACATGCTTATTACCCTCAGAATCAGTTACTTCCTCGTAGTTATCAAGCTTTGAATTGATAGTAACCTCAATATATTTATCTGTAATATGAAGTCCTGAAGCCGAATCCGTCTCATAGATTCTGTATGTAGCAGACTTAAGAGGTTCAACAGTAGTTATCTCACCTGTTGCATCAGTTACAAATGTATCAACATTTACCTTCTGACCACCTTTTTCATAAGACTGTACGACCTTTTCCTCGGTTCCATCTGCAGAGACTTTGTAAATCTGATAAGCTGTACCTTCTTTGAGAACTTGCTTCTCTGTATTCTTATCTTTCTTAAGAATCCTTAGATAAGCCTTAAAATAAGCATTTTTCAAAGGATAAGTGTAAGTCTTCCCATTCTCTGTTACATCTACTTCAAAGTCCTCTACGTTAATCGTATCAACCGGTCCTGAACTAACCTGATGAACGATATATTTACCATAATAAAGATCCTTAGTACACGCATAACCTTTATCATCAGTTGTTATCTCATCTCTCTCGTACTTTGCATTAGCTTTATCAAAACTTCCTGCCTTTTTAAGATATACCTGAAATACTGCACCTGGCTCAGGATTTAAGAAGTTTGGATCATCTTCCTTAAAGTATTTCTGAATCGCTACCTTACCAAGAACCGGAGCTTCTGTTACTTCCAGATTGGCTGCATTATGCGCAAAGCTAACGGTTACATTACCACCATCAACACGAATCTCCTTAACCTCGTTATTGATTAAATATCCCTTTGGAGCCTCGATCTCCTTTAAGTAATAAGTAACACCGGTCATAAGACAATCAGTCTCAAATGTTCCATTATTAGTTGTATAAACACCTGCTTCTCCCTGACCACCATTATCATCATAAACTGTAGCTTTTGTTGTACAAGACGGATCACTGTAAAGCTGGAACTTTGCACCATCAAGAGTAGCATCACCATGTGCCTTGCCATCATCACTGTAAGAATCCTTTTTTACAACATTTACTGTGGCTTTCTTTAAATGATTTGTTACACCTACTTTATAAGCAAGCGGATAATTCCTTGGCTCTTCAAGTGCGCTATCAGGCCAGTTTCCTGAAGCATCCTTAGTCCAACTAAGATCCCTTCCCAATGAGAAGTTGAAACCATTTGCAAATTCAGGATCCGCTATAACATTTGGCTGAGCTGATGTATCAGTCTCTGTAAGAGTATAACCGTTGCTGATATTATTTATCTGTTCAGTCAACTGATGATACGCGATTTCCTCAGCTTCGTCCTTAGTCATTCCGGATCCAAAATCAATGCCTTCATCCAATTCAAGATCTTCCTTCAAATACTTCTTTGCTGCCTTCTTCTCATCCGATGACATCGCTGCTAAGTCCGCATCCGTGTAGTAATACACTTCGTTATATGACTGTAAATAATATGTCATTCTATACGAAATGGTACCATTATCTCTTGTAACACCTACTAAAGAGAACTCGGTATCATCATTAGAATCAACATTTGATGATTCAATTCCGCTCGCATCTCCAACACTGAATGAATAAAGCTCATCGATGTTGTGAACGTCAAGCTGAAACTTAATTCCACCAAGAGGATTTCCAAGATCATCATTCTTTTCTACAGTTACTCTCTGTCTGTAATACTGATTCTTATTAAGATGTTTAGGTTTATATGTCTCTGTTGTATCTGCATCAACGGTTAAAAGTGTCTGATATCCCTTGGTTCCACCGGATTTCTTCCAGTAAGTTGCTGAAACCTCGAAGTTATCATTTGTCTTAAAAATCGCATCATAAATACTATCAACTGATCTTGAAGAATAATAACCGGTATTATCTTTAACCTGTTTAATGACGTTCTTGAATTGCTTCTCAGAAGTATAACCTTCTGCAGCTGACCATAATAATGCCTGACACATTATAAAACTCTTCTTTGAGCGCTTACAGTTTACGACATACCACTTGAAGATTTTGGCATAATAGCCTCTTTTCTCTCCACCGGTATCTTGAGTCCAGTTACATTTTTCTGTGACCTCATAGGTATTTCCTGCGTGACAAGTTGCACCTAAAGTAAGACAAAATGCTTCTTTACCACCAACGTGCATCTTCCACCAGGTACCCGACTTGGTCTTACCGCCAATACTCATAGTTCCATGACTTCCCATACCCGACAAACTTACAGTGGATGTAGTTGCTGCGCTTGCAGTCAAACTGTTAGTTGCGAATGTTCCAATAGTAAGTGCAAATACAAGCACCATCGACAATATCTGTCTAAATTTTACTTTCATGTTATTTTCCTTTCTGAAATATAGTGTATTAACTGCTTCCAAATCACTTTTCAACTGGCGGTAATCTTATTCTTTTCATCATTATCTCTCCTTTAAACGTAAAAAAAGCCCTCTGGTTACTTACCAAAGGGCCTGTTTAACAATCTATTCAATTATGACACTAACTCGACTACATTCTCTCCATCAGTCGTAACAGTTATCTTAACTGTTCTCACCTTTCCTTCCTCTGTTCCAATGCTTTTATCGGTTATGTAATACGTATGACCGACTTCCAATCGAAGCTTTACGCCTTCTTCACTTTTTATTCTTAGAGTAACTCGCTTGTTCCATTTATCCTCTTCATCATAGCAAGTAATATTAGCAGATGAAACATAGCCTCCGGTTGAACCATCAAGCTCTTTTACTGTAACAACCGCAAGGTTGCCTGAATCTATATCCTGTCTCCACTCTCTGATTTGTTTTGCTGTTTTATCAGAGAATATGGTGATATACATATTCTTGTATTTGGCTATAGCACAGCTTTTATGATCTGAATCAATCATATTTCTGTAATGACCTTTACTCTTCTTCCATGCCTTTACTGCATCAGTCACACTATTCTGTCCCATAGCAAGATTCTCCGCAAAACCCTGACCTTCATATCCCGATATGGTATAGCAAAAGCCTCCAAAGAAATCACTTAAATCTCTATTGATATGCTCATGCTTATCGTAACCGCTGGTCTTCAATCTATACAGACAAGCTTCATATAGTTCATCAGACCAATCTAAGGAATCAACTTCTGCTGCTTTACGGTAAGTATTAACCATCTTCAATGCATTTTTAACATCGTTATTTGCTGAAGCATTTCCACTTACTGACTGATTAACACCAACTTTTACTTTGTACTTATATCGCTTAACCTTCTTGCCTTTTCTCTTAACAGTAATACTCACTTTCGTACTTCCTAGCTTTTTCCCGGTAATCTTTACAGTCTTCTTCTTTTTTGAATACTTAGCTTTACACACCTTGGTGTTTGAGACCTTGACAATAACCTTTTTCGCTCTCTTAAATGACTTCTTTGATATCGTCTTGCTCTTACCTGTAGTAACAGTAACCGTTTTCAATGCCTTTGCCTCAACATTTCCAAAGGTAAATGTCATAGATATAATCATAAATACAACGATAAACATTGCTACTCTCTTAAAAATTCTCATAAGGGATCCCTTCCTTTCTGAATCCTATTCGTATTAGTCTCTTTAGCTCTGGACAAATTGTCCAAAAGCCATCATTAACATCATTATATCACTTCCGAGAGAAACTGATTCAAATTAAATCTTTGATATTAGTCAGATCCATGTTACCTTTTATCTTATCCGCTCTTTGGTCACTATGTTGTTTTTCGGATCCATCGGTACAACAAGCTCTTATTTCACTAATAATTCTATCTTCCATTTGTCTCAAATCAGTCTTTGAAACCTCACCGGAATCGTGATATTTAAGCACTGCTTGCCTTATATACAAGCTCTTATTTTTCTGCTTCTTAAGAATCTCATAGACTCTCTTATCTTCCTGAAATTGCAGATTCATGGTAATCTTAAACTGTTTTTTCTGACTGTCACTCATCTACAGCACCCTGAATATCGCTAGATTTACTCTCTGCAAACTCAACCTCCTCTACAATAACCTGATAACCATAGACTTTCTCGCCTTTATTGTTGGTGTAATTGTTGTTCTCTACTCTTCCGGTTAGTAGCATCCTTGAACCAACGTCAAAGTATTTCTCAATAAACTCAGCCGTCTTGCCAAAAGAAGTACAGTGAAAGAAATCACACTCACTTTGATCCTTATACTTTCCTTTCTTGTTGACTGCAATATCAAACCGTGTTACGGCTACCTGTCTCTCTCCGGTGCTTTTATGAAGCTCAGGGAGCCTAGAAACATAGCCCAATAGAATAATTTTGTTCATGTGTTTATACCTCTCTTTCTTTATTTATCATTTGATGCCGTCCAATCTCTGCTATAATACGAGTTATTAAACCAAGCTTGATAATCAGCATCAAAATTCTGTAATATACTCCAAATAACGCTTTTAGCATATGCATCTGGATTAACAATTTCTTGCTCAATAGTTGCTTTCGTATATCGCTCTACACACCTATCCATTAAAATATCAAATCCCATAACAGCGCAACCATACTTGTGATAAATAGCATTCATACTCTCAATAAATTTTGAATATGTTACAAGCTGTTTTCCGCTATTTATCTTGATTGGTTCAAGAGATGTCGCCATGTATATGATATTTCTTAGCATCAGTTTATAAAAACAATTATCCTGAACAATACAATTGTCATCGTCTTTTTCCATATGGTCACTCCAATGAAACAATACTTGCATGGCAAGCTTCATCTTCTCAGGTTCGTTAACAAACCTGTAAGGAATCCCATTTTCTGCTTCCAACAGTTTTTCCATCCGATACTCGTCTCTTGGAAGAATATCTTCCGTTGGATCTAGTGGAAAATAAACTCCTTGTTTGTGGTTCACATCTGATCTCATCTCATCCACTTCAACATCGTTGTCACTCTTAGATGTGATAGGATGAGATTCAGTATCGCTAACATCAGTATTACTAATATCTGTATTACTATACTCAGTATTAATAATATTAGTATTATTAGGTTTTGATTTTGGAAACTCTCGTGTTTCGATTTCCGAAACTCTCGTGTTTTGATTTTCAAAACTCTCGTGTTTTGATTTTGGAAACTCTCGCGTTTCGATTTTCAAAACTCCCGTGTTTTGATTTTCAAAACTCTCGTGTTTTGATTTTCGAAACACTGTTGAATTATCAACATTTTTATGTACTTTATCATCTTCATCACGAGAATCTACATCCGAAGCTTTCTTCTTTTCTCTTCGAGACTTAACTTTAGCTTCTGCTTCCTTAGGTTGCTCCAAGCCATCATTAACCAAAGTTGCAAAATTCTTTACATAAATTATGTCCGGCAAAGAAAAACCTTGCTTCTTTCGTTCAATAAGCCCATACACTTCAAGTTCTTTTAAGAGTTTCACACATTTCTGAGTTCCTATGCACAGATCAATCATAATCTCATCAGTCGTATAAATGATGTAAACCCTGTCTTCTTCGTCAAACCATCTATTCTTCATAGATAGTGACATCCTATCAAGTAACAAGCCAAAGAGCATCTTGGACTCATTTGACATCTTCTCGAACCTGCCATCCTTAATGAGTATCTTCGGTATTCTTAAGAATGAGAACATCTCTGACTGCATCCCATAAAAGTAGTCCAATTGAACTGCCACAGTATCGTTATCTACCATTAGGCACTTCCCCTTTCTCCTGGTGCTATGTATGTCAATTTCCATTCAATATAGTCTTGTTTGGAAATATCGTTCGATTCTAACTGCTTTCGCTTTTTTCTCCATTCCTTATAGAACATTGAGAAATACTCGCATGTTTCATATTCCAATGGATTTCCTTTATGAAGAATCATATCCATTTCAGGAAACAATTCTTCAACCCATAAAGTCTGATAAATAAAGTCTGTAGGATTTCTAAAATCATAATTCCTGAGCATCCCCTCAGAAACATCAAGTATTTCCGAGATTCTCAGTATTCTATCAGTCTTAGGGATCCGCCCACCCTTTTCATATCTGCAAACCCTGTTTCTGACCTTTTCATTCTTAAGCCCCATAGCTTCTCCAAGCTTTTGTTGCGTCAAACCTCTAAACTGCCTGACATAAGCAACTCGTGAGCCCCATGATAAGCTCTTTAAGGTAGGAGTTCTCACATACAGTCTCATATGCAATCACCCCTCAATCTTTACTATGATATTTTCAAGAATACCTATACATCTGGTGTCGGAAAGGTACCAGTTTCCTGATGAATCACTTTCAATTGAAGTATCACACCATTTACCGTCTATAAATGCTTTTAGGCAATCACCGGAGTGCAAGCCTTCCGGCATCCACTTTTCATCCTTCTTGATCCCATATCTTTCTTCGTCCTCGTTATATGAAAGATACCCGGAGTCTGAAAAATGCTCAAATATTGTCTTTTCAATCTTCTTGCTATTATTACCGTTTACTTTGATTGTAGGCTCAATACCACCAATAACATCGTCTATACTGCCGTCATCAAGTTCACTTGCTTTAGCAAGCTCCTTAATCCTAGCAGACTGCTTCATACTAAGCTTAATTCCTTTATCATATAGCTTGTCAAACACCATTTTCTGCTGATTATAGTTAAGTTCTGTCAAATCAAGTCCCTGACTTAACCCAAGCTTCTTTTCATCAATCATCCTTAACAACTCATCTGAAAGTCTATCAAGCTTGATAAGTCTTTGAATTGTCTTATATCCCTCTCCAAGTTCTTCACTCATAGCTTCCAAACTTGATACACCGGTTGCTATCCCCTGATGCTTCATAGCCTCATATTTCATTGAGTATGCTCGCGCTTTCTCACTTATAAGAAGCTCCTCCCTCTGCAAATTGGAATCAACCATGGCAATAGTGGCAAGGTCATCATCATAATCTCTGATAATAACAGGCATTGTAGTTAATCCGGCTCTCTTTGACGCTTCTTTCCTTGTATGACCTGATATAAGCTCATATCCACCACTAGGATCCTTTCTTGCTATACCGGGATTAAGTACTCCAACCTTCTTAATGCTCTCAACCATCTCCTGAAGCTTATCATCATCCCTGACAGTAAATGGATGATTCTTAAAAGGATGAAGCTCATCTAAAGGTATTTCAACTGCATCTTTAAATAATTCTTCTGAACTAACGCTCTCAGGCTCTTCCCCACCAAACAAATCGTTAAACGCCTTGATATGTATCTTTGATGCACTATCTCTACTCATTAGCAAGCACCTCCTTTACTAAACTCTTATAAGCAAGAGCAACCTTGCCCTTTGGATCATGTTTATAAATACTCACACCTTCTGCAGCAATCTCTTCTGCTCTGACGGACTTCGGAATACCTTCACTAAAGAAATGTAGGTTGTCACCATAGTTTTCCTTTAATAAAGCGATAATATCCTTAGAGAAGTTCGTTCTCGAATCTACAATGGTAAATAGAACCCCCTCTATATTAAGGTTTGGATTAAGATGCTTCTTAACCTTACCAATAGTCACTATAAGCTGCTCTAATCCAACAATAGGAAGAAATGACGGCTGACATGGTATAAGAACCGAATCTGCAGCTGTTAAGGCATTGATTGTTACCATACCAAGACTTGGCATACAATCAAGAATAATATAGTCATAATCCTCAGAAACCAAGTCAATATACTGCTTTAAGACAAATTCTCTTCTCATTACGTTAATAAGTGTCTGCTCCAATGCTGCAAGCTCGATATTACAAGGCATAAGATCTATTCCTTCCTCGTGATGAATGATTCCTTCGCTTTTATCGAACTCTTCATCATTAATAAGCTTTCCAATAATTGTTGGAAGAGCTATATTAAGAGCATCCGGTTCTCTCACACCTAGACTTGCTGACATAGATCCCTGACTGTCACAATCAATTAAGAGAACTTTCTTTCCCTCTCTTGCTAATCCTATTCCAAGATTAACTGAACTCGTACTTTTGGCTGTTCCGCCTTTCTGATTTGAAATCGCTATTACTTTACTCATAGACATTTACCTCTCTTTCCGATGTGTAGTGCTGGTTTGTTTTCTATATATATTGGTATACAGGCGCTTGAACCTATTAGAAGTCTTAATTGAATATATGTCTGACGTGTCTACGACATCAAATCTGCTATCCTTTTCAAGCACTTTTAAAAACCAGCGAATTTCATTCCTGCTTCCTTGCAGTCTCACCTTAATCATAGCCTTCTCCTTTCTACGTTTTTTATCTGAAACCCTTGTAAATACAGGCTTTTCAGCATTTTGACTATTTAGAACATCGACTGTTAAATAAATTAGGAAAAAAAATTCAATTTTTTTATTTTTCTTCCGAAAACGCAAAAAAGGGACCGAACATTTTAACAAAAGTGTTAAAACTGTTCGATCCCTTTCAGGATTTAAATTAAATATAAATGTCTACCGTAAACGGTTCATATCCTCTCAAACTCTCGGTAATCCCTAGTTCTTCAAGGATTTCCCTTGCTCGATCTTCATCAATTACCGCAGTCATCAAATAGATATGATCATCTAAACCATTTCCTACTCTGCGGCGATTGCAGCCTGTGCAGCCGCAAGCCTTGCGATCGGAACTCTGAATGGCGAACATGAGACATAATCAAGACCGATCTTATTGCAGAATTCGATACTTGACGGATCACCGCCGTGCTCACCGCATATTCCGATGTGGAGTTTGTCGTTAGCCGGTCTACCGAGTTTGATGGCTGTCTCCATGAGTTTGCCGACACCGTTCTGATCAAGTTTTGCGAACGGATCGCTCTCGAATATCTTCGACTTGTAGTAGTCGGAAAGGAACTTGCCGGAGTCGTCTCTTGAGAATCCGAATGCAAGCTGTGTAAGGTCATTGGTACCGAAGCAGAAGAAGTCAGCCTCTGTTGCGATCTCGTCAGCCACAAGACATGCTCTCGGTATCTCTATCATTGTTCCTACTTCATATGTCATATCTGAGCCTGCTGCAGCTATCTCTGCATCGGCAGTCTCTACGATAACTTTCTTGATAACCTGGAATTCTTTCTTGTCTCCGATAAGCGGAACCATGATCTCGGGAACAATATTCCATTCTGAATGAGCTTTATTAACATTAAGCGCTGCCCTGATAACAGCCTTGGTCTGCATTCTTGCGATCTCCGGATAGGTAACTGCGAGACGGCAGCCTCTGTGACCCATCATCGGATTGAATTCATGCAGTGAATCTATCATTGATCTGATCTCATCAACGCTCTTACCCTTGGTCTTTGCAAGCTTCTCAATGTCAGCATCCTCGGTCGGAACGAATTCATGAAGCGGCGGATCGAGGAAACGGATCGTAACCGGGCATCCTTCAAGTGCTTCATATAACTGTTCAAAATCTCCCTGCTGCATAGGAAGAATCTTATCAAGCGCAGCCTCTCTCTCCTCTACGGTATCAGAACAGATCATCTCACGGAATGCATCGATTCTGTCGCCTTCGAAGAACATATGCTCTGTACGACAGAGACCGATTCCCTCTGCACCAAGCTCACGTGCCTTCTTTGCATCTGTAGGTGTATCGGCATTGGTACGAACCTTAAGCTTTCTGAAGCTGTCTGCCCAATCCATGATCCTTCCGAACTCACCGGCAATTGTTGCATCAACCGTCGGAATCTCTCCGTCATATATCTTACCTGTTGAACCGTCAATCGATATAACGTCTCCCTCGTGGAATTCCTTTCCGCCGAGAGTGAATTTCTTATTGGCTTCATCCATAGCGATATCGCCGCAACCGGATACACAGCATGTACCCATTCCACGTGCAACAACGGCAGCATGTGAAGTTCTTCCGCCTCTTACTGTCAGGATACCCTGTGCAGCCTTCATTCCTTCGATATCTTCCGGTGAAGTCTCAAGACGAACAAGAATAACTTTCTTCCCTTCATCTTTCCACTTCATTGCATCCTCTGCAGAGAATACGATCTGTCCGCATGCGGATCCCGGTGAAGCACCGATAGCACTTCCTATAGCTTCTGCATTCTTAAGTGCAGCTGCATCAAACTGCGGATGAAGAAGTGCATCAAGGTTACGCGGCTCGATCATTGCAACTGCTTCTTCCGGAGTGATCATCTTCTCATCAACAAGATCACATGCGATCTTAAGAGCAGCCTGCGGAGTTCTCTTACCGTTACGTGTCTGAAGCATGTACAGCTTCCTGTCCTCGATCGTGAACTCCATATCCTGCATGTCACGGTAATGTGTCTCAAGCTTATTGCAAATATCCTTGAACTGTTCGAATACTTCAGGCATTGTATCTGCCATATCTTCTATCTTGTTAGGTGTTCTTACTCCGGCAACAACGTCCTCGCCCTGTGCGTTCATGAGGAACTCACCGTCAAGTTTCTTCTCACCGGTTGAAGGATTACGTGTAAATGCAACACCTGTACCGGATGTATCACCCATGTTACCGAATGCCATCATCTGAACGTTAACAGCTGTTCCCCATGAATAAGGGATATCGTTGTCACGTCTGTATACATTGGCTCTCTCATTATCCCATGAACGGAATACAGCCTTGATGGCTTCCATGAGCTGAACCTTTGGATCATCAGGGAAGTCATTACCGATCTTTGACTTGTACTCAGCTTTGAACTGATTGGCAAGTTCCTTAAGATCGTCGGCAGTGAGCTCAACATCCTGCTTAACGCCCTTCTCGTCCTTCATTTTATCTATAAGCTGCTCAAAGTACTTCTTACCTACTTCCATAACAACATCGGAGAACATCTGGATGAATCTTCTGTAGCAGTCCCATGCCCATCTGGGATTATTAGACTTCTTTGCAAGAACTTCCACTACTTCTTCATTAAGACCAAGATTAAGAATAGTATCCATCATACCCGGCATTGATGCTCTTGCACCCGAACGAACGGATACGAGCAACGGATTCTCCTTGTCACCGAACTTCTTACCGGTGATCTCTTCCATCTTAGCTATATATTCCATGATCTGTGACTGAATCTCATCATTGATCTGTCTGCCATCTTCATAATACTGTGTACAAGCCTCGGTTGTAATTGTGAATCCCTGTGGAACAGGCAGTCCCAGATTCGTCATCTCTGCAAGGTTAGCTCCCTTACCGCCAAGAAGATTACGCATCTTGGCATCACCTTCAGTAAATAAATAAACCCACTTCTTCATACACTACCTCCTATTATAAATAAATATTTTACTCCCTGATATTACATAAATATAACTCTGCCTTGTATTATATCACAGCTTTTAATATATTACAACCATATACAAGGCGATCATTACCTATACCGAAGCCCCTCTCACGAAAGTGACAGCCCTTTCGTGAACCCTGATCTCAGACATCCTGTATTCACCGCCGAAATCCCCGTCGATCGTCCATCTTAACGGTTCGTCACATTCGATTGTCATCCCGGTAATATGTCTGTAGTGAAATAATCCGCAATCCACATCCCCGGATAATAACGCATTGATGATCACCTGATAATCTCCGAATTTCCTTGGTGCTTTAATAAAAAATGCTTCGAGCTTTCCGTCATCAAGCGCAACCTCATCATCAAACAAAGACAAAAATCCTCCTACCGAGAACGAATTGGTGATCATGCCGTATATGACTTCCTCCTCGAATATCTCATCATCAATTGTTACTTTCACTTTATAGTTCTTTATCGAAGACAATTTTCTGACTCCTTCAAAAAAATAAGCCAGCTTTCCGAGAATATTCTTACTTGCCTGAGGAGTCTCATAAGACACTTCCGTAAAAGCTCCGAAGGCTGCGATATAATCAAAATATTTTCCGTTGATATCTCCGATGTCACTGCTGTAATTTTCTCCGTTCACGGCAGTCTTTACCGCTTCGATGATATCCTGCGGCAGATTAAATGAATGTGCAAAATCATTTACGGTCCCGGCAGGAATATATCCGCACAGCGGACGCTTATCAAGACTCATTATTCCCCCTGTAACCTCGTTAAGCGTACCGTCACCTCCGCAGCATATTATCCTGTCATAATCTTCGCCCTGTTTTGCAACAATACCGCCGGCATCTCCCGCCTTCCCGGTAGCATATATAGAAACTTCATAACCGTCCCTGCATAAAAATTCGACAATATCGGACAATGATCTTTTGATCACTCCTCTTCCGGCATTGGGGTTGTAGATCAGTAATAATTTTTTTGAATCCATCAGGGTCCCTCCAACACATTTTCCAATGGAGTATCAGCTTATCATCATGGCATCTCCAAAGGAAAAAAATCTATACTCTTCCTTAACCGCTTCTTCATACGCCTTAAGAATATTATCTCTTCCGGCAAATGCCGAAACAAGCATCAAAAGCGTAGATTCCGGCAGATGAAAATTCGTGATCAGTCCGTCCATGATCTTAAATTCATAACCGGGATAGATGAATATATCCGTATCTTTTTCGCCCGCTTCAATAACGCCCTTTTTTACGGCAGCAGACTCTACGGTCCGACAGCTCGTGGTCCCGACACAGATCACCCTTCTTCCTTCATCTTTTGCGGCGTTGATCATATCTGCCGCTTCACCGGTCACTCTGTATAATTCGGAATGCATATGATGTTCATCCACATTATCCACTTTTACGGGTCTGAATGTTCCGAGGCCTACATGAAGAGTGACTCTCGCAATCTCCACTCCCATATTTTTAACTTCTTCAAGAAGTTCATCCGTAAAATGAAGTCCCGCCGTGGGTGCGGCCGCCGATCCTTCATACTTAGCGTATACCGTCTGGTATCTGTCCCTGTCCTTTAATTCATGAGTGATATAAGGAGGTAACGGCATCTGTCCGAGTTCATCAAGTATCTCTTCGAATATACCCGAATATTCGAACTTAACCAGTCTGTTGCCGTCAGGAAGCACTTCCGCTATCTCAGAGATAAGCTTTCCGTCACCGAAACTTACTCTTGCCCCGGTCCGAAGTTTCTTACCGGGTCTTACAATGGCTTCCCATATGTCTGCGGTCTTTCTCTTAAGAAGCAGGATCTCGCAGGCTCCGCCGGTGCCTTCCCTGTTTCCGAGAAGTCTCGCGGGAATAACTTTCGTGTCATTTATAACCAACACATCTCCCGGTACGAGATAATCAGTTATCCTGTCAAATATCGTATGAACGGTCCTTCCCGTATCTCTGTCTATATGCATAAGTCTTGAATCCGAACGTCTTTCGAGCGGATCCTGTGCTATCAGGCGCTCGGGCAGTTCATAATAAAAATCACTTGTCTTCATATTCCGAATACTCCTGTCATATGTAACTGTAAAAATATTAACAGTAACAATTATATAGTAACCCAAACAATAATGGCAAGTATAATATTGATAAAATCCCTGAATTATTATAAAATATAGTTAACTAATCTCCGGGAGGTGACAGACATCGTGTCCACATCCACATTTGCATCAATTGATGTCGGCTCCAATGAGGTATCACTCAAGATATATGAGCTTGGCAAAAAGAATAATATACGTGAGCTGACTTACGTAAGACATATAATGGAACTCGGCAGCGATACTTATGTAAACGGTTATATTTCCAACCATATGATAGATGAATTATGCGACGTACTTGACGGATTCATCCAGATCATGAAAGACTTCGGTGTAACTGAATACCGTGCATGCTCCACAAGTTCCATAAGAGAAGCTGCAAACAGACATTCCCTTCTTGACAGGGTTCGTACCCGCACGGGAATAGACATTAACATATTAAGTAATTCCGAGCAATATTTTCTGCAATATCAGGGTGCCACGCTTCGTGAACCGTTATTCAACGATATTATAAACGCCGGTGCCCTTGTAGTTGAAGTAGGTTCCGGAAGTTCGCAGGTCACCTGTTTCTCAGGCGGCAAGCTTGTTGTATCACACAATCTCCGTCTCGGAGCCTTAAGGATCAATGAATTCCTCAGCAGCCTTGAGAGAGAAAGTGTAAGCTATGACGATCTTCTCTCGGAATACATTGATGGTGATATATATACATCTTACAAGATATATTTTCACAAATATAAGATAAAGACCGTGCTTGGAATAGGTGACGGAATCCGTCCGTTATTAAAATATCTCAGTCTCACAGGAAAGCTCAAAGACAAAGCCGGGAGTCTCTCTGCCGGAGAGATGACATCAGCTTATAAATCACTGTTCGAACATTCGGTAGCGGAACTTGCTGATATGCTCGGAACTTCCGAAGAACAGGCAAGACTCCTGCTTCCCACCGCAATGATATATGAAAAGATAATGCGCATCAACAATGCACAGTCAATATATCTGAGCACCACCGATCTGTGTGACGGAATATTTGCACAGTATGCAATTAAAAAAGGACTTATCTCAAGAGTAAGGGACTTTGATAAAGACGTGTTATCCGCCGCCAGAAAAATAGCGCTTCGTTACAATTCAAACTCAAAACATACGACCTACGTTGAAAAACTGGCATTAAAGATATTTGACAGCATGAACAGCATAAGCGGGCTTGATAAAAGAGACAGACTGCTTCTTCAGGTTGCGGTACGGTTGCACGATTGCGGCGCATACGTCAATTTTGAAGATGTTGCCTCCAATTCATATAAGATCATTACTTCAACGGAGATAATCGGACTGACAAGGAAAGAAAACGTACTTGTTGCCAATATAGTAGGCAATCCCGTGAAGACATTTCCCACATATGACCAGGTAAGGGATGTCTTAACGGAACGAGAATATATAAAGGTCGCAAAATTATCGTCGATCTTCAGGATCGCCAATGATCTCGACACGAGTAAAAACCAGAAATTATCGCTGTTAAACCTGACACTTAAAAACAACAAACTCACCATATCCGGAGAATCACTGATGAACTGTGCGCTTGAGCAGGCATTTTTCAAGCATTCGGCAGCATTTTTTGAGCAGACTTTCGGCATAGTTCCCGTGATCAAGATAAGGAGGATGAATAATGGCTAATAAAAAATATAATAATTCCGACTATTATGACAACAGAGAGCTTAGCTGGCTTGAATTCAATGCAAGAGTTTTAAGCGAAGCCGCAGATGAGACGCTCCCTCTGCTTGAACGCCTTAAGTTTTTGAGCATTACTTCATCCAATCTGGACGAATTCGTAATGATAAGAGTTGCATCCCTCAAAGATATGGTACATGCCGGTTATACCAAGCCTGACATGTCAGGCCTTACCGCCGCAAGACAGCTTACCCAGATAAGCGAGCGTTCGCATAATCTGATCACTGACCAGTACAGTCTGTATAACGATATATTTTTACCTTTACTGAAAAAGAATAATATCGAACTGATATCAAGATACGAGGATCTTACTTATGAACAATCGGAATATGTCGACAAATTCTTCGCAAAAGAAGTCTATCCGGTTCTTACACCCATGGCAGTCGATTCCTCAAGACCGTTCCCTCTCATAAGGAACAAATCTCTTAATATCGCTGCCCTGTTATACAATGACAAGTCGGATAACGAATATGAATATGAATTCGCAACAGTTCAGGTTCCTTCTGTTCTTCCAAGACTTGTACGAATACCTTCAAGAACCGACAACTGCATATCTTATGTTCTTCTTGAGCAGGTCATCGAAAAAAATATCGACAGTCTGTTCTTAAACTATGATATTATATGCTCCTATCCTTACAGAGTAATGCGTAACGCAGACCTTACCATCGATGAAGACGAAGCAGCCGATCTTCTTACCGAGATAGAAAGACAGCTTCGCAAGAGACAATGGGGCGAAGTCATCAAGCTTGAGGTCGAAAAAGGCATGGATAAGCACATGCTCAACTACCTGAAAAAAGAATTCAACATTAACAACGAGGACATATATAAGATCGACGGACCTTTGGATCTTACATTTCTCATGAAATTATATGATCTTGACGGCTATGAACATCTTAAGAATAAACCTTACAAACCGCAGCCGTCCACAGATATAGATCTTGATAAAAATATATTCTCGCAGATACGTGAAAAGGATATACTGTTGCATCACCCATACCAGTCATTTGATCCGGTGGTGGAATTCGTACGTCAGGCCTCTATAGATCCGGACGTTCTTGCCATAAAGCAGACACTGTACCGTGTCAGCAGCAACTCTCCGATAATAAGTTCACTTGCCCAGGCCGCCGAAAACGGTAAGCAGGTATCCGTTCTTGTGGAATTAAAAGCGAGATTTGATGAAGAAAACAATATCATTTGGGCAAGAATGCTTGAGCAGGCAGGCTGCCATGTTATATACGGTCTTGTAGGACTTAAGACCCACAGCAAGATCACTCTTGTCGTAAGACGTGAAGAAGACGGAATAAGACGTTACGTTCACCTCGGCACGGGAAATTACAATGATTCCACAGCCAAGCTGTACACGGACATGGGACTCTTCACCTCGTCAAATCCCATCGGCGAAGATGCAACAGCCGTATTCAACATGTTATCCGGTTATTCCGAACCGCTCGTGTGGAATAAGCTGTCCATTGCCCCCTTGTGGCTCCGCGACAAATTCATGACATGCATTAAACGTGAGACCGAAAATGTACGTGCCGGTAAAGATGCAAGAATTATTGCAAAAGTTAATTCATTATGCGATCAGAAGATCATTGCGGCACTCTATGAAGCTTCTGCTGCGGGCGTTAAGATCGAACTTATAGTAAGGGGAATATGCAGCGTAAAGCCGGGAATCCCGGGTGTGAGTGATAATATCACTGTTCATTCCATAATCGGCAATTTCCTTGAGCATTCGAGAATATTCTATTTTTACAACGGCGGATCCGAAGATATATACATGGGAAGCGCCGACTGGATGCCGCGTAATCTTGACAAGCGTGTTGAGATACTGTTTCCGATCGAAGATCAGGAACTGAAAAAAAGGATCAAACATATATTAAAGATACAGCTTGAAGACAATGTTAAAACAAGGATCAAACAGTTCGACGGTTCGTACAGGCACCTCTCACCTGGCAAGAATAAACCGCTGTCTTCACAGGAATATTTTTGCAGGGAAGTAGAAAATGCCGTAAGCAAAAATCATAAAGACCGCTCTATGCCAAGAACTTTCGAACCTATTAAACATACTCAGAAGCAGTAAAAATCTCTTTCAGGGAAGTGCAATGACACCCTTATATATATTGCATAACAGTTCATATCGCAGAATATTATTATCCGGGTATAATGATTCTAAGGAAAAATGCCGATATAGTTATTGATATATATTAATATTCCGGAGTAAGGAGGTTTGACTATGGATATCAATCTTCAGAAAATGACTATGGATGCCGCAGATGTAAGCGGAATGGGACTTATAGGAATGAGAGTTCTCGATCTGACTCTTGATACAATGACCGACACAGGCGCAGATCTTATTAATATGATCAATGCAGTTCCTTCAATGGATCCCTCTGCACCTTCTCCGATCGGAGTTATGAGTGCTGATCATATTGATCTTGTCGTATAGGCACAGACCATTTGTCAGACCGGTCAGATTGGGCAATCTGTTTATTTCCCGATCTTGATTATTGACGAATATTTTCCGTATATTTTCTTTCCTTTAGATACGGTATACGCACGTACCTTATAATAATATGTTCTGTTCTTCTTATAAGTGTGCGTATATTTTGTTGCGGAAGTAACTCCAAGCATGGTATACGTACCATGCTTCTTTTTTGAGTAATATACTACATATTTTTTTGCACCCGATACACTCTTCCACTTTAACGTATTCTTATATACTTTTTTAGCGATCTTGGTTATCCTTGTTATCTTCACTTTAGCGGGAGCCCCTACTTTGGATGTTGATGAAGCACCCGATGATGACGCGCCCGAAATGCTCTGTGTGACAGCATTTTGAGAAGTATTCTGCGAATTATCGGAAGTATTTGCTGACGTTGTCGCATTACCCTCTGCCTTATTCACCTTTATGGTTATAACATCCCTGAATTCGCCTGTATAAGTTTTGCCGTTATATGTCGCCTTTATAGAATATACAATTGGTATATCATAAGTCCCGTTGGCATTGCAGGCAAACTCAAAGCTGTACGTTTCCATCGACTGGCAGCTCACCGTAATAGAACTTACAGCCGGCATATATGCGATATCAACCTCCGATTCATCGTTCTTACAGAGTTCACTTTCAGCCTTTACATTTACAGAGATATTATCAACCTCACTCCACATATTACTTATCCTGAAACCACAATTGATAACTGCGGTATAATCTCCTATCTCAACAGATCTGTCAAAGGTTGACGACCCCGAACTGCAATAATAATTGAATTTGTTGATGTTAAGACTGACACCCTCGTTACCTTTTAACATGCTTACAAGCGAATCATACAGGTTAAGCAGCGGATACGTATATGAATTACCCTTATCATCAGTCTTTGAAGCAGTATGTCCTGTCGCCTGTGTAAGCTGACCATATACATATAATGCCGGTGCCGATAATTTATCTCTGTCTATTATGCCGTAGAGAACTGCTGCCGCTCCGGATACCATAGGGGTTGCCATTGAAGTTCCGTTCATATATGCATACTTTCCGGAAGGCATTGATGATAATATGCTGTATCCCGGCGCCGCTATCTCATATTCTACATCTGTGTAACGCTCATGATCGTAATTAGACCACTGTGTTATTATGTTGCTTCTGTCGGTAGCCATTACGCCGATCACGCATGGATAAGCTGCCGGATATACATCATGCGAATTCTCACTCTGAAGATCTGTTGTGACATATCCGTCATTTCCTGCTGCCGCAACGAGAACACATTTATCGGCAACTCTCTCAAGCATCGATTTTAACACGGAAGATTCAGAATAAGTTCCAAAAGACATGTTGATAACATTCGCTCCCATGTTCAATGCGTAATCAAGTGACGAGATTACGGCAGATACTTTAAAGCTTCCGCCGGTTCCGCCAGCCTTGACAGCCATTATTCTACATCCGTAGGCTATACCGCAGCATCCGCCGTTTCCCTGTTCCATAGCAATTATGCCGGCTACATGTGTGCCGTGTCCTTCTTCATCCGTGTCATAAGGATCACCCTTCTTAAGAGGATCCTTATTGTCCGCCGAAAAATTAGCTCCGTATATATCATCGATAATGCCGTTACCGTCATCATCATAACCTGAGCGGCCCGACGCCTCGGTCTCGTTGATCCACATATTGTTCTTAAGCTCTTTATGTGTGTAGTCAACTCCGGTATCGATAACTGCGACAACAACACCTTTTCCCGGTTCTTCATCGAGAGTATTCCATGCATCTCTTGCACCGATCGTATCAAGATACCACTGATTGGTATTATTCATGTCCGAAGTTCCGGATATGATCCCCGGTATGCGGGCATCCGCGTACAACGTATCATCCTCTTCCACATGTATAAATAAACCGGTATCCTCGAGTCCTCTTAGAACATCTTCAATCTGATATTCATTTTCATCATAGGAAAGCTTTGCCTGACCGAATACGGAAGTGTCTAATTCATCCGTATTTTCAGTGATCAGTTCAATGTCTGACAGAACATAATCATCTGTTTCATATTTCATATCATCACTCTGATAGATATTTACATCAAAAAATGCCGAATATTCAGACCTGTCCGCTTCGAATACCACACCGGTACTCCGAATCCGACTGTCTTTTACGGCACCCGAAAATGACGGCAGGAGATATACGCTTCCCGCTACTGTCATTAATAATATCATTAAACCCATCAGTTTTTTATATAATTTCATTACATCACCTTCCTGCAAAACAGGAAGTGATATGTCTTGAACCGGTATATTTAATATACTACTCTGTCTCTTCCTGTCTTCTTAGCTTCATACAGATTCACATCTGCATTCTTGATGACCTCATCAGCCGTCATGCCTTTCTCGTATTGGCATACGCCAAAAGACATGGTTAATTTGATCACATAACCGTTGTAATTGATCTCCATTTTGCGGATAGTGTCAATAAGTGATTCAACATGTCCCACAACCGTATCTTTATCGGCGCCGGGGAATATCATTAAGAACTCTTCTCCGCCCCATCTTGACGCAAGTCCCCTTTTGTCAACAGTCTTCTTAAGTATACGGGCTACTTCTTTCAGTACGATATCACCGCAATCATGACCATATACATCATTTACTTTTTTGAAGAAATCTATATCGCTGATCACAACAGTAAATGCACCGGTCTCCATCTTTTCAAGCGCTGACACCTGCTTATTGATGAATGTGAGCGTCTGTCTTCTGTTATACAACCCGGTCAGAGGATCGAAAAATGCCAGTCTCTCAAGATTCTTGTTGTATTCCACAAGCTTCTTCTCCATGCCCATACTCTTGGCACTGAAATAGAATCCTGCAACCACAAGACAGCCAAAACTGTGTATTATCGTAATTATTGATATAAAATAATCAATATTGTTCAGGAACACAACATAAGGCATATGAAACTGTACGTACAGATACAATATACAGAACAATACCGCATAAAATAACGCAACAAGGAACTTAAACACCGGCGTATAGTATGTCGTGAACATTGATACGATTATCAATAAAAACAAACTGTATTGCGCTCCTATTCCCCATCCGAGATATACGATCTGGAACACTACAAGAAACATCATGGCAAGATTATATATCCAGAACGACTGCTTAACACGTTTGTTGTATGTAAGAAAAACCGCATACATAAGAACCGTTGAACCGGCAATATCATACAATCCGAGCAACCATTGTTCATTAATAAGGAACAGGATTGCAAGAAATACATAATAGACAATACTTATCATTGAAGTACATCTTATAACGACTGCCTGAAGTCTGCTCTCATATAACCCTTTTGTATCTTTATTGATCCAGTCTATGACCGTTGATATAAAATTCATATATCCTCCGCCGCCTGTATTGCAACGCTGCTTGTAAAATATATGGTGAAATACTGCATCACAATATTCAGGTAAATATAATAATATTGTAAAATTGTGTCCAAATTGTTATCTGTTTATACTAATACATTTTACCATCATGAGTGGAATTTTTCAATAATTTCCCCTAAAAGTCCAACCGCTTCATCAATATTATCTTCTCTGATTCCCGAATAATTGATAATTATAATGTGTTTACTTACGGAAGCCTTATCATACGCATAATCAGAGAGACATCTTATACCAAGCCCTACAGACTCTGCTTTTTTAATAAGCTCCTTATCTTCCAACAACGTTTGAACCTTTATGAGAAAATGCAATCCGGCATTTTCTTCCATAATATTGATATATTTTCCATATGTGCTGTTGTTCCTCACGGCCGTAACAAATCTGTTCCGTATTCCCCTGTATATGACCCTCATACGGTTGATATGCCTCTCGTAGTAACCTTCCTTGATGAATTTTGCGAGGACATACTGATCGAGATTCGGCACGGTACATGACATATAACTCATGGTATCAACGTATCTCTCCATAAGCCTGTCCGGCAGTACCATATAACTTATTCGAAATGAAGGAGCAAGTGTTTTGGAGAAAGTATTGATATATATAACATGTCCTCTCCTGTCTATATCCGACAATGTCTGCACCGGCTTTCCAAGATACCTGAATTCGCAGTCATATTCATCTTCTATGATATATCTGTCTTCCGATTCATATGCCCAGTCAAGCAGTTCAAGTCTTCGCTGTATCGGCATGACTATCCCCGTAGGAAAATGATGGGACGGTGTGAGATGGATTATGTCGGCATTTTTCTTGTCAAGTTCATCAACCCTCATTCCATATTCATCAATGGCGATATGCACGCATCTGACATCATTATCCTCCAGAATTCTGGATACTTTATAATATCCCGGATCTTCGACCGCGTATATCCTGTCCCTTCCCGTGAGCTTAACGAGAATTCCATAGAGATATTCGGTTCCGGATCCTATGACGATCCTGTCGGAAGACACCGTAAGCCCTCTGTAATTATACAGATATTCCGATATTGACTCACGAAGCTGGGCGATACCGCCTGAAGGAGCAGCCCGCAACAACCCCTCATCCTGTTCCGATAATACCTGTCTCGTAAGTTTTGACCATGTGGAAAAAGGAAATCTTTCGTAATTGACAATATTGTTGATGAGATCGACCTTATATTTATTTATCTGTCCGTTATTTTCAAAAATGTCTTTCTTCTCTTCGGGTACCGGTGTATTTTTTTCAGGTCCGATCCATTTATCGAGTTTAGCAACATAATATCCTTTTTTTTCTTCGGAATATATATATCCTTCCGAGGCAAGCAGAGAATATGCATTCTCCACCGTTATCACGCTGACTCCGAGATTTTTTGCAAATGTCCGCTTGGAAGGAAGTTTTTCTCCGGATTCAAGCTTTCCCGAAAGGATGTCTTCTTTAATACATTTATACAGATGATCATACATACTCGTTCCTTTTACGGAGTTCATGGGATATGTAAGCATGGTGGTTCCTCCTGTCTGAATATATACCTCCGGGTGAGTATCAAGCCATGGGTCTTCCGGGATACAGCCCTTAATCTGGTCATGTAAGAAATATCAATATTGGTCATTTCAATATGTCCTGTTTGCACTTATAATATCACAAAATCAATTAAATTCACAGTTTTTTATTACATATCTTATGCGCCCGGATGTTGCAATGAAGAATATGAAAGATACAGTTTGCAGGGTTATATTTCCTTCTTGTATAAAACTCCAAAAACATGTATAATATGTAGATGTTCAGCACAATATATTGTTATATAGTAAGAAACGGAGCGAAATACAATGGATAATTACACCGGCAGTCAGATCATAGTTCTTGAAGGACTTGAAGCCGTCAGAAAACGTCCCGGAATGTATATAGGAAGTACAGGTTCAAGGGGACTTCATCATCTTATATGGGAGATTCTTGATAATGGAATCGACGAACACCTCGCAGGGTATTGCAACAGCATATCAGTCACCCTCAAAAAAGATGGTGGTATAACCATAAAAGACAATGGACGTGGTGTTCCCGTTGACATCCATCCGGTCAAGAAGATTCCCACCGTCAGAGTGGTATACACACTTCTTCATGCAGGCGGTAAGTTCGAGAGCAATGTATACAAAGTATCCGGAGGTCTTCACGGTGTAGGTGCCTCTGTTGTAAATGCTCTGTCAACCCATATGATAGTTGAGATCAGGCGCGGAGGTCTTGTATTCCGCGACGAATATAAGGACGGCGGTCATCCTGTGGTAGAACTTGAAAAAGGGCTTCTTCCTGCCGTCGGCAAATGTGCCAAATCCGATACCGGCACAATGGTAACCTTCTATCCCGATCCGGAGATATTCGACTCCACTGAATTCAAATCAGAGACGATCCGTAAGAAATTAAGAGAGATCGCCTATCTGAACAAAGGACTGAAACTTACTTTTAAAGATGAAAAAAAAGGTGAGACCCGAACATATTTTGAAGAAGAAGGAATCAAAAGTTATATCTCATATATAGTCAACAATCTGAAAGAAACCAACACTGACATGTCAGTTCTCCATGAAGAACCGGTATACATCGAAGGTACAAGCGGTGATATCGAAGTAGAGATCGCTTTTCAGTACACCACTAATTATTCCGAACAGATAAACGCATATTGCAACAGGATAAATGTATCCGAAGGCGGAACTCTGGTCACCGGTTTTAAGACCGCGCTTACAAGAGTAATGAATCAATATGCCAGGGAGCTCAATATGATCAAGGATAAGGAAAAACTTGACGGCAAAGATTATCGTAACGGAATGATCACGATCATCTCCATCAAACATCCGGATCCGCAGTTTGAAGGTCAGACCAAGACCAAGCTCGGCAATTCAGACGCCCAGGCTGCTGTTGATGATGTATTCAGCCGTGAAGTGCAGTTATATTTTGATAAAAATGTTGAGATACTCAAAAAAATCCTCGAAAATTCCCTGCGTGCCTACAACGCCAGAAAAGCCGGCGATAAAGCAAGAAATGCCGTGCTGAAATCGCTTAATGACGTGGATGTGCGCAGCAAATTAGCTTCATGTTCATCAAAGAAACCCGAAGAATGCGAGATATATATAGTCGAGGGTGATTCTGCCGGAGGCACAGTAAAAACCGCCAGAGACAGACGCACGCAGGCAGTACTTCCCCTTCGTGGAAAGATACTTAATGTCGAAAAAGCTCCACTCGAAAAAATTCTTTTAAATAATGAGATCAAAACCATGATCGCAGCTTTCGGTTGTGGGATCGGAGATGATTTTGACATAACAAAACTCCGCTATGATAAGATAATAATTCTAACCGATGCCGACGTTGACGGCGCGCATATTAGTACTCTCCTTCTGACCTTTTTCTTCAGATTCATGCCTGAACTTATTACCGAAGGAAAAGTATACAGAGGACTCCCGCCGCTCTACAAAGTTGACTACAATGAGGGCAAAAAAAAGAAATCTGATTATCTGTTTGATGATCATGCACTTGAAAAATTCAGGCGCGAGACCGGCAAAAAAATCACCGGCCTCCAAAGATACAAAGGTCTCGGTGAGATGGATGCAAACCAGTTAAAAGAAACAACACTTGATAAAGCTTCAAGAGTTCTCGCAAGAGTTTCCATAAGCGACACGATTGAAGCAGATCAGGTAACTAATGTTCTGATGAGCAGCAGTGTCCCGCCAAGAAGAGCGTTCATAATGGAAGAGGCGCAGTACGCGAATCTGGATGTGTAAAAATGTTTAAATTAGAAGGGAACGTAAGTCATGCCAAGAAAGAAAAAAGAAGAACCGGTAATTAATGAAAATATTATATCACTTGATTTCTCGGAGGAGATGAAAAATTCCTACAGGGATTATGCGATGAGTGTAATAATCGCAAGAGCACTTCCCGATGTAAGGGACGGTCTTAAACCTGTACAGCGTCGTATTCTCTATGCGATGAAAGAGCTTGGTCTCGGTCCGGACAAGCCGCATCGTAAAAGTGCCAGGATCGTCGGTGACACAATGGGTAAATACCATCCGCACGGCGACAGTTCCATATATGATGCACTCGTTCATATGACCGAGGATTATTCGCTGTCTGTTCCTCTTGTTGACGGTCATGGAAACTTCGGCTCCATCGACGGTGATTCCGCTGCTGCCATGCGTTATACCGAAGCAAGATTATCCGACGGTGCAATGACAATGCTCTCCCATCTCGAAAAAAACCTTGTTGATTTTATGCCTAATTTTGATGAGAGCGAAAAAGAGCCATCAGTTCTTCCCGCAATGCTCCCGAATCTTCTTATCAACGGTACAACCGGTATTGCCGTCGGCATGGCAACCAATATTCCTCCGCACAATCCCACCGAAGTTATTAATGGTGTTATTGCCTGCATTGACAGACCCAATATATCACTTGATAAGCTTATGGAATATATACCAGGTCCCGATTTTCCGACAGGCGGAACGATCATCAACAAAGAAGAGATCAGATCAATATACGAAACCGGCGAAGGAAGATTAAGAATACGATCCGGCTATGTGATAGAACCCGGAGATAACGGTAGAACCAATATAATAATAAATGAGATTCCTTACACCGTTGCCGGAAACAAGACCAAACTTGTCGAAAGTCTTGCAGGGCTTATGAAAGACAAAGTATTCGATGAGATATATGATGTACGCGACGAATCCGGTGAAGATATCCGCATCATTATTGAAGTAAAAAAAGATCGTGATGTTGAGAATCTTCTTAACGGTCTGTATAAGAAAACTCCTATGGAAGATACCTACGGTGTCAACCTTCTGGCAGTTAAGGATAAGCAGCCCATTCAATTCGGTCTTATCGGAATGATCCGCGAATTCATTGACTTCCAGAAAGAATTATATACCAAAGAATATGAGCATATGCTCGAAAAAGCAAACAACCGTCTTGAGATCGTAAAGGGACTTATTAAGGCAACCGATGTCATTGACCTCATTATTGAGATACTCCGCGGAAGTACATCAATGGCACAGGCTAAAGCATGTCTCATTAACGGAGATACCACCGATATCAAATTCAAATCAAAGCTTTCGGAAAAGCAGGCAAAAACACTTAATTTTACCGAGAAACAGACAGATGCCATACTTGCAATGCCGTTATCAAAGCTTATAGGACTTGAGATTCTCAAACTTCATGAAGAAAATGATCAGTTATCCTCTGACATAACCGACTACATGAAAATACTCGGAGACGAACGTGAACTTCTTAAGATAATCAAGGCAAGACTGCGCGGTTTTGCAAGGGAATTCGGCTGTGAGCGAAAGACCAGGCTTGACTCGATCCAGAATACGGGATATGTTGAAAAAGTTGTCATTGAAGACATCTATATTCTCATTGACAAATTCGGTTATACCAAATCAATGGATGCCGCAAGCTACGGACGTCTTACCGAAGATACCATAAGCGAGTTCCCGAATATAATTCCTATGAAGAGCGACGACAAGCTGTGCGTATTTACAGCCGAAGGAAATATGCATCAGGTCAAAGCTTCCTCAATACCACGCTGTCGTGCAAAAGACAAGGGCACACTTATTCATACTTTATGCAAAGTCGGAAATGAAGATATAATAACCTACACCTCATTCGAGAGCCTGTTTGAATCCATACTTCTTTTCATTACCGAAAACGGATTCATAAAGCTGGTATCCGGTGCGGAATTCGAAACGAACCGTTCAGTGATCGCTTCCACCAAACTTGACGCTAATGATAAGCTGTTATGCGTAAAACAACTGTCTGCCGCCGAATATATGGCATCAGACCGTAAAGTCATAATGGTGACTGCCGCTAAGAATTCTCTCGGCTTCCCGCTTGGCGAAGTAAGCGAATTCAAAAAAACAAGCCGCGGCGTCAAGGGAATAACCCTGACTGCCGGCGACAAGCTCATAATTGCAGACTGTATTGATTCAAAAACCGAGACAATAGATTACAACGGAAAAACCGTTAACGTGAAAAAGATCCGTACAAGAAGAAGAGGTGCAAAAGGACAGAAGGCAACCGGCGTGATCTGATAAACTGAAGGACAGACCTTATCAAACGGTCTGTCCTTACATTATTGTTTTATCAGTTATCACTATCCTCCACAAAACTATCCTCACCTGTTCTGTCGTCGATCTTAAGATAATCCTTATGTACGCCGACAAACTTGTAGGCAGGTCTTATGATCTTGCCTCTGTTAACAAGTTCTTCAAGTCTGTGAGCACACCATCCGGAGATTCTTGCGATAGCGAATATAGGTGTAAAAAGTTCTTCCGGAATCTCAAGCATGGAATATACAAAACCACTGTAGAAATCCACATTGGCGCATACAGGCTTGAATAACTGTCTTCTCTTCGTTATCTCTTCTGCTGCCAGTCTCTCAACGGATTCAAGAAGTCTGAATTCCTTCTGTAATCCTTTTTCTTCCGAAAGCTGCCTTGCATAATCCTTAAGAATAACCTCTCTCGGATCTGAAAGTGTATATACGGCGTGACCCATACCATATATGAGTCCTGCCTTGTCAAATGCCTCTTTATTAAGGATCTTGCCTAGATATTCACTTATCTCCGCTTCATCTTCCCAATCCTTAATATTTGCTTTGATATCATCAAACATTCTCTGTACTTTAAGGTTCGCGCCACCGTGTCTGGGGCCTTTGAGTGAACCAACAGAAGCTGCAATTGCCGAATATGTATCGGTTCCGGTAGAACTTACTACATGTGTAGTAAATGTTGAATTGTTACCACCGCCATGCTCTGCATGGATAACAAGCGCAATATCAAGAACTTTTGCTTCCAGTTCAGTGAACTTTCCGTCAAGTCTTAACATTCTGAGAATATTCTCAGCTATTGAATAACCCTTCTCAGGGTTTCTTATTACAAGTGTCTCATCTCTCTTGAAATGAACATACGCATTATATGCATACACAGATATCATCGGCATCTTGCTTATAAGCTGAAGCGACTGTCTGAGTACATTCGGAACCGATATATCATCCGGTTTCGTGTCATATGAATAAAGTGCAAGAAGACTCTTCTGAAGAGAATTCATAATATTGGAACTTGGTTCATGCATAATGACATCTCTTACAAACTGACTTGATAATTCACCCATCTCTGCAAGAATATCATTAAAGCTTTCAAGCTGTTTTGTGGAAGGCAGTTCACCGAAAAGCAGCAGATATGTAACTTCCTCGAATGCAAATCTCCTGTTCTTGAATCCCTCAACAAGATCGAAAACATTATATCCCTGATAATACAGATTACCGTCGGATGGTGTTTTCCTGCCATGTGTTGTTTTATATGAAACCACGTCAGATATCTCGGTAAGGCCCGTAAGAACTCCTTTACCGTTGGCATCTCTGAGTCCGCGCTTAACATCATATTCCTCATACAGATCCTGATTTATAGCACCTGAAGTCATACAATATTTGAGCAATTCATCAAACTGACCAGCTGTTTTTGGTCCCATCTCCATCATAAGATTACCTGACACTGCAATCACCTCTCATATTCTATAATCTCATAACACGCACATTGTCTAAGAACATTCTCCACTTCACGAATCATGTTCCTCTCCCGACTAAAATCTGCCCGTGCAATAACTACACTCGTAGGTTTATATAATACATTATTGCACCAATAAAGTCAACTGTTCAGCACCCCGCTTCATTTTCGCTTTGCGCCAGTGATTACTATTCACAGTTTCCCCACGCCCTTAACCCATAGCCCATCTGCTTCGCATCTGTCGCGGCTTCACCGCTTATGGCTATGAGGTGCTGAACAGTTATAATAATTTCTTAATAATCTATAGATTTTTATTTAATAATTTGGTATACTGTAATCAGCAATAGAAAGGTGGTCGATGAACTATGAAAAGCAAGGTACTCATTACAGGAAACGGAACATCATTATTGGACACTGATATGAAGAATGTCCTGTCCAAGATATTTGACATCAACATATGCCCTGCCAACGGCAATCTGGTCAAAAAAACTATGATCAAATTCATGCCTCAGGCAATAGTGTTATGTATAGGCAACGACTTGTTTGCTAATATTTCCCTATATCCTTTGTTTGAAAAATATTCTTCAGACGATGATATTCCGGTCATTCTTGTCGGAAGCAAGTTCAGTTGCACACAATTCCTCAATACAGTGACTAATGCCGACCCTTTTTCGATAATACATACACCTATCGTAACCGAAGCTCTTAAGCAGGCTCTTATCAGAGCGCTCAACACTTCTTCCGACCTTATGAATTCCGATTCAATGGATTACTTTATGTCTTCACTTTCCGAAGAGGAAGAACGCAAGAAGATTCTCATAGTAGACGATGATGTCAAAGTTCTCAAACTTATAAGTATGTACCTTAAGGATAACTATGATGTATCAATTGCAAGAAGCGGACAGATCGCAATGAAGTATCTTGAGAATAATGTACCCGATCTGATCCTTCTTGATTATATAATGCCCGAAGAAGACGGACCTATGGTACTAAGTTATATCAGAAGCCACCCGTTATGTTTTGCGACACCGGTATTCTTCCTTACAGGAGTTTCCGACAAGGAATCAGTTAAGAAAGTTCTCGGACTCAGCGTGCAGGGATACATGCTGAAGCCTGTTGCAAAAGATGAACTTCTTGCTAGGATCGAAGAATTCTTTGAGTATAATTAATCATGTGTTCACGGAGCGGACAAGATAAGAAGCGTCTCGGCCGTCTCATAGTTCATTGGTACATAGCGGCAATTAACCGGGTTGCCGAGTCAAATACCCCGCGGGCACGCCCGGATACTTTCAAGCAAGCTTGAAGCATCCTCACTTTGCCTTCGCGCGAATAAACAGATCGAGGGGGATTCCCAGTATGAATAAAGATATTAACTGGTCCGGCATCAAAGCATTTGACGGCTGGAACAATGGTATTATATACACTGCAGACAACTGTTCGGGATGTAATGAATGTCTCAACGGCTGTCCGATGATAACCGCCAACGTTGTAAGCATTGATAAAGAAACCGGAAAGACCTCTATTAATGTAGATGCTAACCGATGTATAACGTGCGGTCATTGTGTTGCGAAGTGCAGACAGTTTGCAAGGGTATTCCAGGATGATACCAATGCCTTCTTTGACGATCTTGCTGCCGGAAGTAAGATATCTCTCATTGTCGACACCTCGATATCAATTGACTACCCTGAAGATTTCATGTTCATTCTGGGGTATCTGCGTCACCTCGGTGTCAATATGATATACAGCACCGCTTACGGTGCCGATATATGTACCTGGGCATATCTCAATTATATGGCAGACAATAATATAGAAGGCGCCATTGCTTCCACATGCCCTTCCGTTATAAGCTATATCGAACGATTTGAACCGGATCTTATACCGAAACTCATTCCCGTTTACAGTCCCGTTATGTGTTCGGCAGTTTACATCAGAAAATATATTGGCTTGAAAGATAAGCTTGCATATATCGGTCCCTGCATCTCAAAAAAACTTGAGATTGAGGATCCCTCAACTCACAGATATATCTCATATAATGTAACATTTAAAAAACTCATGGATAAGATCCGCAGCAGAAATGTGGATATTCATGATTATATTTCATACTATGAAAAACAGGAAACTCTTTCCGGTTCCATGTTCTCAATGCCCGGAGGTCTTAAGCGTAATATTGAAACCTACATCGGATACAGTAATTTCATTCTGCAGATATCCGGTGAAAACAGAGTCTATCCGTTCTTAAACGAATATCCTGATATAATTAAGAATGACCCTGATAATCTCCCATTCCTTGTGGAATTGTTAAGTTGTCCCGAAGGATGTAATATTGGTTCGGCTTCCGAACATGACAAGATATCCAAGTATACTGTTGAAGCTGAGATGTACAAAGTAAAGAATGACACCTCACAAAAAACCAGTTCCATAACAGGTTCACCTGCGGAACGTTTTACCAAGCTGAACAGTTATTTCAGAAAGCTCAATCTCAATGATTTTATCAGAAAATTCAGCTACGATAATGTTGTTGATGAATTATACATGTCTGAACAGGTAATGGATGTTATATTCAAATCCATGAACAAGTTCACCGAAGAAGAACGCTCGATCAACTGCGGTGCCTGCGGTTACGCTTCCTGCGAAGAGATGGCTCTCGCTATCGGATACGAGATCAACATAAAAGAGAATTGCATATTCTATACGCAGAATAAGATGCGTATGGAGAATAATCAGATCAAGGCGCTTATAAGCAGAATATCCGATATGAATGAGGAATTGAAAGAATCATCGGAGATGAAGTCCAATTTCTTGGCTAACATGTCACATGAGATCCGTACTCCGATGAATACTGTTATCGGTATGGCAGAGATGGCTCTAAGGGGCAATCTTGCCGACAGAGAGCGTGACTATATCACCCAGATAAGGTCATCAGGTCGAAGTCTTCTTGCTATTATTAATGACATACTTGACTTTTCCAAGATCGAATCCGGAAAGCTTGAGATCCATGAGGTCGAATATGATCTCATGCCTCTTATCCATGACGTGTCCGCCATGATCGTAAACCGTATTCAGGAGAAACCGATCCACCTTTTGCTAGATATTAAGCCAAGCTTCCCAAGCAGGCTTATAGGTGATGACGTGCGCATCAGGCAGATGATAATCAACTTTGCCAACAACGCCGTAAAATTCACCCAGAAAGGTATGGTATGTCTTCATTTCGATTATTGCGAATGTGATGAAGGTATTCGCTTCATATGCGCCGTTGAAGATACCGGAATAGGAATCAAAGAGGAAGATCTCAAGAAGCTCTTCGTCTCTTTCCAACAGGTAGACAGTGCACGCAACCGTAACATAGAAGGAACAGGTCTCGGACTTGCAATAACCAAGATGCTTGCCGAACTCATGGATGGTACCGTATCGGTATCAAGCACTTACGGAGTGGGAACCGTATTTACTTTCGATGTATTACAGAAGGTTGCGGATGCTTCTCCAAGCGCACAGATAACAAGAGAATCCGCAGGATCATGCGCATGCATCATAGATGACAGCCATATCGATGCTACTCTGACAGATATAATCACACAGTTGGGAATAGAATTGAAAAAATGTACCAACAAGTCTGAATTATCTTCTGCAATTGACAAAGGTGCAGACACGATATTCGTATCCTTCGGATGCTACACGGATGATATTATGGAACTTGCCGAAGATAACCCCGATGTATCATTTGTCATCATAACCGATCCGAGATATGATGTATACGAGCCGGATGACGATCTAGCGCTTGAACTGAAACTTCCGTTAAGCTGCTTTAATGTATCCGCTGCCATCAATCGTACCAATCTTATAGACATACATACTACTTCCGACGCTGTAGAGATCAACTTTGAGGCACCGGAAGCAAAGATCCTTATCGTTGATGATAATGTTACCAACCTGACGGTTGCCGAAGGACTTCTTGAACCGCTTAAGATGCACATAACCACCTGTTCTTCGCCTACCGAAGCTATAGATATGGTCAAGACAATACACTATGACCTCATTTTCATGGATCATATGATGCCCGGAATGGATGGTGTGGAAGTAACTCACAGAATAAGAGATCTTGACGGTGATTATTATAAAAATGTTCCGATAATCGCACTTACAGCCAATGCGGTAAGCGGTATGGCCGACATGTTCATTGCAGAAGGACTTAATGACTTTGTATCCAAGCCGATCGAAATGAACAACATAATGGCTGTGCTTAAAAAATGGCTTCCGGGTGACCTTGTACATGAACTTCGAAGCGGTGAGAGGCTTATTCAGACCAAAGAAGACATTCCTAAGATAAAAGGACTTAATACTGCTGTAGGCGTGGCATACACGGGAAGCACAAAACTGTATTTCCGCGTAATAAAAGATTATTATAAAGATATTAATGACACTTCACAACTCATAGAATTATATGAGCAGAATAATGACATAGATAATTACAAGATTCTTGTTCACTCACTGAAGAGCTCTTCAAGAACAATAGGCGCAACCGAACTATCCGAGCTTGCCGCCTCACTTGAGAGCGCCGCAGTTAACGGTAACACAACATTTATCCACAACAATACGGCTAAACTTCTTAAGATGTACAGGGATCTGATCCCGATACTTGAACCATATACCATAGACGAGCACGAGACTGAGAACAAAGTCCTGCTCGATGATTCAACACTTATCGATCTTCTCGGCCACCTTATAAATGCTATGGAAGACCTTGATTTCAACACTTCAACGACCATTATCGAATGTCTTGAGGATTATAAACTTCCCGACGATGAAGTGGACATATTCGATAAAGTACGTGACTGTGTCGAAGAACTTGATTCGGAGAACCTCGAGAATTATGTAATGGAATGGATGGATATCCGCAAAAAATAATGTTTATATCATTGCTATGCAAATCAATCTGCATAATAGTGCGCATATCCATGCGACCCCGCATTGTCCGAGTACGATCGCAAGAGCCCATTTTGTGCCAAGCTCACGTTTTACCGATGCCACTGCCGCAACACATGGCGTATAGAGAAGACAGAATATGAGCAGTGGAAGGGCGGCCTCTGGCTCAAGCGCATTCGCAAATCCACCGGCTCCGGAGTACAATACCGTAAGTGTCGATACCACGCTCTCTTTGGCCATGAATCCGCTGATCAATGCAGTGGACACACGCCAGTCCGCAAATCCCAAAGGTGCGAATACCGGCGCGACAACTCCGGCAACAACCGCAAGAATACTGTCTCCCGCTTCTTCCACAAGAGAGAATCTCATATTGAAAGACTGCATGAACCATATTACTATAGTCGCGATGAATATTACCGTGAATGCGCGCTTAAGAAAATCTTCTGCTTTTTCCCATAATAGTCTCGCCACATTTTTAGCTCCGGGAAGTCTGTAATTCGGAAGCTCCATAACAAAAGGTACCGCTTCACCCCTGAATACCGAATTCTTAAGAATGAAGGCAATAACAATTCCAACAATAATACCGATAACATACAGCATTATCATCACAAGCGCTCCGTGATCCGGAAAGAATGCCGCCGTAAAATACGCATATATCGGAAGCTTTGCCGAACAGCTCATGAACGGTGTAAGCATGATCGTCATCTTTCGGTCTCTCTCCGACGGAAGTGTTCTTGTAGCCATGACACCCGGAACCGTGCATCCGAATCCTATCAGCATGGGAACGATGCTTCGTCCCGACAGACCGATCTTTCTGAGCATTTTATCCATTACGAATGCGACTCTGGCCATATATCCGGTATCCTCAAGCAAAGACAGGAAAAAGAATAATGTGACAATGATCGGCATAAAACTGAGCACACTTCCAACGCCGGTGAATATTCCGTCAATCACTAAAGAGTGAACGGTTTCATTTACGTGCATATCCGAAAGCAGTACATCCGTATTCTCTGTCAGATAATCTATGAGATTACCGAGAATGTCCTGAAAAAAAGGTCCGATCACATTGAAGGTCAACCAGAAAATAAGCCCCATAATTCCGATGAATGCAGGTATTGCCGTATATTTTCCGGTAAATACCCCATCGAGTTTCTGGCTTCGTATATGTTCTTTGCTGACAGCGGGTTTAACAACTGTGGATTCAACAAGTTTATTGATAAATGAGAATCTCATATCTGCGATCGCAGCTGATGCATCAAGACCTCTTTCCTCTTCCATCTGAAGAATAATATGACCAAGCATATCTTTTTCATTGGAAGATAATTTTAATAGTTTTCGAATCCTCTTGTCGCCCTCTATGAGCTTTGTTGCCGCAAATCTCACCGGAATTCCGGCTTCTTTGGCATGATCCTCGATAAGGTGCATTATTCCGTGAATACACCTGTGCACAGTTCCCCCGTTCTCATCCTCTTCACAAAAATCATTCCGTGTCGGCTTCTCCTGATACTTCGCCACGTGGATGGCATGCTCTACAAGCTCTTTTACTCCTTCATTACGTGAAGCTGATATCGGAACCACGGGAATACCTAAAAGCTCTTCCATCTCATTGATATGAATGGTGCCTCCGTTTCCTCTTACCTCGTCCATCATATTAAGCGCGAGAACCACAGGAATATCCATCTCCATTAACTGCATGGTAAGATACAGATTTCTCTCAATATTGGTTGCATCAACAATATTGATTATTCCGGTAGGTTTTTCATTGATAACGAACTGTCTTGTAACGATCTCTTCACTTGAATACGGAGACATTGAATATATGCCAGGCAGGTCCGTAACCTCGGTATAAGGCATGTTAAGGATCCGGCCGCTTTTTTTATCTACCGTAACGCCCGGAAAATTACCTACATGCTGATTGGAACCGGTAAGCTGATTAAACAAAGTCGTCTTTCCGCAGTTTTGATTACCGATAAGTGCAAATGTTAAAACAGAACCTTCAGCAAGGGGTTTTTCATCACTTTTTTCGTGGAATCTTCCTCCTTCACCAAGACCGGGATGTTCACTTCCGGATTTTTTTCTTGAAGATTTTTTAGAAGATTTCTTAATATTTTTTTTATCGGATCCATCATCAATTTTTTTATCGGTTTTATTATCCCCGATATTATTATTCCCGTCCGAAGACGTAAGGAAATCTTCCTCCGAAGAGACAGCTTTAACACTGATCTTTTTTGCGTCATCAAGCCTCAGTGTCAGCTCATAACCGAACACTCTGAATTCCACGGGATCTCCCATGGGAGCATATTTGATAAGAGTGATCTTTGTTCCGGGAATAAGGCCCATATCAAGAAAATGCTGCCTTAGTGCCCCATCTCCTCCTACCTTTGTGATCACACCGCTTTGACCTGTTTCAAGCGAAGATAATTTCATGACAAACTTCGTCTCCTTACAATTCCATGTTCCCCTCAGTGGCAAATGCGTGTTGGTGCAAGCACTCAAACGCTTGCCGGGGATGTGCGTCAAAAGCCCCGTGGCAAGGCCACGGGACATACTTAGTTAGAATTTTCCGCCACTACCTGAGAAACCGCCCTTTGAACCCGAGCTTGAAGATTTTTCTATCTTTCTTCTGGTTTCAGTGGAATATTTAAAGTAATCATTTCTGTAACTGACAACAAAGCTTCCGTCCTTAACGTAACTACGAGCTTCAACCTTCTGTGCCACGGACTTCATCTGACCTTTGAGCACTGCGCCTACAATGAATGCGATTATCAAACCGACAAGAAGAGATATGCCCCATTTTAAGGCTGTCTGCATTGGTGAACCGGTAAGCGGATCTCCTTTTGCGGCACGATCCAGAAGCTCGCTGCTTTTGCTTAAATAATCACTGAATCCGTCATACCAGTCATCATCATGAAAATCATCTAAAAATGCATCTTCAACAACGCTTCTTGCATACTCTCCGAAAGCCTCATTTGCCGCATATCCTTTTACTGCGAGCCAGTAATCTCTCTCACTCATACTAAGAAGCAGAAGCTCACCGTTACTGTCATTCCCGTATCCAAATCCCATCTGAGTATACAGATTCTCAGCCGCATCCTTTGGACTGCTGCCCCATGTACTGTAATCATCAACTATAATGATATATGTACCTGAACTGTATTTATCGGAGATTTCTGCCGCCTTATTATCAAGATCCTGTATCTGTCCGGAATCGAGTATTCCAACGTCATCGAATACATATGTCGAAGAATAGTCAGCCATGGCTTTTGCAGATTGCGCACCAAAAGGTACAAGACCTGTAATTACACATACAGCTAATAAAAATATCAATATCTTTTTCATAATCTCTTATCCTCCCGTTAAAAATATGATGAAATAAGCGATGCAAAATAACCGCCGATCGGAGACAGCGCCATGATCAGTGTGATCGCCGCAACCACTCCGCCGCGTATCATATGCAGCTTTTTCTTTGATACGGGAAGATCTCCGACGATCTTTCCGGTCTGTCCGTTCATTGCAAACATATATTTAGTTCCGTTCCATGTTGTGTTGAGGATCCATACGGGAAGAAGCGCATACTTGACATCACCGCGCTTAAGACCCACATCCCTGTTTACTTCTCTTACGGTTGCATAACCGTGAACATCATTTCTTAAAAGCTCAACTATGGAATTACGGCAGCGAAGATCTGCTCTTTCCGTACATTCCTCGATAGTTACGTCATATTTGTCGGCGAGATATCCCGGCATATACGCAGTCGAAAAATCTTTTAATTCGGAATAATTAAACGGTTCAAGAGAATCCATATAATCATCCGGCATCTTCTTCGAAGCGTCGGTAGGTATCCTCTCAAATGCCGCGCTTCCCGAACGTGCAACCGAAAAATGATCTGTCCTCGTCACTTCATAATCACCGGATCTGTAGGTATGAACCTTTGTTGCTTCGAATGATACATTTGCCATTGCCTCTGCGGAAAACATCCAGAAAGGCACATATATTCCCTTGACTTCATCAATATGATTACTGTCCTTAAAATCTTTCGGAAGAAGTATCTTGCCTTTATAATGCTCCTTAAGAGCTGCTTTTGCCGCTTCTTTGTTAAGTTTGAAAGGAATAATATAATCAGGCTTGATATTACCCGAAAACTGACCCGGAATTACGGTAGGATTATCGCAATACGGACAGCTTGTTGCTCCCGTCGTAGCTTCACACAATATCTCGGCACCGCATGAAGGACATGAAAATGATCTCATATTACCTTCTTCATCTCCCCAGTCACCTCCGGCACCGCTTGTATTCCAAGGTGTCTCTTCTCCGCCCGGATCACTGTATGCCCAATTCTCCGGCTGTTCTTCCCCTTCCTGCTGTCTCTTTTCTTCCGCCTGTTCAAAAGCATCCGTTGCTTTCTCTTCCTTACCGGCGTACATTGCTTCTATCTCCGAAACTTCATAAGAAGAATCGCAGAATTCACACACCAGTTTTCCGGTCTCACTTGAAAAATGAAGGCCGCCGCCACACGCAGGACACTTATGGTTTACTATCTGTTCCGCCATGTAATTCACTCTCCCATATAATAAAATTTTTTAAACTCATTTACAACTCAAACCTCTTAACCGAATTACTGAGCACAACCGACTGTGCAGATAATTCTTCCGATGCCGCAGCAGTTTCTTCAGCCGCTGCCGTATTCATCTGAACAACATTTGATATCTGTTGAAGCTCATCCTGAACCGATACTGCATATTCAGCCTGTGCTGTCGTATCTACCGATATCTTTGCAAATGAATCCGTGATCATGGACGAGGATCTTACAACTTCATTCATACATTCCGATGTCGTATCGGCATATCCCTTTGCCATTGTTATTGCAGCAATACAATTGTCAAGTAATTCGGTGATCTTACCCGATTCGCTTCCACATTTCTCGGCAAGAGACCTTACTTCATCGGCTACAACCGCAAATCCCTTACCTTCTTCGCCTGCTCTTGCTGCTTCAACTGAAGCGTTAAGGGCGAGAATATTAGTCTGGAATGCTATATTATCTATCGTTTCGGTAACTTTCTTTATGTCGGATGACATCTTCTCGATATCAACAACAGAACCGACAAGATTATCCATTTCCTCATTTCCTTTTTTGATCCTGTCATTAAGTCCCGATAATTCTTCATTGATACTGTTGCATCTGTTGGAGTTGTTGAGTATTCTGTTGCTCATTACATTCATGTCTTCAGCAACCTTCTGGATCGAATTGGCCTGGGTCGTACTTCCCTGTGACATTGAATCGGCTGTCTGTGCGAGCTGATCGGCACCGTCCTCAACTCCGTATGCGGTACGCTGAAGCTCTTCTATCAATTCCTTCAAAAGATTCTTAATGGAATTAACGGAATCCGATAATTTGTCAAAGTCGCCCTGATAACCTTTCATATCATCCGAATTGAGCTTGTAACGTGCTATGTCTCCGAGTATCCTGTTGGCATCCCCGATTATTCCCGTCAGCGTATCAACAAGAACGGCTACCGAATTCTGAAGTATTCCGATCTCATCCACACGTTTTGTAGCTTTGACTTTTACGTTAAAATCTCCTTCGGAAACTTTTGCAAGCGCATTAACAAGATTCCTTATAGGCTGAAGCATCTTTTTAAGAACGAATGAAAGGATCAGAATTGCGATAACAGACATTACAACGAGAACAAGAATATTCTTGTTGACAGTCTGCTGTACATTACTGTTAAGATACGTAATATCGCTTGTTACACCTAATTTCCAATTATTTACATCTATATTATTCACAAAACAGTGTCTTAAGCTTCCGTCATATTCAGTATATGTAGTTACTGCATTAGAATTAAGATCAACATTAAGAACATCTAAAAGCTTCGTATTGCCTTCTGTTGAAGGAAGGTACGATTTATTTGAATGATATACTATACTTCCGTCATCAGCGATAAGAAATGCGGATATACTCTTTCCGTCATTAATATCGCTTACAACTTTAACCAGACTGTCAACCGTAATATCAGCAAGTGCAACAGCTTCCTTCCCTTTTATGATAAAGGGTACTGCTATACTGATTATAACCTGACCTGAAACGGCATCAATGTACGGTTCAGTATATATCAGATCCTGCTCCTCCATAGTTTTTTTGTACCATCCGCGTTCGGTCGGATCCAGATCAGGTACCGTATGGTCTGCGGCATAAACCTTTTTGTTATAACCAAAGGCAGTATAATACATCAGTACATCATCACTTTCAGCCATGGTTTTTTCCATAAAATTCATAATATAATTCGGTTCGGTCGAACTCATGGATTCAAGACCTCTTACCATGTTTCTAAGATCGTTTTCCTTCATTTGAAACCATGCATTGATCCATTGTGAATTGGACTTTGCCTGCTGTTCAAGGAGATATTGGCTATCCTCTGTCATAACATCCCTTAACTGGACAGCAGTGAATATTTCCGCAACGATCACTATTATTGCAATACTAACTGCCAAAATAAAAGATATCTTTCTGTTGATAGGTTTTCTTACTTTCTTTTCCATATGAATACCTCCTCATGTATATCAGTTTTTGCTTATCATTCCAGATCCATACTGTCAAAATCAAACATATCCCCAAGTGCTGTCTTTAACGAATCCGCAGGTTTTCTGGTCTTATTCAGCAGTTTGATCATTTTTTTAGTTTCAGCATCGTCCTTTGAAGCCACAAAAAGCCCTGCCGTATTGATCGCATCTGTCAGCGCATCATGAGCTTTTCCCTCGAATTCCCTGCCTACGGCTTCAACTGCCTTTTGAAGGCTCATAGGTTTGTCAAGACCAACCTGCTTTGAAAATATTTTTTGAAAATCGCACCATATGTCAAGCAGACCGGCAATGTCGGGACTTTTCTCGATCTTCTTCAGATTCATTTCATTGTTCAACTGCCTGTAATCGTTGTCACTCCATGCGTAGACTGCTTCAATATCCGAAACATCTCCGCACCATTTTACGAATTCATCCAGACCTTCCCTGAACGAAACCGCATTAAATACCATATCTGTAGTTATTCCCGTAAGCCTGATTATTCTTGAATCCACATCCTTATTATATTCAGGCTTGATATATGTAGAATATTCGGATATCCGTTCGTTATTATCATCAAGCATTACCGCACCGATCTCGATAATCTCATAACAACATATCTCACGCTCTTTCTCATATACTGTATCTACGGGATTCATCTCAAAATCAACGAATATCGTCCTCATTTTTTTATCTCCGGTTATTACTTACTATCTTCTGTTTTTTTTGTCGGAATACATACGGGAATCCGCGTGATGAAATGTCTCGCGTTCATCCTCATACTCCGAATACGCAGCCCATCCGACCGCCATATCGATACGGAATGAATGATTGTCTATCATTCGAACTTCCCTCTGTTTCAGACGGATATGTTCAAGAAGATTCAATATTGTATCACTTATCTTTGGAATACTGTCACTCTTTGGAATCTGCCTTAATATAACAAAATAATTGCTTCCAAGTCTTGCAACTACGCTTGTATTCCTGCATATATGAAGCAGATCTTCCGATACCATCTTTAAGAACTTATCTCCGAATTCTCTTCCGTATGTATCATTATATTCCCTGAAATTATTGACATCCAATGCTATGACCGCAAAATCCACGCCTCTTTTTTTGTATTCTTCCACATATTCAGAGACCGCATTAGACAGTCCACGCTGATTGGCAAGGCCTGTAAGTTCATCGGTATTCACCTTAGTTTTCAACATCTCAATGTCACTTTGTCTGTCAGTAACATCCCAAAAATATCCTATCAATCCCACGATCTCACCGGTCTCGTTACGCACCGGCATCTTGGTCGCGAGAATATGTCTGACAGTTCCTTTTATGATACATTTACCAACGCTCTCATATACAGGCTTACCTGTATTGATAACCTGATATTCATCATTCTGATATGGTTCCGGATTAATATGCCATCCCATATCTTCATCCGTCTTACCGAGAATATCATCCATCTCAAGTCCGTAGAATTCCAGAAAACTCTTACTCGCTCCGACAAAACGTCTCTCTTTGTCTTTCCAGAATATCTTGACATCCGCACCCTCGACAAGCGTATTAAATAAATCCGTGACCGAATAATCACACGTGTTCATCCCTGTTACCCCCTTATACGCATATACCACATACATTATACTATTCTCAAAGTATAATGTAAAGCAAAAAGCCACAGAACGCATGGATCATAAAAAGTATTTTTTCAATTCATCCGTGCGCTGTGGCCGTAAAATTTTATGGTGCTGAATTTATTTAATTGAAGAACTTGGTTCCGCAATCTCTTCCGTTGAAACTGACTTCACCAAGATCGGTTTCAAGCTCAATGTGTGCGTCCTTATTCTCCGGGTTCTGATTGAATTCAACATTTCCCATTGAACAATCGGCTTTAATATCAGCTACATCTCCGGACACTTCTATATTGCCCATATCCGCTTCAATAACAACGCTATCAGCCTTTACCGAAGACAGGGCAACATTTCCCATATTCGCATCGCATTCAAACGAGCCCATCGTCATATCTGCAAGAGACACATTACCCATATCCGCATCAATAAATGTTTTGCCGTTAACGTCTATACCCGAGAATTCGATATTGCCCATATTGAGATCTGCGGTGAAGGAATCCATTACAGCATCCTTTGGTAATATTATGGTTACCTTGAATTCCTTTCCGAAGAAATCAAAAAAATTCATACTGTCTTTTTTTGTACTGATCGTAAGTGTTCCGTTTTTTGAGACTATGGCAGGAACCATGTCCTCAGGATAACTGTATTTGACCATATATTCGTTTCCTGTCTCAAACGACACGTCACCGACATCAAGATCAAGCGAAATATTTTTATATTCATCTACCTTAATCGAATCCGATACCATCTTTCCACCGAATAATCCGCCGCCAAAATTAATTCCGAAAGGAAGATTGAATGTGAAACGACCGAATACTCCAAGGAGTATAACTCCGATAGTCACGATCGTGATGATCACTCTGTATGGAGCCGTGATCTTACTGTAATCTTCATGATATTGTCCGTCATTTTTTTTGCCGAGATTACTTTCAATAATCTTGTGGATTATTCCGGCTATAGGCCATATGATCCATGTGATATACCAACGAAAAGTCAAAAAACTCCATAACATGTATACACATGTTATTATCGGCCAGTATAATGACATTATGATCCCAAGAGATTTATTATCATAATATACTCCACTTTTTCCATTATTTACTGGTGATGATATTCCTTCGGAATTGTTGAGTTTCAGCACTCTGTCATATCTTCCCTGAAGAATATTGCTTACCACTATAAGAAATACACCGGTCGCAACGATAACAAACATTGCCGCTGCAGACAGATCGTCGGAATTAATGGCACCTCCCACAAACATTTTTATATTGCTTGCCATGATCGGAGGAACAATGCAGAGAATACACAAAACTATTCCACCTACCAGCATGATGGTATGCAATATTTTATAACGTTCTCTTTCATTTTTCACGTATTCTGCTGTGGAATAATCAATATAGCAGGCTTCTTTTTTGAGGAATTTCCATTTTGACCCCTTCGTTCCCGCTATGATAAATAATGCAACGCCTATCGCAATAACCACAAACATCATACTGACAAATAATCCTTCGGTAACAGCTTTTGAAGTCACTTCATATTTTATGGCGTCTCCTATTATAGGCATTATGACCGATATTATACAGAAGAACACGCCGAGACCTACAAGTATTCCTCTTGATGCCTCGCTTTTGAAATATGATTTGACTTCATCCATAGTCACATGACGTCTGATAATCTGACCATTATTATACGAAGAACTATTATTCCCGGAATTATTTTGGGAAAAACCATTTTCCATCGTTTCATATCCTTTTTTATCCAGTCCCAATTCCTCTGCAATATCATTAATATTTCCAAACTCGGATATAACCTGTCCCACTGCCTCATTTTCACTTTTTCCTTCAGCAAGAAGCTCATTGTATTTGTCTTCCATCATCTGAAGAAGCTCTCTCTTGGCATTAATTACTTCAGGTGTGTTCGGCATATTTGCAAACATAGTTTCCAGATAATTTTTTATTGTTTCCATGTTTTACCTCCCATTTTTAAACAATGAATTTTTCTACTACGTCTTTGGTAAGAATCCATTCATCACATTTTTCCCTGTAATAATCATCTCCCTTGGGAGTGATTCTGTAATATGTTCTTTTTTTCTCATTGCCTATTGCCTGCGGTTCCATAATGAACGATTCTATATATCCGTTCTTCTCCATCCTTGTAAATGCGGAATATAATGTTGTTTCTTTTATCACGTATTTTTCTTCTGCCAGCATACGTATCTTCTTGGATATCTCATATCCGTAAGATGGCTGTGCGCGAAGCACATACAATATCATAGTATCATTATATCCTCTTATAACATCACTGCTTATTGCCAATAGGACCTCCTCCTTCCGATATAATTATTTAGTTCCATCTATCGTACTATGTCAGTCGTAGTACGTCTGATATACTACTTATATCATAGTAAATCTCACTTGTCAATAGTTTTTTACTTTTACTTTTCAAAAAATTTATAGTTAACTTGTAATTTTTAGCAAATTATGTTATGATACAGATGTTGTATTATCCTCATGCATCGGCTCTGCGAGTGTGTATGAGAAGTTACTGTTTACAGTAACAGAAAGCGTGTAAATATACTTGTATCTACGTGACCCGACGAATCAAATATTATGAGGTGAGGCATATGAAATTAAAAACACGACTCTATTTATTGGCACTTCTCCCGGTACTTCTTCTGACAATTATTCTTACATTTATTTCCATTTACCAGCTTGCATCCTCGGTCTTTGACACCAATTATGCCGGAATGCAGGCAACCGCAACAACAATGAGAGATCTGTTTGAGTCTACGGATACAAGTGAAGGTGCAGATACAACCCAGATCGTTTCGCGAATAGATTACATCAAACAGCAGACAGGTTATGATGTTACCTATTTCAAAGGCGATACACGTTATCTCACAACCATAACAGATGAAAAAAATGAAAGAGTTATCGGAACCAAAGCCGGCGACGAAGTTATTGCCACCGTCCTTGGCAAAGGTGAAGATTATAAAAATAATAATATAAATATTCTCGGAACCAGGTACATCGGCTATTATGTTCCGGCTTATGAATCAGGTTCAGCCACACCTGACGGAATGGTCTTCCTCGGAGTTCCTTATTCGGAAGTATTTGACAGGATCATGTCCGGTCTTGCATTTATAATCATTCCGGCTATAGTGATTCTTGTTCTTGCTATTCTTTTTGCACTGCGTCAGGGCAACAAAGTAACTGATGATATTCATTCGGGTATTAATTATCTACAGATGCTCGAAAACGGTCAGCTTGGTTTCTCAGTTGACAGACATCTGTTAAAGCGTTCGGATATTATCGGCGAAATGTGTCGTTCAATAGATTCACTTACAAACAGACTTACCGAAGTAATGAAAGATATTAAAGAACAATGTGTTATTCTTGACGGCAATTCGTCAACAGCCAACCAGACTGCCGGCAATCTTACAGATTCTATATCACAGATAAGTGCCGTTGTTGAAGAAGTTGCCGCTACCACCACTTCACAGGCCGGTGATGCTGAACATGCCAATGAGAATATACATTCAATGGGCGAACTTATTGAACATATCACTTCGGAATCTTCGTCTGCAATGACTGCACTGAACGAATTATTTGCAGGTATGCAGCAAGTTGAAGAAGCAGTTAAGGCTATATCAAAACAGACCGACCAGACATGTTTATCGGTTGAAAAGATCGATTCGGCTGCAGAACTCATATCATCCATATCACTTCAGACCAAGCTCTTATCTCTCAATGCAAGTATTGAGGCAGCAAGAGCAGGCGAATTCGGTAAAGGCTTTGCAGTTGTTGCTGCCGAGATACAACAACTTGCGCTTGGAAGCGAACAGTCAACCCAGGAGATCCAGGGAATGCTTGACGAATTAAAACTCAACTCCGAACAGTCACTCGCCGGCGCAAAAGACGTAATGAAGACAGTTGCTTCATTAAGAGAAAAACTTCATACTACTGAAGATGTATTCACAACTCTTATCACTGAGATCGGTTCTGAAGAGGCATCTGCATCATCTTACGGAATTGACTTCACACCGGGCGTCTCACTCCACACTGAAAGAGTTAAGACAATATCGGCAGTTAACGGACTTGCAGCTGCATCAGAACAGATTGCAGCCAGCATGGAAGAAACCGCTGCATCGGTTGAGACTGTTGCCGCACTTGCCGTTACAATGGGCAGACAGGCAGAAAGTCTCCATGATATATCAGAATCATTAAGCGAACACCTTAAGTATTTCGTTATCAAAGAATGATCATATGACAGACAAGATGCATTTTTCTATTAAACAAAAACCGAGTAGGGATAAATTGTCCCTACTCGATTAACACTGTTTCAATTTATCGATATTTATTAGCAAGTTCAATTCTTGTAAGTGATCTCTGAAGTGCCAGCTCGGCTCTCATGAGATTAATCTCACTGTCTCCGCTCTTAATACGTCTTTCAGCGCGGGCTTTTGCTTCATTGGCACGCTTGATATCAATCTCTTCGGGCCATTCACATGACTCGGCGAGTATTGTTACCTTGGTCTTCTGCACTTCCATGAATCCGTTGCAAAGGGAAGCTTCCTTAACGTCGTCTCCGACCATTATACGGAGGATCCCCGGTGCGATAATAGTCGTCAGAGGTATATGTTCCGGCAATATACCAATCTCACCCTCGGTAGTGTTAAGTTCAACCATCTCCACGTCATCTTCGTAGAAAGTTCTCTCAGGTGCGATTACACACAGACGAAATGTCTTACTATCTGCCATAATAACCCCCCTAACGTTATTTCTTATATCTTGCCACTACGTCATCAATGCTTCCTGCGTTGAGGAAATGTCCTTCAGGAATCTCATCATGTTTACCTTCGATGATCTCCTTGAAGCCCTGGATCGTATCCGACAGAGGAACATATTTACCCGGAATACCTGTAAACTGTTCAGCAACATGGAACGGCTGTGACAAGAATCTCTGAACTTTTCTTGCTCTTGATACGATAAGCTTATCTTCTTCGGATAACTCATCCATACCGAGAATTGCGATGATATCCTGCAGTTCCTTATATCTCTGAAGTATCTCCTGAACTCCTCTGGCAACCTTGTAATGCTCGTCACCAACAACTCTTGGATCAAGAATTCTGGATGTTGAATCAAGCGGATCTACTGCAGGGTAGATACCAAGCTCTGCGATCGAACGCGCAAGAACCGTTGTTGCATCCAGATGGGCGAATGTCGTTGCCGGTGCCGGGTCGGTAAGGTCATCGGCAGGAACGTATACAGCCTGTACCGATGTGATAGATCCGTTCTTGGTCGATGTGATTCTCTCCTGAAGAGCACCCATCTCTGTCTGAAGTGTCGGCTGATAACCAACGGCACTCGGTACACGTCCGAGAAGTGCGGACACCTCTGAACCGGCCTGTGTGAAACGGAAAATGTTATCGATGAATAACAGCACGTCTTTTCCGACTTTATCACGGAAATATTCAGCCATTGTAAGTCCTGTAAGACCAACTCTCATTCTTGCTCCCGGTGGCTCGTTCATCTGACCGAATACCATCGTGGTCTTATCAATAACTCCCGATTCTATCATTTCATAGTAGAGGTCATTACCCTCTCTTGTACGCTCTCCAACACCGGTAAATACAGAATATCCACCGTGCTCTGTTGCGATATTGGTAATAAGCTCCTGGATAAGTACGGTCTTACCAACTCCGGCACCGCCGAACAGACCGATCTTACCACCCTTCTGATACGGACACAGAAGATCAACTACCTTAATACCGGTTTCAAGAATCTCCGTATCTGTTGACTGCTCTTCAAAACTTGGGGCTTTTCTGTGAATCGGATGATATGCCTCAGCCTGTGGAGCAGGTTTTTCATCTATTACTTCACCCAATACGTTGAACAGTCTTCCAAGTGTCTGTTCACCAACCGGAACAGTGATCGGAGCGCCTGTAGCTACCGCATCCATACCACGAACAAGTCCGTCGGTAGGACCCATAGCTATACAACGTACGGTATCATCTCCCAAATGCTGTGCAACCTCAACTACCAGCTTTCCTCCGTCATTTGTTGCGATATTGATCGCTTCATGTATCTCCGGAAGATTGCCTGTAGAATACTTGATATCAAGTACGGCACCTATGATCTGGGTGATCTTTCCTACATTTTCTGCCATTATATCCTCCAATCTGCCGTATTATCGGCATTTTCTATGTTACGTCATGAGCAGGTACGAATCCTGCCTTTAGTGTAGTACATTATTATCACTCTACCGCAGCAGAACCGGCAATTATCTCGGTAAGCTCCTGGGTAATTGCACTCTGTCTTGCACGGTTGTACAAAAGTGTCAGATTATCTATCATCTCTTCAGCATTGTTGGTAGCAGAATCCATCGCCTGCATTCTTGCACCGTTCTCACTTGCAACAGCTTCAACGAGTGCACCGAATACAATACTGTTGATGTATTTCGGAACGATCATCTCAAGCGCTTCTTCCGCTTCCGGCTCATAATTCATAAGAGTAAGTTTTTCAATATCTGTTACTTCCTCTTCTTCGGCCGTATTATCCTCTTCGGCTTCTTCACCCGATAAAGGAAGAAGCTTCAGCATTGTAGGAATATGCGTAACCGTATTCTTAAATCTGGTGTAAGCGATGTATATCTCGCCTATCTCACCGTTTTCATACGCCTCAAGAACCTCTCTGCCTATATCTACAGCATCCGAGAATAACGGATTATTGATCGCTTCCGAATAATCTGTCTTAAGATCATAACCTGACTTACCAAGACTGATAACGCCCTTTTTACCAACCGGATATATGATCGTATCCTTCGGTGAAAATCTTTCATCCTTTGTGACTAACTTAAGCAGATTGGAATTATATCCGCCTGCGAGTCCTCTGTTGGATGTTATGACAATAACGCCCTTCTTGTCGCTGTCATTACCCTCAAGATAAGGATGCATCACTCCGCCCGATTTTGATAAAATGGATGACATAGTCTTATACATCTGGTCAAAATACGGCTTGGAATTCTCTGCACGGGATTTCGCTTTCTGAAGCTTAACCGTTGCCACGAGTTTCATGGCTTTTGTAATCTGACCTGTGCTGGAGACACTCTCTTTACGCCGCTTTATATCTCTCATTGTGGCCATAATAATCCTCCATTCTGCCACCCGGCATATTATTCTGACAAGAATTCTTTCTTATATTCCACAATCGCCTTATTAAGAATCTCCTCAGTACTGTCAGATATAACCTTCTCGTTTTTAATTGCTTCCGGAACTTCTGCATATTTGGTATTGATGAATTCAAACAATCCCTTTTCAAATTCCAGAATCTTCTCAACTTCAATATCAAGCAGATGCTTATTAACAGCTGCATATATAATGATTACCTGATATTGTACAGGCATTGGCTTGTACTGATCCTGTTTAAGGATCTCCCTGATCCTTTCACCCTGTGCAAGCTTCATCTTGGTATCATCATCAAGGTCTGAACCAAACTGTGAGAATGCGGCAAGCTCACGGAACTGGGCAAGCTCGATTCTGATAGGTCCGGCAATCTTCTTCATGGCCTTGATCTGCGCTGCACCACCAACTCGGGATACCGACAGACCTGCGTTAACGGCAGGACGGAAACCTGAATTGAACATATCGGTCTCAAGATATATCTGACCGTCCGTAATCGATATTACATTGGTCGGGATATATGCAGAAACGTCACCGGCCTGAGTCTCAATGATAGGAAGCGCCGTAAGTGATCCGCCACCCAACTTGTCACTGAGCTTGGCTGCTCTCTCAAGAAGTCTTGAGTGAAGATAGAATACGTCACCCGGATATGCCTCACGTCCCGGCGGTCTTCGAAGAAGCAGTGACAGTGTACGATATGCAACAGCATGCTTACTTAAGTCATCATATATTACAAGAACGTCTTTACCGTTCTCCATCCATTCCTCACCGATAGTACATCCTGCATAAGGCGCGATGTACAGAAGCGGTGCAAGCTCGCTGGCTGTAGATACTACAACTGTAGAGTAATCCATGGCACCGTATTCCTCAAGCGTCTTAACTATTGATGCAACCGTTGAAGCTTTCTGACCGATCGCAACATATATACAATATACATCCTGACCTTTCTGGTTGATGATCGTATCGATTGCGATAGCAGTCTTACCGGTCTGTCTGTCTCCGATAATAAGCTCACGCTGACCTCTTCCGATCGGAACCATGGCATCGATAGCCTTGATACCTGTCTGAAGAGGAGTGTCAACTGATTTTCTGGAGATAACTCCGGATGCAACTCTCTCTATCTGTCTGAACTTGTCAGTCTCAATAGGTCCCTTGCCGTCAATCGGCTGTCCAAGTGCGTTAACTACTCTTCCGAGCATTGCATCACCAACAGGAACCTCAACAACCCTTCCGGTTGTCTTAACGGTGTCTCCTTCGTTAATATTCTTGGAGTCACCTAACAGAACGGCACCAACATTGTCTTCCTCGAGATTGAGAACCATTCCGTATATTTCATTCGGGAACTCTAAAAGCTCACCCTGCATAGCCTTTTCAAGACCATGCACACGGGCAATACCATCGGCAACCTGTATTACGGTTCCGACATTCGATACTTCGAAGCCCGTACTGTATCTGTTAATCTGTTCTTTTATAACAGAACTGATTTCTTCAGGTCTCAAATTCATTTTCCAGATACACCCTCCTTTACATTTGATTTAACTGTATTCTGGACAGCTCCCTAGACATGGTATTGATCTTCTGTCTGATGCTGCTGTCAAGAACACGGTCACCGATGCGGATGATCATACCACCTATAAGACCTGCATCAACGATGTATTTCATCTGAAAACTTACATACTTCGTAACTTCAAGAAGTCTGTCCTCAACATCCTTCTTCTGCCTGTCTGTAAGTTCAACGGCTGATGTAACCTCCGCAACTCCGATATTCTTATATTCCATTACTCTGTCCGAATAATAATCCAGTACACTTAACAGCTCAGCGGTACGGCCTTTCTCAACTAATATGGCAAGAAATCCCATAATAACCTCTGATGCACGATCCTCGAAAACATCTTTGATAAATTTGATCTTCTCATCTTTATCAATCCTTGGATGCATCATCATATCGGCAAAGCCGTTATCGGATTTCCAGACATCGGCAAGCACCTTAGTCTCTGACCATACTTCATCAAGCATATTCTTTTCAAGAGCCAGCTCAAATAACGCATCGCCATATACTTTAGATACTAATTTTGCCATGTCTCTTCACCCATTTCTTTAAGTGTAGTCTCAAGCAGTTCATTCTGAGCATTATCATCCATTGATACTTCGATCATCTTGCCTGCCATAGCAGATGCAACTGAGATGATCTCCTGCTTCATCTCATCCTGAACCCTGTTCTTCTCAAGAGCAGCTTCCTTCTCGGCTCTCTTGATTATTCTTCCTGCTTCTTCATGTGCTTCATTTATTATGTCTGTTTCCTGCTTCTTAGCCTTTCTGCGGGCTGTGCTAAGCAGTTCTTCAGCTTCACTCTTAACATTGCTTATTTTTTCATCATATTCTTTCTTGAATTCCATCGCCTCAGCTTTGTCCTTCTTAGCGTCTTCAATGTCCTTCTCGATCATCTCTTCACGTTTCTTAATGAGAGCTCTTGCAGGATTGAACAACAGATATGACATAAGAGCGAATAATACGAGCATGGATATAAGCATGATTGACGTATCGAATAAAGTCTGTGCATCCAGATTGAATATTCTCTTCCATACACCCTCATCTTCAGTCAATAATACCAACTCTGCTCCTTTTGCTAATATACCACTCAAGTTGTAAGCCTCCTTTCTTAGAATGAATCAACAACCTCTCTCATTCATTACGGCATCAAAGGCTTAACGAATAACAGCAGAAGTGCAACGACGAAACCATAGAGACCTGTTGTCTCGGCAACGGCCTGTCCTAAAAGCATTGTTGACATTATACTTCCTCTTGCTCCCGGATTACGTCCTACTGCAGATGCACCGTAACCTGCTGCAATACCCTGGCCTACACCGGGACCGATACCTGCGATAACCGCAAGACCTGCACCTATTGCTGAACATCCTAATACAAATGCTTCACTTGAAATACCATCCATAATTATAATCCTCCTAAATAAATAATTTAATTGTTAAAAATATACTGTCTAAAACTCTTCGCCTATCTGATCAGATATAAATGCCATCGTTAACATTACGAATACATATGCCTGTAATGCGCCTGCAAATACATCAAGATAAGCGTGTAACGCTGCCGGCCATGCAATTGCCAGACTTACACTTCCGACTTTGATAAGTCCGTACACCAATGCCATCATAATAGTTCCTGAGAACATATTACCGAACAAACGGAGTGACATTGAGATAGGCGTAGACACTTCACTTATAAGATTGACAGGGAAAAACAGGAAAAACGGCTCGAATAATCCCTTTAACTTACCCATCTTCTGATACTTGATTCCGTTATACTGAATCATACACCACGTAATAAGTGCAAGTGGAAATGTAACACCGAAATCTGCTGTTGGCGGTCTCAGACCAAGAAGGCCGCTTAAGTTGGCGATCAGCAAAAATGAAAACAGCGATCCAACGTAATTGGCAAATCTCGGACCATGCTTCGGACCCATGTTGCTTACAAGAAGGTTATCAACCGTCTGAACAAGCAGTTCAATAATATTGACAAGCCCTTTCGGCGGCTTGCTCGGATCTGCTTTCTTAAGCGCTCTGTTGGCTACGATAGCAAATACAACCAGCATCAACATAACAAATATGAGTGATACATGCGTCGTTGTAATGAACAGATCTTGTCCGAACAGCTTGAACTTGATATAACCTTCAATAAAGAAATCAAGGTCTGCAGAACTGTCACTCAGCTGCACATTCAACATATCCGGCATATTCTGAGACAAAAATGACATCACTTACCCCGCTCCCTCCTTTTTTTATAAATATGTTTTATTAATATGTGAACAACAGGTTGAAGATAAGCAGAAAACTTCAAAGAAACAACTCCCAGCAATACTCCCCAGGGATTGATGTATTCCATGTAATAAAATGCAATACATAATGCCATTCCCATTAAAGCCATCCTGACAACAGCCTGCCTTCGACCATACTTCTTAGCCGAATCCGGATCCATATCAAGCGCTGCATCTATGGACCGGTACATGTGACCAAGCAACCCTATCGCTATGGTGCTTCCAATGATCACACTTACAGGAAACAAAAAAAACTGTCCCGAAGTGATCATTCCAAGAATGCTGATAAGGATAGCCTGAAGGATTATAGCGATAATCATCTCATAATATGTCCTTCTTCCCTGATTCATAACTTCCTCCGGAACACTTTATTTGTCTTTATTCCTGTCACGTTCTTCATAAAGCTCTTTATAATACTTCTGTTCTTCATTCTCTCTCTCAAGGTCCTTTTCATAAAATCTGCGGACCATCATGTAAACACTCCTTACGCCCGCAGCAATACCCAGAAACAGAAATATTATAATCATATAACCGGTAGACAGCCATCTGTCCAGTTCATAACCGACAAACAAACACAGACCGATCGGAACCATCATGCTGATCCCGATCTGAAGTATCATTGATATTCCCCTTGACACTTCGGCAAATTCCGACGAACTGCTTTTCTTTCTGTTATCTGCCATCTGTTAACACTTCCCAGTTAATGTTTATTATTATAACATAAATTATTTATAAAGTCTATATATAAATCTATAACCTTGCCGAAACGTCTGAGCAGGCTTTCATTGCCTCGATAATAGAGCTTCTGAAACCGCGTTCTTCAAGAACTCTTACGGCTTCTATAGTAGTTCCGGCAGGTGAACATACCATATCTTTCAGTATTGCCGGATGAATATTCTTCTCTGAAAGAAGTTTGGCTGTTCCATATACTGCCTGTTCAGCAAAACGATAAGCCTGATCTCTCGGCATGCCTTCAAGTACTGCAGCATCCGCCATTGCTTCCACCATCATTGCCACATAAGCAGGTGCGCTGCCCGATACGGCAACCACAGCATCCATGAGCTTCTCCGGTACGACTTCCGCCTTACCGAAACTTGACAAAAGACGGCATGCGAATTCAAGTTCTGTCGCGGTCACGTTACCGTTACTGCAAACCGCTGTCATTCCGGCGCCAACAAAAGCCGGTGTATTGGGCATTGTTCTGATCAGTTTGATATCCCTGCCGAACAGTTCTTCAATACGCTTAATGGTCTGACCCGCAACTATGGAGATCACAAGTTTCTGTTCGGATACCACATCCGATATCTCCGATATAACAGATTCGATCACCTGCGGTTTGACCGCAATAATGATCAGTTCCGACTCAAGCACAAGCTCACTGTTATTGGTAGTTGTATGTATTCCAAGCCTGTTGGCTGCATAATCAAGAGCATCCCTGATCCTGTCAGAAGCAATTATCTCTTCGGGCTTGTATGTACCTGTGTTAATGAATCCTTCGATAATGGCCTTTGCCATATTGCCGCAGCCTATCAATCCAACTTTCACTGATTATGTACCTGCCTTTCTTAATCCTCTTCCATCTGTCTGATACGGTTGATATGTCTCTCGTCACCCGAAAATTCAGTGTTAAGAAATGTATCAACTATCTTGATCGCAAGACCCGGGCCCACAACCCTTGCACCCATTGCAACTATATTGGCATCGTTATGCTCTCTTGTGGCCTGTGCACTGAAGCAGTCATGACAGAGAGCCGCCCTGATCCCCTTGAACTTATTGGCTGTAATGGATATTCCGATTCCCGTGCCGCAGATAAGTATTCCCTTATCACATTCTCCCGAAAGGATCGCTTTCGCAACTTTCTTTGCATATACCGGATAATCACAGGAATCCGGAGTATATGTTCCGTAATCCTTGTATTCAAGATCATTCTCCTCAAGGTATCCGATTATCTCCTGCTTAAGACCATATCCGCCATGGTCGCTTCCGATAGCTATCATCTGTAACAATCTCCCTTCATTATATTAAAATTTAAACTATCTCCAACTTCTTCTTTACTTCTTCAAGAACTCTGAACATATCCTGATAACATGCTTCATATATGTCAAGCTCCTCACCGTAAGGATCAAGAAGCTCATCATCATTTCCAATGAATTCCTTAAGAGTATATACATTATCTTCGAATCCGTAATCCTCGATTATCTTCAGTTTGTCGGCAAAAGACATTGTCAGTACGAGCACATCACCCTCAAGATCCTCGGGAACGAGCTGTATAGCCATCTTTTCCTTCGTCTCCATGCCGTGATTATATAGGATCATCTCGACTTTCTGGTTATACGGTTCCTCAAATAAAACAACAAGTCCTCTCGACATTATCTCAAAGCCCGGTTCATGCCCGCCGTACAGATATCTGAATATTGTCTCTGCCATGGGACTTCTGCACGAATTGTCATTCCCCACAAATAAAACCTTACTGTATATCATATATTCTCCTTCCGGATGTATTCACCTGTCTGATGTATTAAACGATCGGAGGTGTGTCAACGGTTTCGCTGTCATCACAGCATTATATCACACCATTGTTTTTTTTACAACTTCTATTGTAATACGCTCATGATCTCCCATAAATACTACACTCTGACCACTCTGTGTCCGGCCGCCTTATTGAGCCTGTTCATTATCGCTTCACCAAGCCGTCCCCCGTTGAAGCTCTCCACATATATATGTTCGATCCCGTGTTCATCCATGGATCTGAGTGCCCCGTACAATTCTCTTGCAACCGACAATTCATCATTTCTTGCTCCGAGAGAGATAACTGTTCCGCATGAATATCTGTCTTCATTTTCTGTTGTGGTGATAACTCCCGTCACTTCTTTCGGATACCTTCCGAGCATATCATTAATGTAAGATACGACATTATCGGGAGTCCCGTCAACGATCGTAAGCTCACCTTTCGGTGCATAATGTCTGTACATCATTCCCGGAGCTTTTGGTCTTATATGTTCATCAGGTGATGCTGTCAGTGCCGGATCAATATGTACCTCTCCGGTGATATTCTCAAGCATATCGCGGTTAATAAATCCGGGTCTTAATATCGTAGGCACGCCTTCACTCAGATCGATTATAGTGGATTCAAGGCCGATATCCACTTTACCACCGTCAATTATCGCATCAATACGGCCGTCAAGATCTTCTATAACATGCTTCGCAGAAGTGGGACTTGGTCTTCCCGATACATTTGCACTCGGAGCAGCAATAGGAACTCCTGCTGCCAGAATGAACTCTCTCGCAACAGGATGTGACGGCATTCTTACAGCAACAGTATCAAGCCCTCCGGTTGTAGCATAAGGTACTGTATCGCTCTTTTTGAAGATCATTGTCAAAGGTCCCGGCCAGAATCTGTCCGCAAGCTTTACGGCAATATCCGGAATCTCATACACAAGTTGCTTTAGTTCGGACATATCGGCAATATGCGCGATAAGCGGATTATCCGAAGGTCTTCCCTTTGCGGCATATATTCTTTCTGAAGCCTTCTCATCGAGCGCATTACCGCCAAGACCGTACACTGTCTCTGTGGGGAATGCCACAAGCCCGCCGCCTCGGATGATATTACCGAGCATATCAAGCTCCTTTTGCATCTTACTTATATTATCTTCATTGATCTTTAATATTACGGTTTCCATAAAATGTATTCCTTTCGTATACGCGTGTACACATCCTTTATGTATCGTTATTATAATTTAACAGGGTCCGAAAAATGCTTCGTTATTTCCCATGAAAATCGAGTAGGGTGGAATTCAACCCTACTCGATCTTCGCACCTGCGAACATTCAGCACTCAGTGCTCCATGTTCCTCTCTCAGGCAATATATTCATGAATCATCAATTTTCAGAACCGGCAGCATTAATATAATTGCTGATGACATTCCATGTTTCCGTATTCTCAAAGCCAAGTTTCCAGAATGCAACATTATTTACTCCGCCGCCTGTGACCGCCTTAAGCTTCTCATCTATTGATTTTTCATTCTCAAGCCATATCTTACATGTATCCGGTCCGTCCTTGAATTCAGCATAGAATTGGGAAGTTGCATCATCCCACGTCGCACTCACGCCATATTCATTAAGCATATTCTGTGCGCCCTTCATCCCATATGCTTCGGAAGTTGTCTTTTCCTTGCCGCCATCACCGGTACCGATCTTCCATAATCTCGTATAGAACGGAAGCGCAATTATAACCTGATCTGCAGGAACGTAATTCTGAATATCGGTTACAGCCTTGTTAACATATGAAAGCGAAGAAACCGAACCTGCTTCACCGCCGCTGTAATGCTCATCATATGCCATGATCACAACATAATCCGCAACATTACCCTGTTCACTGTAATCATAGTACGATCTGTATTCCATCGGGACATAGTCATCCACGGATAATACAATGCCGTTAGTCCGGCATTTGACGGACAATTCGCGAAGGAACTGTATATAATCCTCTGCAAATTCTGTCTTGATCTTCTCAAAATCGATATTAATCCCGTCAAGTCCGTACTCTATTGCCATGCTGAGAAGTTTGTTCTCAAGCCTCTCTCTCGATTTTGTAGTGGAAAATACTGTCGCAAGATCCACTTCCTCATTAAAATCATTACAAAGGCCCCAGACTTCAACACCCGCTTCATGAGCTCTCGCAACATATCTCTCGCTTGCAAGTGAAGATATATTACCATCGTTGTCCTTTATCGAAAACCATGTAGGCGATATCGTATTGACACCTTTGGTTGAATTAAGCAGATCGAGAAGTCCGTTATTGGCTGTCTCGTTCGTAACCTGATGCCATACCATGCATATGTCATGATCCCTGGTGATATGTGTATATTCCGGCGGAATATAAGACGATTCTCTTGTCTTGTACTCACTCTCTTCCAGACGGTTGCTCTTAACATATCCTATCACACCGTCTTCAGACAAGACTTTTACAAAACCTCCTCCTATATCCTCGGATGAATCAACCATAACGACCGCAGCTCCTACAGCCAGTTCCTCAAGTATCGGACTCTTGATATCAGGTTCGCATCTGAGCGACGCTTCTTTCTCAACCGTAGAGCACAGTTCATTTTCTCCCCATTCGCATGTGATCAGCATCCTGTTGGGATTTTCATACATCGAATACTCTATATCGGAATAATCTCTGACAAAAGGCATAGCCATATACAGCTCGCCTTCTATTGTTTTCAGCGGAACATATTCAAGAGTGGTTTTCTTCTTATTAACGGATATTGCTTGCTTATCCGCCGTGATCTTGATGTTCTCTATAGGTGTAGTATATATGACAACATCTTCATGAGGCGACAGATAGAATCTGCTGTTAAACCTCTGCTTAACGAGCGAATAACGTACATACGGGATACTATCGATGTAGTATCCTTTATCTTCACTCATTTCGTTCTGAATGATCAGAACAATCTCATCATCAGCAGTATTATAATACTCCGTAAGCGGCATTACTTCTAAGCTCGGAGAGAATCTGTTGATCAGAATCACCGTTACAAGCCCGATTACAATAACCGCTACAGCTGCTATGATCAGTTTTATCCTTAACTGCATATTGATTATCCCCCGTATCTTCAGGACTTATATACAATCTACAGTCCAAGTGCCCCTATAAGTGATGCCTTGTCCATGAAACCTACACTGCTTTCCTTAAGAACTCCGTCTTTGAACAATCCTACCATCGGAATACTTGCAACCTTATACCTCTGTGCAAGACCTGCCTCGTCGTCAACATTGACTTTGGCAACAATGATGTCATCCCTCTCCTCAGCTATTGCATCAATAACATTAGCCATCATCTTGCACGGACCGCACCACGGTGCCCAAAAATCAACTATCACCGGCTTGTCTGCCTTAAGTACCTTCTCATCAAAATCTGCTGCAGTTACATTAATAATTTCCATAATACGCATCTCCTTTCAAGCTGTTTCAAGTTGTTATCAGGTTAATCCCTGACTTTGATGTGTACCTCACGAAGCTGCATCTCCGTTACTTCACCCGGAGCGCCGCACATAAGATCCTGTGCTGTTCCGCTCATCGGGAACGGGATCACCTCGCGGATATTCTCTTCATTTCTCAAAAGCATTATCATACGGTCAACGCCCGGTGCCATTCCCGCATGAGGCGGTGCTCCGAACTGGAACGCATTGTATAATGCTCCAAACTTCTGCTTAAGTACATCTTCATCATAACCTGCTATCTCAAATGCCTTGACCATTACTTTCATATCATGGTTTCTAACGGCACCCGATGAAAGCTCAACACCGTTACATACAATGTCATACTGGTAAGCCAGTATATCAAGCGGATCCTTGGTATTAAGCGCTTCAAGACCTCCCTGCGGCATAGAGAACGGATTGTGTGTGAAACCGATCTTCTTCTCGGTCTCATCGTACTCATACATCGGGAAATCATTGATGTAGCAGAATCTGTATGCGTTCTTCTCAAGAAGGTCAAGCCTTTCTCCAAGCTCTGTCCTTATCTGTCCGGCATAGAGGTTTGCAGCCTTCTCTTTATCTGCGATAAAGAATATTGTGTCACCGGTTTCAAGACCGGCAAGCTCTTTCAGTTCATTTTTCATATCATCCGGTATGAATTTATCGATAGGTCCCTTGTATGACATATCTTCGAGTACTTCAAGATATCCGAGTCCGCCCATTCCTATACCCTGTGCGAACTTAAGCATCTTCTCATGCTGTCCCTTGGAAAGCTTGGCATGAACATTGATGGCACGGACAGTCTTTTTATGGAACGGCTTGAACGTACATCTCTGGAAGAATTCTGTCACGTCTATTATCTTAAGCGGATTGCGAAGGTCCGGTTTGTCCGTACCGTATTCAAGCATCGCCTGAGCGTAACTGATCACGGGATACGGTGCTTTTGTAACTTCATATCCTTCCGGAGCAAACTTCTCGAATACCGCAGTGAGAACTTCTTCACCTACTTTGAATACATCTTCTTCAGTTGCAAAACTCATCTCAAAATCGAGCTGATAGAATTCGCCCGGTGAACGGTCAGCTCTTGCATCTTCATCTCTGAAGCACGGTGCAATCTGGAAATATTTGTCAAATCCTGATACCATAAGCAGCTGTTTGTACTGCTGAGGTGCCTGTGGAAGTGCATAGAACTTACCTTTATATTTTCTTGAAGGAACAATATAATCCCTGGCGCCCTCAGGTGATGAAGCACATAATATCGGAGTCTGTATCTCCATGAATCCGAGTTCGGTCATCTTCTCACGAAGAAAACTTATAACGTTGGATCTGAATATCATATTGTCCTTAACCTTACGGTTACGAAGATCAAGATAACGATACTTAAGTCTTAAGTCTTCCCTGATCTCCTTTGATGTTGTTATATCAAAAGGAAGCTGTCCGTATACTTTTCCGAGTATCTCGACACTGTGAGCTTCAAGTTCAATCGTTCCGGTAGGGATCTTCGGATTGTAAGTCTCCTCATCTCTCTTCTGAATCGGACCTTCGATAGACACACAATCTTCCTTACTGATGCCGTCAAGAAGAGATGTATCTCTCATTACTACCTGCATAACGCCGTACATGTCCCTCAGATCTATAAATGAAACTCCTCCGTGATCACGAATATTCTCGACCCATCCTGCGATCTTCATGTCAGATCCTATGTCGCTCTCACTTATCTGATCCATAGTTCTTGTTCTGTAAGTGGTTCCTAACTCCATTTTCTTAATTCCTCCCGGTCTCTTACCATCAATTAATAAACAAAGAGTTTCGCTTTGCGAAACTCTCCGCGTCGAGCGCGGTTGCCGCAGGCAACATTTTCCTTGCGCGCGAGTACGCATCCTTAGCGGAGCGTTTTTTGTAGCACAGGAAATGCATCGCAATTTCCTATGCTAATCGAGTAGGGCGGACTTCATCGCCCTACTCGATTTTAGCACCTGCGAACATTCCGCACTTCGTGCTCCATGTTCTTACACCCGGCAAATGTGTGCTCATGCAAGCATGGCACACGCTTGCCGGGTTGGTGTTACAAAAAATCGTCCTTGTCGCAAGGACGAACAGTTCGATACTTAAACAGTTACGATTATATTATATCACATTTTTTTTGTCAACAAAGTAATGCTTAAGCAGTTTGCTGCAGATAAACGCCGGCAGCGCGTATAAAACTATCAATATGACAGCACCGATCTTACCGCTTACAAAATAAGCAAAGACACCGAAAATGCCGATAAGTGCCATCGTGGCGAACATATTGGGTAACAGATATAAAGTAACGGCAGTTCCCTTCTTAACAACATCAAGCTCATTCTCCCATTCAAGATTCATGTGCTTAACGCCGCAAAGCATCCCATAGACAGTAGAGAAAAGGATCATTGCCGTGATCATGAACAGTCCAAGGATTATCTCAACAATATCGGCTTTCATTGCGATCATTCCGGTAGTGACTGCAAAGAGACCGGGGACAAGGTTCATATATATATTAAACAACATCTTTCCTTTGCATACCGTCATCATATCAACCGGCAGACTCTTAATGATCCAGTAATTCTTACCTTCAAGCGACATACTCGGAGACGTTGACGGGAGCATACCCAGGAAAAAATATACACATAAAGGCCATACGATCGCAAAAGGCGAGACATCGACTTCATGTCCTTTTGCCATGGCGGTCGCTACGGCATTAATATCTATGAACGGAAGTATCAATCCCATAATAAGCGTGATCACCGCTCCGAATCCCAATTGTGTGGCACATACCGTCGATCCGGTTATCCTCTTGAATTCTTTGTAGGCAATACTTTTTATCATGGTCTTTTGTCTGAAGTTCTTTGACGTATTCTTAAATGTTCTGTGAGCACCGGAAGATTCAAGCCTTGAATTGATACGTCTGTAAGATACGCTGATAAGCATTACGGTTGCTATGTATATAACGAGCGATACGAAGATCATCAATATGAATGCAACAATATCAGTGTTGTTGATCGCTTGTTCGAACCATCCGACAGTAGGGATCACTTTGGATACTCCTGCCAGAGTGTTCGCGGACTGTTCCATAACCTCAGCCATCTTATCATTCTGAAATAAATAATCAATGATCGGTCTCATGAATATTACAGGTATCAATATTATAAAAGTCAGTATTATCTGAATAAGATTCTTATGTCTCACGCGAGAGCCCACAGCCGCTGTAAATACACCGAGAAGCGAAGCAACCACTGTAGGAAGAAGCGGGACAAAAGGAGTAAGGATGATCCATGAAATATATACCCATGCCGGAGGATTGACTGCGATCCCATAACCCGCAAGGGCAGCGATCGAGATAAGCGCGTCCCACTTAAGATCGCTCAGATACATAAGAAGAAATCTGTCCGAAACTATCGTTTTCACGGAAAACGGCATTGCCATAAGCATGTCATATTCCTTGAATGCGTACAGATATCCGTTTGATTTGAATATTGTAAAAAAAAGTGCCATGAGACTGATCGTTGAGGCAACAAATGAAGGGACTGAGTCTTTATATCCAAAATAAGAAAGACCGTATGCAATACTCCCCGCAAACAATACTCCGCAGATTCCAAGCGCCACGCTTCCGCCGAGAGCAAAACGCGCTGAATTTTTCTTCTTTTTATCCTGTGAATATTTTATAACATTAATACGGCTTGAAGCTTTTCTCATAGTTCCAAGCAGAATGATACTTTTATTTTTCATCCTTCACCGCCTCCAAAAATACTTCTTCAAGCGACTCGCCGTCTTCAAGAAGTTCTTCTATCGTTCCGTTGGCAATGATGGTGCCTTTTTTGATGATCGCTATCTTATTGCACAACTTCTCCGCAACATCAAGCACATGAGTCGAGAAAAAAACAGCGCTTCCCTTTTTGCACATCTCATGCATGATCTCCTTGAGTATGAATGCAGCTTTTGGATCGAGTCCGACAAAGGGCTCGTCAAGAACAAGAAGCTTAGGATCATGAATAAGCGCGGATATGATCGCAACCTTCTGTTTCATGCCGTGTGAATAAGAGCCTATAGTATCAGCAAGAGCATCCGTTATCTCGAAGCGCCCTGCGTAATCTATTATACGCTCTCTTCTGTCTTCTTCGCTTATATCAAATGCATCAGCAACAAAATTCAGAAACTGAAGTCCAGTAAGACTCTCATACAGATCCGGATTATCCGGTATATATGCAGTGATCTTCTTGCATTCCATAGGTTCTTTCTTAACATCATGTCCGTCGATCTTAATGATCCCTTCATCATAATCAAGGACACCGACAACCGCACGGATCGTTGTACTTTTGCCCGCACCGTTATGACCTATGAATCCGAATATGTCTCCGCTTTCCACGGTAAGACTTACATTATCGCATGCTTTTTTGTCTTTGCCGTAGATTTTGGTGTAATTACTGATCTCCAAAATGTTCATTACTACTTCCCCTCCACCATTAAAAAAATCTATCTGTTCAGCACCCCAAGATAATTGTCATTCTCGCGCCAATTATCACCCTGGCGTCCATAAATCATTATAGCTAGCATTCATTAGCCTGTCAATATTTTTCCCTTTGTTTGACGGTTGTGTTTCAACCGTTGTGTCTCAACGCTTTTTCTTCTTTAATCTTCCGACCAGATCTTCAACTTCCCTTATGGTTCTGTTCTTTAGAGTTCCTCCTCCGAACACACATGACTGATATTCTTTTATGATGGTTCTGAATATTTCTTCTTCGCTGTCCAGCCATTCGGACATTATATCCGCACATTCATTCAACGTATGTTTTCTTACATCAATTTTCTGCCGGGTTTTTTTAGAATATATTTTTATAACATTATATATCATTTTATTGCATTTTTTAATATTTTCATAACGGACATATCTGATCTTTTTGATCCGGAAATATCCGATCAGTACAACAATAAGTACAAGGATCAATACAATTATCACAATGACGGCAATTACGAGAATCTTTCCTCCCGTAACGGCAAAGAATCCTTCTCCCCGTGAATGATTATCAGCCGCATCGGATGTCGGAGCGGCGGAAGGAACCGGAGTTTTATTTTTTCCTTTATCAGATGCATTCCTTTTATTACTGTCTTTTGCATCATCATCGCCCGATTTTTTTCCGGATATTCTTCCACCACCTTTTTTTCTGCTTCCCGTATCTGACGGCATCGTATCCGGATCATCTTCAACATAAGCCCCTGTATAATAACTTGTTGTCGGCTCGAATCTGCACCATCCCACGTTATTAAAATACAGTTCGGGCCAGGCATGTCCGTCACTTCCTTTTGCAAGAACATACTGCCTTCCGTCTGCTTCGTTCCTTCCTGTTTTCACACAATAACCCGTAGCGATCCTTGACGGGATCCCAACGCATCTTGCCAATACTGCAAAAGCAGTTGAAAAATGAAGACACGATCCTTTTTTTCCTTCAAACAGGAATTCATCAATCCCTTTTACTTCTCCGTCATCAGTGTCGATATCCAGTGAATAATCATAATTTTCAGCCAGATATTCCTCTATTGCTTTGGCTTTTGCGTAATCATTTCTTTCGTTAGCGGTTATTAATGTTGCAAGCGTATATATTCTGTCGGGAATATTCTCGAATTCCTCTCCGTAATTCATACTGACATAATGCTTTCTTGCATCAAGAAGCGAATATATATCAGATATTCTTTCCCCTCCGATATACTTCATGATATCATAATCAAACGCATAATCGACATAATTAACAACATTACCGACATCTATCAGGTCCGGAGAAAAGCGCGAATAATTGTACAGCTTTTCAGTATCGATCATACTGTCCATATCTATGTACCAGAGATTATAATAATCTTCATTTTCTCTTTCCTCATCGAAAACAATACTCCCGTTCTTATAAGAATAATTCCATTCAGCATCATTGTACAGCATATTATCCGTAGTGAACAATGTCCTTTTTTTGTTGCCTCTGTAAGTGACGCGCAGGTTGTCTATCCATATGTAATTAGCGAATTTATTTTCATTTTTCACAAGATTATATATAGTATTCAATTTTTCAAATAATGCAACTTCCTGTTCGGGATATTCGGGATCGGAATATTTTTTACTCCATTTTTTTCCGTCATAATGATTATAATACGCACCGGCAATATACAGATTGGCCTTGTGAAATGTTCCGTCGAGTCTAAGCTGCACGGTATCATCGCCTTCAATATGATTAACAAAACCAACCTGATCCAATTCGCTGTATCCTGTCTGCGTGGCATCTGTGGAATCATCATCAAAACCGAGATATTCTCTTATGTCATAATAGGTGTCATTGATTCTTTCGCCCACTGAGCTTAATATGCTTGTAACCCCGTCCCATGACAACGGTTTTTCTCCGGTAGGTATCAGATACAATACTGCGCAGAATACCATGATCACAGGCGTAAGATATATATAATGCCTGTTCATACCGAAACTTCCGGCATTGATTATGAATATGTACAATACAATGACAGTTGCTTCAAGAGTTACGCTTATATCAAGAATTCTTGACAGCACAATAAGAGCCATGAGAATAAATGGAATAATGCCCCTTACGTACCGAAGCATATGAAGGAATCTGTATAATATACATACTCCCGCCACCGATAACGCGGTCAGAAGCTCATTTCTTATGTCTACCATAAGGTTGATAGCATCATAATCTCTGTACCCCGGGACTGTCATATATTTTCCCTGCATATAAACCGCATAAAATATTATACATGTGACGATAACAGCGGCAATAACGATCACTGCTGCCACTGCATATCTGACTTTTTTATCCGTGTATTGAAGATATTCAAAAATACCTGTCAGGGTCACTGTCAGTATAAATACTATCGGATAAGTATATGTGACGCCGGTATACGATTCGATCAACAGATGGATCGCAAAGACTATTCCCGATATATATATAATATTATATATTCCGGTCAACAATTTATATTTCCTGTTCATTCCGACAGTACCTCACATATATTATCATCCGGTCCGATATTGATCACTTCATAAGCTCCGTTATCGGAAATGCGCTCATTTTCTGACATTGCCACATTGATCACCGTTACTTTGCTTCCGTTTTTAAGCAGCCTGTCAAGAGACGACAATTTGTTACCACGGGCGCAGTCAGCGGAGATCACCACATAATTACAGGAGATATTGCTGTTTCTGTCAGCAACTTCCTTAAACAGCGAACCCAGATTGCCGGATTCGGAAAAATTGATATCCTCGCACCTCTCATAAAAACTTCTGTAATCGTCTTCAGACGCAACTAAGGTAATACACAGCCTGTTCTCACTGCTGTATATTACCGAATATCTTACTTCTTTACATATATAACCTTTTGCGACCGTAACGATCGTATGAAGCATCCTGTCAGTCATTTTAATCCTGTCAAGGTGTTTGTATCCTGTAAGACTGGTATCTATTATCAGAAATGAACCTTCTTCATAATCATCATCACCGAATCTTGTTACAAGTTTGTTAAGCTTGGCGGAACTTTTCCAGTGTATGCTTCTCGGATTGTCTCCGGGAATATATTCCCTGATATTGTTGCCTCCGATACTTCCTCCCATGTGGTTGCTTTCGCTCATACTCCGGCTTTGAACACCGCCGTACATGAATGATTTTATGTTGATATCTCCCGGTTCCACAGGTCTTACATGAACCTTAACCTGTCTGTATAAGCGGTATTTTATTCGGAATATTCCGAGAAAATCGGGAATAAGCACATAACGAACCCCCACATTATATGTTCCCGCATATCTGCAGACCAGACTTCCCCTGTAAGTCTTCTTCTCTTTCGGCATAAGAGATAAGGATCCTGAAGACTCTTTAAATGTGATGTCCGCAACCTCATCAATAACTTTAAGTTCGATATTCATATAAGGAATAATATCGTGATTTTCCATGTTGAAATAATAGTCTGTCTTTTCACCTTTAACGATAGAACCGGACTTCACTCCCTGTCCTGCATTAATTCTTATATACACCAAAAAAATATACGCCAATAATATAAAAGGCATTATCATCAGCGAATATCTTATAAGCTCCGGGATATAACCTCCGTAAAAACTTGAGAATACAAATGATGCGACCAAAAGCAGTATATAAACTATCCTGTTAATAAGCATAAAAAATGCCTTCCCCTCTTACTTCCTGTCCAGACCGTCCGGTATGTCAACCGAATCCGTGATCTCTTTTACATATTCGTAATCAGCCGTGTTTCCCACACCGCCCATTCCTCTCAGTATCATTCTGTGGGTAAGAACATCGGGAGCAATATATTTTACATCATCAGGTATTACATAATCACGTCCGTCCATATAGGCATATGCCTGCGCCATCTTAATAAGATTAAGCGAAGCTCTCGGACTTGCTCCAAGGATTATCCTCTCATTCTCGCGCGTCTTTCTGACTATGTCCGTCACGTATTCCCGGATATGCGTGCTGACCGTGACACTCTCAACATTTTTTCTCATATCAAGAATATCCTTCTCTGTCACAACAGGAGATACTTTAATGTCATAATTGTTCTTTAACTGCAGATCTATCATGCGAAGTTCTGTCTTTCTGTCGGGATATCCAAGTGATATCCTGATCATGAATCTGTCAAGCTGTGCTTCGGGAAGAACGTAGGTCCCGCTGCTTTCCACACAGTTTTCAGTAGCAATGACCATGAATAATTCGGGAAGATCAAATGTATTACCGTCAATTGTCACCTGCTTTTCCTCCATGGCTTCAAGAAGACTTGCCTGAGTCTTCGGTGATGTCCTGTTGATCTCATCCGCCATGATAATATTATTCATAATGGCACCCTGGATCGTCTCGAATTTTCCGGTACTCATATTATAGATCGTCATTCCCACAACATCACTCGGAAGCGTATCCGGCGTAAACTGTATCCTCGTAAAGCCGCAGTCTATCGAATCGGCCAGACTTTTTGCGAGAGTTGTCTTACCGACCCCGGGGACATCCTCTATCAACAGATGTCCCCCTGCCAGTAAAACTGCCACGACTTTTTGTGCGGTATCTCTTTTCCCGATATATTTTTTTTCGATATTGGATATAATATTATCAATGATCTCTTTCGACATTTTTTCCTCTCCGTTCCGGGCTTGTTTTTATTCTCTGTTCATCACTGCATCCATCCGTATACCGTCTTCATAGTGGTGTCCTGGAAAGTAATCTTGTTCTCATACGGATATTTGCGGATAACCACACCCTGATCCTCAAACCCATAATCCATACTAACACGAACTGATATATCTGCGCAATTGGATAAATAATAATCATACCAGTTAAGACCCCATAACGAGTCACTGATAAAATCTTTATGAAGATCGATCCAGCTGCTGTCAATATATATACCGTATGAATCAAGTGTATCCTGTTCATCAAATGGTATTGTCAAGCTGTTTCCGCAATTAAGATATACAGTATATCTGTCCTTAGATCTTCTGTCTGTAAAACTATTGACCATACTTCCCAGATATCCAATTTTTTCGTAATCTTTTTCCTCTTCTTCGGACACTTTTTTCTTCCTGCATATGTATGCATTCTCTACTTTGATCGTAATTGTTTTGTTGACTGAATTATCTGTAAGATCCTCAATATGAAGTCCTTTCAGCCTTAAACATACTCTTCCGTTCCCTGCGTTTTTTGCTCCTGTATTATCTTCCGTGATCGCATTCAACACATCAGGATAGCAAAAACCGCTCTCAAGTTTATAACGATAATTCTCTGTTGTTATTTCATCAGGGAATTCCTTTTTAAACTTATCAATGGCATCCGGATCGTTAATATGCTCGGTCAAATAATTGTCCGAATTAACGGTAAATGTTCTTCCAAGCATATCATCCCAGTCTTCCTTATCTGCCTCGTTATGATACTCTTTTTTCTGCTCATTTACTGATATATCATTATATACTTCATCAACATGATACCTGACATCTATCGGTTCGGTCGGAGTGATATTTTCCTCATATCTTACTACTCCGCTTTTGCCGTCATATATCATATTGCCGTACAGCGTCTCCGTGAATCCCAGCTCTATGACATCATTTAACATATGATTGCAGCAGAAATCCGTAATATCATTGATATAATATGCAGTCTTTCCAACCTTGAATCTGTATAATTCTCCATAAGGATAAGTACTGACTCCGGTTTTTCCTTCTTTCCTGTCTTTTTCGGACAAATATGGTTCAACGTATCCTGTACATGCTTTTTCATCATTATCCATTAGCATATATTCATTATCGGGATCTCCGATATATTCATAGGCATATACCGCATATATCCTGTATTCATCTTTATAAAATACCCGGTCAGATATTCCTCTTCCTCCCAAAACGCCGATAAACACATATTTTTCCATATTATCATCGGAATAATATATCTGCCCGGGCATATCACATTGTTCCAGCGCTTCTGACAGCCTTCTGTCATAAGCATCAATTCCCACATTACCTTCACCATAGTATGATGTTTCAACTACGGCATCATCATAATCACCACTTAATATCCTTAATGCAACTGCTTTATATTCCTCAGGAGTTTCCGCTGCATATCCATCTGTAGGTTTATCTTCAACAGGCTTATGCTCATCGTCTGAGTTTTCCGGTTTATTGATCTTATCCTGTGAATGATCATTATTATTCTCAGGTTTATTTTCTTCAAGCCCTTCTCCGTCATTTATCATCTTAACAGCAGTATAAGTTCCGCCGGGAAGCAGCACAAGAAGTATGAGCATTATTCCTGTAAGACATATATATCTTACACGGAACATATTCTCCATAACGGTACGTCTGCCTTCATTGGTTTCATGTTCATCTTCAATACGGTTAAAAATCATTTTCTTAGTATAGTCATCCGGTGTATTCCTGTCGTATGCGTTTTTTATCAGATTACCGAATTCTTCTCTGTTATATTCCTCACCCATCAACATATGCCTCCCTTCTGCGTTATTCCCTGCTTTTCCAGTTCATTTTTAAGCTTATGTCTTGCCCTGTTCAGAATACTTCGAACATTGGAACCGGACATTTTAAGAATATCGGCGATCTCCCTACTGTCATACCCCAGATAATAATACATATACACCGGTATCTTATACCGGTCGGGTAACTTCCTTATAAGTTCTATCATATAATCCGGCTCGTAAGCTGATGTGGTTTCGGCATGTACTGCCTCTTCATACGTTTCTCTCTTGCGCCACCAGCTCTTTAGCTGATCCTTGCATACATTGCCGGCAGTCTTAATGAGCCACGATCTTATTTTCTTATTCTTAATATTCTCAACGCCTTCACCGCCATCTTCATTATCACTTTTTCCAAAAGGATTCTCCTTTCTCTCGAGAAACTTCATAAACCGCAGGAATGTCTCCTGCAGTGCGTCTTCGGCTTCGGCTTCATTATGCATATACGACAGACATATATGCCAGACTGTATTGAATTCACGTTCATATATCTGTCTGAATTCCTCCAACTTATGTAACCTCCTTCTTGATATATCAAAAGCGTTGCATGTCCGGGGGACATGTGTTTAGTACGGATCGTAGCATAGCGAAGACCGCGATTGCCTTAAGAAACAACTTTCCCCGATTTCGATCGTATATATATATAACGATTGAAACGGGGGAAGTGTTGCAATATTTTTTTAGACATCCAGTCTGCGTCTGATCTCGTTTGTCACGGTTCTTCCTTTGAATATTACCGCCCCGACAAACAGTATCACGCTGAATACCACACATAATATCCAGCCGACAGGCGAACCGTGATGTCTTACACATAATACTATGTACGGTATCACACCGACCAACAGATTACCAAGAAGATATGACATTGATGTTCCCCGTTTATCTATCATGGCCAGCACAAAATTGGCAACCATTGCTCCGATCAGAGCCATCGGCGCTATCCAGTCCGCCGTTATCCTGAAGAATCCGAAATAATACGATGTTATCAAAAGCAGTATAAGTATGATCGTCACCATCATGGTCATTTTACGTGAAGATCCGGTGCCTGACTTAAACTGTCGCATTATCCCGAATTCAAATGCTATTGTCCACATGGCGACTATAAGGCTCCAGTGCACTTCGGGAAATGCGGGGAATTGAATATCAAATAAAAAATCTATACTGAACGTAACGATCACAATTATCCATACAACAAAAAGCTGCAGTTTATAAAAAAACGAGCGGATCTGTAAAGTGGTCAGCTTAGGAAAATACGCATCTTCCGCTTCTCCCATCACCTTACTCTGGCATAAAGGACATTTTTTAAGATCCCCGCCCACTTCTATCTTACAATAAGGACATTTGCTCATCAGCCGATCACCTCCGTTGCATATACCCTGATATCGATTCCTGAATGAGAGAATCCTCTTACAAAATTCTTAACAACACCGGTATTCACATAAGGAGAAGATACACCGAGTATCAGATCATCTTTATAACCGGTCATAGTTGAAAACAGATTATTGGAACTGCAGAATGCGCTGTAATTCTCAATATGATCCGCCACTTCAGCCGGAGGAAGTTGAACACCCAGATTCGAAAAAACCATCGATACTTTTTTTTCGGATATCTTCGTAAACCGCCTTACTGTAAGCTGTTTTATAAATAACGGCACAGCCCTTACCGGTGCCACATATTCCATAGTCTCAAAATCATTCATCTGTTTCTTGATATTCTCCTCGGAAAGCTGAGCCTTCAGTGAAACGTCAAATTCCTTAGCGAGCTCATCAAGCGTTATATCTTCTTCAAATACATGAGTCACATCAACATTATTAAAGAAATTCCTGGATGTGTGTGAAGGATAATAATTGCGCAGATTAACAGGTAATGATATCGTCACCGGCGTATTACGCCTGCGCGGCGGCATCTCATTCCTTATGGCTATCATCCATGCCGCTCCGAGATAACTTGTGAGCGATACGCCGAGTTTCTTTGCCATTGGAAGCATCTGCTCAGTCGGCATGTGAATCTCAAAAAACTGCAACTGATCATAAGGAAGCTTGAGTCCTCCCGGATGATATGCCTTCTTTTGTGTATTACCCATTGAAAGACTGAAATTCTCAAAAAACTGTCTGTAACTGTCCTGATTAAGATCATCCGCTGATGCCCCGGAATGAATTGTAACATCAGTAAACTTTCCGGGATATCGAAGCTTGAGATAATCAAGAACGATAATATTAAGAAATTCCAGCGCACCTGTCCCGTCTGACAGCGCGTGGAACATATCCAGATTGATCCTTTTTCCAAAATATGTAACCTGATAATGAAGCGATGCTTTAGCAGGCACATACAGAAGCGGACAGATTCTGTCGCGTTCCTCCGTAACCTCAGGCATTATATCGGTATCTTCCATATAGTGCCAGAATACCCCTCGTCTTATTCTGACCTGTACCTGAGGTCTGTCCTGAATCGCAGAAAGAACAGCCTCTTTAAGAAGATCGGGATCTATATTTTCCTTTAAGGTACAACTCACTCTGAGAGTTCTCGGATCTCTCTTTGTTACCGTAGCCAGAAAAACCTTTGCCACGTTATCTACTTTATACCAGTTATCGCTTGCCATAGCTTCCTCATTTCCTATATATCAGATTCGTTGATCTCCGAAGAAACATATGCAGAGAGTCTCTTCATCGCCTCTTCGGCAATATGAATCGGCATCTGCTGATATACATGCCATCCGTTTTCCTCAATATCTAGTACGGACCTTCCGCCCGACTGAATGATCTTATTATGAAGTCTAATACTGTCATCAAGCAGGATCTCATTACGCCCCGCCATTATATACACCGGCGGCACTCCTTCCATATCACAAAAGAGCGGGCTGAACCTTACGTCACCCGGTTCCCCTGCCCCGGCAATATAAGCCTTTGCTGCTTCGATAACATAATCTCTTGTGAGGATCGGATCTATATCTTTATAAGTATCATAGCTTGATGACGTTGCCGTCATATCCGTCCACGGACTGAATAACAGAAGTCCTCCGGGGAGCGGTTTTTCATTTGCCTTAAGCTCTCTTTCCATGCACAGAACCAGATTGCCTCCGGCAGAATCGCCTGCGAGAAATATATGTTCGGGCTTATATGGTTTTTTGATCTTTTCTGTGATAAATTCCCATACCTGCATCATGTCATTAAGCGCTGCGGGATACGGATCTTCCGGTGCAAGACGGTATTCAACGGAATACACAGCAAGCCCTGTTGCCACTGCGAGCCTTGCAGCAAGAATTCTTGAATATCCGATCCCCCCGCATATAAAACCGCCTCCATGGGCATATAAAATGGCGTATTGGGATTTATCATGTTTTTTGGATCTGATCCTCTCTACACGGATCTTTCCCACATTTAATGACTTTATTCTTATATCTGCTCCCGATGATGCAAGCTTTCCCATCCGTTCCATAACTTTCCGGTGTCTTTTCAGATATTTCTCTGTGATATTCTTCCCGGACATGGAATTGATCGCTTTCAAAGCTTTCATCATCTTATTATTCTGCTTTACGATCTTTTTATGCTTCTTTTTCACGTTGTTACCTCTTTGTCACCCATCTTACGGTCATTTTCCACAGCCCATGCCACATCCATGTCATCCTTAAATGCATGACTGTTCCACTCAGTCAATATATTGTTGATAACCACGTCGGCATACTGTTCAGGATCCTCCCCGATATCTGTCAGCAAAATGAAGAAACGATTGGTCTTACCCTGCATTATTATGTCACTTCTGCCCAGATTATTCTGAAGCACTTCTTTGAATAGATTAACAGCATCATCAAAAACTTCTTTTCTTCCGTTTAAGCTGCGGGATAATGAGAATAACAGACTCACCGTATTCCTGCCGTACTGTCCCGGCATACGGTTGATGAACCTGTATATCCACATCAGTGCATCCTGACCGACTATCATGGCCATATCAGTCTCACCGCGTTCTTTAAGCACCTTAGTGATCCTTGCCAATTCAAGTCCCGGATTCTCCAATTCCATCGCATCATCGTATGAAACCGGATCATATACAGCACAGTCATGCTTACCGTTCTGTTTGACTTTATATAATGCTTTGTCAGCGTTATTGAATAGCGTCCTGTAATCTCTGCCATGTTCCGGTACAAACACCGCTCCGACAGACACACCGAGAGGAATATTAAAATTCTCTCCCATTAATTCCTTTGCCTCACTGAAAAGCTGTTTGTTAAGTCTTTTGGTAAATGCCGCTACCGCTTCAGGGCTTGTAGCATTGTTGCAGAAAGCCATGAATTCGTCTCCGCCGATCCTGCATAATACGTCTTCTGCTCGGGTATTATTCCTTGTGATATCGGCAAATGACGTAAGAACCCTGTCACCCATATCATGCCCGTATATATCATTTACAAGCTTAAAATTATCAAGATCAATTATCATCATCGCACCTGTTTTCATACTGCATGCTTCTGTCAGTTTTTCCTCTGCGGTGGCTTTGTTATATAACCCCGTAAGCTTGTCTACGGATGCTTCCTCAGTAAGATTCTCTATGGTTTTTGAGTTCTTGATCGTATTGGTTATTCGCTGTATAAGTATATTCTGATCAAAAGGCTTGACAACAAAATCGGCAGCTCCCTGTTCCAAACCTTTACGTTCCGCTTCACTGTCATTATCTCCTGTAAGGAATATTACGGGAGTTGTTCTTCGGCCCGCATTCTTCTCAAAAAGTCTTAATCTGTCGAGCACTTCAAACCCGTCCATATCCGGCATCATTATATCAAGAAGTATAAGATCCGGGCTGTTATTTTCCATGAAAGCCAAAAGATCCATTCCCGAACGCACGGCATTGACCTTGATATTATGCTCTGACAGCAGATTCCTTATACTTTTAAGTATCATTACATCATCATCTACTACAATAACTCTGTATTCAGGCATAAGCTCCCCCCTTGTTGCAAGCGTTTGAGTGTTCAGCACCCCATAGTTCATTATACCATATTCCTTATGCTTTCGAAATCAAAATTATCTGCTGCTTCGGTAATTTTCTTACATTTTTCCTTCACTTCATCCGATAGCTTATATCCTTTGATCTCCTTAAGTGCTTCTTCAATACCGTCCGAATCAAATTCTCTTGCATAATCCTTTATGGAATTGAATAACCCGTTAAGGATATCATCACTTATCTCGGGAAGGTCCGCATCATCCGGTTCCTCTTCGTCCATTAACGGGGAAAGCTGCGTTCCAAGCTTACGACAGCGTTCAAGAAGCGTCCCGAATCCCTGTTTAAGACGTTCCGTATCACCGGATTTGCCGGCATTCTCAAGTTCCTGAGCATATTCTCCTATGTCCGTGGCACCGATTATACGTGAAGTGCTCTTAAGAGCATGTATCTTTATCGTGGCATTCTTATAATCTCCGGCATCCATATAGCCTTCGATCTCATCGGAATACTTACCGGCCACGGAAGCATACAGTTTCAATGATTCAATATAGGCATTAACATTACCATTGTTCTTCAAACCGGCGTCAATATCAAGTTCGGCAATGTTCTTAACCGCATCCGGCAGTTCCGAAGTCGATTCTACACTCGTAGAATCCGTATCGTCATCCGGATCATAATCCCCGCAACATTCAACAATTTTGTCTTTTGGAAGATATCTTAACAACATATCCTCTAACTTCAACGGGTCTATCGGTTTTGACAGATAATCATCAAATCCTTCAACCAGATAATTCTCTCTGGCGCCTGATATCGCATTTGCCGTAAGGCATACTACAGTTGTATCAATGTTCGGATTCTCCTTATTGGCCCGAAGTTCATGCAGTGTCTCAATTCCGTCTTTCTCCGGCATCATATGATCAAAGAATATAATGTCATACTTTTTGTTATAAGCAAGCGCAAGACCTTCATCTCCGCTTCCTGCCGTATCTATCTTAACTTTAGTCTGCTTCAACAGACTTTCGAATACGTTCAGATTCATCGGGATATCATCAACTACAAGGATATCTGCCTCAGGTGCCGTGAATCTCAATTTATAACGTGTTCTTTCCTGAAGCATAGCTTTCTCATAATCTCCCAGAGGCTCCCAGTCCACTACTTCCTGTTTCAGTGAAAAATAGAACTTGGATCCAAGCCCGTATACGCTGTCTACCATAAGTGTAGAACCCATCATTTCAAGGAGATTTTTCGTAATATTCATTCCAAGGCCGGTTCCTTCAATATTACGGTTGTGCTTTTCATCGATCCGTTCAAATTCCGAGAAAAGCTTATCCATATCTTCGGGTCTGATCCCCGATCCGGTATCTTTTATCCATACATTAAGAATCACGCTGTTCGGTTCGTCTGCCGCTTTTTCATAATGAATTCCGAACGTAACACTGCCTTTTTCGGTATATTTCACGGCATTGGACAGTATATTGGTAATGACCTGCTTAATACGCACATCATCACCTTTGAGATACTTAGGCATATCCCTGTCAATATCAAGTGAAAGAACGAGCCCCTTCTCATCTGCCTTTGTCTGAATCATATTAATAAGGTCATTAATTACAACCGCCAGGTCATAATCAACCGACATTATCTCTATCTTACCTGATTCAATCTTCGAAAAGTCGAGTATGTCATTGACCAGACCTAAAAGAGTCTTACCTGCTTTCCCTATTTTCTCGGAATAAGATATGATATTATCATCCTTGCACTCGCGAAGAATGATCTCGTTCATTCCAAGCACGGCATTGATCGGAGTACGGATCTCATGGGATATCTTCGAAAGAAATGATGATTTGGCTTCATTAGCCGCTATCGCTCTTTCGGACATATCAATAAGCTTGTCTCTGTTACGTTTCTCCTCATCAATATCTTCCACAAGAAACATGGCACGCGATACCCTTCCGTCAGCGAGCCTTCCCGATACGATGAATCTTGCCCTTCGCCATTCATTTTGAATTCCAAGGAATTCCATTGTTATTGTATTACGATCTGTCAGACGTTCATCAAGCTTTCTGAAATCAACAAAATCCAATATATCTTCTCTGGCAGCCGGAACAGCAAGCTTCTCCATTACCATATTGATGACCTGCTGGCTGTTATTTCTTGTATTGCCTATCATTTTTAAAGCTTCTTTGTTAATGTTACGTACTTCAGAAAAAGAATCACTTAAAAAATCAATCTCATGCATGGATATGTATATATCAGCAGCCGAAGCAAGCCTCTGACCCATACGCTTTGCAATGATGGCACGTCTGTTGGAATTGGCAAGAATAATACTGATTATAAGCACAACGATGATAATAATACCTATAGTCACCGCAAGCATTATATTAAGTGAACCGAATACTTCCGTAGCATTCTTAATTGATACACAATACCAGCCGTTCTGAATCTCGGCTACATATACGATATAGTGAGAGCTGTCATGTTTTATCTCAAAATATTCTTCATCCGTCCTATGGATCATATCGATAATGCCGGCGCCGAGTGTTCCTCTTTCTTTGCCGTATACTTTTCCAACTTCTTCATTATCTGAATGAGCGACAACAATTCCCTCATCATTTATGATCATCTCAATATCCGAATCACTTGATATTACGGCCTCTTCAGTCATCTTCTGTACCTGCTCGAGAGATATATCCACCGATATAACGCTGACATTATCACACAGAGTCTTACCAAGAGCAAGCATGGTATTACCTGACTGTACATCATGATAGGGCTCAAGTATAGTCAGTACTCCCTTGTTAGCCATAGGCTTTGTGTACCACGGCCGTTCCGTCGCAACGTAGTCTTCAGGCGGTTCCCAATTGGTCCCACTGAAGAATCTTCCGTTAATATATCCGTACAATCCTGTTGAATTCTCGTTAACTGCGCTCTTTATCGCAATTGACTGCTTAACAAGAAAGTCCTGTATCTCATCATCAGTCCTATTTTGGGTTATCATCTCGTCAAGTGTATATGCCGTAAGTTTGATGGAATCTACATTGGTAGACAGATATTGTTCGAACTGATCAGCTGATTTTCCTGCAGTGATCTCACCGTTTTTGATGATATTATTCTGAGTTTCATTATAGAGCATTCTGTAATATACGAATATTATTGCAGCAAAAAATATTATTACAAGTATCGATAATACCAGATTCCTGGTCGATAGCGCTCTCTCTTCCCGGTTCTTTGACTGCTTTTTCATCATATCAGTACGCTCCTTTCTGAAAAGGTCTTCTGAGGAATCATATCCAGAGAAGACCTTGAACATTGCTTTAATGCCACATTAATTCAGCGCGTATAATTATGATATTTTACTTTCCCTTTATAACAATCTTGTTATTCCTTATGAGTCTTAACATAACATCTGCTACCTTCGGATCGAACTGACGGCCTTTGTTTGACTCAATCTCATTGATTATATGATCTTTTGCAAGTTTATTTCTGTATACACGGTTTGAATTCATTGCGTCAAATGAATCGGCAACACATATCATTCTTGCAATGAACGGAATATCCTCTCCTGCTCTTCCTTCCGGATAACCCTTTCCGTCATATCTCTCATGATGATACAATGCACCTTCACCTGCATTCTCAAGACTCTTAAAGCTGCTTAAGATCTCTCCGCCACGTATCGTATGAGATTTTATAACCTGGAATTCCTCATCGGTAAGCTTTCCCGGTTTTCCGAGGATGTTATCCGGAACTCCGATCTTACCGCAATCGTGAAGAAGCGCTATGTAATAAACTCTGTCAAGTTCTTCTCCTTCGTATCCCATTTCTTTCGCAATAAGCTTGGTATACTGGGCAACACGTTTCGAATGACCGTTTGTATATTCGTCTTTTGCATCGATGAATCCGGTAAATGTTTCGATAGATTCACTGATGATCTTATTGTCACGCTCATGTCTAACCTGATATTTCTTGATCTGTGCCGATGTGATAGCGGCAATGATAAGTGCTATGAACCATACGGCGGCACCAATGATGGATATCCAGTACAGCGGCTCACTCGTATACAATCTGTTGAACGTGTATTCAAGCTCAAGAGTAGACTCCTCCATGGTCTTGTCTATTCCGACATATATGATGAAGCCCGGAGTAGTTCCCTCATAAGGTTCAATAGGCACTTCCATTGCATTGGCGCTTGAGCTCGGAATGTATCTGAAATAATCCCCTGCTTTCATTATTACAAATGATTCATCGTCAACCGTAACTGTTTCTATCTTATAGTCATCGGGATTATATTCCCTAAGATCGGGAATAGTGTCCGTAATCTCTTCACCGTCTCTGAACTGATGTATCTCCAATGCACCGTTCCATGCCTGTGCAAGAAAAACATCCGTACTCAAAGTCATCTTGAATGACAGTGAATCCACCTGGTCATTCGTGTTGTTATTAATACTAAAATCATATGTAAATGCTTCAAAATTATGTTCTGTAAGTCCTTCGTTATTAAGATCGAAGGTCTTGGACCATGTAGTGTCTCTGGGAACCGCATTGATAGCTACATCCTCGGATTCCGATGCTTCAGTAGTAAAAAGCGAAGACTTCGTAAATGTCGACTGATGCACTGTAGCATTGTAAGAATTGGTTTTGATAATGCTGATCACAAGGATTGCAATCACAACAACAAGCGAGATGGTATATATAATAGCCATCTTTTCTTTTCTTTGATTATTCATGCAGTTCCTCCCCTATTAACGCAAACCAAACGGTAGCCGCAATCAAAACGAATACCGTTAATTATAAAAATATATGAACGACCATTTAATCGTTAACAGAAATATTATTACACTCTTCCGGCCTGCTGTCAACTATAAAAAACATATTGACTAATGTTTGGCACCCTTATTGTGCCGCTTCGTAAGCAGCTCTTACTGCTTTAGACAACTGATCTGAACACGATGTTCCCTTATTGCCGCACAAAACTCCCGACAATTTTTCCTCGATCTGTGATACTGTCTGTCCTTCAACAAGAATACTTATTGCCTTAAGGTTACCGTTGCACCCTCCGACAAAAGATACGTTGTGAACTACATCACCATCAAGATCAAAACTTATTTTTTTTGAACAGGTTCCTTTTGTAGTATAATCATAATGAAACATATTGTATATCCTCCTATCTCCACTCAAATGTCACTAGTCCGTATATGTATAATCCCAACACGCATAACGGCACAAAATACTTAAATACAGGCTTCATCCAGTTCTTTATCTTCAGTCCTTTTCCGGTATTGGCTTCTTCCATAAAGGCATCCCAACCCCAGCCCTTTTTGTAACAGCAGAATATGCTGAATATGAAAGCTCCGAGCGGGAGCAGATTAGTGCTGACTATAAAGTCCCAAAAATTAAGCCATGCCGTTCCTTCTGCGAACGGCTGAAATGTTAATACGCTGTAACCCAGCGCTGTTGTTGTCGAAAGCGCAGCGATCGCTATCCCACATATAATGCAGCTCTTCGGGCGTTTCCATCCGGTCATCTCACGCACACATGCAAGAATATTCTCGAATACTCCAAGCTCTGTCGACAAAGCGGCAAATATCATGAATAAGAAGAACAGACTTCCCCACACTCTTCCGCCGCTCATATTGTTAAATACCGTAGCCATTGTATCAAATAACAATGAAGGGCCAGCATTTACTTCTATATCAAATGTAAAGCAGGATGGGAAAATAATCAAGCCCGATACTATCGCAACTGCCGTATCCAGAATAATGACATTCACCGATTCCCCCAAAAGAGAGCGTTCCTTCCCGATATAGCTGCCGAATATAGCCATCGCACCGATTCCTATACTCAGTGAGAAAAATGCCTGGTTCATCGCTCCAACAATAACTTTCCCATTGATCTTGCTAAAATCCGGAATCAGATAAAAGCTTATCCCTTCTTTTGCACCTGGAAGCAACAGACTGTGGATCATCAATACAAACATCAGAACCAAAAGCGCAGACATCAGATACTTGGTAACGCGCTCCAAACCGCCCTGAAGATTAAATGACAGAATCCCAAACCCGACAGCGACGGAAATGAGCATGAATATGACATTCACAGCCGGATCGGATATCATTTTTCCAAATCCTATATCCGAAGATTCTCCTGTCAAAAATCTGATAAAATAATATATCATCCAACCGGTAACAACCGTATAAAATGTCATAAGAGCGACATTACCCGCCAATGCGAAATAACCGTGAATATGCCACTTCTGGCCCGGTTTTTCAATCTTCTGATACATTCTTACAGGACTTGCCTGCGACCTTCTTCCCATCGCAAATTCCATTGTCATAGTCGGCAAACCGAGTATTATCAGACAGATAATATATATAAATACAAATACTCCGCCACCGTTTTCTCCCGTCATCCATGGAAATTTCCATACATTTCCACAACCTATGGCACATCCCGCGCTCAACATGATAAAGCCCAGGCGGCTGCCCAAATGTTCTCTTTTGTTATCCATATAAATGTTCTCCTGATTTTGATATATATTAAAGTATTATCCTTAGTTGTAAAGATGTTCTTCGTTTTCATTTTGCCCTTTATACTGTACTCAATCGGTTCAACAAATCTGCCACCACACCCTGATCATCTATGAGGGAAATTCCAAAACATTTCTTCCCTGCATCCTTAATGGATGCCCCTATGTGATACGCTGTTTTCCCGTCCAGAATGATAAATCTGTCATGGAATACCTGCGTCTTCTTAACCGTCAATGTCGGATATTGTGCATTGAAATTAGCCGCATCCCTGTTCGTAAGCTGTGCGCTCGCATATGTATATATCTTCACATCAACACCAGTATTCTTCTTCTACACGTCTCTTAGCTTGAAGTCTTAAGAACTGCGTTACCTGATTATCCGTTATTGAAGCGAACAGCTCACTACTTCTTGGTGATGCGATATCTTTTCCATAAGGATGCTTATGGGTAAGATGCCATTTTTCAAACCGATTTCATCGGAGAATGCAGGATATCAAGGAATGCGCTAAACTTTTGTGCGGAATATTCGTTCATAGTCCGGTATTCAGAGTGGGCGGAGACGAATTTGTATCAGAGATTTTTGACCGTGCGGATAAGAAGATGTATGAAGACAAACAAAATCTCAAGAAAATGAATAGTATTGGGTGATATGAGAAAGCTATTATTCTCTGGTTTTCGCTCCCATACCTTTCAACTCTTTCTTGCGCTCATACATCATCTGGTCGGCGCGTTCAAAGACATCATGGATCTGCGTATCTTCCGCTTTTAAGACCGAATATCCTATAGATATGACCACTTTATCCTTTTCGATGTTTTCTTCGATTTCCTTATTGATAGCAGCAATGGTTTCATCCATCGTGGTGTAACCCTTGTCGTGAAGGATAACGGCAAACTCATCGCCGCCGATCCTGAAAACGGCGCCATGGATAAAATGCTCACATATGAGAGCGGTCGCATCCTTGATAAGCTGATCGCCGGCAGCATGTCCTTTCGTATCATTGACGTGCTTTAGTCCGTTGATATCACAGACCAATACAGCGATCTCATTTCCGAGCTCGCCAGAACGCAGTAGGATGTTAAGATGATTCTCATATTCAGAATAGGCATGTTTGTTCCTTACACTGGTCATGGAATCGGTATTAGCCATGTTTTGGAAGATCCTGCTGTTTTTCCTTTCGTTCTCGAGCTTCATCATCAATATTTTACGGGCCTGAAGCAGAAGAACGGCCGCAAATACTGCCATGGAAAGAAGGGTGACAACAATTAGGGTACGGCTTATCAGATGACTGTTCTCTCTTATCTCACGGAACTGTTCATTAATGACGCTTTCGTGGATGAGCACTGCCAGCATCCAACCTGTATTCGGAACGGGAGCGTAACACAGTGTCTCCTGAACACCCTTTGAATCAAGAGTCACGCTGCCCTCGTTTCCTCCTTCAAAATCAGCTGTAAGCTTTTCGCGGGCTTCGGGGGAAGTATAATCACCGATGCTTTTTAAGATGTTTTTTTTAGGATCGATCAGTCCGAGATCTGTATCAGACAGATTTGCGCCGTTTTTCATATACAGAGCAAAATATGTATCCCTGTCGTCCTCAAATGCAAGAAGATTCGTAATATCCCCGATATCAATCAGGACAAAGCAGGCCTTGAACTGCCTGCCCATGACAGTAAGCCCGTCTACGGGAATGGCAAGACACAGCTGCTTTGAGGAGCCGTACATATATACGGTGCTGATGACTTTTTCATCAAGTTTTTCTTCTGACAGAAATTCGTAGCGGCTGCCGCCTTCATACGTTGTGTACTGCGTATAAACGATGTTATCCTCATCTACGAGAGCAAACCTGTTAAGTGAGAGCACCAGCTTGATCCTGCCGAGTACATTTCGCAATTCTTCCTGGGATTTTATATCAGCCCCTTCAATAACGGTCAGAGCCTTATCCATGTGATCGAAATTATTGTTTATCAGGTTCGTGATAGTTCGCGCCCGCTGATCCGCCATGGCTTCCAGATAGAATGAACTTACGGCCGAAACAGCCTCATCCGTTGCAAAAAGGGTCTTACTTGAAGCCCATATCGTGCTGACGGTAAGTATGGCCATAACAATAGCAATGCCAATGATAGCGGTATAAACAAATCTTTTATTGAATTTGTCTTTTTCGTTAGTCATAAAATTTCACCATAGAGCAGTTTCAGTATCGAGGCTGCATCTTCCTGATAGATTATTGTTGTAATCTCATTGGTCTTCTCAGGGAACAGCTCCCCCGGAAGATTACCGTCAGCTATCTTTACGGCCACCTGTATCGTGTCAAATCCGATGGAATAACAATCCTGTACCCCAAGGCAGTAGATAACGCCGTCATTAAGATAACGCAACGCTTCCTTATCATGATCCATTCCGACTATCACCGCGTCGCTGCCTTTTTCGGTGATCGCCCTTGCAGCGCCCACAGGATTGCTCATGTTGCAGCATATTATACCGTCAAGGTCAGGATGGTCTTTTAAGATATCCAGTGTGAGCTTGTATGCATTTTGAATGGAATCCATGTCATATTCAACCGCAACTATATTCATTTCACTGTATTTGGCAATGGTATCCTTTGCTCCCTGCGCCCGGTCCTCATGACATGGCGCGCCTTTGCTCCCGACCAGTATTGCCACCTGACCCTTATAATCCAGCTTTTTACAAAGGGCTTCGGTCAGATCAGCTCCATCCTCGTAATTATGGGTGTTCCCCACATAGGCAATCCGCTTACAGTCCTCCGATGCATCAGAGCTTGAAAAAGTCATTATCTTATATCCTTCATCCACCATCTTATCAAGAGCCGATGAAATGATATCCTCATCCGCAACGTCAACGCCGATCACATCATAATTCCCCTGCTTTGCCTGCGCGAGCCTTTCAAGCTGGTCGTCTGCGGATGCCGCATCCGGTGCCAGGTATTCGTAGGTGACGGTTATGCCCTTATCAAGATACTGCCGCTGGGCTTCCTCCATGCCCAGTGCCACGGCATCCCACCAGGGGTGAACGATCTTGTATGTAAAATAAAAGTTGTAATTGCTCTTTTTCGGCGCATAATTATCCAGTTCATGTTCAAAATCAACCGCACTTCTGACAGAGCTTGAAGATTTGTTTGATTCTTCCTGCATGGGTTGCATTTCATTTTTTATGGTACATCCACCTAACAAACATATAAGTACCGCTGCCGCAGTGATCACCAAAAATGTTTTCTTAATCTTATTATTCGTAATTTCCTTATTTAAAATCCAATTATCCAAAATCATGAGTATCCTTCCCGGGCTTATCCGCTGATACACGGGTAAATATTTAAAGCATAGATCATAGTGTTTTAATTCTATCATATTTCAAGTTTATTAAAGGAAAATGGAAAAACTTTTATTTCAAATGTTCGTCCGGTAAAAAGTGTGGCAAAATCTGAAAATTGATATGAATTATATTTGCATCTTGTATATTTTCATCTATATTTTTTTAAATGATTCCAAAAGTTTTGACTTTCCGCATCGTCTTACACCGGTAATGACTTTTATATCCGGAGTTCCTATTACATTGATTATTTTCTCCATATAGGAATTTCTTGGGATGAGCCTCATAATATCCATTTCTTTCTTTCTGTTTGATGAGATTATTCTATCATGTCTATTAGCCATTTTCAATATTTTTTTCGTTTTTGGCTAATAGAAGCATGGCATTAAAAAAACAGCACCGGACATTTGACTATCCGATGCTGTGTAATCTATCTGCTAACCTGGGTCTCAATATAGCTTGTTAAAATGAAATAATGTTGATATTTTTTCTCGGACTCCCAAAAATCGAGTGCCACACCGAGTGCCACACCGAGTGCCATTTTTTCTATAAAATACATAGAGTTATAACAAGTTATATGTGAGTTAGAATTTCTGCAAGTCCAGTATTTATGCAGATTCATAGAGTTTTATGACTCTTTATGGAGATATATGAAAAAGGCGTTTAATCAGGTTATTCTATTCAAATATATCATCCTGATTGCCTAACATTACATTTCCTACAACCGGTCATACTTTGCCGAATTACCCTTAGATTTTTCTATGGGATATTTTTTTTCATTTTGATTCATTTTCATATTAATAATCTCATCAGCATCAAGATCAAGCTTGTCTAACAAGTTTTGGGTATAAACAAGTACGTCTGCCAATTCTTCCTTTACATGTTGAAGATCCACATCAGTATTGCTCCATTGAAAACATTCCAAAAGTTCTGCAGATTCGATTACTATTGATTTTGCCAGATTCTCCGGAGTGTGGAACTGATCCCAATCCCTCTCTTCAGAAAATCTTCTGATTCTGTCAATTGTTTCCTGTTTCCCTTAAGCATGGAACCAATAGCATTTTGCAGACTCTTAGACGGGCGGATCTTACCATGATCTATCTGATAAATAACTTCCTTTCTGTCACCTTTACGAATAAATGTCTTTATAAATTCACGTAATCTGTCAAGCTGTCCTTTTGAAAAAACAGGTGCCTCTTCAAGATATTCTTTATACTGATCAGCATCAATAGGATCATCATTATGACGAATATAGTTGTGAAGACAGGCACAAGGAAATAGATTAATTCCACTATCACCATTCCCGGTTCATCCTGTTTTCCATATCCGGATATCATAAAACCTACTCTCTTTGATGTCTGTGGAATATTATATTCTATTGCTACTCCGGCATCGGAAGGTATCTCATCATCATTCAAAACCTTATACATGTAATTAAGAGAGTTTTCCCATGAACGAAATTCAGCCATTGGAGTGTGTCTTCCCATTTTTGACAAAATGTTTTCTTCTATCTCCATTGCTATAGAATCTCTCTCACAACTGGATAAGAAATCTGTTTTCAACCCGTCATATACGATCATATTATTTCCACCCCGCTCATTTTATTCAACAGTTAATGCAATACATCCAATCGATTCTATCGTACCATACCACTCCCATTATTTCAACTGAGATGCTTTTCACTTGCAGCCTACCAATATCAATCTTCTCACTTATAAAACGCTCCCATAATCTCCAATATAACCAAAAAGATTATAACCGCTATCCATGGTCCACAGCCGGAACCTCCGCCTGATCCGCCGGAGCCGCCGGAGCGGCCGCTATCTCCTCCGGACATTTTATAATTTATGTAGCCATTCAATCCGCTTGTACTTGTAGGGTCAAAATATAACGTATTCATATCATCCGCTCCCTTCTTTAAACGTACAATATCTTCTTTATGTCTCCATACGTACAGCCTCTTCGTATTCCGAATTATGCTCCCCGGTCTGTCCAATTGTCAGTACAGCTTATCGAACTTATATTCCCCTCCCCGGCAAATGTCTGCTCGTGCAAACACGGCAAACGCTAGTCGGTTTGGTGCTACAAAAAGGCACTCACATCCTTTGCGACAGCCTTTTTCTCAGATCATAACCACTACATGATATCCTGAACATCGAATGCAATTATAAGTTCCGTTCTTGCTATAAGCGATGACATCTCGATTCCGAGTAATTCCTCAATCTTATTAAGTTTATAATTCACTGTGTTTCTGTGAACATACAGTTCGTCAGCAGTATCTTTTACACTTCCGTTATGTGAAAGATATCACCGGAGAGTGCTGCACAGATCCGTACTGTTTACCGCGTCATAATCGGTAAGCGGTTTTAACGTGTTGCTATAATACTCCTTCATGATCTCACGATCTTCAATTCCCATTAGAAGGCGATAGATTCCAAGACTCGTATAGAATATCTTATCATCTTGGATCTTTCCCCTCGCCTGAAGTCGTTGTATTGACTTTGCCTGATTATAACTTTTATATATACATCGAACACTCTTGGTGAGTCTTCCGACACCCATATACAGTTTCTCACCTTCATTAAGCAATCTCTTTACGTTGATCTGCACCTTCTTTACTTCTTCAAGCAGTTCATCTTCCGTAATGTTTGCAAATATCAGAATAATCTCCATCTCATTTACAAATACGGCAAAATTCTTATTGTCATGCTTGATCATCTTTTCTATTGTCCAACATAAAGCATCAGTCCTTTTCTCTTTATTCTTTGCCGGTGTACGTATCTTCATAACCGTAATACTATAGTTCCATTTTACACGAAATGATCGTTGTGACAGCGGAACAACATACAACTCTTCCTGCTTCGGAAAGAATATCGCATTCTTGAATGCCGCCGACGTTTCAAGCATCCTCTGCTCCTCTTTGGTAAGTACATAGCAACAGATATGCATTATCTCCGCCAGATGTTCTTTCCACGGGACAACATATAACGGCAGATTATTCTCATCACAGAATTGCCTGGCCTCTTCAGGAACCTCTTCTATGAACGGTCCGAGATTAATTATTACTCCCGCAACATTCTTTTCATAGAAAGCCTTGAGCAGAGATATTATCTCATCCCTTGATTTAAGTCCGATCCCGGTTGTTATCGCCAGCTGACTTCCATCCAGAAAGTCCGATGCCTCCACTGTTTCCGCCATATGTACCCATGTAACAATGTTAGCTAATCCACCTTCTCCGGCTATTAACGTTATATCCATATGTTCTACTTTATTCATAAGCTTCGATAATACCATTGCCATAATCCATACCTGTCCTTTGCATATAAAACAGGCGTCCCGCACAATGTGCAGAACGCCTTTGTTCATCATCTAGTTCAATAAAATACATGAATTTGCAGGTAATGTCAAGGATTATTTTCGCATGAATTATTACTTTTACATAAAATATTATCGCACCATCTTACGGATCCTTGCCGTAACGGTAACTGCAAGTACCAGCTTCACAATATCGGGGATGATGAATGGAAATACACACCATCCGAGCGCTGTAAGCAGACCTACCGGTCCGGTTCCGTTTGCATAAACAACCATAAACCACGCTGTACCGAATGCATAACAGACAATGAGTCCGAGAACCAGAGATATTATTCGTACAGGAAGTCTGTCTCCGAATAACTTCTCTGCCAACCAGTATATAAGACCCATGAATACGAATCCTATAATGTATCCGCCTGTCACTCCGAGAATAGCACCCAGACCGCCTGAGAATCCTGCAAGTACGGGAATACCTATTGCAGCCAGTGCAATATATACAATAATCGTTATTGTTCCGCGTTTTCCACCTATTAATTCAAGCGTACAAAATACCGCAAAAGTCTGAAGTGTAAATGGCACGGCAGTCGGAATATTGATCCACGAACATACTGCCATAAGAGCTACGCACAGAGCCATGTACGCCAGGTCCAGGGTTTTTATATGACCTGATCTAACACTATTCACATTTAATTTTTCTGCTTTAATACTATTCATTTTTAATACCTCTTTTCGTTGTAATACATATATTGTGTCACAGGCAAGTTGCCCTTAACTTTTTTTAACTCTCACACTTACCTCGCCTGAGAACAGCGCTTCTTTTGTTCCGTCTTCATACTCCACTATCAGACGGCACTCTTCGTCTATATCGACAGCCTTTGCCGGCCTTGTTGAATTACTGCCGATAACATTGATATCCTGCCCTATAAGAAAACTGCGGCTCTTATATTCATCAGCATATGCCGCATCTTCAAGATTACTTACTATAGAATAGAATTCCTTAAGAAATGAGGCTGCGATCCGACTGCGAAGATCCCTGATCTTTTCTGTGGATATCGCTCCGGCAATCTCCTTGATCTCTTCCGGAAATCCATTCTCGGGTTCATATACGTTAAAACCAATTCCCATTACCACCCAGTCGGGTACTCCCGATTCAAGATCCATTGATGCTTCAGTCAGAATTCCACAGGTTTTTTTCCCACGAACATATACATCATTCACCCATTTTATCTGAGCTTTTTCTTCTGTGCATGATTCTATGGCACGACACGCTGCAACAGCTGCTGCAGTTGTTATTCTTGTTATCTTGTCGGGCGATATCTGCGGTCTTAAAAGCACACTCATATATACTCCCGTACCGGCAGATGATATGAACGTCCTTCCCCTTCTTCCTCGCCCCGCACTCTGTGCCGAAGCTACGACAACATGCCATGATCCGGTTACATTCTTCTTGCTGTCATTATGTGTGTTGTCGTGTTGTCCTCTAGCAGCTGTTTCCTTCAGATAATTATTGGTAGAATCTATATCCTGATATACTTCAAGTGTGATCCTGTCAGACAGGGTGTCAAGATATTTATCTATATAATATTCGCTCAATGCATCACTTTGAGGGCCAAGCCTGTATCCATGTCTTGAGCTGTCTATCTGATAACCCTCACATTCAAGCTGTCTTATGCATTTCCATACTGCTGCCCTTGTAAGGTCAAGTCTGTCAGCAATTGAATTACCTGACACATATCCTTCGCCGCTCTCCTCAAGCATCTGTGCGATCTGTTGTTTTGTATTCAATATGAGCCTCCTCATTCGGAATATTCCAAAAAAATACACATATATGATCAGGTATTCTAAACACCCTTGATCAGCGGGCGTGAAACACCTGATCATTTCATGAACTGTTACATAATATCAGATAAAAAGCAGTTCGTCAACCCTGTATTGTTTTCAAAGTTGACGAACTGCTATCAGCCTTTTTCTTTACAATCTCTCTTCGCAAAACCGGTGTAATCTGAGAATCTAATCATTAACCTTAATAGATACCTTAATCTACACCATCCTATTAGTTTGCCCCTACGGTCTTGCGAGAAGTTCCATTCCCGGACCAACTCCAAGCCTGGCTCCGACAATATATACATTGAATTTCTTGCCGTTCCATCCACCGTATTCATATCCAACGATCATCTCAACGTGATATATTCCCTTATATCTTCCGTTGTTACTTCCTGTATAGAATGTGATATCTCCCGGATTTATCTGTAGTTTATTAACTCTCTTATCAGTAATGCCGCCTTTTATCATTTTCTTATTGCTCGCACACCATTGTGCCATAGTTGCCGCTGTAGGAGCATAATTTTTATCACCAAAATTCTTGCCGATCTTCTTATAAGATTTCCACACTAGCGCACTGCAGTCATAGTATCCCTTACTCATCCTGTTTGCCTGACTGTATTTCCAGTGCCTCGGGATCCATTTGGCGTAGTTAACCACCTTTTTCATTCCCGGAGTGACAACAGATACCACACATCCTAATCTGTAATCGTCAAGCTGAACATATATGATCGCATTGCCTTTTTTCTTTCCGACAATCTCACCTTTTTTATTCACTTTTGCTACTTTGGGATCAGTCGATCTCCATTTGATTTTTTTGTCATAGCCCTTTAATTTTATCTTCTTTTTTTCTTTGGTTGCGATCAGAAGTGAAGTCTTATTAAGGCTTACATTTTTAGATATGAAAGTAATGTTGAATACGAGGTTATTAAGTTCGATCGTAACAGTACTTTTCCCTTTGGAATATGAACTCATCCTGATACATTTTGCCTGATCGTCATATTGACATGACACACTGCTGCCACTGCTCTTATATTCAAAATGATATGATTCATCCACGCCAAATGACGGCATATTTTTCATCTTTATAACCTGTTCCTGACCAAATACATAGCTTGTCACTTCCGTCTTAGCAGGATAGGCCATACTTGTATCAGTATATATTCTTATGCTGTAACTCTCATATTTGGTTCCGGAATACATTGAGTCCAATGGCTCATTTACCTCTAACGAACCGGGAGTAACCGGTATCGCACAATAATCACGAATATCTTTATATCTTCCTTTGTAATATTCCTCTCTTATCTTAAGCCATACCGTGCCCGTTCCGAGAACAGTATAATTACCGTTGGAATCTATCTGAAGTATCGAAGGATCAGACGATTCAAAACTCCAGCCGTGGATAAGCGTGACGTATTCATAATCGGAATGCATCACACTGCCGCATATTCCATTCCTCATATCGGCTTCGGATATTGCGCCCGAATCACCCGGAATGATCTGCCCTCTGTCACCCGGGTACATGTCAGCGAATTCGAAATCATCATTCTCAATATCGATTGCTATATTCTGTTCCCTTGCCTGTGAATGTGTTGATATTATAAATGAGCATACAAAGCACAATATTAGCAAGGAAAATAATCTTATTTTTGTGGTATACATATATTTGCCCATCATCTGTTCCTCCTGTCTCTTTAGAACAATATATTATGGATCTATACCAATGCGCTGATTACTACTTCTGTAAAAATTTAGATATATTATATCGTTATATGTAGATATTTTCAATAATAAATGGCCGCATAATAATGGACATCTCAAAAATGAGCATTGCAAAAAAGGCTAATACCCAGATTTTAGAAATCAGTAGTATTAGCCATATTATGAGTTCTTTGATTTTTAATTTTTCCTGTCTGCTACTCTACCGGGAAGCAGATCTCTGTCACCAGTTCATCCGGGTTCGAACATCTACATTTTCTTCTTTGTATTCCTCGTCGAAAAAATCAGCTCCCGCAAGGCATGGATCTGCCGGTACCAATGATCTGCCACACTCCGAATAAAGTACACTCCATGCTCTTTGTTCATCTTCGTAAGAAGGAATGATCATTCGCACTGTGGCTGCATATCTCTCAGGTATTGTCTTTACTGTAACATTATAACTCATAGTTTGCTCCTTTCTCAGCCTCTTTTTGGCTGTTTCCAGAAGCATCAGTTTGTACTGCGTCTCTTCGGAAAGCTTCTTAAGCTCTGTCTGCTTTTCCAACAGAAAGGCTTCCATTTTCTCTTTATCATCATAGTGACGCAACATCCTGATACTTACTCTGGATAGTTTTGAAAAATCTCCAATTTTTAACATTTTTTCTTACCTCCATGGATGTTTTTCTGAGCTCACTATTACCTTAATCCCTGACACAATGTGAGAGTCAATACCTATTTAAAATATTTTTTTTGATCGTCATTCACGGGCATTATTCTTCGCACTCGGAAATGAAGAAATGAAAGTATTCCGTTGACGGTCTTTTCTTCGTCAAATGCTCCGTAATACTCTATTCCTGCCAGATAATTTTCATCGTGAAGACACTTACGGAACTCTTGTGTTCCCTCCGGGGCATAATCCGGTGATTCATATTCTGAAAATACTTTCCATGCAAGCTCTAATGCCGCAGATTTCGCTAACACATATTAGCCAAATTATAGCTAATATATGTTAGCCTGTCAAGCAAGAATTATAGTCAACAAAGCTTCTGAGGCTAAGACAGTTTATGCTGCTTTAAATTGACAAACCAATAATTCTTTTGGTATGATTTCTTTATTGAAAACTAACAACATTGAGATAGGAGGATTTATTAATGTGGAAAAATAAAAAAAGAATATTTTCTTTGCTGCTTAGCGCTGTGATGGCAGTCACGCTTTTTGAGACGATGATCATTCCTCAGACAGTCTATGGAGCGGATAATGTCACAGAAAAAGCAACACTCTCTCTTAATCAACCCCAGACAATTACTATTGATAAGAGAGAAGATGGGGATGGATATTTTTATGCTTATGCTTTTAAAACCACAGACCTTAAGTCATATTACTCATTTACATGGTCTTCGAATTCAGACTATAATCCCGAGTGGTACGTTTCAACAACCTTGAGCAGGACTAATAAGGTCATAGGTGGCTATGTGGATAATTTTCAGGAAATAGGTGGCGTGGATGGGACAAACCCAATCTTAAACTATAACACTACCTATTACCTTGTAATTGCCAGGGATAATAGAGATGATATTACTGCAACGATTCAGCTGGTTCAGCTCTCAGACGCAGAGCCGGATACAGCTGCTTTGGCAGAACCTCTGGTTCCCGGTAATACAAAGTATGCGCGTCTTGATTCCACAGATGATAGAGATGTTTATTATCTTGATACCGGAAGTAACACTTATACCACGAATGTATCAGGAACTAAAAAGTATTTGGATTTCAAGGTGTATTCCGATCATACCCTTTCAAATTTGGTTTATAGCAATACCATAGAAGCCGACGGTCTTTCCGTGGATATGACAAAATATCTGCAAAAGAATAATAGATACTATTTCGTGTTTAAGTATTATGGCGCGGTTTCTCAGTCGCCGAAGGATACCGGAATAGAATACAACATTACCCTTACTGCACAGCCGGGCGCAACTACAGGCGCAACTACAGACACCCCTGCAACAACTACAAAGACCACAACCACCAAAAAGAAGACTAATTATCTTAAGACAAAGGTCTATAAAACCAAATACTTTGTAACCAACATGGGTTCAGGTGTTTCCTGCAAAATCAAAAAAGGCAAGCTTTACCTCAATAGGGATAACTATGGATTCCTCTGCAAAAAGTCTAAAATGAAAAACAGTATATTCACTAAGAGTGTGAATATGACAAAGAAAAAGTATAAGTTTAAACTGGCTAAGGGCTGTAAGGTGGTATACGGTACCAAGGAAGACGGAAGCGGCGATGTGGTTAAATCAACGAAATGGTTTAACAAGAACTTTAAGAGAAACGGCGCGATGTATTATTCCTATGACTTCGGAGTATGCCTTAACAAAAAGAATCAGGTAACCCTGATTTATGTATCATACTTTGATGTAGGCGCAGAACAAACGTGATGAATTGGTGCGACACTGTTGCACCAATTCATACTCAATTCATACTCTTTTCGTTAACGCGTGCTTCAAGTTGTGTGTTTTATTGTCCATAACCGACTGCCTCCTATCCAAACAGCATATCTGCTGCCTTCTCCAGTTCTCTTCTTTCCTGCGTATCATCATATCCGCTTTCCTTGTCATCGATACCCTTTACCGGATCGATTGAAAACAGGCCATCGCGGTTACAGTAAAAGAAGATTCTTCTGACTCCCCTGATCTTAAATCTTGCTTCAGCGTTCCATTCCGGATAGAGCGTACGCATCTGAATATCATCGGATGACGCTGCCACCACAAATGAAATATAATGCTCCTTCGTCATGCTGTGATCAATCCGCACATAATACTCGTCACAGGAACGCTCGATGAAGATCATGTGCTTCTCATCCGTCTCTTCTGCCTCCAAAGGCACAAGCTGGATGCCGTGGCAATGGATAACTGCCTCGCCCATACTATGAATCACGTTTCCGCAAACCGGGCAGACATAAAACTTCGACCGCAGCATATTTGCCGATACGTTTGCATTATGAATGGTATTGCCTGATATCAGCTCTGTCACTGAAATGCTGAACCCCTCCGCAATAGGTTCCAGCAGGGTTATGTCCGGAAGACCTCTCGATGTTTCCCATTTTGAGACACTTTTATCACTTACTCCCAACTTTTCCGCCAGCTGAAGCTGTGTCATCTTGTTCTTTTCCCGCAGCCCCTTAATAACTGCGCCTGTAACATATTGGTTCATATTCGTTCTCACCTCCATGCACAGATTTTAAATCAGTTTTTCTGATAACGGTACCTACGGAGAGTAGAGTCAGACGTATTATCTTCCGGTTTGGCTTACTATCAGCGCGACATGAGCATGGAGCGTAGCGGAATGCGAATGCAGGCACTGCTCAACAAACTGCAATTTATTTATTCCCCAATCACCTTCTGTTACAGCATATACATAGGTGTCCTTCCATGACGGATTACTCCGCGGATCACATTCTGCATAAACTCTATGTGCACCTTATTTGAAAGTATTATCTATCACAGCAGATAGTGCTTCTCTTGCTTCATAATCCCTTTTCCCGCAGTATATGTTACCGATGACTTTTCCGCTGTCTAATAACTCAATGGCATAAAACTCATCAGACTCTATGCGATATTTCAGGTGCTCTCTGCCATTTTCACAGAGAATCATATTTACTCATTTGTTCCTCCAACACTTCTGCTGAACACAGCCATCTCATTTTCCAACAGCCTGTAAACATTTGCCACAAGAAATCCATCCGCTATCGCATGGTTCAGACGGACGCTCACCGGCATCATCAGGCGTCCGTTTTCCTCCCGATATTTACCCCAGTTAACGATCGGAGCAAAATGCAAATATCCGTCCGGTAGCTCAACATTCAGTGAATCATATGACAGCCATGATATATAGGATGCGTGAAACCTCACACGACTGAAGTCGCGTGCTTCCCATAAATGTATTTCTACACGTAGTCTCTTTAGAAGACGGGAACTACATTACTACAGATACAACCCAAACTCAGATACTTATACCACAATAGACATAAGCTCCGCATTCAGGTTAATTAGTGTAGATAATGTGCAGGTGCTTCTCCTGGTGACCTGAGATACTTTTGCCTCAAGTTCCAACCTCTCCTTCGCAGGCAAGGATTTTAATATTTCTCGTACATAATATCTGCTTCCTATGTTATAAGATGCAGATAGATCTGAGTTATATACTTTTCCA
>JHWW01000008.1 GCA_000621985.1 Lachnospiraceae bacterium V9D3004
ACAATTGTATATAAAGATAATAATCCTCGATAGCTCAATGGTAGAGCACTCGGCTGTTAACCGAGTTGTTGTAGGTTCGAGCCCTACTCGGGGAGTTTTGAAGTTTTATTATATAATTGGCCCCGTGGTCAAGCGGTTAAGACATCGCCCTTTCACGGCGGTAACACGGGTTCGATTCCCGTCGGGGTCATTTAATAGTATATGAATATTCATAACAGAGATTCATATACTATAATTGTATAGTATGGCGCCATGGCCAAGTGGTAAGGCAAAGGTCTGCAACACCTCTATCACCAGTTCAAATCTGGTTGGCGCCTCTGAATAAAAATAAGCATCACACTTTCGTTAGTGTGATGCTTATTTTGCACCAACCCGGCAAATGCATACCCGCATTATCACTCCAGATCGGAGTAATCTACAGATCTGTTATAATCTTTATCATATTCTATGTGGTTATTCAGAACATTTGAAGGAATGCAGTAGCTTGCATCCGGATCATCATTAATATCCTGTGTACCGTAGTCTTTTGTCTGAAGCTTTGAGCCTTTCAGGGATAATACGCTTACAGAAACAACTCCCATATGACCACTTGCAAGTAGAATTCCTTTACCTTCATATGGGCTTAATGCCGAATGAGAAGAACCGTACTTAGTTACACGCTTTGCTTTACCTTTTGTATATGTATATACAAAGGTCTGAACATCGGCTTCGCATGAACCGTATTGAATTAACAATTCAGCCTGCTTATCTTTATTGAGATCTGCAAGGTAATAACCCCAGAGGTAGTCACCGCCGTTTGCGGAGTCGTCACTATTGTCATATTTTTTTACGGTTTTAAGATAAGCTGATTTCATCTTACCGGACATTGATTTAAGTGAAGTGTCCTTATCACTTTTCTTCATTTTCTTAAGATAAGAAGAAGCTTTCTTATAATCTCCCTGCTTGAAATACTTAAGATACTTGGTCATAAGTGAAGAGTTGGAAGCAGCATCCGTATAATTATAATTGCACGTAAATGCGGATAAGACCATACATCCTGATAAGAAAGCTGCTGCAAAACGTTTTGTTAAATTCATATCAATACTTCCTTTCATAGTGTTAGATATAGGTATATAATTGTATTATGAATAACTGTTCAGGATCATGGTTCATTTCACAGAACTATTATCATTACAATACGAAAATACCCTTATAAATGATTGTATAATATATATACGGTTCATACAAGATAAAAAGAATAATATTTTGACCGGTATATGGTTATATGATAGAATTAACATAACTGTTCCGTAGTCGGGATCATCGCCTGCTTTCGTAGGTGGTCAGTTACAGATTGTTATATCCGGTTCTGTTGAAACATCAATGACCGGATAGTTAATGGTCAAAGCAACAATGGTCGAAGAGGCAATGGTCGAAGAGGCAGCGGCCGAAGCAGCAATGGCCGAAGAGGCAACGGTCGAAGCAGCAATGGTCGAATTAACAATGACCCTGCAATGTAAGAAGCAGTCAATAGTAATGGAATTAGGAGGAGAATATGAAAAATAAACTGTTAAACCTTAAAAGAATAGTGACTATATCAGCATTAATGCTCACCGGCGTGATTGTAGCCGGCAGTATAAGTACGGACAACGCATCTGCCGCTTCAAAGAAAGATTCTTCGCTAGTACGGCTTGATGAGAAAAAACCGGAAGAAGTATCCGCAAAAGAGATTCTCATTCTCGAACAGGGAGCGGTATCAAGTACGAAGAATCAGCTGCTTAACGATATACAGAAGAATATAGCGGCATGGAAGACAACATTCAGAGTCTCCTACAGCGGTTCGGCTAACAGTATTCCGAGCCTGACAACCATTTATAAATATATCGCTTCAAAAGATAATAAGAAGACAAGTGATGATTCTGATTTTGTTCACGGAGCGATACTTGATATAGGATATTCCGCTCATTATTCGGGTAATACTATCGTACTTGACTTCAAGTTGAAATATACTGAAACGGCCGATAAGGTAAAGAAGATAAATCAAAAAGTTAAATCCATATTAAAGAAATTAAAAGTAAACGGCATGTCTGATGCCGCTAAAGTGAAGGTTATTCATGATTACGTATGCAAGAATGTATCTTATGACAATACACTGAAAGATCATTCGGCTTACGGCGGACTGGTGGACGGAAAACATACTACAGTCTGTCAGGGTTATTCTCTGATCATGTATAAGCTTTTAACCGAAGCCGGTGTTGATGCCCACTATGTAGGCGGAAAAGCAGCCGGTGGTCCTCATGCATGGAACCTCGTTAAGGTAAACGGTAAATGGTATTGCCTTGATGCAACCTGGGATGATCCTGATGATCAGTTAAGTTATGATTATTTCTTAAAGGGAAGCAAGACATTTAACAAGGATCACAAGCTTGATAAGGAATACAAAGGATATAAGATCGCATCCGGTAATCTGGACTGGAAAAAGGCAATCAAGAAGTCTAACAAAAAAAGTGACGGCAAAGTAAGCACAACACAGTCTGACAAAGAGATCAAGTCATCCCAAAAGGCAGGTAAGAGGGCAAAGGCCGCCAGAATGATCGCGGATGTCATTGATGAGACCATACAATATGACGACAATTCGGATATTGAGATAGCAATGTACGATCTGTACAAGAAGATCTACGGATATATACTGTATGAAGTATCCGACGAAGCATTTGAGGCGATATTCAACGATGATACGGTTATGAATATGTACGTGAGCAGTACGGCAAAATTGATAATGGATTATATCGTTAATCCGACAGTAACGTATATATCGAGTGATGAATTCACATCGAGTGCGATAGAGGGATTATATTATGACTTCACGGCTGAGGACTTCTATGGTCTGTCGGACGATGAATTTGACGACTTATTGAATGTATATTGTTATGAACTGTTCTCAGAAGTATTCTATGCATATTCCGAGCAATATACGGATTATATAGTAGATGTAATGGTTGAAACTCTTGATGCTTCGGTATAACGGGAGGCCGTAATGGAACGCATATCCGTAAGGAATCTTGTTGAATTCATACTTCGTTCCGGTGATATAGAAGGAGCAGCAGGCGGAGGAAGAGATGTTAACGCAATGCTGCAGGGTTCAAGGCTTCACAGACTTATACAGAAGAATCGTGGACCGTATTACAGGCCGGAAGTAAGCCTTAATGTAGAAGTTGAGGGAACTTGTGGCGGGCAGTCGGTTGATATTAGGGTTGAAGGGAGAGCAGACGGCATAATTGAGACGGATACGTCCGATGCCGGTGTTGCATGTATGATACCCGGAACAGACAATATGCGTATGGGGACAAACTTTGCCCCGGTAATTATAAATGAGATCAAGACCATGTATGCGGATGTGCTTCATTTTACGGAGCCGGTCGCTATGCATCGTAACCAGGCAATGTGTTATGCAGCCATGTACTTCCTTAGGGAGGGTGAGGCTTGCGGCGATACGATAACTATCAACATAACCTACTGCCGTATAACGGAAGCGACACGCTACAGAGATCTGGAACTTAAAGAATTCTATGAAGATGTAACAAGAGAGCATGCACTTGCATGGTTTGAAGAGCTGATAAATGAATACGCAAAGTGGGTCATATGGGATATTAACAGAAAAAAATTGCGTGATGAATCCATTAAGGGAATGCCATTTCCATATTCATACAGAAAAGGTCAGTTCGACCTCGTAAAAGGCGTGTATCTGTCTATTTTGAGGGAGAAGCTGTTGTTCCTGCAGGCTCCGACCGGCGTAGGAAAGACATTGTCCACCGTATTCCCGAGTGTTGCGGCTATGGGCGAAGGTCTTACGGATAAGATATTCTATCTGACGGCGAAGACGATAACAAGAACAGTGGCCGAAGAAAGTCTGGCACTGCTTACAGACAAGGGAGTTAACCTACGATCTGTAACGATCACAGCCAAGGATAAGATATGCATTCTTGAGAAACCCGAATGCGATCCGAAGAACTGTGAAAGGGCGAGAGGACATTTTGACAGGATAAATGATGCGATATATGACATGATCACCCATGAAGATAATGTATCGCGTGAGACAATAAATGAATATGCGATGAGACATAAAGTGTGCCCTTTTGAGATGTGTCTTGATGTAACGCTTTGGAGCGATGTGATAATATGCGATTATAATTATGTATTCGATCCGAAAGTATATCTGAAGAGATTCTTTGCGGAAGGTGAGAAGAGCGATTATGTATTTTTAATCGATGAAGCACATAATCTGGTTGAGCGTGCAAGATCGATGTACAGTGCAACCCTGTGCAAAGAGCTTGTAGCGGACGTGTCGGACAGTATCAAGGCGTATGACAAGGGAAGACCTGCAAAGAGGAACAAGGCGTCTTCGGCAATTAATTACAATGATGCCGGAAGCTTCTATATAACCGGAGGTAGTGGTGCTTTAGGAAATAACGAGACAGCAGATAGTAATGTTGATATGAAAGATATCCATGCACCCGGGGACAGTGAAACAGACGGAAGAAGTGGTGCTGCCGGATCAGGATCAATGATTGGAACGAAACGAGGGAATCTGTCCCGCAATCTTACTAACGCACTCGATAAGATCAACAAGATGATGCTTGAGTACAAGCGTTCATGTGACGAGTTTGAGGTGGTTGATTCTTTGGACAGCTTTATATTTCCATTGATGAGAGTGATCACGCCGTACGAGGATTTTCTGAAGGATGCACTTCCGGACATGAAAGACTACACAAACAGGGATAATCTGCTTCAACTGTATTTTGACATAAGATTCTTCCTGAATATATATGAGCTTATCGATGAGAATTATAGAATATACATGAGCTATAACGACTCAAGAGAATTCTGTATTACATTGCAGTGTATGGATCCTTCCACCAATCTGAAGGAATACATAGGTCGTGGAAGAAGTGCCGTATTTTTCAGTGCAACGCTGTTACCTGTAAGATATTATATGGATCAGCTTGGAGGTACTGAGGAAGACTATGCGGTATATGCGGAATCGTCTTTTGACCCGGAGAATATGCTGGTTCTTGCAGCTACGGATGTAAGTTCACGTTACACCAGAAGGAATGAAGCCGAATACAGAAAGATCGGCGAATATATCCGTGAATTCGTGGCGGCAAAGACCGGTAATTATATAGTATTTTTCCCGTCATATAAAATGATGAACGATGTGCTTGATGCAATGCCGGATGACTTTGAATGCATAGTGCAGCAATCCGGAATGAATGAGGAAGACAGGGAAGAATTCCTTGAGATGTTCAGGGAAGAAAATGATGAGACGCTTGTTGCTTTCTGTGTTATGGGCGGAATATTCGGTGAAGGAATAGACCTGAAGGATGATATGCTTATCGGCGTTGTGATAGTGGGAACAGGACTTCCGATGGTAGGTAATGAACGGGAGTTGTACAGATCATATTATGATGAGAGAAGCAATAAAGGTTTCGAGTACGCATATCTCTATCCGGGAATGAACAAAGTTCTTCAGGCTGCCGGGAGAGTAATAAGGACAATTACGGACAGAGGATGTATTCTTCTTCTTGACGAGCGGTTCGGACAGAATCAGTATACGTCGCTGTTTCCGAGGGAATGGAATGATATAAGGTATGTTAATATACAAAAAATGAAGGATCAGCTCAGGTCATTCTGGGCAAAAGGAGGTAATATATAATGTCAGATAAAGTAAAGGGAACACCGCATATTGATGCATCACCTGGGGATTTTGGGAAGACCGTGCTTCTTCCGGGGGATCCGCTCCGGTCAAAATTCATTGCGGAGAATTTTCTTGAAGATGCAAAGCTTATCAACAATGTCAGAGGAGTTCAGGGTTACACCGGCAACTACAAAGGAGTTTCGGTTACCGTAATGGCGAGCGGAATGGGAATGCCGTCCATGGGAATATACAGTTATGAACTGTATAACGTATTCGGAGTTGAGAATATTATCAGAATCGGTTCAGCCGGAGGAATAGCAGATAATGTAAAAGTCAGGGATATAGTAATAGCTATGGCCGCATCAACCAATTCGAATTATGCATCTCAATATGATCTGCCGGGTACGATCGCGCCAATTGCCGATTACGGCCTGCTTGAGAAGACAGTCGAAGTATGTCGTGATAAGAAGCTGAATTATCATGTAGGTAACATAGTTACTTCGGATATTTTCTATAATGATGATAAGGAATTCAATTTAAAATGGAAGAAAATGGGAGCACTTGCGGTTGAAATGGAAGCTGCTGCATTATACCTGAACGCTGCCCGTGCCGGAAAGAAAGCACTTGCGATATGTACCGTATCCGACCATGTCATGACAGGTGAATCGCTGCCTCCGATCGAGAGACAGGAATCATTTACCGATATGATGGAAGTAGCACTTCAGGTTGCAACTGCGTGTTGAACATTTACGTACCGGGGAACATTCCGCACTCCTTGCTGCATGTGCTTGCACCTGTAGGAGGTCTGCTCATGCAAACATGGCAGCCGCTTGCCGAGTTTGTGCTTCAAAAAAAAGCCGGGGTCTGGTCAGACCCCGGCTGTAAATAATCTGATTACTCATTCCATATCTTAAGAGTGTTGAGGAGTTTCTTCTTATTGGCATCAGATAACTTTGCGATCTGGTCAAGAATCTCTCTGTCAAGTGCTGTAGCTCTGTAATCGCTTTCAAGCTCACCAACAAGTGAATCAAGAGAAACTTTCATTAGCTTGGCATAATACGTAAGAATTCTGAGAGACATTGCAGTTCTGCCGTTCTCGACATTGCATATGTATCCCGGTGTAACCGACAGTGCTTCTGCTACTTCATTCTGAGTCAGACCCATCTTAATCCTATATTCCTTGATCTTACTTCCATACTGATAGTTGTCATTAAGCATATTGATAATTCCTCCTTATGATATGTGGTGTTTAAAGCAATATATTAATTTCATATTATACATATATATAATAGAATGTCAAGATACATTTTATCTTGAATTTATAAAACAGGTGTGATATAGTAAACGAAAAGCATAGGACATTTCATATAAGTAATTTCTAAATATTGTTATTTTCTATATAACAAATATCAGTAATCGAATCATAGTAGGTAACGTTTAATATTCCAATGTTCGCCTTCGCAAAGTGACGATGAACATGATGTTGAACAGTTACCATAATAGTTAAGAATCTGAAATCTCAAATGCTTTTATTTCCAAATTCAAATTTATAAAGGCAGGAGAGAAGACGGATAATATCTATATAAGAGACATTCTATAATTTCTCCTGACCGGTCAAGGGAGGAATTATATGGTAAAAAGAGAGAAAAAAGACGAAAAAGAAAAGCTGTATAATCAGTATCATCCGGCATTCTGCTCGGCGATGGAGCTGGAATTAAGAGAAGATAAGGAACATCTGATATTCTACAGGGAATATAATCTCAATTCAAAGCCGAACAAGATCGATCTGCTGGTGATCAGACGGAATGAAGATTGCCGGTTAAAGAGCAGTCTCGGTGCGATATTCAGGAAGTATAATATATGCGAGTACAAAAGGCCGAAGGATTCGCTGGATGATATAACATATTATCGGTCAATGGGATATGCATATCTAAGTGTTGCGTACAATAAGAATATCTCAGGAATAGATGAGGTTACCCTCTCATTTATAAGAGCATCATATCCGAGGAATCTTATAGCCTGGTTTGCCGATACCGGATTCAATATCAGCGAATATGATAAAGGAATATACTATATAACAAGAGATTATCATGTGGATATGCAGATTATTGTAACCGGGCAGCTGGGGGAAGAATATAAGTGGATCAATAAGCTTACCACTAAACTTGAAGCAAAAGATCTGATAATGATGAATGAAGAGCTGAAGACTTACGATGACAAGATTGATATAGTCAATGCGGAATCAGTCATTGATCTTGGATTATCATTAAACAAAAATAAGAATTCTGTAAAGGAGTTGATTGGAATGGGCTGGTTTATAGAAGAAAGAGAAAAGCTGAGAAAAGAGCAGGAGAAGCTAAGTGAAGAGCAGGAGAAGCTAAGTGAAGAGCAGGAGAAGCTAAGTGAAGAGCAGGAGAAGCTAAGCGAAGAGCAGGAAAAGCTAAGTGAAGAGCAGGAAAAGCTAAGTGAAGAGCAGGAGAAGCTAAGTGAAGAGCAGGAAAAGTTAACCGAACTCAGAACCCGGTTTACAGAGCAGAAATCAAAGCTTATTGAGCGCGAAGCTTATTTACGAGAAAAAGAAGCCGATATAAAAGATCGGGAAGCTGAGATTAAAGAGCGGGAGGAGATGCAGGCGGAGAACAGAAAGCTTCATAAGGAAATTGAATTGTTGAATAAAAAGATCAGGGATCTTACAAGCCGAAGCGCCCTGTTCTGAAGATAAGTGGTTTTTTGAGGATTAAATACAATGGGATTTGTTATTCAATGTCCGTGGCGGGAGCGCTGCGGGCATTGTTTTTATAAATATTAAGAAAACTATAAAAATATGGACAATTTGCATGGTAATGTGTTATAATATCAAAATATCAGGGAAGAATTCTTAAAATATCTATAAAATGGCGTAGCAAAAAACCAGCTCATTATTGATATTACTATCATAATGCGGCTTTTATATAGATAAAAAGTATAACTAAGCGGAAGGGAGAATTAGTATGGAAAAAATGAAAAACCACACTCGAAGAAAAATCTATTCATGGTTATTGGTCATTGCAATGGTATTCAGTATCATTCAGCCAATGCCGGGAAGTGTGAAAGAAGCAAGTGCACAAGAACCTGGAAGTATTCCAGAACCAACCGAAGTTGCTGATACACAGGTACGTGTACAATTCAACGGTAATCCAAGTGAGAAGGTCTCACTTTATTATGGAACAGGCGAGACTGAACAGGATGCTCCGTCATCAGTTGACGTTGATAAAGTAGATGACGACTGGGGTCCGGTAACTCTGCCAAGAGCAGTTCGCAGAGGATATACTTTCACCGGCTGGTATACACAGCCCGGTAATGGCGATTACGTAGGTGACCCGGGTGATACCTACATTCCTGACAGTTCTGTTCAGGGAGGGAATATAGTTGAGCTGTGGGCACAGTGGGAGCCGGTACAGTTCAAGGAAAGCAGTCTTGAGGTTTTAAGTAAAGAGAATATTCAAGGCACTTATGTTAATCTGGTATATGATGGAACAGTTAAAACTCCTACAGTTACAGTATATGACGAGAATGATATTGAATTAACCGAAGGTGAAGACTTTGAGTTAATGTATAAAGCAAGTCCTGAAGACCAGTTGGAAGTAGCGCAAGGTCAAGATCCGATAGAATACTATCCATACGGTCTTGTTGGTGACGGCACAAATGGTGGTAAGGATGGTGTCGTATACGGATATAAGGATGCTGTTGAAGACGCAGTTATATATATAAAGGGTATTAATGATTATGCGGAAGCTGATATGATCGAAGGAGAATTCACGATCCAAAAGCGTAACGTAACAATCATTCCTACTCAGGAAGACGGCGAGATGTTTGCACCTACTCCGGAACCTCCGGAACAGGTAGTATATAAATACGACCTTGATGTAGAAGGATTGACAGACACATATATCAACAGATATATGGCAGATACTATCGCGATATTGGATGACGGAAGAAAAGTATTCATAGATCCAAACAAGACTCCTACAGATGATGGTTATATAAAAGAATTATTGTCCAGAGAATCTGCATACAGTACAGAGGTGGGAGAATATAAGTATGACATCTCCGGATTCGAAGCTGAACCTGATTTAAGCAGAAACTTTGAGTTTGATATTGATCAGGCAGCTGCTTATAAGATCCTTCCTTATTCATTCACAGGAAAAGAAGATCACTTCCATGTACAATTCCAGAAAGAAGACGGTGATTATGCTAATACAATATCTTATAAGTATAACGGAGTAGAAAGAACACCGGTAATAAGAGTAATAAAACTCAGAGATAATGCTGGTCAGCTTCTTGTTAGTGCTGATATTTTAGAAGAAGGTGTCGATTATACGATAGAAGAAGAAGGCAGTAAAGGTACAGAGATTGGTGATTATACCGTTACAATAAAAGGTATTGGTAATTATTCAGGTACTCTTACAGCTGATTGGCACATCACTAAGAAGGAACTTACCATTGCAAAGTATCAATTCCAGTTAGACGGTAAGAATGTTAGTATTAATGACGATGCAAACCATACTGTTAATCAGTCTGATGATATCATTTATGATGGAAAAGAGCATGCCGTATCCATCATTCCTGTTGATCCGGAAGATAATACGGGAACAGTAAATGATATAGAAGTATTATATAGTTTGGAAGAAGATGGAACATATACCAATGTTATACCGACATTTAAGAATGCCGGAACGTATAAGGTATACTACAAAGTAAAATCAACCAATCACTATGATGCAGAAACAATAGTTGGATTTGTAACATTCAGCATTGCAAAGAAGCCTGTTACCATAAAAGTGAAAAGTGCTACCAAGATATATGGTGATGATGATCCAGTATATGAATTTTCATCAAGTAAGCTGGTCACCGGAGAGACTATTGATCCGGCCAAGTTCAGAACGGCAGTAAGACGTTATGGTGAACCCATTATCGATATCAGTAGCCATGAATTTGAATCTGCAATGGCACGCACAACATGGATAAACAATTATGAGCAGGTTGGTACTTACTATCTTACTATTGATACAGATGATACCGACGGTCTCGGAAAGCTTTATCCTAATTATGAGTTCGAAGATAAATCGCAAGATGATACGAGTAATTATCATGCAAAGCTTACGATCAAGAAGAAGCCGATTAAGGTTGTTGCCGATTCACAGACCAAGAAATATTATGAAGCTCTTCCTGCAAATTATTCTTATTCGTACAAGATATATGTTACATCAAAGGATGAGGAAGGAAATAACGTAGATACATTAATAGCAGCACCTTTTGATACTACAGTTAATAATCTGCCGGGATTACCTTTTGGCGATACTCTTACGGGAGCATTGGTATGTATGGACAAGCAGCCTGCTCCTCAGGAGATTGATGCAGAAACAGCTGTTGGAGAATATGACATTACAAAAGGAGATTTGGCAGGCAGTAATTACCAGATCACATATGTTAAGAGTAAGATGTCAGTTACTCCTATAGATATCAGCAGCTTACCACTTACGGGTACGGATGCAGACAGATTGTCGGTACAGTTTGTAGAACAGTATAATGAACAGTATACTGAGTCTTACACTAGTGTATTCCCATATGATGATGCATATCATTCCCCAATATTCAATATCGCTTATACTGTTGAGGGTGGAGATTTAGATACAGAACATCTTTTGGCAGAAAGAACAGACTATACTCTGTCCGGTGATACCAGGAAGAAGGATATGGGATACTATGAAGTAACCATAAAAGGTAAGGGCAATTACACTGGTTCCATAACCCGCAGATGGCTGATAGCAATTCCGGCAAATGTAACGGGTTCAAAGACAGCCGATTATTCCGGAAGAGCATTGACATTCGAGTCATTTGCAGAATCGGGTAAATTGAAATTCCCGGAGGGAAGTATTGTAAGATATAATACAATATATTTTGCGCCGGATGCTACTGATTCAGATATTCAACAGGGCTTACCTGAACTTTCTTCAGGTGCGGATGAAGACCTTGGATTTGATTATAAGTACTTACCGGAGGGTGGAGATACTTATTATAATGATGAAACTGCGCCTGAGCTTAAGTATGCAGGAACCTATGTTGTGTATTACAAGGTTACTCCTGTTGACGACGAGGGTCAGCCGGTTCCTGATAAGACACTTTACTTCTCATTCAAGTACAAGATCAATAAGAAAAAAGTTGTTCTTGTACCGGCTGATAAAGTAATGACTTATGGAAAGACAGCACCGACATACACTATCAGAGCTGTCGCTTATGATGACTCGACAAACTATAACGACGAGGCTACTATTCTCAGTTTACAGGGTGAACCAAGTGCACTGTATACTTCTGACAAGATAACCGAGTATGCTGTTGTGACACCGGCACCTGAGAATAACATGCCTTTGGATGTTGGGTCATATGAATTAACTGTTAGAGAAAAAACAGCAGCAGAACTTCAGGCAGATGCAGAGGCAGCAGCTGCTAACGATCAGGGCGATGCTACTGAAGCTGATCCGAGAGCTGCATTCAGCAACAATTACAATGTATATGATGCAGGCGAAGTACAGACACTCAGATCGTGTCCGGGTACATTGACAGTTGTAAAGACTGACTTCGAAGGAGACGTTGAAGAGATTATAAATCAGTTTAATGTGCCAAACGATCAGGGCGTATATCCAATTCCTACTACAGTACCGATCGCAAGTAAAGCTACAGGTACTCAGACTGTAACATATCTTAAAGACGTAATGACTAGTCAGTATGCATTGGGTATGGGATTCAAGAATCCTGTTTATCTTAAGGAGGATCCGGAGCATCAGGATGAATTCGTTCCGTTAGATCCTATCGTATACAGCGGCGACACAACTATTATAGATGAGGATACAGTTACGATCGCTGAAGATGGTACTATCTCATTCCAGCTTGCAGCTAATGCAAAAGCAGGCAAGGAAGTAACGTTGAAGATTACTGTAGATACTAAGAACTACCGGCCTGTAGTAGTTCCTGTAACTATCAAGACCAAGAAGAATGCCGCAGCGATTGAAGTTAAACATGTAGAAGAACCGAATCCTGCACCGGTATTCTCAAAAGTATATGACGGTGATCCAATACCGATCGTTAATGATGATCAGGAATACAAGAATTACTTTGATATTACAGGCATGAAGTATGATGCTTCTAATGCTGTCAACAGTGGATATGTATATCCTGGCAGTACCGGTTATACAGAAGATCAGTATAATGCTTTAGGTTATAATATTAACTTCAAGTATTACACATATGATGCTCAGACAGAGAATCATATAGGAACCTTATTAGATTCAGTACCTAAGGATGCAGGAAAGTATGTCATTGTAGCTACTCTTGAAGAGAGTCCTGAGTATGAAAGTGCTAGAGCATCTTTCGTGTATGAGATTACCAAGAAGCCTATAACAGTATCACTTAATGGAATCTCAGCTGATAAGGTATATGATGGAACAGCTGTTGCCAATATACCTGATGTAGAAGTAGTTGCACCTGATACTAATACTGCAGGTCAGCCGGTTAAGGGTGAGTCCTTCAAGATTACAGGCTTAACAGGTAAGTATAAAATAATAGATAACGTTGAATATGTAGATGACAAACATGTATCATATAGCGGCACTAATCCTGTAGCAAAGCTTGTTAAGGTTAACAACCCATTTGCAGAAGGCGCTGATATTCAGGGATATAACTATCAGATCGTTAAGTTAAATGATAATTCTAAGATTGACATCGTAGATGGTAAATCACTTAAGAATTATACTATTACACTTGATGATGAAGGCTTATGCGGAATCATCTCACCGAAGGAATTGACGATCAAGATTCCTGCAATAGAAGACAAGACATACGATGGATATGCGACGGCTACTATTCCTAATATTAATGTAAGCGATGCTACTCCGGCACCTCAGGGTGAAGGTCAGGAAGGTGGTCAGGCTGCAGAAGATATTACAGTAACAGGTATTACAGGTGAGACATTTACAGTTGCGTTTACAGGTACCTATCAGGCTGTTAATACAATACCTGCAAAAGATGTATTGCTTAACAGCAATGGTGAAGTGATCGCAAAACCGGTTAATGTGACAACATGGAGTATATCGGCTCCTTCACAGAGTGTTGCGGTTACAAACGACAACAAACTCGTAGACTACAAGCTCAGCTTCGATGAGAGCGATCTTAAGGGTAAGATCAATAAGAAGACAGTAACAATTAATGTAGCGTCACCTTATGATAATGAACATCCGAGAGTATATAACGGAACTGCTGATGTGGCATTTGCTGATATTGTAGTTCCTGCTTCAGCAACACAGGAAGGCGGACCACAGACAGGAGTTGCAGGTGAGTCATTCCGTATTAGCGGACTTACAGGTGAATTCCAGAATTCAGCTGAAGGAGTAGAGGATGCTAAGGATGTTGTACTTGATGCTCAAGGCGCTCCGGCAGCTAAGGTGATCAAGGTTAATAATCCTTATGCTGCAACCACACCTTCAGAATCAATTCAGGGTTACAGTGTAACATCAACATCTGAAGATGCAATTTATCATGCAGTTGCTATAAGTGGTATAACTCCAAGAAACTACAACATCGTATTCAATGATACAGGTTTGACGGGAGTTATCACTAAGAAGCCGATTGCTGTTACTCTTTATGATTCTCAGAATAGACCTGAACCTGTTGCAGAAAAGATTTATGATGGTACTGATGTTGCTTCAATAGATGATTATATGGTAGAAGATGCAAATGATGCGACTGCTGCTAATAAAGCAGTTAAGGGCGAAGCATTCAAGATTACCGGATTAAAGGGTAGATATCAGCCGAAAGAAATTGGTGAACAAACAACAATAGCCGGTAAAGATGTATATTATATTGGTGATACCGCGGTGGATAAGGACATTACATTTATCAATCCTTATGCAGAGAATCTGTCAGAAGAAAACAGAGCGCTTGCAGGCTCCTATGCAATAGATGTAACTAATTCTAATGCAACATTGGAAACAGCGGCAGAAGGATCAGTACCTAAACTTACCAATTATGATATTACATTTGACGGAAGAAATTTAGAAGGCAAGATAATTAAAAAAGCTATCACTATTATACCTCCAAGTCCTGAACCAAGGGTATATAACGGAACAGCTAATGCGACGATAGCTAATATCGAGGTTCCCGCTACTGCAACAACAGAAGGCGGAGTAGAGACAGGAATTGAAGGTGAATTCTTCACTATCAAGAATCTTAGTGGAACATATCAGGATACAAAAATTAATGAAGGTCAACCTGATGAAAGAGTTATATGTGCTGGTAAAGATGTATTTCTTGATGACTTTGATAAAGAGAGTGCCAAGAAAGTAAAACTTGTCCGTAATGAAGGTCAGGTTAGTTATGGAGTGGATGTTCCTGAACGTTCGAACTTTGATAAGAACAATTATTTAATTGAATTTGATGAAGCTAACTTAAAGGGTATCATCAATAAGAAGCCTATCGAGATCAAGATTCCTGATCCTATAGCTAAGACCTATGACGGAACTGCTGATGTGACATTAGCTGATATTGTAGTTCCTGCGATGGCAGAAGAAGGACAACTTCAAACAGGTATTACAAACGAATCCTTCATAATCAGCGGACTCAAAGGTACATATCAGGATATTATTGAGGACGGTGTAGTTAAGGTTAAGGGCAAGGATGTAGGTACTAAGAACATTAATATCATTGATCCGTATGATCCGACCGTATCATTTACGCAGATTGGTGGTTACACAGTAACATCTATCGGACCTAATGATATTAATATAGTTGATAGCAGAAGATACGTTCTTCAGAACTATAACATCATATTCAACGTAGGTGAAGGCGATAATCACCTTAAGGGTGTTATCAAGAAGAAAGATATCAATGTTGTTCTGCCTGAACTTGCTGACAGAGAATATGATGGAACAGATATTGCGAAGTTTGCTGATATTAATATCGCAGCTGATAATAGTGCAGCTACCGCCAATAAGGCAGTTAAGGGTGAGGCATTCACACTTAAGGGACTTACAGGTATATACCAGCCGAAAGTACTTAATGAAGGTCAGGAAAATGAAGAAAGAATAGCCGGTAAGGATGTATACCTTGTTGGTACAACACCAACTGAAAAGACAGTCAAATACCTCCATCCATATACAGATTATACTAATGCAGAGCTTGATCTTGCTGATGCATACAAGACATTTACGATAGTGGCTGCGGAAGGTTCAGCAGTTGACCTGAAAGATGGAGCACTTGTGAACTATAACCTCATATTCCCTGAGAATCGCGAAGTTACAGGTAAGATCGTACCTAAGGCACTGGTATTCAATATTACCGCAGAGGATAAGGAATATGACGGTAAGACTGATGCTAAGCTTAATATAGCATTTGATGAGAATTACAAGCCTGTTGGAACAGAAGGTTTCAATGTAGAAGCATTCAATGATAAGTTCGTTGGAACATTTGATTCAAAGAATGTTGCACGTGATGAGTCAGGCGAGGTCACAACAGTTCCTGTAACGGTTTCGCTTAAGGAAAACGCAACTATCGATGATCCGCAGAATCCGGATATTGATGAGAATGATGGAACTATAGCTTCCAACTACAAGATTCAGGTAGCTTCGGCTAACTTTGATGCTACTCAGGAAAGCGGTTATGCAAAGGTTGAAGCAAAGATCCTGCCTAAGGAAGTATATCTTGTAACTGAGATTGCTGATAAGGAATATGACGGCACGACGGATGCAACTGTTACTTCGGCAGAGATATATCACTATGAGCCGGCACCTACTCCGGTAGCCGATCCGGGATCTGACCCTGAACCGGGATCCGGACAGGAAGTAGCTGCAACAGCAACTCCTGTAGCTGTACCCGGAACAGGCGTAGTAGTTGGCGAAGGCGATAATGCGAAAGAAGAGAAGATCAGGATTAAGATCAATTCTGCAGAATTTGCAAGTAAAGATGTTGCATATACTACAGAAGGTGAGAACACAGTAGTTGCTTCTCAGCCTGTAACGGTTGAGTGTGAAGCAGATCCGTATTCAATAACAGGAACAGACATCAACAACTACAGTATCGTATACGGATACGAAGAGGGTAATGCAGGAACAGAACCTACACCTATAACTGAACCTGCATTCACAGGATCTGCCAAGATCCTTCCGAAAGAGTTAACAGCTAGTTACACAGTTGCTGACAAGCTCTACGACGGAACAGACGCAGCGGTAGTTACCGCAACAGTTGAAACCGGCATAGATAATGAAGGTCTGGTTATCGCAGGCACAGGACTTACAGGTAAGTTCGTAAGCAAGAATGTCGGCGAGAATATCAAGGCAGAAGTAACAGCCGATAAGGCTAACATTACGGTAACTGCAGCAGCAGAAACCGAGACAACTCCTGGTAACTACAATATTACATATCCGGAAGTATCAGAGACCGGAGCTAATATTACCAAGCGTAATGTTAAGATCACTGCAGTAGCTAATCCTGCAACCGTTAAGTATGACGCTCTTGATACAGTTGCATTCTCAGCCAAGGTTGAATATCAGAAAGATGCAACATCTCCTGATGTATATGCACTCATAGCTGATATTGCAGGATATGCAGGCGATGAGATCAATACAAGGAATATCGAAGTAGGTTATGCAGCAGAAGGCGACAAGTTACCAAGTGGTACTCCATACGTGGTCGAAGTTAAGGATCAGGATGCTATTGCAACAACCTATACTAATTACAATATTACATTTGTTACCGGTACAGAGACAGTTAATAAGGCCGACGGACCGGCTGCACCGTCAGAAGACATTGTAACCGTAGTAAGACCTGTTGATGAAACAACAGCAAACGGTGAAGTAGCAATTGCCACTGAAGCACCGACAACTCTTGAATACAGATATAAAGTATCACAGAGTGATTGGACAACATGGAATGCTGTAGCAGCAGATGGCAAGATAACAGGACTCAAGGTTACTACATTACAGCTCAGAGTAGCTGAGACAACCACACATAATGCAGGTGCAGCGTTAGACGTTGACATTGCAGCAAAAGAAACACAGGCAGCTCCGACCACAGTAGTTGCACATAAGACAACAGCAGCTAATGTTGCAGACGGAAGTATCACCGGTCTTACAGCAACCATGGAATATTCAACCAATGGTACAACATGGACAGCAGTTGGCGAAGAGCAGACTGAGGTAACAGAGCTTGCAAGCGGAACCGAAGTATCTGTAAGATACAAGGAGACCAATGACAAGAGACCGGGAACTGCATGGACAGCAACGATCGGTGTCAAGACCAATATGGCTACTCCGGATGTATCGGATATCACAATGGTTAAGGCATCATCAGATAAGGTAAATGATGGTAAGATGATCGTTCCTTCCACCAAGACTGGACTTGAATATTCAATCGATAACGGAACTACATGGAAAGACGTTGTACCTACAGACGTAACAGGACTTCCGGTAGGAGCAGTACTTGTTCGTACCAAGACAACCAATGTTGAAGAGTACAACCCAAGTGAGGCAGTTAAGCTTATCGTTGGTAACCTCGAAGACGATAAGACAGCAGCCAAGAAGGCAATCGATGACGAAGCCGCAGCGATAAAAGAGCAGATCAATGCTACAGATCTTCCGGATCTTACAGCAGATCAGATCACTACATATAAGAATGCGGTTGATACGGCAGTAACGAATGCCAAGGCAGCTATTGATGCGGCAACAAGTGTTAGTGCGGTAGCAGAAAAGAAGACAGCCGGAATCAGTGCGATCGATGAAGTACTTACAACAGCCAAGGCAACAGATGCGGCAGAAGCTCTTGCAAAAGCAAAGACAGCAGCCAAGAATGCTGTTGACGGCGCAGCTAATTTTGCCAAGACAACTATTGGAGCATTAACTAACCTTACATTGGCTGAAAAGATAGCACTTGCCGGAGCGATAGCTAACAATAATGATAATACTACGATCGCCGGAAAGGGTAAGGCTGATATAGATGCAGCAACAACAGTTTCAGCAGTTACCACTGTAAAGGAAGATACGATCAGTAAGATCTCCGAAGCAGTTGTTGATGCCAAGAAGGCAGACCTTGCAGCAGCAATAGCAGCAGCTAAGCAGGATGTCGCAACAGCTAAGAGCACGGCTAATGATACGATCTCAGGATTTGCTCCGATACTTACAAATGATGAGATCAATGCATACAAGGGTCAGGTAGGTAACATTGAAGATTCCTTCACTGCTAAGGTTGACGCAATTACCGATCCGGCTAAACTCTCGGATGTAGCTACATATAAGACCAATGCAACAGATGCGATCAGTGATGTGGTTACAACAGCAGACAGTGCATATCTCAGAAAAGCTAAGTCTGATTCGAAGCAGGTTATAACTGATGAAGTAACATCAGCCAAGGCAGCGATCGAACAGCTGAATACACTGAGTGATGCAGAGAAGACACCTTATAACAATGCTATCGATGAAGCAGCAACAACCGGCAACAATGCTATTGATGCTGTAGCAACATCAGATAAGCTTGATGATATCGTAACAGCAAAACTGAATGCAGTTGCAGCAATTGATGATATCGTTGACAATGCTAAGGCAGCAGATGCTCTTAAGAAAGCAAAACAGGATGCAACCGCAACAGTTAATACAGCAAAAGACAGTGCTATAGAGGCTATTAACGCACTTGATGATCTGTCAGCTGACGAAAAAGCAGGATTCATTAACAGCATTTCCAAGGAGAATGATGACAATGCGATCGTAAATGTGGCACTGAAATCAATTCAGGAAGCAGATACTCCTGCAAAGGCAGAGACAGCAGGCAACAATGCAAAGACAGCAATTGAAGAAGTAGTTAACAATGCTAAGGCTAAGGAACTTGACAATGTCAAGAAGGCAGCAGAAGCAGCGATCAATGCAGCGATCACAGATGCAACTGCAAAGATCAACGCACTTACCAATCTGTCTGCAGACGATAAGAAGTCAGCAACAGACGGAATAGGTAATAAGGATGCGGCTAATTCGATCGCAGGCAAGGCTATCAAGGCTATAGGCGAGGCAACCAAAGTTGCTGATGCAAAGAAGAACGGTGATGACTGTGTTAAGGCTATAGCAGACGAAATAGCTAAGGCAGTTAAGAGTGATCTTGACAATGCTAAAGCTAAAGCTAAGAGTGACGTCCAGGCATCACAGGAAGCAGCTAAGAAAGCAATTGATGCAACAGAAGGACTTACAGCAAAAGAGAAGTCAAGCTACAAAGCATTGATCGACAGCAATGCAGAAGCAGCTATCAAGGCTATCGACAAGATCACAGATCCTGAAGCTATAGCTGATATTGCAGAAGAAGTAACCAATACCAATACAGTTATCGCTAAGGCTAAGGATGACAGTTCACTTGATGCAGCTAAGAACATTGCAGCTAACTCAATTAAGAGTGAAGCAGACAAGGCAATTGAAAGCATTAACGGAATGAAGTATCTGACAAATGATCAGAAGAAGGAATTCAGAGACAAGGTATCAGCTGTCGATGCAGAGAAGGCCGTTGAAAATGCAAAGACTGCAGCAGAAGCAAACAGCAGCGCAGACACAGCAAAAGCTAAGATCAAATCGGCATTAGACGATGCAACAGCAGCAAATCTTACAAATGCCAAGAATGATGCAATTAAGGCTATATCGGCTAAGGGCGATGAAGCAGCTGATATAATCAACAATTGTGACAAGCTTACAGAAGAAGAGTCGGAGAAATATCAGAATGATATTGACAAGGCAGAAGACGACGCAGAAAAGGCAATAAATGATATCACAGATCCTGCTAAGATTGATGACGTAGCAGCTAAGAAGGACGAAGCAGTTGCAGCAATCGATAAGATCGCAAAAGAAGCAACAACATTCAATACAGTTCCTGATCAGGCAGCAGTTAAGGTCACAGAATCAGCAGGTGCAGACGGAACCATTGAAGGACTTACCGATGGTATGGAATATTCGGTAGACGGTGGTAATACATGGACCAAGGTTGAGAAGGATCAGACTTCTCTTACGGGACTTAAGCCGGGCACAGTACAGATCAGATATGCTGCAACAGATGATAAGGTTGCAGGTAAGATCATAACTGTTACAATACCGGAGAAGCAGATTGTTCCTACAACAGCTCCTACTCAGGTACCACAGGCAACAACAGCTCCTGTAACGGGAACCGTAACAGATCCTAACGCACCTACACCGAATCCGCTTAAGGCATCACAGATCAGTGCACTTTCACTTAATAAGGGACTCAAAGTCAGCCAGACAGGCAAGAGAATCAACGTTGCATGGGGTAAGGTTGACGGAGCAGCTACTTATAAGGTATTTGCACAGTATTGCGGTAAGAAGTTCGCTAAGAAAGCTAATGCAACCGTTAAGGCCGGCAAGGCAGCTAAGGCTACGATCAAGAAGATCAACGGTAAGAAGCTTGATCTTAAGAAGAACTACAAGGTAGTTGTTAAGGCATACGACAGCAAGGGCAAGGTAATCGGTAGCACGATCGATGCTCATATCGTTGGTAAGAACAATAAGAAGTTCTCCAATGTTAAGAGCGTATCGGTATTTGAAAGCAAGACATCAATTGCAGTCGGCAAGACATATCAGATAGATGCTGAGACAGAGCTTGTTGATGACAGCAAAGAGCCGCTTTCAAATAAGCATGCAAAGGAATTCCGTTATGCATCAAGCAATCCGGCTATCGCAACTGTAAACAGCTCAGGTAAGATCACCGCTGTTGCACAGGGAACATGTACAGTATATGTATATGCAAGAAACGGATATGCCAAGACAGTTGATGTAACCGTATATTAAGATCATGTAGAACTCAGACAGAGTAGACGTAATTGGATTATTGAAGGATATCATAATTTGGTTTGATCTGATACTGATTGTATACGATTATGATCTGTAAGAAGAGCTACACTATATAGCAGTTAGAGGCGATGCCCTCGGGAGTTTAACAGACTCCCGAAGGCATCGTTATTTTTTACAAAAAACAGTTGACAAATACATTTTAATAATGTAAGCTAGTATGAGTCGGATCATATGTGATCTGCGTGTGCCAGTAGCTCAGTTGGATAGAGCAACGGCCTTCTAAGCCGTGTGTCGGGGGTTCGAATCCCTTCTGGCACGTTTTTCATTTTAATATGTATTTGCCGGAGATGTTGACCTTTTGGGATATGACAGACCATGCATATATATTGGAATGAAGGCGACAAGCCGTATGTGTTCACAGTGATGTTGAACATGTTAAGAGAATTATGGTGGGTATAGCGCAGTTGGTTAGCGCGCCAGATTGTGGCTCTGGAGGCCAAGGGTTCGAATCCCTTTATCCACCTTATTGGGCTATCGTCAAGCGGTAAGACACAGCACTTTGACTGCTGCATTCGCTGGTTCGAATCCAGCTAGCCCAGCTGGTGTGCAGGCAGTATGTGATCATCGCAGATTGAGAATGTGTCCTTAACATACTGCCTGACATTTTTATATGAATATATTACATGCGTTGATGAGGAGAAAGCATAAGAGGTGCGATCACAGAGAGCTGCCGGTCGGTGTGAGGCAGTATTGCGGCTTATGTATACTGGCCCCGGAGCTGTATTGCCGAAGTGCATCAGTAAGCAATACCGGAATCCCACCGTTACAAGGGAAGGCAGTTAATGGACTGTTATTGAGTGGTCGTTATATACGGCAACAAGAGTGGTACCGCGGTACCTGTAGAATAGTATACAGGGTTCGTCTCTTAAGATTTCTTTTGAGGCGGGCTTTTTTGTTATAAGCCGGCACCCTGCAGGAATATATAGATTTTAAGAGGAATGCTTGCTTTCCGAAGATAATCTATATATTCCTGCAGGGCGGACAAGACGCGAAGCATCTCTGGCCGCCCACGTGAGCATGTGCGGAGCACATGCGAATGAGGGTGCCGGCAAAAAAAAACAATGTTCACAGCACAGAGTAATTGTGGTATCATTAAATATTAGGATATTATATGTAGTTTGAAAAAATCTTACAGGAGGGATTGAGAACAATGATGGATGTAACCAAGTATAGTCCGGGATACTACCCGGCTCCGAAAAATGAGTACAGATGGGTTCATAAGGATCATATCGAAAAGGCTCCTATGTGGTGCAGTGTTGACCTCAGAGACGGCAACCAGAGCCTTATCATTCCGATGGATCTTAATGAAAAGATAAGGTTTTATAATCTGCTTGTTAACATGGGCTTCAAAGAGATAGAGGTTGGATTCCCGGCTGCAAGTGATACAGAATATAATTTCCTCAGGACTCTTATAGATAAGAACATGATTCCCGATGATGTGACGGTACAGGTACTTACCCAATGCAGGGATCACATTATAAGGAAGACATTTGAATCGATTCAGGGTGCTCCGAACACGATAGTTCATTTCTACAATTCTACAAGTGTAGCACAGAGGGAGCAGGTGTTCAAGAAGTCCAAAGATGAGATCATGAAGATCGCAACGGACGGTGCCGAGCTTGTTAAGAAGCTTGCAAGTGAATATGACAGCAAGTTCAGATTCGAGTACAGCCCGGAGAGCTTCACAGGAACCGAGCCGGAGTATGCGCTTGATGTATGTAACGCTGTGCTTGATATATTGGAACCTACGCCGGATAATCAGGTCATCATCAATCTGCCGGTTACGGTTTCAATGAGCATGAGCCATATATATGCAAATCAGATCGAATATATGAGTGATAATCTTCGATACAGGGACAATGTTGTGCTGTCCATTCATCCGCATAATGACAGAGGCTGCGGTGTTGCTGATACAGAGCTTGCGCTTCTCGCGGGAGCAGACAGGGTAGAGGGTACTCTGTTCGGTAACGGTGAGCGTACCGGTAATGTTGATATCATTACGCTGGCAATGAACATGTACAGTCATGGTGTTGATCCGCACCTTGATTTCTCGGATATGCCGAATATTGTTAAGGAATATGAAGAGATAACGGATATGCATGTATATGAGAGAACTCCGTATGCGGGATCACTTGTATTTGCCGCGTTCTCGGGAAGTCATCAGGATGCGATCGCCAAGGGTATGAAATGGCGTGAGGAGAAGAATCTTCACCAGTGGACAGTTCCGTACATTACCATTGATCCGACTGATATCGGAAGGACATACGATGCGGATGTTATCCGTGTCAACAGTCAGAGCGGAAAGGGCGGCATCGGTTATATTCTTGCGATGAATTACGGCTATGAGCTTCCGAAGGATATGAGAGAGAATTTCTCTTACAAGGTTAAGGGTGTATCAGACAGGACTCACAGTGAGATGAAGCCTGATGAGATATATCAGATATTCAAGGATACATATCTGAACAAGACCAAGCCGATGGATGTTGTAGAGGCGCATTACGTTCAGGATGACGGCATTCTTGCCAAGGTCAGCATTGAGCTTAACGGCAATGTAAATGTTGTTCAGGCTCACGGTAACGGTCGTCTTGATGCTGTTACCAACGCGATCAAGAAATATACGGGAATCAAGTTCAAGATCGAGCACTATTCCGAGCACAGCCTGTCTCACGGTTCCAACAGTGACGCGGTTGCATATATAGGACTGAGACTTGAATCCGGAGAGATGACCTGGGGCGCAGGAACCGATTCGGATATAATCAAGGCCGGAATCAAGGCACTCGTGAGTGCATACAATAATAGTGGATACATAGTATGATACAAGGGCAGGGAGGTCTTTCGCTTAAGGTAATATACAATACAATATTAAAAAACAGGAGGATGATATAACATGGGTATGACTATGACGCAGAAGATTCTTGCGGCGCACGCGGGATTACCGTCTGTTAAGGCAGGACAGCTGATCAATGCTAAGCTTGATATAGTGCTTGGTAACGATATTACGACACCTGTCGCAATCAATGAATTCAACAAAGCGGGTTTTGACAGTGTATATGACAAGAGCAGGATCAATATCGTGCTGGATCATTTTACACCGAATAAGGATATCAAGGCAGCAGAGCAGTCCAAAACCTGTCGTCAGTTCGCCTGCAAATACGACATTGATAACTTCTATGATGTCGGAGAGATGGGAGTTGAGCATGCGCTTCTTCCCGAGAAAGGTATCGTAACGGCAGGAGATTGTATCATCGGTGCTGACAGCCATACATGTACATATGGAGCAGTCGGAGCATTTTCAACCGGTGTGGGAAGTACGGATATGGCAGCCGGTATGGCAACAGGTATGTGCTGGTTCAAGGTTCCGTCGGCTATCAAGATCACACTTACCGGCAAGCTGTCAAAAGGTGTAAGTGGTAAGGATGTTATTCTTGACATTATAGGACGGATCGGTGTTGACGGTGCACTCTATCAGAGTATGGAATTTGTTGGTGAAGGTGTTAAGAGTCTGTCCATGGATGACCGTCTTACTATATGTAATATGGCAATTGAAGCAGGTGCCAAGAACGGAATCTTCCCTGTTGATGATATAACAAGAGAATATCTTGACGGCAGGAGTCAGAGGGAATATGTGGCATATGAAGCTGACGCTGATGCCGAATATACAAGTGAGCTTACAATAGAGCTTGATAAACTTGAACCCACCGTATCTTATCCGCATCTTCCGGAGAACACTCATGTCGTTACAGACGCAAAGGACATTGCGGTTGACCAGGTTGTTATTGGAAGCTGTACAAACGGAAGAATATCCGATATGGAAGCAGCATACGAGATACTTAAGGGTAAGAAAGTCAAGAAAGGACTTCGTGTTATCATAATTCCGGCAACTATGGGAATATATAAGGAATGCCTTCAGAGAGGATACCTTGAGGCATTTATCGATGCAGGATGCGTAGTGTCAACTCCTACCTGCGGACCGTGCCTCGGAGGATACATGGGAATTCTTGCAGAGGGTGAGAAATGCGTATCCACCACCAACAGAAACTTCGTGGGACGTATGGGACACGTTACAAGCGAGATATATCTGGCAAGCCCAGCTGTTGCGGCAGCTTCGGCACTTACAGGTTATATAAGCGATCCAAGGGAGGTGTTATAATATGAAAGCAAACGGAACAGCACACAAATACGGTGATAACGTTGATACAGACGTAATTATTCCGGCACGTTACCTTAATACTCCGGATGCAAAAGAACTTGCTGCACATTGTATGGAAGATATCGATAAGGAATTCGTTAACAAGGTACATGAAGGCGATATCATGATAGGCGGTTTCAATTTTGGATGCGGATCTTCAAGAGAGCATGCACCGCTTGCGATCAAGACTGCCGGAATATCGTGTGTAATTGCCAAGACATTTGCAAGGATATTCTATCGTAACGCGATCAATATCGGACTTCCGATACTCGAGTGTGAAGCAGCAAGTGATGCTATAAGCGCAGGCGATCAGGTAGAGATAGACTTTGACACGGGAGTCATAACGAATGTTACGAAGGGCGAGACATATAACGCAGAGCCGTTCCCGGAATTCATACAGGATATAATCTCCGGTGGTGGACTTATGGCGTCAATTAAAAAGTAGGAAAATATTACAAGGTGTGGTTAACTTCCCCTAGGTAAAGTGGCGCAAGATATCCGGCTTGCCGGATGTCCGCAATACACCACGAGGGGAGGTGATGCATATGATGTTTAGTCTTCAGGATATATTGATAAGATATATAAGCGAAAATAAAAATCAACCTATCCTTGTAACTTTAGCGAGTCTTGGATAGGTTGATCCCAACTTACCTAAGGGAGCTAACCCACCTTGTGGGCGATTGCTCTTTCTCTAATAGTATTATCATTTTAATCATTTGTCAAGCTTTTTAACTATTAGTATACTATGAAAGAAAGGATTTAAGATATGAAAAAGAACATAGCAGTTATTCGTGGTGACGGAATTGGTCCGGAGATTGTGAACGAGGCACTCAAGGTACTTGATGCCGTAGCTGAGAAGTATGGACATGAGTTCATATATACAGATGTTGATATGGGTGGTTGTGCCATTGATAAATGGGGTGAGCCACTTCCAAAAGAGATGTTGGATAAATGTCTTGCTTCTGACAGTGTGCTTCTCGGTGCTGTAGGCGGACCAAAATGGGATGGCGTTCCGGGAGATAAGAGACCTGAGAAGGGACTTCTCTCACTTCGTGGCGGAATGAAGCTTTATTCCAATAACAGACCGGCCAAACTTTGGAAACAGCTTGCAGATGCAAGTCCGCTTAAGCCATCTATAGTGGATAACGGAATCGATTTCATCGTTGTGAGAGAGCTTATCGGCGGTGTATATTTTGGAAGTCATACTACAGAGGAAAAGAACGGTGAGGCTGTTGCAACCGATATCATGGAGTATTCGGAACATGAGATAGAGCGTATCGGACGCATAGGATTCGAAACGGCAATGAAGCGTAGGAAAAAACTTACAAGCATTGACAAGGCAAATGTACTTGATACAAGCCGCCTCTGGAGAAAGGTTATGCACAGGCTCAGTGAGGAATATCCTGAAGTTGAATACAGCGATATGCTCGTTGACAATGCAGCAATGCAGATCGTAAAGGATCCGTCTCAGTTTGACGTTATCGTTACAGAGAATCTCTTTGGTGATATTCTGTCTGATGAGGCAAGTATGATCACGGGTTCGATCGGCATGATCCCGTCTTCAAGTCTCGGTGAGACAAGCTGTGGTCTGTATGAGCCGATCCATGGTTCGGCGCCTGACATAGCAGGTCAGAATCTCGCCAATCCGATCGGAACGATCCTCTCTGCTGCAATGATGCTTCGTTACAGCTTTGATATGGCAAAAGAAGCAGATGATATTGAGGCAGCAGTTACCAAGGCTCTTGATGCCGGACTTCGCACAGGCGACATAATGCAGGATGGCTGCACGAAGGTCGGTTGTAAGGAGATGGGAGATGCGGTTGTAGGATATATAGGATAAAATATTACGATTTCGTGGGGCGGACAAGACGCGAAGCGTCTCGGACCGCCCGTATGAGCATGCGTGAAACGCATGCGAAGTAATGCGCTGAATAGTTGCAAATCTCTCTTGCCATATAAGGATAATATTATGCTTCTCCGCGTATCAGTATCTTGCAATAGCTTAAAAAATTGTGCCATAATGATCTGCTAAAGGTAGATTATTATGGTATTTTTTTTACGAGGAAATTGCGATGCAGTTCTTATTATATATTGCATGTTAGGGCCTCGAAAACATTCGAATATCAAAAAAGTAGCCCTAGGGTTACTATACAAAAAAATAAAGAGGTTATATAATTAACTATGTATGTTCTGATAGACTGACCATACTTGTATTATGCAGCTTGTATTACAACGCTTGCAATCACATAAATGGGGGAGAGTATTATGAAGAAACCTAAACACAGCATCAAAAGATCACTTGCGTTCATGATGGCTCTGGTACTTATTATAGGCCTGCTGCCGACGCAGCCTTATACGAAGGTGGCCAAAGCATCAGATGGATCGCTTACGGGAAGTGGCGATTCGGCTGATGATCCCATCCTGATCGAAGATATAGGTGACTGGGGTGCATTTGCCAGTAATGTTAATAGCGGAATAGAGTATGAAGGCAAGTACATTAAGCTGATAAGCGATATCGGAAGCGAAGATTCGCCCGTGACATATATGGTCGGAGAAGAGAGCGATCATTATTTCAAAGGGATATTAGATGGTGGCGGTAAAAAGCTCACTGTAGCTATTGACAAGCAAGATGATCATATAGCTCCGTTCGGAGGTATTGACGGTGCGAAGATCAGCAACCTGAAGGTATCGGGTACTATTGAAACAAGCGGAACTCATGTTGCCGGTATTGTGGCAGCATTTAGAGGTAATGATAACGTTATAGAGAATTGTACGGTTGACAGTGATACAACTATAAAAAGTAACGGAGGTTATGCAGCCGGAATCGTTGACTGTGCATCTGAATCAAACAGCTCGATTAAAGTGAAGAATTGTGTATTTGCGGGTAAGATTACCGGACATGAGGCGAATATTGATCATGTTGCGGGAATTGCAGGGAATTCGGAAGATAACATCTCGTTTGAAGACGGTATTTTGATCAAAAATTGTCTTGAGAGTGGTACTTACGAGAATGTTAGTTCCATGCACCCCATAAGTCTGCAGCAGGATAATATAATTGTAACTGATTGTTATTATGTGAGTGATGCAAAATCAGTAGAAGGTGACCAGGATGCTGATATATATAATAAGGTGTTCGAAGGAGCGAGTAAGGTCTACAGAGCATCGGAAGCTCTGCCGCAAAGTGCCGTTGGAATATATACTAAGAAGAATCTTGTTCCCGGTAACATATATGGCGGTGAAGACAACAAGTATTACGTAAAAAATAATATCACAATTGAGAATACATCATATCCATGCGATGGAACCCATGCTGTCACGGGGATATCGCCTGTTGTAAAAGACGGCGATACAACCCTTGAAGAAGGTGAGGATAAGGATTATACGTATGTTATCAAAGACAGTGAGAATAATACAGTTGCAAAAGACAATATTACAACTGCCGGAGATTACACGATCACGTTCTCAGGTAAGAATGATTATTCCGGAACGCTCACAGCAACTCTTACTGTATTCGATTGTGAAGTACTTGAAGGTGCAGGAACTGCAGAGAATCCATATCTCATCAAGAATGCAGACGATTGGACAGTTTTCAATTCATATGTGAATAACGGTATTACAGATAAGGTATATAAGCTTGCCGATAATTTTGATAATTCGGCTGATGGCAGTGCGATAACCACGCCTGTCGGTTCTGATGCACATCCATTCTGTGGAACATTTGACGGTAACAATAAGACACTGCATGTAGCGATAAATGATTCGGATAATCCGGGTACTGCATTGTTCCGTTATGTTAGTGACGCGGTGATAAAGAATCTTACAGAAGAAGGAACTGTTAACGGCACTATTCATACTGCAGCTCTTGTGGGATTTGTAAAAAGTGGCTCCGGTACAATAGATTCATGTATTATCAATACTGCTGTCGAGGTTGTGGCAGCTAATAACGGTAACAGACACATGGGTGGAATAGTAGGCCATGGAAAGATGTCAAAGATAACTATCAAAGACAGTGTGTTCACCGGAAGCATGAATAACAGTTCACACTACGCGGGAGGACTCCTTGGCTGGAGTGATGGATGTACGCTTAATGTAGCAAACAGTCTTTTCGTGGGAAGCTTTACGGGCTCTGAGACTAACGGATTCCATCCGATCGCGGTAAAAAATGCAAATAATATAATGTCGGGTGATGCAAGTGGAGCTTATTATGTAAGCAGTATCACACCAACCCTCACCAATAATTCATATATTGCGGCTGCCGGCAGGAAGGTTTATTCCGAAGCACAGAGTGAATTCTGTAAGAAGCTTACATTCAAAAACGGTACATCATATTATCTCAAGGACGCAGAGATTACTACAGGAGTAGAATCTCATTACGCTTATACAGGTAATCCGCATGACATAACACCGGAAGTTACATTCGACGGTGTCACGCTTACAGCCGGTGAATCGGGTGATTATACGTACACATTGACAAGTGATTCCGATACGAGCGAGAATCCGGAATCGCTCGACAGTATTACTGATGAAGGTGGTTACACACTTACTGTTACCGGTCGTGGTGATTATGCCGGTACATACACTAAAAAAGTATATGTTGTTCGTGCTCTTAACGGTGGTGATGATACCAATGACGGTTCGCAAGACCATCCGTATATCATTAACAGCGCTGATGACTGGGCGATATTTGTAAGGAATATTAATGCCGGATTCGGTAAGGATAAGGCGTACAAGCTTACCGCCGACATTACGGTTGACGGTAATGTTGCCGGAATGGTCGGAACAAGTGATAATAAGTTCGCAGGCACGCTTGATGGCTCTTATGTTGAAGATGAAGAGACCAAAAGACATAAGATCACATTCAATTATACTGCAGGCGCAGACGATGCAGCTTTGTTCGGATATATTGAAAATGCTACGATAAAGAATATTGATATAGATGGTGAGATAACTACAGGTTATCATAATGCTGCAGGTATTGCAGCACACGCAAGCGGTGATAATACTAATATAACCAACTGCATCAACAATATCATTATCAGAAGTACACTTACAGAGTATTCAGAAAGCAACAACAGCAATCATGGCGGATTTGTTGCGATTAACGATGGTAAGATCGTATTCGATAATTGTGCTTTTACGGGTAAGTTGCTTGGTATAAATGTGTGTGGTTTTGGTGGTTTTGTGGGGTACAGTTCCAGACAGGCTAATAATGCGATACATTATAAGGACTGTCTCTTTGCACCGGCACAGATCACAATGAAAAGCAATAACAGTCGGGCATTCCACCGTAGTATCAATAATGCTTTTACAGGTAAATTCACCGATACATATTACACGGATGTTATAAATAGTAGTGAGATTCATAATATATGTCTGATTAATGGGGATCAGTGTACAAAGGTTTACAGGGAATTACCGGATGGTTTCAATGAAGTTAAGAAACTTGCTGACGAAAATAATTATTTTATCAAGATAGATCCGAACGATATAACTGTAGAAAATGTTAAAAGTTCTTATACATATAATTTTGATCGGCGTACGCATTTAATTGTATCTCCGGTACTTAAGATTGGCGGTGTAAAGCTGTCCTATTCAAACGATAAAGACTATATCTGCAGGATTGTTGATAAATCTTCAGCAACAGATTTGGGTTTGCCTCCACAGGCCGGTATTGACCGAGCGGGAGAGTATACGGTTAAGATGACAGGTGCCAATAAATATGCAGGTACTATAACGAAAGACTTTACGGTAGTGGATGGCCTTTGCACCTTGGACAAAACGACTGAAGAGGCCGGTTCGGAAGATAATCCATATATAATAGAACAAGGTGAAGATTGGAGCAAATTTGTATCATTGATCAACGCCGGTAAGGGCCTTAATTCTGTGTACAAGATAACTTATAATATCGTTATTGACGACACGGTAGCTAAAAGTGGTATGGCCGGAACAAGCGAGTACAAGTTCGCAGGCACTATTGATGGTGAATATGAATTGTGGCAAGACCATTACGATAAACATTCGATTACTTTCGATAATCCCAATACGAATAATACCGTTAACTCATTGTTTGGTTATATTAACGGTGCAACCATCAAGAACCTTAAGGTAGAAGGAAACGTACAGGCAGAAAATGATTATACGGCTGCTATTGCAAAATATAATTATGGTGATTCTACAATAGAGAAATGTACAAATAATGTAACTATTGCAGGTACAGAGTCACCCACACAATATAATGCAGGTTTTGTTGGAAATAACACGGCAGGATCTACTATCACATTCAACGGATGTAGATTCGGTGGAAAGTTAACAGGTGAAAATGCATCCCACAGTGCAGGTTTTGTAGGAAATAATCAGGGTTCAGAAGGCTCCGTTACGTATACGGATTGTCTCTTTGCGCCGACTGAGCTCACAATGAGTACGGAAGGAAGTTCTACATTCAACGGCGGTGAAGAAGGCAGCTTCACGAGAACGTATTATACAACAGCCTTTGGTGATGAACAGGGTACTGCAATATATACCTCACTCCCTGATGACTCTTCACAAAATATATATAAGAAGATCACTCTCGATGACGGTAATGATTATTATAGCAAAGGAACTGTTAATATAAGTGGAATTAGAGAAAGTTACCCAAATGCAGGCAGTGTTATAAGTATTAATCCGGTTGTTTCATATGATGGTGATGTGCTGACAGTGGCAGCCGGGGAGGATGATAACGATTACTCCTATGAGATCAAGAACAGTGAAGGAACAGTTGTAGAGCGTATTACCGGAGCAGGTGTCTACACTGTTACATTCACCGGACATGGCGACTATATAGGAACTGTAAGCCGGAATGTAGTTGTGTACAATAAGGACACTCTTGATACAGAAGATGGAACGAATTCAAATGCCGGTTCTGCATCCAATCCATACATAATTACGAATTCAGCTGACTGGTATTTATTCACATCTATTGTTAATCAGAATGGATCGGAGAACAAGCATTATAAGTTAAAGGCAGATATAACAGTAACTGCCGATTCTAATAACGATGTGGCAGGTACCTCGTCGAAGCCATTTGCCGGATACTTCTCAGGTAAGGATGGTGATGAGGTTCATACACTTACAGTCAATTGCGGTAATAATTTCAGAAATGAGTATACTGCGCCATTCTATTTCACAGCCGGAGCAACGATCAGTGACCTCAAGGTTGCCGGTGACATATCCCTTCCTACACGACAAAGACTTGCAGGTCTTATAGGTAATAATATAGACAGTGTTACTCATGTGAAGAATGTTATTGTAGACACCAACATATGCGGAAGTAAAGAATGCGCAGGTTTTGCGGTAGATGGAAGCAAAGTGGTATTCGAGGATTGTGCGTACACCGGTAAGATAGAAGCACTTAAGTATAACGGTGGTTTCTGTAAAATAGTAAACGAAGAATCAGGCTTTACCCGTTGTCTGTTCGCACCGGATGAAGGCAGTTTTACAAGTGACAGCGGGAACTTCTACTATGATGCTAATGGTGACAGTGTGACGATCACTGATTGCTATTATGCGGCAGCGTTAGGCTCATCCACACAGGGAACAAGAGTGTATGCCGATCCTGATTCCATGCAGGGATTAGGTAATAAAGTAACGCTTGCCGACGGTAACGACTATTACATACCGGGAACAGCAAGTGTGACAGCAGAAGAGACATATATATACAATGCTGAAGGTATTACAATTACTCCGGTCGTTACGTATAACGGATCAACTCTGGATCCGTCGAATTACGACATAAGCTACACTGAGAAGAATAACGCCGGTGAAGATGTGCCTGTAGCGACAGTAGCAGATACCGGAACTTATACTCTCATAGCAACAGGTAAAGGTAATTACGGCGGACATATAACAACAACCTTCGAAGTACTGCTTGCTGGTTCGGGTACCGAAGAAGCTCCGTATATTATTAACAGTGCCGGCAATTGGACGACATTTGTTAAGAATATCAATGCAGGCAATGGCAATGACGCATATTATAAGTTAACATCAGATATTAATGTAGGGATTGTCAGTGCCGGTGATATGGCAGGTACTTCAGATCATAAATTCGCCGGAACATTTGACGGAACAAAGGAAGGCGGCGGTAATTACAAGCTTAGAGTAAGCTGTTCGGGTATTAAAGCAAATGATGCGGCTCCTTTCGGATACATTAATGGCGCAGTGATCAAGAATATTACCGTAGCCGGAGAGATCACTACGGGTTATAAGTATGCGGGAGGAATTGCGGCTCATAGTTACGGCGATACGACTATTGAAGATTGTGTAAGTAATGTAATCATAATAAGCACCATGACAGGTAATGCACTGCAGGACGGTACACACGGAGGATTCATCGGTGTGGCTGAGAGCGGATGCAATCTGACATTCAGAAGATGTGTATTCGGTGGAAGGTTGCTTGGTGAACTAACGAAAAATTGCGGAGGATTCGTTGGCTGGAACAGCGGTAACGATATTACTTATATCAAATGTCTGTTCGCTCCGGACGTGATCACAATTGATGCAGACGGCAGTGCCACGTTCAACAGAAACGGACACAATGATTTTAACGGTACATATTATCTGACACAGTTTGGAGAAGTCCAGGGTATCAGAGCTTATGCCGATACTTCCGATGAAGGTATCTTCAGGAAGAACACATTACACGGAGTGGATTATTATATTCCTGTAAATGTTGTTATATCAGGTGTCAGTGATTTTTATAACAGTGTAAATGATGCAAAGAATATCAGATACAGCGTATCATTTGATAACAATCCGGCTGTAAGAGGTACGGATTACACGGTTAAGCTTGACGGCAATGAGATTGATACTGACACAATAACCTTAACGGAAGCATGCGATCATACATTTACCGTTATTCCTAAGGAAGGTACGGGATGTTGCGGTGAATACAATATGATAATCAACGTGCCTGGAGATCTTGCCGGTGAAGGAACCGAAGATGATCCGTATATTATTAAGGGTAACAGTGATTATATAACATTTGCGAACAAGGTCAATTCCGGATATTCCTATATCGGCGAATATATCAGGCTTGATGGTGACATTAATACCACACTTATGGTGGGTGATGCCAATAACCGCTTTAAGGGAACATTTGACGGAAACGGTCACAAGGTGACGGTTGATTACAATACTACCGAAGACTATACAGGGCTCTTCAGAGTTATCGAGGGTGCCGTTATAAAGAATCTTACTATAGAAGGTTCCATAACTTCTAACCAAGATGATTGTGGAGGTATTGCAGGTCGTACCTATGGCAATACAGTTATAGAGAATTGCGTCAGCAGTGTTACTATAACCGGTAATTTCCCGTCTAATCGCGCAACCAATGTTGATTATGCCGGATTCGTTGGCGTTATGGGTACCGGTGGTCACACACTGACCTTCAGGAATTGCGTCTTCGACGGTAAGCTGTTGGGAGAGAATGCCTCATTCTGTGGCGGTTATCTTGGTAATAACAGTGGTACGGTGAATGTTATCGACTGTCTCTTTGCACCGAAAGAGATAACCATGCCTACTTTAAGCAGCAACAATACTGTCCTTGCTGCTACTTTCATCAGGGATGCCAGTGACGGAACAAGCACATATGAGAGATCATATTACACAAGAACATTCGGTAAGGAACAGGGTACCGTTGCATATAAAGCTGTACCTGCAGATGCGTTATGTAAGAAGGTTACTTTTGCCGGTGGAAGGGATTATTATGTCAGTGTTGTTGATGATATTAATATCGAAGGCGTTGATAAGGTAGTGCATTACAACAACGAAGAAATATCCATCACTCCGGTATTAACCTGCGGTGAAGATACACTGAGCGCCGGTGAGAGCGGTGATTATACTTATGCTGTATATGACAGTAATGGTCAGACAGTTGATGGCAGTATTACCGAGACCGGAGAGTATACACTGAAGATTACCGGTAAAGGAACATATTACGGTTCCATGAGTTTTACATTCACCGTGGCGTCAGCTCTTACAGGTGAAGGTACATATAGTTCGCCTTATATCATAGATTCGGGGGATGCCTGGGACAGGTTTGCGTCTCTCGTAAATAAAGGCGACACCTTTGACGGTAAGTACATTAAGCTTAATAATGATATTACGGTCAGTCAGTATGTCGGTTCGGATGAAAATAATAGTTTTGGAGGAATATTTGACGGAGCAGGACATATCATTAATGCAAGCTATAATGTCGGTCTGATAGGTGGCGTTGCGCCATTCAGTTATATTAAGAATGCCGTTATAAAGAACCTTAAGGTTACCGGAACGATAAGGTCAAAAGGTTATCATACAGCAGGTCTTGCAGGCTTTGTCTACGGAGACAATAACCTGATAAAGAATTGCGTAGTCACCGCAACAATTCAGCCTGACAGTAACTACGCCGGAGGAATTATCGGACATGGTACTTCAGCAGGTATCACTATTGAAGACTGTGTATTCGCAGGTAAGATAGAAGGAATTACCACCAATCGCACTAATATCGGAGGAATGTGCGGATGGTGTGAATCTGATGCAAGGATAATTATTAAGCATTGTCTTGAAGCAGGAGATTTTGAAACCATGATAGGTTCAATGCATCCTATCGGACTGACACAGACTGCTGCGACTGTAACAGATACTTTATGTGTTAATGACAGAAAAGGATCTCCTGACAGGATATATTCTGCAGGCGGTGTATCCGGCGATGTACCTAAGGCTTATGCAGAGCCTCAGGATTATTGCAGGAAGTATACATGGGCATTCACATGGGCGAACGAAACCACCGATTCATATACATACTACGACAGGTCCGACCCTGTGATAGATGTTGAAGATTATTATTATGATGGTGAGACACCGGTAACGGTTGAACCGGATGTAACCTACAATGGCACCACACTTGTTAAGGATACAGACTATACAATAAGTATAGCTAAGAAGAATGTTGATACCGAAGAGTATGAAGATATAGACGAAATCAATATAACAAGTGTCGGAGATTATCGTGTAACTGTTACCGGTAAGGGAGATTATGTCGGTACGAAGAGTGCACTCTTTACGGTTAAGAGCGGACTTAAGGGTGATGGTACGGCAAGCTCGCCTTATCTTATCGGATCCGCGGACGATTGGGATATGTTCGCGACACATATCGATAACGGTATACATATTGACAGTTATTATAAGCTTACATCGGATATTATCGTTACGAAGATGGCAGGTATACATAAGAGCGATGCAAACGAAGCAAGACCGTTCAAGGGACATCTTGACGGCGAGAAGGATAACGGAGGCTGTTATAAGCTTACATTCAATTATACTACCGAGGCAGAGCAGGCTGCGCCGTTCGGATATCTGAATGGTGCTGTTATAAGCAATATTGAGTTTGCGGGCAGTATAGTGACGAATAAGAAATATGCGGGAGGTATAGCCGCACATTCTTCCGGTAATACGAACATAAGGAATTGTGTAAGTGATGTTACCATTGAAAGTACATATACATCTGAGACAGACGGAACACATGCCGGTTTCATCGCGGTTAATGAGTCGGGAGGCCAGATATCATTCTATAACTGTGCATTTACAGGTAAGCTTCTCGGAGCCAATGCGACAAGCAGTTCCGGATTCGTTGGTTATGCATCGGGCAGTGTTAATTATACAGACTGTCTGTTCGCTCCTTCTGAGATCACAATGAATACGAAAAACAGCGCGACATTCAATCGTAACAATCGCAATACATTTACACGTGCGTATTACACGGTTCCGTTCGGTACTGTGCAGGGATCGTCAGTTTCCGTAGAACCGATGGAGGATCTGTGTACCAGGGTGACAGCAGCAGACGGTAACAGATATTATGCCGACATCGCAAAGGACGTAGTTACCGGTATTAACAGCTCATACGATTATACCGGGTCTGAATTAACTATCGAACCGGATATGAGTTATTATGATACGGCGCTTATTGAGGGTACCGATTATACATACTCTGTTGAACCGGAAGAGGTTAAAGAGGTTGGAGAATATTCACTGACTGTTACCGGTAAAGGTAATTACAGCGGTAAGTTTACAATACCGTTCCATGTTGTTGACAAGCTTAGCGGAGCAGGAAAAGCAGGCGATCCGTATATTATCAACAGTGCTGATGACTGGCATATATTCACGAACAGGCTTGCCATCGGAGTCGGTAACAACAAGTATTATAAGCTGACTGATGATATCACGATCGACGCTGATGACAAGACATATATGGCAGGAACGGCGGATAACAGATTCAAGGGAACATTTGACGGTGCAGATCATACACTGACATTCAATTACACAGCCGAAGAAGCTGAAACCGCACCGTTCAGATACATCGAGAATGCTACTATTAAGAACCTTACGACAGCCGGTACCATAAGTACGGGTTACAAGTACGCATCCGGTATTGCAGCATATGTTTACGGCACAACAACTATTGAGAAGTGCATAAGTAATGCCACCATATCAAGTACATTTGCAGGTACAGAACAGGATGGAACACACGGAGGTCTGGTTGCTGTTAACCAGTCAAATGCCACTCTTACATTCAAAGACTGTGCATTCACCGGTAAGCTGTTAGGTGAGATGGCAGCCTGCTTTGGCGGATATGTAGGATGGAATGCAGGAACCGTAAGTTATACCGACTGTCTTGTAGCACCTTCAGAAGTTACAATGAGTACTACACAGAGCGCTACATTTAACAGAAATGCGAAGAATAATACATTCACAAGAGTATATTATACTACATCCCTTGGCCAGGCGCCGGCAGAAGCAATAAGTGTCAGTAGGGCTCCATTAACAGACTTTTGTAAGAAGCATATACTTGCTGATGGCAAAGATTATTATATCCAGGTAGTGGATTATGATATAATAAGCGGCATTAATAACGCATATACATATACCGGTTCGGACATTATGATCACGCCGGTTGTTAAGAGCAATGGTCAAGCACTTACTGCAGATACCGATTATACATATAAGTACGCTATGCGTGATGCCGAAACCGGTGAATATGCAGAGACAACAAGTGTAAAAGAAGTAGGAGATTACAGATGCGTGATTACCGGTAAGGATAATTATGCGGGAACAGCCGCTTATGATTTCCGAATAAATCCGGGACTTACAGGAGCCGGTACCGAAGAGTCACCGTATATTATCGCTTCTTCGGATGACTGGAGAATATTTGGGGAAAAAGTTAATTCAGAAATTAACAATGAATATTATAAACTCGCTGATGATTTTGATAATACAGACAGTCCGATAACCGTAACTGTAGGAACATCGGAACATCCGTTTAGCGGAACATTTGACGGCAATGGAAAGACTATTAATGTGAATATTATCGATATGAGTAATCAGGGTACCGCCCCGTTCCGTTATGTAAGCGATGCTACCATAAAGAATCTTACCGTAGCCGGTACCGTTACAGGTATGACTCATGCCGCAGGACTTGTGGGATTCACTTACAGCGGGTTGAATACTATTGACTCATGTATCATCAAGACGAAAGTTAGAGTCGGAACTACTTCCGGCAACAGGCATATGGGAGGAATAGTCGGACACGGAGTGAAGGCTGCGCTCACGATCAAAGATTCCGTATTCGCCGGAGAGATGTCTAATGCAGCCAATCAAGCAGGCGGAATGCTTGGATGGAGTGACGGAAGCACTCTTAAAATATACAACAGTCTGTTTGCAGGTTCATATACAGGCACTGCGCGCAGTGGATTCCATCCGATAGCAGTAAGGAGTGCTAATGCTATAATGACATGCGACATAAAAGGAGCTTATTATATCGATACAGCTTCTCCGGGATTGACTGGTAGCGGCTATATTGCGGCTGCCGGCACTAAGGTATATACGGAACCGCAGGATGAATTATGTAAGAAGTGCACTTGGGCTGATACGTATTCTTATTATGTTACGGGTGTTGAAGTAAAAGTTGACAGTGTATATTACGGAGACGGGGAATCGGAAGTAGCGGTTGATCCGGTTGTAACATACAATAATACTGAGCTGACTGGAGGTACCGATTATACCGTAAGTTACGCAAAGAAGAATACGGAAGGTGAGTATGAACCTGTAACGGGTGTTACAGATCTGGGAGATTACCGCGTAATTGTTACAGGTAAAGGCACATGCGCCGGTACGAAGAGTGCAGACTTTTCAGTTGTGAGGTGGCTTGCGGGAGCAGGAACCGAAGCATCGCCTTATCTCATTAGCTCCAATGATGACTGGGATATGTTCGCAGAAGGAATTATGAACAGAGTTGAGGTTGACAAATACTACAAGCTGACAAGTGATATAACTGTAACCGATATGGTCGGAATATATAACAGTAACTCAACTTACGCAAGACCGTTCAAGGGAACACTTGACGGCGCAAAAGAAGGGGGAGGATGTTATAAGCTGACATTCAATTACGAAGCAATCGGAGAGAATGCAGCACCATTTGCATTTATTGTAGATGCCACGATCAAGAATCTTACAGTGGAAGGATCAATAACATCCGGTTACAAGTTTGCAGCGGGAATAGCGGCTCAGTGCGCAGGAACATCAAGCATTACGAACTGTACATGTGCTGTGACAATTGAAAATACATTCGCGTCGCGTTCAGATGCTACAAATGGTGGTTTTGTAGCCGTAATATCAAGTGCCGACTGTGTGCTTACATTCAATAACTGCGCATTTACAGGTAAGCTTCTTGGTGAGAATGCAACCTGTAACGGTGGATTCGTCGGATATACCAATGGGCAGATCAAGTATACTAACTGTATATTCGCTCCGACAGAGCTTACAGTGAGTACAACCGGAGGCTCGACATTCAACCGCAACGGCAAAAACACGTATGAGTATTCATATTATACGATGCAATTAGGCACTTTGGATCAGGGTGGTCAGGCTGCGATGAATAAGCCGAGACCGGCATATACGGAACCGTTAACAAATGGTCATATGTGCGAATACCGTGAATTTGCATATGGCAATAAGTATTACATTGATATTGCTGAAGAAACAACGATAGATCTTAGCAGTGATAAGTCATATGATGTAACCGGATCCGATGTTATGTCTGCAGTATCAGACGATCTTACCGTAAGATGCGGTGACAGAGAACTTGAAAAAGGAACTGATTATACCTTCGTTGTTACCGACAGCGAAAGTAATAACTTAACAGAGATAACCGCGGCAGGTGACTACACACTCACCATTACCGGTGCCGGTGATTACTCGGGATCAAAGAGTATCACGTTCAGGGTTCTTAGCTATCTGTCAGGAAAAGGAACTGAGACTGATCCTTATATCATCAGTAGTTCAGATGACTGGAGTAAGGTGGCAGAGAATGTAAATAATGGCTACAAAGCAGATCGCTACTATAAGCTTGATGATTCGATCGGTGATGAAGGTATTGATGTATCAGAAGCTGTGGGAAGTGAAGGGCATCCATTCTCAGGTACATTTGACGGTAATGGAAAGAAGATCAATGCATCAATATCAGGCACCGAAACAGAGGCATTGTTCGGATATATTGACGGTGCGGTAATTAAGAACTTCACTCTTGCAGGTTCCGTAAGAGGCGACGATGATACGGCAGCAGTTGTCGGAGTCGCAGTTAATAAGAATTATGAAGACGATGTATGCACCAATGCCAATATCATAGAGGATGTGGTTGTTACCGCAACTGTAACGTGCATACGTAATAATTACGGAGGAATCCTTGGGCATGCAAAGAAATCACACACTACTGTAAAGAATTGCGTATTCATGGGAAGGATCTTCAAAGACACAAGCTTAACTGTAAGCGCAGGTGTTATATGCGGCAGGTGTGAAGAAGGTTGTGAGCTGGTTATAGAACACTGCTTAGAGGCTGGAATGAACTACACAGCCGATCATGTTGCTATGATAGGACGCATATCAAACTACGGAACAGTGACGGATACGTATTACACTAGGGATACTATAGGTACTCCTTCATCGAATTGTATGAGAGGTGCCATGGCATACACGGCCTTTGATAGTATGCCGGGTGGTAATACATACGCTAAGGGAGTGGTATTTGCAGATTGCATGTATTATACGCTCGATCTGCCGGAGGGAATGTCGGTTGATGGAGATACATTGTATATGTGTATTCCTAAGGACGATAACGGAATTAATACATTAACTCTTAACAGTAAGTATAACAATATCAGGATATATGATAATGGCGGCAAGGGCGGACAGACCGGAAGTGACGAAGGAAGTAAGACAGATCAGAATAACGGTAACTACAGCAACAATTGTGACGGTTATCTTGATATAACCGCTCCTGAAGGCTGTGTCATAAGGCTTACCGGAACCGTTGCAACGCAAAGTGCGACTGACGGGGACTATCTGACGGTATATGATGGAACAGATGCTGGCGCGGCAGTACTTCTGAATAAGAAGAGCAGCTACCCGAATTACGGCGTGCCTGCAGATATAGGAACCGTGACCGGTACAGGTAACAGCATGAGGTTATATTTCCACTCGGATACCACATGGAACTGCGCGGGACTTGAACTTACGGTATCATATTTGACAAAGTATAACGTGACTTATGATCTTGCAGACGGTAGTTACAGAACGGGAGAAAGCAATCCTGTAAGTTATACATCAGAGATGGAGGATATAATACTCACTAATCCTTATAAGACCGGTTACGCATTCGATGGCTGGTATGAGACTGATGAAGATGGCAAACCTACAGGTGATCCGGTAACTAAGATCGCTTCAGGTTCAACAGGTGATAAGTCATATGTCGCAAAGTGGACGGCTACCGCTTACAGTATAGAATACGAACTTAATGGCGGTGAGTTCACAGGAACTTATGATGAGAATTATACAATAGAGTCCGATGCCATAACACTGTCAGAGCCTGTTAAGAGCGGATCTCAGTTCGATGGCTGGTATGAGAATGTAACATTTAACGGTAATAAGGTTACAAAGATTCCTGCGAGATCGACCGGAAACAGGAAGTTCTATGCGAAATTCATAAATCTTTCCCTGCTTGGATTCAGTGATACATATGAACCGGACGGAAGCAAAGAGAAGCCTTATATCATAAGCAGTACGGAAGGATGGAACTTCTTCTGTGATTCATTGCAGGATAATGACAGATGGAATCGCTTTGAAGGAAAGTATATAAGACTTGATGACAATATTACGGTATCGAAGATTGCGGGAACAAGCGGGCATGATTTCGCCGGAATATTCGATGGTAACGGTAAGACCATTACATTTAATTACACATATGATGGTACTACTGACGGAATCGCACCATTCGGTTATGTGGAGGAAGATGTAGAGATCTATGATCTTAGTGTTGTGGCTGATATTAAAGTTAAGCATGCAAGCACCGGAACCGAAAAATGTCCGGTCAGTGCACTTGTCGGCAAACAGTATGGAACGACCACGATTGAGAGATGCACGGTAAGCGGAGTTATTGATTCCAATACCAAGTTCACGGGAGGTATCATCGGTGAAGTACACGGAACTGTATATATTACCAATTGCCGAAGCAGTGTAGATATAATCAGTAGTATATCAGGTGATGGCTCAAACGGCGGTATTATCGGAATCAAACAAAAGGATACAGAGGGATATATCACCGGTTGTGTATATAACGGAAGACTTCTTACCACAAAAGCAACGACATCATGTGGAGGCATCGTCGGATACAATAATAACACTCTTGAGGTAAAGGACAGCTTGTACATACCGGCAGATATAGAAGAGGGAACTACGGAAGTATCCCAAACATCAAGCAGTACATTCTCACGTGGTAGCGGAACTATAACCAACTGTTATTATACGAGGAATCTCGGTGGCATACAGGGTAGCGGTATACATAAGATCACCGCAGGTGATAATATTACGGGACTGAACTTCGGTGCAGGAAAGACTTACAGCGTAAGTGGTATTACAATATATTCAAATGCATTAAAATACGGTGATACATATTATGGCGCAGATAACAGTATTATACCTGTTGTTCCTGAATATGCGGAACCTGCGGAAGGTTACAGACTGGCAGAGATCAAAGCAAGTACAGGTTCATTTGCAGACAATAAGCTGAATACTGATTCATATGATGTTGAATTGTCGGCAGAATATGAGCTCATACCGGTTGAACTTGAGTTTGCCGGACAGCCGGGTGATATTGAACTGACTTACGGATACACCGGTGACGACAGTAAACTTACGGTTAACGTGACGATCAATAAAGCAACCGAGGGCGAATATACTTACGCATATCAGTGGTATACATGTGGTAATCTGAATAAGCTTAATGCAGTTGCAATTGAAGGTGCGAACAGTGCAAGCTACATTATTCCTGAAGGTAAGAATGCGGGAACAAGGGAATATTATTATTGCAAAGTTACCGCAACCAAGACATCTGACAGTACAACTACGGAAGCTGAATCAGATGTGGCTTATGTACTTGTGGTGAAAGCACCGGTAACTGTTAAAGCCAAGGATATGAGCAGGAAGTATGGAGAAGATGATCCGACATATGAAGTTGATATCGAAGGACTTAAGAACGATGATCCGGAAAGCAAGATAACTTACAGCATTGATCGTGAAGAGGGCAGTGTTCCCGGAACTTATAAGATTACGGTTTCAGGTGTTGCAGTTCAGGGCAATTATACTGTAAGTTACGTTGAAGGAACATTTACGATCAATAAAGCAGAGGCACCGTCAGGTAAACCTTCAGAGACCATGAATGTGTCATACAGTAAGAAGAAGGTTAGTGATGTAGAACTCGACGATAACTGGACATGGGCTGAAGATGATGCAGACAAAGAGCTTACACCTGGTACAGCGTTAACAGCTACGGCAGTATATAACGGAAGCGATAAAGGTAAGGGCTTCTATGAGTCCGAAAGTATAGAAGTATCAATAACAAGAAGTTCCTGTGCTCATGGAAAGCTCACAAAGAAGGATAGAGTTGAAGCAACCTGTACCAAAGACGGTAACATCGAATACTGGACATGTGACGAATGTGGTTTGTTATTCTCTGATGCTGATGGTCAGAACGAGATAACTCTTGCCGATACGGTTATACCTCACGGACATGAATGGGGCGAGACAACATATGTATGGAATGCTGATCATACAGAATGTACCGGAACAAGGGAATGTGCTAATTGCGATGAGACTGATACGGCTACGGCATCCAAGGAAGAAGGAACAGTCACAAGTGTAGTTAAAAAGCAGGCAGGATGTACTGAGTATGGTACAACAACTTATACGGCAACATTCACTAAAGAGGGATTCACTGAACAGTCAGTGGATGTTGATGATATCAATCCAAGCGGTCATAAATTCGGCGCTGTCGGATATACATGGGGAGATAATAATTCCACATGTACTGCTTACAGGATATGTGAGAATGATCCGTCACATATTGACAGCGAGACAGTGAATACCACAAGTGAAGTAACAAAAGCTGCCACCTGTAAGGAAAAAGGCGAGACAACTTATAAAGCCGTATTCGAGAATGAGTTATTCGGTACCAAGACGCTCACTGTTGAAGATATAGACATTCTTACAACCCATACGCCGGGTAATGCTGTAGAAGAGAATAAGATTCATGCAAAGTGCAAAGAAGCAGGATCTTATGACGAGGTTATATACTGCAGCGTGTGCGGTAAGGAACTCAGCAGGTCGAAGAAGACCATAACACCTTCCGGACATGACTGGGGAGAATGGACAGTAGTCAAAGAAGCAACTGAGACAGAAGATGGTGAGGAAGAAAGAGTATGTAAAAATGATCCGACGCATGTAGATACAAGGACTATTCCAAAGTTAACGCATGTCCATGATCTTGAAAAGGAAGTCGCTCATGACTCAACATGTAAGGACACAGGTAATATCGAATATTGGAAATGTAAGGATTGCGGAAGGTTATATACAGACAATACGGCAGCTACCGAGATCGATATCGAAGACACTGTTGTAGCAAAGAAACCGCATACACCGGGTGATCCGGCCAGTGAGAATCTGCATGATGCAACATGTGATACTGACGGTTATTATGATGAAGTAACATATTGTACAGAATGCGGTACTGAGATAAGCAGAGTCAAGAAGACTATTCATGCGGATCATGACTGGGGAGAATGGACAGTTATCAAGACTCCGACAGTTGACGAAGAAGGTATTGAAGAAAGAGTATGTAAGCGCAATCCGGAACATAGGCAGACAAGACCGATCTCGAAGGCAACGCCGGCGCCTACGGCAAGTCCGACGGCAGCACCGACAGCAACGGCAACAGCTAATCCGTCAGCGAATCCGTCAGCGAATCCATCGGCAGTACCGACAGCAACTGCAACGGTTAAGCCATCAGCGAACCCGTCAGCGAATCCATCGGCAGTACCGACAGCAACTGCAACGGTTAAGCCATCAGCGAACCCGTCAGCGAATCCATCGGCAGTACCGACAGCAACTGCAACGGTTAAGCCATCAGCGAACCCGTCAGCTGATCCTTCGGCAGTACCGACAGCAGTTCCTTCGCAGGTACCGACACCGTCGCCATCGGCTGTACAGCCTGACGCATCCCCGTCTGCATCACCTGCAGAAGAAGAATCGGCAGTGGTTACAGTTAAGAAGCTTAAGTACAAGCTTAACGAAGGTAAAGCAACGGCGATCGTCACAGGAGCAGTTAACAGCAAAGAAAAGAAACTTGTAATACCTGCGACCATTACTGTATCGGGCAAGGTATATAAGGTTACGGGAATTGCAAAGAACGCCTTCAAGGGCATGACGGAACTTACCAAGGTAACAATAGGTAAGAACGTGAAAACAATCGGAGCTAAGGCATTCTATGGATGTAAGAAGCTTGACACCATAACATTCAAGGGTAACAAGCCTCCGAAGTTTGGAAAAGATGCATACAGGAATATCGCAAAGAAAGCGGTATACAAGGTACCTACGGCAGCAAAGACTGCATACAGGAAGAAACTCAAAAACAAAAAAACAGGTTATGTTAAGACACAGAAGATCAAATAGGACTGTTATGCCCCCAATGTTCATCAAAGCATCACAACAATGAACATTGGGGCGCCAAACAGTTACAATTTAATCATCAAAATAATTAAAAGCAGGGAGAGAACATAATATGAAAAAACGACTGACTAAGAAACTAATGGGTATACTGCTTACACTCACAATGTTGATCAGTATGATTCCCGTATCCAAAAAAGCAGAGGCAGCCAATATAGATTTGAAAATATGGGTCGGCGGCTATAGGGTTACCAGTGATGAATTGAACAATCACTTAAAAGGTATTGTATCTTTTGATCCCGCTACGAGGGAGCTGTATTTTTACGCCAATGTCGCGACGAATTACTTTGGGCTTATTACCAATATGTCAATAACTGACTCTGAAGCCTTCCTCATAGTACAAGAAGAGAATATAACCATAAGCGGAACTATGACATACCCGATGGCCGCAAAGTATGGACTTTACAGTGATTATTCGGTGAATATTAACGGTACATTCAACTTCACCGGTATGGAAATGGGTATAGTGGCCAACGGCAGTGTCAATATTCTCGGTGGAATGGTGAATGCATTAGGTGCTTCATCCGATACACCATCGTACGGTATATTTCTTTCCGGATTTAACAAAGATGATCAAAGAGAGACGCAGACCATAAAAATATATCCCGATGTATTAGAGGTAGTAGCTGATTCCCGTTGTATTGAAGGGAATGAAGGCGGTGCTATCGTAGCTGATTATATGGATATGACAGATTCTTCGGGAAAAGAAGTTATGAAGATATATGAACCCGAGGATGCAATAATGTCTCCTTATTTCAGGACGGTCATTGTTCCGGATGATGAGTTGTCAGTTGCACAAAAAGTTACGATCGCCAAGAAAGAAGGCGCGGATTATGATCTGTGGCTTGGAAAAAAACGTGTAACGGAGTCTAATTGTAACGATGTATTCGGTGACGGCAAGGCGATGTATGAGCCTTCTACCAATACATTGACACTAAGTGATCCGGTACTTAACGGAAGTTATAATCCTGGTAATTCAAGCAGATTTTACAAGATATATTCGGGAATTGATAATCTGACTATTAAAGGAAAATATAATATGCAATCCGCTACAAGCTATGGCGGTATATATGCAGGGGGCAATCTGACTCTTGACGGTGATTTTGATATAAAGGCGAGAGGATATGGAATCACATCAGGAAAATCGGGTAGTACAATAAAAGTGAAAGGATCTTCCCTTAAGATCTCATGTTCGCCTGATTCTACGGAAAGTTTGACAAAGACTATCGGAATATATGCTTTGGACAGTGACATTTACATAGATAAGGGAGTATCTGTGGATATTAAATGTACAGGTACCAAATATTATTATCCTCTGTTCTACAAAGAACTGGAATTAGATTCAAATCAGGTAATAACAACACCGGATAATTACAAGGTGGCAAAGGATGCGAGTACTGGTAATCACGTTATTGTCGACAGTTCGGGTAACTTGACAGATCATGTGCATATCGAATATGAGGCTCCCGGAGAAAGTTACGATGTATATCTCGGAGGCACCCGGGTTACGAGCAAGAATTATAAAGATATATTCGGTGATGGAAAAGCAAGCTATGATCCTGCCAATAATATTCTGACACTTAACGAGCCGAACATTGAAGGAAAATGTTGTATCGAAGTAGAAGGTGAAAAGCATTATTATAATATTATGTCATTAAATGACATTACTATCAAGGGTTCATATAATATGGAGGATTCCGAAGCGGAAAACTTTGAGTATGGTATCAAGTCATTTGAGGATCTGACGATCGATGGTGATTTTACATTTGTTGGAAGTTTAGCAGGAATTGCATCAGTCGGTGATATGACTGTTAATTCCGGTTACACCGTAGCCAAGTGTCTGAATAATAATAATGCAAGCAGTGCTGCCGGAATAGTAGTCAGCAAAAACCTGACAGTGAATAACGGTTATCTGACAGCTGATTGTGATTATAGCGGTGAAACAAACAATTCCGCCGGAAGATTCGGTTTGCGCTCGACCGGAGATATATATTTTAACGACGGAGATGTTGATATATTCTGTAGAGGAGATAACGGAAGTGTTCCTGCGTATGGCATAGCCAATACCGGTAATATCATAATGAATAACGGTGATGTCAGAATTGAAAGCCGTTATACCGGAATTGGTGAAGTTACCGGTGATAAAACTGCTGTATATACTGCCGGAAAAGCTGAATTCAACGGCGGCAAGGCCGAGATCGCAAGTAACAAAGACAGGGCTCTCAGAGCCGGATCGTCTCTTGTTATCAATGAAAATATCGAACAGATCAAATTCTCCGGAGAGGCTTCATACGGAATAGTATTGGCGCCGGTGATAACTGTCAGTAATAATATGAAGGCAATTACTCCCGAAAATCTGAGTACAGCCGATACCGGTAAAGGATATACCTTCGTGAATGTTGAGAATAATACTCCGGTATTGGTATCAGAAGTAACATTGGAGATGAAATACCCGATATGGGTCGGAGATACTCTCGTTACCGAAAGGAATAAAAATGATATTCTCGGGGACGGAGGTAAGGCAAAATATGATCCAGCAACCAATACCCTCACTTTGAATAACCCGGTCATAAAGGGAAATCATTATTCAGCCAAGATATTTACCAAAAAGAATCTGGTCATTGCAGGCGATTATCACATGTCGGAAACAGAATCCGATTTCGGTGCATTTTCAGTGGAGGGGCTGACGTTTAAAGGTAATTTTACTTTTAGAGGCAGAACCGGAGGGATCAATTCATTCTACAGAGCTACAGTAGCTTCCGGATCTCTCAAAGCAATAGGCGGCAGCTATGGATTATGGGCTAATGACATCGTTTTTGAAAATGGACTTGATAAAGCAGAATTAGAAGGCGGTACGGGTTATTCCGCGCATGCTTCATTGAAATATGATAAAACCTGTGACGGAATTGTTATAGGCAGTGATCTTGAAATAACCGAACCGAAGAACTACAATATCAAAGTCAATGACAACAGCTGGGATATATATACCACCAATTCTAACGGATATGAAGATACGGCTCATAAGATAACTGTAGAGCATAAGGTGAATATTGCTTCACTTGACGGCGCAGGAACAGAGAATGATCCGTACCTGGTCAAGTCGACGGATGACTGGAATCTGTTAAGTAACTATGTCAAGAGAGGTTATTCAACGGCAGGAATGCATTTTGAACTGACAAATGACATCAATGTAACTACAACTGTCGGAGCAGGCGGATATTCATTTAGGGGCGTATTCAACGGTAACGGTCATGTATTGAACGTCAGTCTGGCAGGTTCGGAAGCTGAAGCATTCGTTGCGCCATTTTCACTGATAGCAAATGTAACTATAAAATCATTGAAAGTAACCGGAATCGTGATCGGAGGAAGACACTGTTCCGGACTTATTGGCGGAGTCTTGGAAGGACCAAACTTAATAGAAGACTGTGAAGTAAGCGCATCCATTACGACTCTCGATTCTTATTGCGGAGGAATGCTTGGTCATGACGGAAGTTTGGCAACTACATTCAGAAACTGCGTATTCTCGGGAACCATAAACAGTGCCGAACATGCTGGTACAATATGGGGCTGGAGTGACAAAGGTGCAAAAGCGGAACTTGTGAATTGTATTGACATGAGCGACAGCTCATTCCCGATCGGAATCGGATATATCGTAGATCCGACGATCACCAATACGTATTACGTTAAAAGCTCAAAGGATGTAGACTCACAGCGTCCGTGGGAAGGTGCAAGTAACGGAAAACGTGCTTATAAGATCACTTGCGAAGGTAATGAGCTTACTCTTAAAGGCACTGTCGGCGTTATGTATAATTCTGCAATATACGCAGCAGCCGGAGAAGAGGTAACATTTACCGTAAAAGGAAATAATATTAATTTACAGGCGGATAAAGGCTTAATATCAACGAATGGAAGTACCTGGAAATTAATTGTGCCGAATAGTGATGTGATCCTTAAGGATGTAAATTCGACAGCAACACCAACGGCTAAGCCTACTGCCAATCCGACATCAACGCCGAATGGCAATTCGACGGCAGCACCTACAGCTACAGCTAACGGAAACACACCGGCAGGAGATCCTACGGCAACACCGAATGGAAACACACCGGCAGGAGATCCTACGGCAACACCGAATGGTAATACATCTGTGGGAGGTCCGACAGCGACGCCAAACGGTAATACATCTGTGGGTAATCCTACACCGACACCACAGGCTGGTGTTCCTGTCAAGACAGTTACGACCGATACGGACGGATCTACGATCACAAAAACCGAAACAACAGCATCAGACGGTTCTAAGACAACAGAGACGGTAGTTGATAAGACGGACGGCTCATCAAAGAAAACTTCTGACATTGTAAAACCGGATGGTTCATCTGTACATGAGGAAACCGTGATCAAGAAAAACGGTGATCAGACAATTAAGAAAGTTGAGACCGACACCTCAGGAAATAAGACAGTTACCGAGCAGCAGAAAAAATCATCAGGCGATTATACGAGCACAACCGCAAAGATAACCGTTAAGGATTCCGGTAACGGTAAAAAGGCAGAGACGGTATCGAAAGTACAGGTCGAAAGTAAAGAGAATGGAAATACCACTAAAGAATATTATCAGGCAGATAAGTCAGGTAAGAATTCCGTATGCTTGAGCAAAGTGGAGATCAAAGAAGATAAGAGCAAAAAAGGTAAAAAGAAAAATATCACTGTAGTGATACCTAAGAGCATTAAAGTAAACGGAGTGACTTATAAGGTAACGGTTCTTAAATCGGGATTGATAAAGAAGAATATCAAAAAAGTCAATGTGATACTGATCAAAGCAACCGGACTGAAAAAAGTCGAACGCAATGCATTAAAAGGTTTATCTTCAAATGCTGTTATCAAGATCAAAGCAGGAGCAGCAAAATTCAAGAAGATCAAGAATCTGTTGACAGGTTCAGGACTTAATAAGAAAGTGGTTATCAAGCGAGTATAAGGGGATCCGGGAGTTGAGCGGATACGATATTGCAATCGCAGATAACGTGAGAAACGAGTAGGGTGGAATTTAACCCTACTCGTTTTTTGTTACATTATAACCGGTGACAATGAATTGTTACAAAACCGGATATGCTGCCGGTTCTTCCGTTGCCGTAGCACAATACTTCTACAAGCTTAGGAATGTCTTCCTTCTTAGCGCCGAGCTCTTCAAAATTACCGGGCATTCCGATATCTTCAAGGAACCTCTCAAGTGCGCGGATGCCCGCAAGTGCGGTGGATTCCGGATTGTCATAATCCATCTGGCAGCCCCATACACGAACGGCGAGTTTTGCAAATCTCATAACATCATGCCTGTAGACATATCTGAATACAGCCGGCATCGTAACAGCAAGTCCGGCACCGTGAGCGCAGGGTTCAGAATACTGAATTTGGGGCGGATCGCGTCACCGCTCGCACCTCTTTTGAACATTCCTTCTTCTTTGGTTATAACGGAATCAGGGCTTCCTTCGCTTCCTGCGGCTGCAATTGTGAGGATCGTGCCGGCAGCAATAGCTTTTGAAGAATCTGGTGAATAAAATGTAAAATTATCCATATGATTCCTTCTGTAATTTTTCTGTATATATGTAATATATGTTAAATAAAGGTATTATTTTAACAGTCAGAAGAATATTTATCTTTGTAATCTGAGTCTGCCTAAGATATGACCTGATTCATGCTGTGTGCCGCCTTCGGCAAGTTTCGGAGATAACGTCGTGTAAAATGCGTATATATTGATCAGAAGAGCGCCGGCCCATGCGCTTATCTCAGCGTATGCAGTTGCGGAGAATCCGACATTTCCGATAAGAAATGATATGGTTATGATCCTGAGCACCATCTCAAGAACTCCCGATACCGTAGGAAGTAACGGCTTACCCATGGCCTGTACGCCACTTCGTATTACAAATAAGCAGTCAACACATATTTTCATCATTCCGCAAAGAGGCAGGAACTTACATACCAGATCTATCTGATCTTTTCCGGATAACAGCAGTCCCGCAAGCTGTTCCGGTAAGAATACCATAAGCGAGCCGAGTATCAGATAAGAAGTGATCGAGATCCCGAGGCATACATACAGACCGTCTTTGATTCGTCTGTACTTACCGGCACCGTAGTTCTGGCTTGTGTAGGCACTCATGGCATTTCCCGCCGTTGAAGCAGGATTCATGAAAAGATTGAGGTATTTGCTGCAGGCTGCGTAAGCGGCAGTGTATACAACGCCGAAACTGTTGACAAAATACTGTACAACCATACATCCGACAGCCGTTATCGAATTCATGAACGCCATTGGAAGGCCGTTCTGAAGCAGTTCTGCAAAGATTCTTCGTTCATTGTGAAAATGTTCCTTTTCAAGCTTTATGAACGGAATCTTTCTTAATCTGCTGATACATATCATTGATGAGACAACCTGTGCGCAGACGGTAGCGATCGCTGCACCTTCCACACCGGTTCGTAATACGAATATAAATAAACTGTCAAGCGTCAGGTTCAATAAGGAAGAAAATATGATCGCTTTGAGCGGAGTCTTGCTGTCTCCGAGTGATCGAAGTATGGATCCTGTTATGTTATAGCAGATATTTACAGGCAGTCCCGCGAATATGATGTAACCGTAACTAAGCGTATCATTTATAATAAGTTCGTCGGTTTGAAGAAGTCTTAATGCATGGGGAAGGAATAATATGCTCGCAAGTGACAATACGATAGCAAGTGCCGCACCAAGTTCGATTATTCCGGCGATACGATGCTTCAACCGGTTCATATCTTTGGCGCCGTAGCTTTGCGCTACAAGAACTCCGAATCCGTTTGAAAGACCGAATGAAAATCCTATGATCAGGAAAAATAACGAGCCCATATTGCCGACTGCGGCGAGAGCATTATCGCCAAGCCCCTTGCCTACAATCCATGTATCTGCAAAATTATAAAACTGCTGCAGCATGCTTGTAAGCAGGAGTGGCCAGTAAAAGGAGAGTACTAATTTGATCGGGTTTCCCCTGGTAAAATCTATCTGTTTGCTTTTCATATGATCACCTGTCTTAATTCACGTTGTCGTGGTTAAATCCTTGCACCGGAATTAAATCCCTGTGTTAAGGATTTAATTCTCTGTTAAGGATTTCCCCTGTGACGGGTCTGGTGCTTGCGACGAGTTACATAATAAGACTGCGACCGCGATATTAAAACAAGATAGTTGTTGTATTTTGCCCGATTTTTGTTATAATAGGATTATGAATAAAAAATCTAAGAGAAACAATATTAAAGAAACGATCAATTTTGATTCGTTGTCGGCCGTGTCCATAACAGATGTAGAAACCCCCGAAACATACCCGTCTCACTGGCATAATGCTTCGGAATTTACTGTTGCGCTTAAAAGTGGATGTTCTTTTCGTATCAATGACACTGTATACCGGCTTGAAGCCGGAGATGTTCTGCTCGTTTGGCCGCAACAGATACATGAGATCGTAAATGTTCCGCAGGGAGGCGTTATATTCACCCAGTTTTCCTCAGAAATGATTGACAATAATCCGGATATTGTATCAATGACAGGCTTTTTGTATGAACAGCATCATTTGCGGGCAAAGAAGGATCCGGAACTTACTTCTTTCATATCAGAGAGGATAAATGACATTAAGAATATTCGCAATTCCTCACACCCTCTTGCCGAAACGAAGTGCAAAGTGTGCATATATGATATTCTTCTTCGTATCGGCGATCATGTTCTGGCATCAGGGAAAGTGTCCGAAGAATCAGATAACAAAAAAGAACAGGGCTACATGTATATCCATGCTGCCTGCAGTTATATCCACGATAATTCTGCGGATAACATAACTCAGGCGGATGCCGCTGATCATGTGGGCTTAAGCACATATTATTTTTCAAAATTATTCAACCGGTATATGCATATGACATTCCCGGCGTATCTGTCCAATATCAGAGTCAAGAACGCTATAAGACTTTTGTCCGATGAGAGTCTCTCGATAACGGAATGTGCGTTCCGGGCGGGCTTTCAGTCAACAACGTCATTCAATAAAGCATTTCACGACATAACAGGATATTCACCGAGAGAATACAGGAAGCTGTACAGGTAGAAGGTGAGTGTCGGTTGCCGTCAGGTTGTCTGGGTGGTGCTTAAGTGCCGGAGTGGAAGCGGAGTGTAACATGTTAGCTTTGGTGGGAACTGGCAGCGGCAAGAACTCTCGAGGCGATTAGTCCGGTAAGAAGTCCGGCTGCCGTGCCGGCCAGAATAAGAATCGGGAGATAATATATGAAGCCATCTGTTGACAGCAGAAAGATCGCGGCTATAAGCTGTCCGATGTTATGGAATACTCCGCCGAGTATGCTTGTTCCGACAACGGAAAACAACCTTATCCGGTAAGATATCAACATTATAGTTGTGGCAAGAATGGTGCCTGCAAATGAATACATTAACGAATACAGGTTCCCGAAAGTCAAACCCACAAGAATGATCCTGATCAGCGCGATTGCATAGACATCGTATACTCTTTCTTTATTATATATAACTATAAGTATAACAATGTTGGCAAAGCCCGGTTTGATCCCCGGGATGCCGAGACTGAGCGGAAAGAGATATTCTATATAGCTGAAAACAAAAGCAAGTGCGATACTGATCGCATAGATGCTTATTTTTTTATTCATAGATAATTCTTCTTTCACTGATTATTTGGTCAGCTTCGCTGACCGCTCAAATGTTCATCTGCAAAAAAGCGACAATGAACCGGATTCAGACGGTAAAGACTCGGTTACTCATCCTGAATTTTTACGGTCAGCTTATGCGGAAGACACACGATGATCTCGCCTGCATATCTGATTGCAGGGTGATTCACACATATCTTGTCGGGACAGCTTGCGGCTGATACGTAAGCTGTCCCGTCTTTTATGACAACGTCATTATATTCGTCATTTTCTAATGGAATCCTAACGGAAGTGTCTGTATCAAGAGGAAGTGTATACAGAACGGTATTATCAACAGCGACGATCACTGTACTTCCTTCATGCGACAGAAGTTTTGTTATTCCAATGATCGACAACGCAAGTATTACAATAATCATGATCAGGATCAGGTCGTTTTTTTTCATACAAGAATTGCCTGCTTTCAATCGGGTGTTTGGATGTTTGCTTCTGCCTAAAAAATAACATAATTCGTATAATACGGTCAAGAGGGGGAATTGCTCGGGCAGTGGAAGGGAATAGATCCGCAGGGGCAGGAAAGCTCACACGGACAACGTCCGGATTGTGGCCGGGGGCGGGGGTATGGTGTGGATTTGCAGGCTTTTCAACTGTTTGAGCGAAGCGAGTTTTGAAAAGCCGAAAAGTTACACCATACCCCCGCCCCCGTCTCCCCTAATTGACTTTGTTCCCTATCCTGTATTATTCTGAAGACACCAAGGGAGTATCGAATACTGCATCGGTACAGGCTTATCATTATCGATTGGCTCGGTGCGCATGGAGGAATGAAACATATGTTAAGACGCATATTCGCATTTTTAATTTCATTAATTATGATAGCAGGCATGGCATCCTGTGAGATCATGCCCTCACATTATAATGGTAAATCAGAAAATAACGGAACAGCCCAAAGAGACATATTTGCGATGGATACTTATATGACACTTACGGCATACGGCGACAGGACGGAGGAAGCTATAGATCGAGCCGAAGAGAAGATTAGAGAACTGGATACGAAGTTTTCTGCCGGTAATCCCGACGGAGAGATCGGAAAGCTGAATGTTAGGAAGCAGGCTGTCCTTTCGGATGAGTCGAAATATGTTATAGAATATGCACGAAAGATATGGGATATGACAGACGGTGCATTTAATCCTCTTATATATCCCATAATGAAAGAATGGGGATTTGATACGAAGGAATATCATGTGCCGGAAGAGGGAAGACTTGAAGAACTTGTTGGACATATGGATATGGGAAAACTGGTAACGGATAAAGTTACCGGTGAGATTTCATTTATCGACAAAGCCATGGAGATAGATATGGGTGGGATCGCAAAGGGATATACATCCGACAGCATTATGGAGATATACAGGGAATACGGACTGACCGGAGGAATAGTAAGTCTCGGAGGTAATGTTCAGGCGTTCGGCAAGAAACCTGACGGTGATGCATGGAGAGTAGGTATACAACATCCCGACGGCGAAGGACAACTTGGGATAATAAATGTTGAGGATAAGGCGGTAATTACTTCGGGCGGTTATGAGAGATATTTTGAGGAAGGTGGAACAAGATATCATCACATAATCGATCCGGCAACAGGATATCCGGCCCATGCCGGCCTTGCTTCGGTAACGATAGTGAGCGGGTCCGGCATACTTGCCGATGGATTGTCAACAGCCGTATATGTTATGGGTTATGACAAGGCTGTGAAATTGTGGCGTGAGCATTCCGGGGAATTCGATATGATACTGTATACCGACGATGGGAAGCAGTATATAACCGAAGGGATCGAGGATATATATGAGCCGGCGGATAATGACAACGTTTACGTGATAAGGGCATGGGGAACTGTGCATAGTAACTCTCCGTGATATATAAGGAATGGAAGCCTCCAATGAATTCTTGTAAATAGTATTATATTAGTATATAATGACAATAGGAAAGAAGGCATTGTTTTCTGACAGTGAATCGGAGGTCATGGGATGGCAAGACAGATATCCATAGGAATACAGGATTATGCAAGTATTATAGAGAATGATTACTTTTATGTGGATAAGACATCATTTATTAAGAACTGGTGGGAATAATGGTGATGCTGTTACTTTGATCACCCGTCCTCGTCGTTTCGGTAAGACTATAACCATGAGTATGTGTAATTATTTCTTTTCATGTAAATATGCCGGAAGAAGCGACCTCTTTGAAGGACTTGATATATGGGCGGATGAGAAGTTTCAAGATTGCAATCGTTAATCTTTTTTCGGAATATTCGTATCTCGGTGATTACGAAGGCTTTGGTGAAAATGAAAAAAAGCATTTAATAATGTAAAGTAAGAAGTGTTATATAGCAAAAGGATGCTAATAATTTAATTAATATATACATATGCCGGTGACGAAAGGAGACCAATATGAGAACAATTAAGAAGGAAAAACATGTAAAGCGGCAAACAGGTATAAGAAGACGGATGATAAGCATGGGACTGTCCTGTGCCCTTGTGCTGACATCATTTACGGGAATCGCAAAGTCTGTGTCAATAGAAGCGGCATCCGGTTCTGCTGATTCCACCAATGTAAATGACATGACTTCACTTGATGCCCTGGGTATCAGTCAGGACAAGCCTGAAGATTATGATCAGAATGCTCTCAATCCTTACGGTAAGAATGTCGTGCAGATGCAGACCGTAAGTGAGCTGTTCACGGTAGAAGGATGGGACGGAGAGACTGATGAGTTCGAACACTATGTGAATGTACGATATAACCAGTATGGTAAGAACAGTGCATTGTTAAAGGGAGAGGCAAGTGTACTGAATGACCTTACACGATCTGTAAGTACCACCAAAGATCTTGATTATTATATTCTGGATAAAGATTATTTTGCCAACTGGACCAGATATGGCTATGAGGCTACACTGTCGGTTGAGGGTAATTTCTCAATAGATAATGAAGGAAAGAAAAAACAGGTCGTAAGTATCTGGCCTTACGCGCAGGATGAGAGCGACTATGGACTTGCAATGCTTGATATAGTGGATGCATCTGATCCGAACAGACAACTGAACAAATTCATACAGGGTGCGCCCATATATTCTTATGAAGCAACGTATACCAGTTACGGAGCTGTGACAAATGATTGGAACTGGCTCAATATGACTTCACTAAAGACCGGAGATTTTGACGGAGACGGAATTGATGAGATAGCATATACCACAAGAACCATGGTGGATACAGGCGAAATGTATTCCAGTGATACAAGTGAAGATGTATACCTTCATATCCTGAAGCTGCAGAAGCAGGAAGGTGACGGCTGGATGAATGCAGCTAACTGGAAAGAAGTGTTCAGTACCAGGATTGCAAGGGACAGGGATGCGGATAATCCGTATGAATCACAGGGAATGATCATAAATTATGCAGCGGCTGTTTCTGTCGGTGACTTTAACAGGGACGGTCTGGATGATATTGCAACTGTATGCGCTAATAACAATTATTATATCGATTCTAATGCCGACGTGACATTCTACTGGGGAGAACGTGCCGGAGATATGCTTAAGAATAAGAGTACCCTTAGGCTTGAAGGTATTGAAAATGCCGAGAAGAATGAGATTCTCGTTCACGCTAATGTTGCTATCGGTGATGTGGATGGAGATGGTGACAATGAGCTGGTTGCCGCAGGAGTATCTAATCATGATATCTTCAGACGTCACATAATGATCTATGACTGGAACGGGGAAGGCTTTGTTCTGTCTGCTTCAAAGACATTTAACCTGTTCGAGAAGAATGATCAGGGACAGTACGTGAATGAAGTCATGACCGGAAGAAATGATAGAGAATTCTATTCAATAACCGGCGGTAAGGTCAATCTTGCAGTGGGAGCATTTAACGGTTTCGGACAACCGGATGCGATCTATATGGACAGTATGATCTTCTCATTTCAGGACAACGATCTGGTACTGACGGGAATATATGACAAATCATTCTCCGTGTCGGGAAAGGATTATATTGAATGTAACGTAAGGGCTGCGGACTTTGACGGTGACGGAACTGAAGTTCCCGTAATACAGATGATCCATCTGAATGATTACAAGAATAAAGGCATATCCTACAATGCAGGCACTAACAGGGGGACAAGATATTCACGCGGTGAACAGATCGATGTAGTTATCCCGTATATGGAAGAGAAGACTGTGAAAGTGAAGACATATCATAATAAGAATATGTCCTATGCACTTCCGGATATTGATAATGATACATCTTATCTGCGTTATAAAAATGTTCACTATTACAAATATTCCGATCCGAAGATTCTTGCTGTATTGGCATCACCGCCATATTTCCAGGATCTGGATAATGATGCATTCGATGGTGCCGGAGAACTTAACTGTACTTCCTATTCGACGACTAAAGGATCAGGATCAGGTTCGTCATATGCCAATACATTCCATATAGGAGCATATGTAAGTTACGAGAAGGATATCAGTGTGTTCGGCATCAAGGTCGGACAGGTGGAATGGGAGACTGAAGTGCAGAATCAGTTTACCTGGGAGACGGAGAAAGTCTCGACTAAGGAATATGAAGCAAGCTACGAGACATTGTCCGGACAGGATACTGTTGTACTGTTCTCCGTGCCTATGGAAACTTTCGAGTATGAAGCTGATATTCCGGTAACGGATAGTGACGGCAATGTGATCAAGACCGATACTGAAACGATTGGAATCAATCTTCCGCATACCCCATGCGTGAAGACGATCGCCCTTGACAAATATGAGAGAATAGCAAAAGACTACAACGAGCTGCCTCAGATCTCAGAGTCTATTCTGACGCATACGGTAGGTTTTCCTGACTCGTATCCGAAGCAGACTTCTGACTTAAGGTATGTGGATGATTCTTTTGAGATACTCATAGCACCTGATATGAAGTCCGCAGCACCTGCAACCGATTACGGAAAAGGAGCCCAGGTTCACAGTATCACAATGGGAACTGAACGAACGGACAGCTTTAATTATGATATCGGAGTAGACTTTAAGGCGGGAGCCGGCGTCGGCAGTTATACAGCCGGTATATCTACGGGATATGCTCATTCCACCGGAACAGTAGGTATATCTACAAGCGGTTATTCCTATTCAGCACAGATCTACGATCTTCCAATGGAAGCCGAAGAGGCAGGTTACGGTTTCAACTGGAGAATGGTCGCATATCAGTATAAGGATGAACAGAATGAATTTCCGATAGTTACTTATCTTGTAAATGATGTACAGCAGGGACCTCTTCTTCCATCCAATTTCTCACAGAATGAAGAGAATACCACCAAAGATCAGGTGGCGCTCACCTGGGATTATACAGGAAGCCCGGCAGGCTTTATTATCAGCAAATATTATAAGTCGGCAGGCAGTGCGGGATTCTATGAGCTTGCCTACGTAAGATCCGGCGATGAATCAAGTATCATTGGAAGAGATGGTATTACGAGAACTTACCAGTATATTGATGAAGGACTTGATCCCGATACGGAATATCAGTATCAGATACAGACAGTCAGCAATTATTTCAATGTAAAAAGTGTACCAAGTGAGACGTTGGTATGTTATACACTGCCGGCAGCAATCGTTCCGGATGTAAAGGTCATGTCTGAGGAACTGACTGCTTATCCGGATACTCCGACAACACTGTCGACTTATCTTAATAATGAAGAAGCTTTGGAAGGCAGAAAGAATACATATCAATGGCAGAAATATGATGAAGCTGAAAAAACATGGAATAATCTTAAAGGAAAAACAGGAACTTCCTATGTAATACAGAATGCCGGACTTGACGATGAAGGAAAGTACCGTTGTGTTGTAAACAGCGTAGGCGGTAATACAATTGTATCTTCGAAGTCTCCGGTTGTGAAAGTGACATATTCTAAGCGTCAGGTGGTATGTGACAGCTTTACGATCGACAAGAATACAGGAACAGCCAGACTGGCACTAAGATCAAAAGACAGTAATTCAATTCCATCGGGCCTTGTATATTTCAAAGTATCGGGAACAGGATACGAGCAGGAATTCGTGACAGGACTTGATGAAAAAGGTGTTGCTACGGCTAAGCTTGATGTACCTGATGGCGCGTATAGGGTAACGGTTGATTATCAGGGAAGCAGAGTATTCTCCGCAAGCCGTTATGATAAGATTAACGGAAAACCGGTATTCTTCACACCGGGTCTTAAGAATGATGCGGTAGTACTGGATTATGCGGATTCATATACTTACGGGGATAAGCTTAATATTCTTCAGTATACAATTGACAAAGAAGGCAATGTAGAGAAAGCAGAAGAGATTAACTATAAAAACGCTGTATTCGGTATAGAGGGTAATACATATGTTGATTCCGGTTATTCAGGAGTGGGACTTGAGTATGCCGAATATGACCATACACTTTTTGACTTAAAAGATCACGTTATGGCTGACGGAACACAGCCTGTTACTCCGGTCATATACAAATTCGCGGACAAAATGATCAAGTTCCCCGATGAAAAAGGAGTGAATCCGGATAAGAACGGAGAGATGAGAGAACAGATATTAGATCGTTTTGCAAAGGGTTACGCGGCATATGCCGGAACAGTGTATATGAGATACAATGATCAGTTTATCAAGCTTAATATCGCACAAAAACATATTGATCTGTATGTGGATATGTCCGGAGTGCCGGAGATTGTCAATGCCGGTGCAGAAGCGGAAAAATATTATTCACAAGAAGCTATAAGATCTTATCTCAACAGTGATGAAATGCCGACATTTGGAGAAGGGGTGAAGAAGGATCTTGATTATCTGGATGCAGGTAATATTGTGGTGAGATATTGGGATGATAAAATAAACGGTTATGCTACAGGTTCACTTAAGATTGAAAAAGAGAGTGGTCTTGATCTTAAGAAGCCTTCGACAGGAAGTTACACATTCAAAAGAACAACGCCGTCGTGGCAGTATATAGAAGAAGGAGCTCCATACAGATATACGGTTAATGAGCATCTTGGAACAGATACTGTCATTACGGATCTGGGAATTAACAATGATATCACGACACCTGTTGAATTCAAAGACGAAGATGAGACTGTAAAAGCTGCCAGATTAAAAATGGCAGCAAGCATAGCTGATTGTTATGAATGGAATAATTTCTCAAAGGAACTAACCGTCAGCAGCGGTGAACTGATGCCTTGTATGGTTGAGGCAGCAAAAGTTAACGGTGTGGAAGCCGGTACGGTAGAAGAAATAAGTCCTGCCAAATATGCATATTATCCTGTTGGAACGAAGATCACTTTCGAAGCATATCCATACGAAGGTTATGAAGTGGATTACTGGGAATTGAACGGTAAGAAGGTTGAAGGAGAGACTTCGGGTACACTAAGAGTTACACAGACATCGGAAGGAACGAAGGTTGTAGTTCATTTTAAGCGCAGACCGATCGTTCTTACATATGACATGTCACCGAAGAATGCAACAGTTAACGGTAAGGCTGTCGAGAATAAGATTCAGATATCACCGGCTGTCAAGAATGGTTCAGTTGTCACTTACGGCGCGAAGATCACGGCAGAGGCTCTTCCTGCGAAAGGATGGCATTTAAAAGAATGGGAATACCAGCCTGAGAAGCTTGCGGCGAGATTCGTTACGGATCCTGTATTCGAGTTTGAGATGCCTAACAAGAACGTGAGGCTGTATGCCAACTTCGAGAGAGACAGCTATAAGCTGACTCTTGCGGAAGGTCTTGCCGCATATGATGAAAAAGGTGCACAGATAAGCTCGGATGCTTATGTAACGGGAGATACGGTCGTGACAATAAAGAAGGCTCCCGGTTATGAATTCTCGGGAACTCCTTCATTTACAACATCCGTTAAGACAACGGATAAGGACAGTGACGGTAAAACCTATACATTCGTAATGCTTGCGGATACTACCGTAAGTGCCAATGTATATAAAGATGGATACAAGGTCACAATCGGTGAATGCGAGCACGGTGAGATAACAGTGACGGATCAGGATGGTAAGAAGGTTGACTTAAGGCGGGATCTTGAAGGAGGTACAAAGCTTATTCTTACCGCGGTTCCGGACAGAGGATATAGAGTAAGCGGATGGAACGGCAAAGCAAGCAATAAAGATATCTACAATCTGACTGTCGGTGAGAATATGACGGTTACCGCTTCATTTACCGAGAAGGCATACAAGGAAGTGGCGATAGGCTCCACACAGTACGGTGATTACATATTCAGCGTTGACGGAGAGCGTGTCATCACAAAAGGCGGTAAAGTAAAAGTATATGAGGATGAGGTTGTAACCGTAGAGAACAAACCTCATGATAATTATATGGTTGCCGGATGGAATATATATGAGCCTGATAAGGAAGGACATGACCTGAAGGTGACATACGTTGCAGACACTGAAACTTCAAGGACATTGGAATATTCCGACAATGTGAACAGACTTGCCGTGCAGCTTGTACCTGTAAATGTTATAAATGTGTCGGGACAGGTAGCAGCCGGAGAAGGCACTCTTTCCCTGTATTCAGACAACAACATTCTGGAAGCGTCAGATTATATCGGCATGAATACGGCTCTTACATGTGTTGCTTCTCCTAAGGAAGGATATGAAGTAAGCGGATGGAGCGTTAATGGTAATACATTAACGAATACTACCGATTCCGTGCTTGTCCTGGATGATGTAAAAGATGATACAGTTGTAACGGTTTCGTTCAAAGCGGTTCAGGCAGCAGAAGGAAAATCAGTTACCATGGATGAAGAAACGGTTAACGGAACCGTATTCGTGAATACGAAACCGGGTATCAGCATTGATAAGGTACCGGCAGGAACGAAGGTATATCTGACTGCAGTTGCAAAGGACGGTTATGAGACGAAGAAGCTTGAAGTATTCAAAAAGACAGGCGGAGATAGTACAGAAGCCGTAACACTTGATAATGATATGGCATTCACAATGCCGGAAAATAATGTGATCGTAAAAGCTACCTTTAAGGAAATACTTCTGCATGATCATGTACTTGTGATCGATAAAAAAGTGGAACCTACATGTACTGAGACCGGACTTACAAAAGGATCTCATTGCAGCGAATGCGGCGAAGTGATAGTTCCTCAGGAAGAGATTCCCGCTCTCGGACATATCCTTGTCACGGAACCCGGAGAAGGGGCAATCTGTGACAACGATGGAATTACCGAGAAGATAGAATGTGATGTATGCGGCGAAGTGATCAAAGAACATGAAAAGATTCCTGCAAATGGACATAAGAATGTTGTGATTGAAGAAGCAAAACCTGCTACATTTACCGCGAACGGTTATACGGAAACAAAGATATGTAGTACATGCAGCAGAAAAGAAGGCGGAGACGTGATCTATCGGATCGATACGGTCGTTCTTGAAAATGATTCCTATACCTATGAAGGTAATGCGATAACACCGGCTGTTATTGCAAAAGACAGTGCAGGACAGACGATAGACAGCGAATTCTATACGGTGAGTTATTCGTCGAATAACAGTGCCGGAACCGGCAAAGCGATCGTGACGTTCAAAGATAAGTATTCCGGAATAAAGGAACTTGTCTTTACTATCAAGGCGGAAGGATCCGGCGAGAACAACAATAATCAGAACAACAATAACCAGAATGGTAATGATCAGAACGGAACGACGCAGAACGGTACGACACAGAATGGAACTACGCAGAACGGTACGACGCAGAATGGAACTACGCAGAACAAAACGACGCAGAATGGAGCGACACAGAATGGAACGACTGGAAACAGCACCGGTCAGGATACGACCGTTCAGAATGAACAGGCGCTTACGAAAGTAATATTTACATCTGTTAAGAACATTAAGACCAGAATTATTAACGTAAGCTATAAGGCAGTTACAGGAGCTAAGGGCTATCAGGTGCAGTATTCGATGGACAAGAAGTTCAAGAAGGGTGTAAAGACACTGAAAACTGCCGGTACAACTGTTAAAACAAAGAAGCTCAAAAAAGGAAAGACATACTATGTACGCGCCAGGGCATGGAAGAAAGACGCTTCCGGAAATAGGGTATATGGTGCCTGGAGTAAGACAGCCAAGGTTAAGATAAAAAAGTAGTGTAAAGAAAGCTGTGAAAAGACAGAGCCGAAGAAACAGGCTCAATGAAACTTAGAGGAGGAAAGACGTATGAGGATTAGGAAACACGCCGGGAAAAAACTGTTGTCACTGTTAATGAGCGTTACTTTGTTAGCAGGGCTCCTGCCGGCAAATAATGCCGGTGCGGAGCCTGCCACCGAGGGGGATACAGAGCATGCCACGGAAGTGATCATGGTGAATCTGGATAAAGCAGAAGGAGCGAATAAGGTTCTGAAAGCAGGTAATGAAAGCCAGCCCGGAGCAAGCTTTGATCCTGATAAGGGAATACTGACTCTTACAAAAGGTGTTAGTGAGATCGCACAGGACGGTTACGTCTGGCTGTATGAATTCGATACAACGGCACACTATGAACAGTACGCTGCAATCTATGCGAAGGGCGATCTTATAATTGAGATTGCAAATGAAGATGCAGACCCTATTGTATACGACGGAATTATATATAGGGGTGCAAATCCACCCTCATCGCCGTCAGCATACAGCATATACGTTGACGGTAATCTTACAATACGTAATAAGGCCGGTAAAAATGGTGATGCTGCCTTTAAATCCACGGAAGAGGGTTCTGCTACAGGAGGTATATTCTGTAGTGGTAAGCTTACTGTTGAAGGTCAGACAGGCGGCAGCCTTAAGGTAGATACGATAGCCCGTAAAGCGAAGAATAATGGAAGCAATGGAATCTATGCGGGAAAAGGCATTGATGTAACGAATGCCACGATCACAAGTACCGGTGGAGAAGGGATCAATGGAAGCAAATCATACGGTATCTACGCGGGAGGGCCTGTAAATGTAGGTAGCGGTGGCAAGATAAGCGCCACCGGAGGAAAAGTGGCAGATACATCATCCAGCGTAGGAATATTCGCAACAAATGATATTACAGTAGAATCCGGAGGAGAAATTGTAACAACAGGCGGCGTGGGAAGATACAGTTCAGGACTCGAGATGGTTCCCTATAAAGCTGAAGGTGAGACGGCTAATATAGTCGTTAACGGAATTCTTAAGGCGCAGGGAACTGAAGGCTCAACGGACAGTGTGGGTATATCTTTTGGATCAAACAACATAGACATAATCGTAAATGATGGTGGTAAGGTAGAAGCGGCCGGTGGTATTACGGATGGTAAAAGCTATGGTATTATAAGCAGTCAGGGTAAGAATATCGGTATAACAGTAAATAACGGCGGCACCCTTAATGCATCCGGAGGAAAAGCAGAAAAAAATAAAGGAGAGAGTTACGGAATATATTTAAAAGACGGTAAGATAACTCTTAACGATGGCTCTGTTACAACGTCAATAAGTGATTATGCGACAAGGCTATCTGCCGGAGTGTATATATATAATGGAATTATGATAGATATAGCCGATAGAGCAGATTATACATTCGGATATGTCAATAAAGGAACAACGGGAAGTTATTACAATATATGTTATCAATATCTCCCCAGTGCTGTGCGCGAGCTGACATGTTATTTAATGGCAGAAGTTGATATGGGACTGTATCTGTATGAGACAAAAGACGGATATAAACTTGATCTTATGCGTAATCATAAGACAGAAACTGACTGGGGAATTGAGGATCATGAGCTCTATGAATATCTGACTTCATTAGACGAAGCTTTGTTAAGGGAATACTCTTTTGGAGCACCTGCAACCTTGAAGGAACTTCTTGGTGAGGATATGTATAATGTGCCTGAAGATATCGTGAATCGTTATGATATCTATGCATTAGACCGTATTGATGCAGTTAAGATACAAGAAGGTAAGCTGGATGCAGATAAGGCAGAGCTTCATAAGCTTGGCGAAGCTTTCCATATGACAAAAGATATAGATTACAGTCTCTGTTTCATACCGAAGATGCGTGTAACCTATAAGAGTAACGGCACTGTGTTAGATAATAACGACAGTATAGGCATAATGGCCGGAGAGGATACAGAGCTTGAGTATGAGACTGTTAAGAAAGTTTCGGCAGACGATATAACGGTTATGGCATTCACTGTAGATGATACTTCTAAGGACAGTGTAATTAAGGCACTTGCAAAAGGAAATGACAGTAAGACCGTTAAGATTGAAAATGATGCAAAGAACAACACACTCACTGTATGTGGAGTGACTAAAGGAACAGGCTGTATTCTTGCAGTAAATGATGAGTCTCTTAACAGTTATCAGAACAAAGAGATCACTGCAGATGAATTCATGCAGAAGGCAGGATGTCTGTTTGTTAATGTATCAGAAGCTAAGACTTATACGGTAAGTGCGAATGGCGGACGGTTCATTAAGAGTTACTTAGTGAGGCAGTTCAAGGAAGGATATCTTGCAGATTTTGCGGATATCTACGATAAGGGATATAAGACGTTGACCTTCAATGCCCCTGCTAAGTGTACATGGGGTGAACTGTATGATTACATGAAGAAGGAACTTTTAACAAAGGGTTATAGTTTTGAATTTGATTATGTACCTTTCAGATACGGATATACCAGGGACGACTTATATTGTCTGCTTCCTCATGAAGGTTCACCTACCAAGTCCGAACCTTCATGGAAGCTTCGTTCAACAGACGCTGTACCTTCAGATTGTGATACGGTATATATTCCTTATGAGAAGTCCGGGGATTGTACGATGTATTTCTATAACACTGATATCTATGGCAAAGAAGCAACAATAGTCTGGGATGACGATATGCCATTTACAGTATCCGGAAACAAGTATACAGCACCGAAATATTCCAGGTTTACCTTCCCGGAAGCAAAAAGGGATGGGTATGTATTCCTTGGCTGGAGAAGAAATGATTATGTAAACGGTATGCCTCTCATGAAAGCAGGTACTACGGGATTCGTTGACTCCTATGTCAGTTATCGACCGGTATTCGACAATACGATCGATCGCATTGATTTTGATGGTATCATTCCTGACGAGATCGAAGCAGGAGCAGAAGTAGGTTATTATACCTCACTTGGATATTATGGAGACGAAGAACTGACTATATATAATGAGCAGTTACATGAGAGCATGGAGATAGGAGCAGACGGAAACCCGGCAAGTCCGCAGGTTGAAACGATCGCTACGGACAGAGGACATGTATATTATCTTATGATAAAGATTCATTGCTCCAGAATATTTGATCCTGATAAGACTGAAATATATATAAATGATAAGAGAGTCGGAGTAGAAGGAGACGGTATCAAGCTGTTTTATCTTGAAGACAAGGAATGTTTCTATATAATTAAAAAATATACTGTTGGAAACGGCAGCCCTGACTATAATATAAGCTTTGATACTGCCGGCAAGGCAGAGCTTCCGGATTCTCTGAAGGGTATTGTATACAGTAATGGAGATACGCTCGAATATATCCTGGATGCTGAGGATGTCCGGACACTGTTCAACCTTACTTATACAGAAAACGGTAAGACATATAAAGCACACTGGTATCCTAATAAGGCATTGCGTGCGGAAGAAGAGATATATAAGACAACTGCTTTGAATTACGGTGATAACATAACTCTGTATGCTGACTGGGTGGAACAAAAGCAGATGACTTCCGTGGATATAAGTATACCTTTGCCTGCCCCGGGAACATATCTGAACAAGCCGTCCGATGATGATCCGAAGGGCGACGTGTTCGATTCATCATGGATGAGCGGTTCTAACGAAGAGATAAGTTGGAATTGTTATGATATAAGATATTATAATGATGGAAACTATTATCCGATAAAAGACAAGACTGAATTCATTCAGGGTAAGAAATATGAGGTCATTTTATCATTTACTGCGAATGAAAAAAATGGATATTCATTCGATGATATGGATCTTCCTATGGTCACCATAAATGGTAAACAGGCACAGTTAGAGCTATTTTCGACAGATGATGGATATGGTCATGTCGAAATATTGTATGTTGCCATATTCGACTTCACACCGAAGTATAAGACATATTCACTGACATTAGACTATAATTATCCTGACGGTACAGTGTATACCCACACGATAACGGACATTCCTTCTGGAACCGGGATTAAAGAGAGTGCCTTCGATCTCGGGGATGCTCTGTATATAGGGAATATGAGTTATGATGATTATCTTAAGCTTGCAGATGAATATAATGATGATGGCAAGGAAGCTTTCTATGCAAAGCATAAGCGAATAGAGCCTAAGGAGATAAAAGGATACAGAGACGACGGTTATGGTCCTAAGAAGACTTATAACAATATAAAGGAGCTTTATTCCGGTTATCTTGATGGTAAGAAGATAACGGAAGATACAATTCTCTATGTAACATGGCAAAAGGAACTTGATAGCGTTCATCTTAATAACATTAATACTCCGGTCTGCGGCACGTCTGTCGGGCAGTATAAAGAAGAAGAGGACTTTGGTATTGAGTTCGAGAATGGCGTGGATAGCGGAGATTACAGTTGGATGAATGAGGATCACAGTGCTTATCTTGATGATGATCACGTATTTAAAGGTGGAGATAAGGTGTCGCTTCATATGCTGTTAGGTTTGGACGATGCGATGAATAAGGCAGCTTTATTTGACCGTTATATCACGAAAGATACTAAGGTAAGGTATAATGGAAAGGAATATTCGGCATCGGAATTCGAAGACGATAATATGGAGATATATATTCCGATAACTGTAGAACACGCATATTCTTCAAGCGAAGGAACGTCAACGATCACTAATGAAGTTTTGGAAACATGTGAGACTGAAGGGTCATATGACGAGGTAAGATCGTTCACATGCATGCACTGTCATAAGAGTATTAGCGATACGATACATCATACAATACCTGCAAGAGGTCATGACCTCGCAAAGCACGTATTAACAGAGCCCGTGAATGGCATTACCACTTATTGGGAGTGCGAACGTTGTCACAAGCTCTTTGCAGATGATAAGGGTAATGATGAGATTAAGTTTCAGGCTACGGTAAGGAAAGCTCCCGAGGCAGTAAAAGGACTTGAGTTCAAATTCAGAATACTGTCGCTGATCAAGGCAGGACAGGCAGAAAACGGAGAGATGTATTATGCTCTCGGAGATGACGACAAGACGGAACCGGATGAAAGCAGTTACAGCAAGATTATTCCTGAAGCAAGCGATGCAGGCACTTACTATGTATGGTATATGGCCAAGGGCGAGGGTATGTATGGAAATTCTGATCCTAAGTGTATTACAGTTAAAATAGCTGAAATGGATATAAGCGATGCCGAGATAACATTCGAATCAGATGAACTTATATACAACGGACAGGAACAGGAGCCTGTAGTAACAGATGTATTATCACATCAGTATTCACTGATCGAAGGTGAATCTTATGAGGTGGTATCAGGCAGTGTTGGTAGTGAAGTCGGTACTTATACTTATAAGATCAAGGGAATCGGTAACTGTACGGGAACGGCAAGTGCCACATGGAAGATCGTATCTCCGGGAACGATACCGACTTTTGATCCTGGTACAGAGCCTACGCCACCGGCAGGTAATCCTACAACTGCGCCATCCGGTACACCGTCCGGTAACGGTAATGACAACCAAACAACGCCGGGACAGAATGGTTCTTTGAATGGCAACGGTACAGGTGCAACACCGGGTCAGAACGGTTCACAGAATGGAAGCGGCAGCAGTACAGATGCAGGATCAGATAAGAGTTCTTCGACTAAGAAGATCAAGATATCTAAGATCAAGGCCGGCAAGAAGGACAAAGAGCTTATTGTAAAGATTTCTGTAAAGGGTGTTACTATTAAGGTAAAGATCGGCAAGGATACATATAAGGCCAAGCTGGGGAAAAAAAAGAATTCATATACATTTAAGCTTAAGAAGCCTCTGAAGAATAAGGCGGGGGTTGTTATTACCGTGACAAAGAAGGGGTACAAGAAGTTAAAACAGAAATATACATACAATAAGAAAAAGTTCAAGAAAGCAAAGTAATAAGGCTTAACTTGTAATTTGATCACATTTGCGATACACTATATAGGGGTTAGTTTTTTAGAGAAACTCTCCTAATATATGTTCCGGAGGAACCAGGTTGGAATATTACAGCAAAACCATTAATCATTTAATAGAGGAGCTGTCAAGGCTGCCGGGGCTCGGCGCCAAGACAGCGAGCCGTCTTGCATTTCACATAATCAATATGCCGAAAGAGCATGTGCACAGTCTTGCCGACGCAATGACCGAAGCAAGAGACAACGTGAGATACTGCAGTGAATGTCTTACAATAACAGACGAGGATATATGCCCGATATGCAAAAGCAATAAGCGTGATCATCGTAAGATCATGGTTGTTGAGGAATCAAAAGATCTGGCGGCTTACGAGAAGACCGGACAGTATGACGGAGTATATCATGTCCTGCATGGTGTCGTGAATCCTCAGCTGGGTATTACACCTGCAGACATCAGAGTGAAGGAACTTATCAAACGTCTCGAAAAAGACGTAGACGAAGTGATCATCGCTACCGGTTCCACCACCGAAGGAGAAGCAACTGCGATGATAATAAGCAAGTACATTAAACCAAGCGGAATCAAGGTTACCCGTATCGCCAGCGGAGTTCCGGTGGGCGGGGACCTTGAATACGTGGATGAAGTTACTCTGCTTCGCGCACTTGAAGGCAGGGTAGAGATGTGAGCCGGTACGGTCTCACAACATGGAATTAAGGTGGTAATATGAAGAGATCTATAAAACATTTTCTGATCATAATGCTCATACTGGTATTGGGTGGCGTCTGTACTGCAGGTACATTCGTTGCGCAGGCGAGGACGATAATCAATAACCCGCCGTATTATGACCAGAATCTCGGGTGTTATGTCCAGGTGACAACAGAGACATATACCGAGTATGACCAGTCGCTTAAGCTTAACCGTAATATGAAAAAGACTACTACGGTTTACTACAAATATGAAAATGATACTTATGTATTCATAAGTCAGAACGAGACGGAGGAGATATTGTCGTATGAGCCGGCTGTATCGGCTTCTCCTTCAGGTTCTGCAGGTCCTTCAGCCTCGGTATATCCGTATCCTACGTCTTCTGCGTGGCCAAGCGGATCGCCCAGACCAAGTGTGTCACCCAAGGCGTCTCCATCGGCAGTGCCCACGGCAACGCCGATCCCTATTGACGATGATCCGCCGGAATTAACCGTGACGCGCAAGTCCGGCACTACAGCCAAGATAAAATGGGAACCCGTTGATAATGCCGACGGATATATAATATACCGTTCCACCAAGGAGAACAAAAACTACTCCAAGATCAAAAAAGTAAAGGACAGTCTGAAAGTATCATTTACCGACAGCGGTCTTAAGAGCAGTACAACTTATTATTATAAGATAAAGGGATATCAGAAGACTTCATACGGTAACAGATATACCGATATATCCGAACCGAAGCAGCTCACTACGATAGCTGTTAAGAAGCTGGTTGCCAAGCTTAGAAAGCTTCGCGCCCAGTACCCTGACGGAAAGTTCTGGAATCACACCGGATACACTGTGAGCAAAGGTCAGAGTGTAGAAGGATTCGTCACCAACCATCCGTGTAATCATAACGGAAAGATCATTGTTAACGGTAAGACGCTTGAGAATATAAGCTCAACCTGTAATTATTATCGTTATACGGTAGACGGAAAAGCCGTTATGGGATATCAATGCGCGGGATTTGCCGCCATGATCAATGACAAGCTCTTCGGAAAGTCAGCTTTCAGATCCCACAACAGTTTCAGCAAAGCCAAAGTCGGGGATTGTGTAAGGTATCAGAACCAGCACTCGGCTGTTATCATCGAGAAGCATTCGAATTATGTGATCGTTGCCGAATGCAATTACGGTAACACCTGCCGTATAAAGTGGGGCAGGAAGATACTTAAGAGTAATCTGTCAGGCGCCGTGTATTATACGAAGAGGGCAGCTTAACGATCCGGGAGGAATATAGTTGGGAACTCTTAATGAAAGAAGCGGGGAAAACCTGCTGGCAAAAGAAAAAACAAAGCACAGGATCAGGATAATAATCTATATCATCATAGGTGTACTGATCATCGGATATATAGCATACTGGATATGGGACAGCATCCGTAACAAGGAATATCACACTTATACCGTTGAAGCTTCCTATGACAAAGTTGACGGCAACACAGTCGTGTATAAAAACTATGGAGATAATATACTCAAGTACAGCAGAGACGGCGCGATGGCAATGGATTCCGATGGTAATACTTTGTGGAACGGCAGCTTTGAGATGCAAAGTCCAATGGTGGATTGTTGCGATGACTTTGTTGCAATAGCGGATGAGAGCGGAAAAGAGATATATGTATTCAACGGATCCGATTCGGGAACCAAGATAGACGTTCCTCTTCCTATAAAGAATATCAGAGTGGCATCCCAGGGAGTTGTAGCAGTGGTTCTCGAAGATGAACGTTCCAATACGATCAATCTGTATGATCCTTATTCCAACACGGAGAAGCTTCTTGTTGAAGTGCCGACCAATGTCAAGACAGACGGATATCCCGTAGATATTGCGCTCTCGAGAGACGGACAGAGTCTTGTTACATCATATCTGTCAGTCGATAACGGAGTTACGGACAGCAAAGTATGTTTCTATAATTTTTCGGAAGTGGGTCAGGATAAGAACCGGATAGTCGGAGGAAAGACCTACGATACTTCGATGGCTGTCAAACTTGAATTCATCGGTGACGATACACTGTGTGTATTTCTTGATAACGGATTCGAAATATTTAAAAACATGAAACAGCCCGAAGAGATTCATTCGGAACATTTCGACAAAGAGATCAAGAGTGCCGTATACCAGAAAGGATATGTGGGTTACGTATTCGAACAGAGTGACGGTGAGAGCAGATACGATGTAAAACTGTACGACACATCGGGCGATGTGGTTCTTAATACCAGTCTTGATTATGAATATGAACGTGTATATATGGAAGAATCGGATCTCATATTCCTGTCGGAGAAGGATTGTCATATAATTAAGAAAAATGGCGTATGCAAGTTTGACGGCGTATTTGACACCGGCGTGAAGTACCTGTTCGGAACAGGGAGCGGAGATACGTATTTCATGATAGATGATAAAATGATAAGAATGATCGAACTTAAGGAGGAAGAAAGAACGTAGCCAGGGATGAAACCTGATAGCGGTACAGCCGGATGATGAATGAACCGGTCAGTCCCACGCTGTGCAGGAATCGGGTGAATACCCGACAAAAAAAATTCTTGACAACCATAATTCATAGCTTTATAATGAGTGAGCGTGCCTTTTGCGCGCTCAATTTTATATACAGGAGGTGAAAATTAATGCCAACTTTTAACCAATTAGTAAGAAAAGGTAGAAAGACAGTAGAGAAGAAATCAAATTCTCCTGCTCTTCAGTACAGCTACAATTCTCTTAACAAGAGAACAACCAACACAAGTTCTCCGCAGAAGAGAGGTGTGTGTACAGCAGTTAGAACAGCTACACCTAAGAAGCCTAACTCAGCTCTTAGAAAGACTGCCAGAGTACGTCTTTCAAACGGAATCGAGGTTACCAGTTATATCCCAGGTGAGGGTCACAACCTTCAGGAGCACAGCGTTGTGCTTATCAGAGGTGGAAGAGTAAAGGACCTTCCCGGTACACGTTATCACATCATCCGTGGTACGCTGGATACAGCAGGTGTTGCTAACAGAAAGCAGGCCCGCTCAAAGTACGGTGCTAAGAGACCGAAAGCCGCTAAGTAGTCACTAATTCAAGAAAGTACCGGATTAATTTTTGCCCTAAAATAGATCTGGTGCGGACACAGAATCGTGAGTACCTGTGAATTAATAAGGAGTAAAATATTATTAAGGAGGGAAGTATCGTGCCACGTAAAGGACATATTCAGAAAAGAGATGTGTTAGCAGATCCTGTTTACAAGAATAAAGTTGTTACAAAGCTCATCAACAACGTTATGCTTGACGGCAAGAAGGGTGTTGCCCAGAAGATAGTATATGGTGCGTTTGATATGATCGCAGAGAAGACCGGAAAGGAAGCTCTCGAGGTATTTGAAGAGGCAATGAACAATATCATGCCTTCACTCGAGGTTAAAGCAAGACGTATCGGTGGATCAACATATCAGGTTCCGATCGAAGTAAGACCGGACAGACGCCAGGCACTTGCTCTTCGCTGGTTGGTATTGTTCTCACGCAAGAGAGGCGAGAAGACCATGAAGGAAAGACTTGCTAACGAGATCCTTGATGCAGCCAACAATACGGGTGCATCTGTTAAGAAGAAAGAAGATATGCATAAGATGGCTGATGCTAATAAGGCATTTGCACATTACAGATGGTAAGCATCAATAACTATGATGCGCTGTGAGACGTAGAAAGTGAGTCTTGCGGTTTGACTATTTTTTTGAGATATAAGGGAGGTTTTAATCCTTGGCTGGAAGGGAATACCCGTTAGAGAGAACAAGGAATATCGGTATCATGGCTCATATCGATGCCGGTAAGACAACTCTTACGGAAAGAATATTATATTATACAGGTGTTAACTATAAGATCGGTGATACACATGAAGGTACTGCTACCATGGACTGGATGGAGCAGGAGCAGGAAAGAGGTATCACTATAACTTCTGCTGCAACAACATGCCATTGGACACCGCAGGTACAGAATAAGGTACCTAACGGAGCACAGGAATATCGTATCAATATCATTGACACACCCGGACACGTTGACTTCACTGTAGAAGTTGAGCGTTCACTCCGTGTACTTGACGGAGCTGTTGGTGTATTCTGTGCAAAGGGTGGTGTTGAGCCGCAGTCAGAGAATGTATGGCGTCAGGCTGATACCTATAACGTACCGAGAATGGCATTCATCAACAAGATGGATATTCTCGGAGCTGATTTCTATGGCGCAGTTGACCAGATCCGCGAGAGACTTGGTAAGAATGCGATCATGCTTCAGCTTCCTATAGGTAAGGAAGATGATTTCAAGGGAATCATTGATCTGTTCGAGATGCAGGCTTACATCTATAATGATGAGAAGGGCGAAGATATCTCGATCGTTGAGATCCCCGATGATATGAAAGATGATGCCGAGATGTATCGTGAAGAGCTTATCGAGAAGATCTGTGAGCTCGATGACGATCTGCTTGAAAAATACCTTGAAGGCGTTGAGCCTACTGAGAAAGAGCTTAAGGCTGCTCTCAGAAAAGGTACATGTAATTGTACTGCAATACCTGTTTGCTGCGGTACAGCTTATCGTAACAAAGGTGTTCAGAAGCTTCTGGACGCAATCATCGAATATATGCCTGCACCGACGGACATCGAATCCATCAAGGGTGTGGATGATGAAGGAAATGAAGTAGTAAGACATTCATCCGATGAAGAGCCGTTCTCAGCGCTCGCATTCAAGATCATGGCTGACCCGTTTGTTGGTAAGCTTGCATTCTTCCGTGTATATTCGGGAACAATGAATTCAGGTTCATATGTTCTTAATGCAACGAAAGGCAAGAAGGAGCGTGTAGGTCGTATCCTTCAGATGCATGCTAACAAGAGGGAAGAGCTTCCAAAGGTTTATGCAGGAGATATCGCTGCAGCCGTTGGTTTCAAGAATACAACAACAGGTGATACAATCTGTGATGAACAGCATCCTGTTATTCTTGAGTCCATGGAGTTCCCGGAGCCTGTTATCGAGCTTGCTATCGAGCCTAAGACCAAGGACGGACAGCAGAAGATGGGCGAGGCACTTGCCAAGCTTGCTGAAGAAGATCCGACATTCCGTGCACATACCGACACAGAGACAGGTCAGACGATCATCGCCGGAATGGGTGAGCTTCATCTTGAGATCATCGTTGACCGTCTGCTTCGTGAATTCAAGGTAGAGGCTAATGTAGGTGCTCCTCAGGTTGCATACAAGGAGACATTTACGGAGAAAGTCGATGTCGAGAGCAAATACGCAAAGCAGTCCGGTGGACGTGGACAGTATGGTCATTGTAAAGTTATATTTGAGCCTATGGATCCGAACGCTGAAGAGACATTCAAGTTCGAGTCAACTGTAGTAGGTGGTAACATTCCTAAGGAATATATCCCGGCAGTCGGCGAAGGTATCGAGGAAGCTGCACAGGCTGGTATACTCGGTGGATTCCCGGTACTCGGTGTTCATGCTACAGTATATGACGGATCATATCATGAAGTCGATTCATCAGAGATGGCATTCCATATCGCAGGTTCAATGGCATTCAAGGATGCAATGAAGAAAGCTAACGCAGTTCTTCTTGAGCCTATCATGAGAGTTGAGGTTACAATGCCTGAGGATTACATGGGTGATGTAATCGGAGATATCAACTCAAGGCGCGGACGTATCGAAGGAATGGAAGATATCGGCGGTGGTAAGATGGTTAAGGCATATGTACCGCTTGCAGAGATGTTCGGATATTCAACAGATCTTCGTTCCAAGACACAGGGCCGTGGAAACTACTCAATGTTCTTCGATAAGTATGAGCAGGTTCCAAAGAGCGTTCAGGAGAAAGTACTTTCATCAAAGAATGCATAAATAAATAATAAATATAAGATACTATCACTACTATTCACGGCGCCCACAACCCACAGCCCATACACTTCGTGTATGCCGTAGGTGGCGCTCTGATGGATGTGGAGGCGGGAAGTAAAGGTATTATTACTACTATTCACGGCGCCCACAACCCACAGCCCATACACTTCGTGTATGCCGCTGCTTCGCAGCTCATGGCTGTGGGTGTGGGGGAGGTTCCTGCTTCACAGGAACCCCTTACACATAACGTCATACAGATTCTTACGTGCGAGCACGACGAATCTGTACGCCGCTACGTGTACCGTGAATAGTAACACAAGTTCTTACAAAAAATACTTGAAATTCTGTACGGTATGAAATATAATAATTTCATATTTGGCAATAATATGAAGTTGCCAGTTTATATGTAATGAAATATAAGGAGGAAGCTATAATGGCAAAAGAAAAGTTCAACAGAACAAAACCGCATTGTAATATCGGTACAATTGGTCACGTTGACCATGGTAAGACTACTCTTACTGCTGCTATTACCAAGGTTCTTACAGAGAGAGTTGCTGGTAACACAGCTACAGACTTCGAGAACATTGATAAGGCACCTGAAGAGAGAGAAAGAGGTATAACAATCTCTACAGCACACGTTGAGTATGAGACTGAGAAGCGTCACTATGCACACGTTGACTGCCCAGGACATGCTGACTACGTTAAGAACATGATCACAGGAGCTGCTCAGATGGATGGCGCTATCCTCGTTGTTGCAGCAACTGATGGTGTTATGGCTCAGACCAAGGAGCACATCCTTCTTGCTCGTCAGGTTGGTGTTCCTTATATTGTAGTATTTATTAACAAGTGCGACAGCCCTGATGTTGATGATGAGCTTATCGAGCTCGTTGAGATGGAAGTTCAGGAGAAACTTGAAGAGTATGATTTCAAAGGATGCCCGATCATCAAGGGATCAGCTCTTAAGGCTCTTGAAGATCCGACAGGAGAGTGGGCTGACAAGATCATGGAACTCATGGATACAGTAGACAGCTACATTCCGGATCCGCAGCGTGATACAGATAAAGATTTCCTTATGCCTATCGAGGACGTATTCACTATCACAGGTCGTGGTACTGTTGCTACAGGCCGTGTTGAGAGAGGAACACTTCATCTTAACGAGCCTGTTGAGATCGTTGGTATCAAGGAAGAGAGCATGAGCTCAGTTGTAACAGGTATCGAGATGTTCCGTAAGATGCTCGACGAAGCACAGGCTGGTGATAACATCGGTGCACTTCTTCGTGGTATCAACAGAACTGATATCGAAAGAGGACAGGTACTTGCTAAGCCGGGTACAGTAACATGCCATAAGAAATTTACCGCTCAGGTTTACGTTCTTACTAAGGACGAGGGTGGACGTCATACTCCATTCGTAGCTAACTATCGTCCACAGTTCTATTTCAGAACAACAGACGTTACAGGTGTTATCAGTGACCTTAAGGACAATGATGGCAATCCTGCAGAGATGTGTATGCCTGGTGATAACGTAGAGATCACTATCGAGCTTATTCATCCAATCGCTATGGATCAGGGTCTTACATTCGCTATCCGTGAGGGTGGACGTACAGTAGGATCAGGACGTGTTGCAAGTATTATTGAGTAATCACGTTGACTTTTTTGTCAAGCGAACGAGAGAAATAATAAAATGCCCATGGCAAGCTAGCTTGCCAATGGGCATTTTTTATTGATCGAACGGACATTTGCAAAATGTCCGTGTGCGGATTGCCGAAGGCAAGCCGCTCTCGTTCGCACTTAATCCCAATTTAATTATATTTACACAATTTTAATAATAAAACGATTCCAAAGAACGTTGTTATTCCATAAAAATGATGATAAAATCAAAAACAAAGAGGCTTTTCATAAACAGTAATATATAAAAAAATTAGGAGATTATAATATGAGAGTGCTTATAAGGAAAATACCAGGAATGATCATGGGTATTGCCATGCTTTTATCGCTTCTTCCTTCGGGAACGGCATATGTATCGGCAGCGGGAAATGCCCGGACACAGCTCAGTAATGACGAAGACATATCTTTGGGAGACCTGTTGAATTTACTTAACGGAGAGGAAGGAAATGACGACGATTATTCTCAGTATACAGATGATTGGAGCATCAGTGAACAGGTTTCAAACGTGAAATTGGACAAGACTGAATATTCCACAGGATCGATGCAAACGATCAATATCTCGTATGATGTAGCGAAGATACCTTCGGAATACTGCGTGGATAGCTGGCAAAATATCTATTTTGCGATCGTAGACAGTTCTTTTTCGAATAACGGATATGATATTGACGACTTTAGTGAAAAGGGAGTACTTGTAAAGGAAGAAGTTCCCCTGACAAAGCTTAAGGCCGGTACTAATACTGTTACTCTGAATGCCAGTTTCTCCAACAGAGGAACTTACTATCTTTTTGTTGCACAAAAAGGCATATATGTTACAGAACTTACCAAGATGCAGTTTACCGTAAAAGCAATGACGGATCAAAGTGGTAATGTTATTAATACCAAAGCCTCTGTCAGACCGCAGTACACCGTTTATTCTGCTACACAGGCGGCTAATATGAAGATATTCTATAGTGTTGCCGACATCAGCAGTGATTATCAACTATATGTACGCAGGGGCTTATCCACAAACGGTTATACGAAAGATCAGAAGTACATCATCGCTGATTTTATGTCAAATCAGAATGAATTGAAGCTTGAGCTGGGTAAGGAACAGAGCATTTCTCTGAATAAAACTGCAAAAGACTTTGAGAAACGCGGTGTATATACCGTTGTTCTCTACAATATGACAACCCAGAAAGAAGTGGGACAGGATATATTTTATGTAGTGGATGAAAAGTACCTTATCCAGCGTGACTCATCAAAAATGAGTGCAGATGGAATAATACCGTTTTACTGTAATGCATCACTTCGTAATTTCAATATGGATAATAACGAAACCTACAGTTTTCAGGTAAGTTTCCCAATAAATTATAAGAAATATCTCGATGAAATAAAACGGATGTATTACAATAATGGACTTGATGAAAATTTAGATTACGGTTATTCGGATACAGACAGTTATGAAAATCTGTCCGGTGGTAATCCGTACTTAAACGATAATTATCAGGTATACATGACGGTAAAATATACTCCGGCAGGTTCAAAAGATACCCGTAAACTGTTTGACAAGAAAATTACGGGTGTTTATAAGACACATACCGTGACTCTCAGTTCCGAAGAGATCCGTAAAGCGATCTATGAGACCGGCAGTAAAGACATCTCCTATGCCGGCGTTGTAACTGTGGAATTCGACAATCAAACAAGTGATGCGGGTTATCAGGATATAGCAAATGAGGCCATAATCCGTTTTACGGAAAGCTTCAAGTTCGGTGTCTACAAAACAGAGTCGCTTACAAAGGTTTCATCTTCTCCATCAAAGGTTGAACTTGCATACGGAGAAATGGGAACTATCAAAGTCAATGATAAATTAGGCGGAAATATCTATGCAGATATTTACAAAGGAAGCAAAAAGATCAGAACCCTTAAGGGTTCCTGCGAGATCAACTCCGATGGAACCGCATCCGGTGAAGTTGATTGGGATCTGAAGGATGGCAACGGAAAATATGTCAAGAAAGGGAAATACACAGCCAAGGTTTATACGGTCAATGAATATACAGTATTTAACGATGATGGAAGCGCTGGCAGTAAGAAAGTCACATCAAGTGTAAAATCAACTACAATTAAAGTTGTAAAACCGAAGCGAAAACTGACATTAAAGACAAGCGTGTCCGGTATCTCGGGCGGCAATTCAGTGTATATTGAAAAACCTGTATTCGGTGTTGTTGTAAAAACGAGCATCGGAGCAAGCGTTAATATATCCGTGAAGAATTCCAAAGGCGTTGTATTAAGGAATTGCAGTGCTCTCTGCAGGAGGGGACAAAGGAGTGTCAGTGTAGATCTTTCCGGCAAGAAACTGAAAGCCGGCAAATATAAGGTTATAGTAAAAGCAAAAACGCTTGATGGCAAGAAGAAAACCGCAAAAGGAACTTTCCATGTTGAAAAGATGCCGAAATCTTCGATTTCGAACGCTTCAGTAAACCTGAACGGCGGAACCGGAAACGTATCATTTAAGATTTCCCAGTATGCTGATGTAAATGTTACGGTAAAATCAGGAAGTACAGTCAAGCAGACTATCATAGATCATGCGTATTCAGCAGGCAATGTAAAGGCAACTTTCTCTTACGGAGGCTATGCACCGGGCAACTACAGTGTAGTCATCAAAACTAAGAACAGCGGCGGAAGCAAAACCATTACAAAGAATTTCACAATAAAGGCTAAGCCGGTAGTCATAAACAAGCCTACTGCAAGCGGTCTCTCGGTACGTTTTCTGGCAGGAAAAGACGGTGATATGGTACAGGGCTCCTTCTACTACACCGGCAAAGATGCTAAAGTAGTTGTTGATATCATGTACAATGATACTGAAGAGATAGTCTATACCTATCAGGGCAAGACAACGAAAGACAGCGGAACATTTACCTATACATGGGACGGATTCAAATCCAATGGATTCCGTTGCTGGACCGGTAATTATACCTACCGTGTGTATCTTGTCAACAGTGCTGGTATGACATCATACCTGAGGCAGAACTTCACTCTTGGCAAGGGATGATGATCATCATTATTGGATTTACGGATAATTTTATCAATAATACTGAATAAAAAATATCGGCGGTCATTTGACCGCCGACAACTTTTTACCCTTACCTGTATTTCTTGTCCTTATGATTCTTATAATACTCGTTTTTATCCAGATACATATTTTCATCAGCGAAGCGCATTGAAGTACGGATATCTTCACCATTTTGGCCATAGTGATATCCAAATGCAAAATGAACTCCGGTATCGATCATTTCGTTTACCTGTGCAAATTTGTCTTTGAGCTCGTCTTCTGCCAAACCGGTTATTATGATCATGAATTCATCCCCGCCGGCGCGATATACATCATAGCCATCAAAAATATTACGGAGAATAGATGAAGCATTACGCAGATATTGATCGCCGACATTGTGCCCCTGTTCATCATTAATACGTTTAAGTCCGTTAAGATCTGCAAAAACAACCGCATACAGCTCCGGCAATTTTACGGTTCCTTCAGTTATTGCGTCAATCACCGTATTCATTGCATTACGATTCTTACATTCGGTCAAAAGATCTGCATTACATAAATATTCAAGTCGATTCATCAACAGATAATTCGAGATTTCCGATGCGATAAAGGTAGTTGACAGTTCCAAGACTTCTTTTATCTTTACAACATTTTCCTTCACAAAATTTAACACCCATAGATAACCAAGTTTGTCTTTCTTATGTTTGAGAGGAAAAAGAATAATGCTGTCAATACCGAATCTTTCAAAAAGTGAGACGCATTTCGGATCGATATTATCTAACCATTTCCTGTCATTATCATCCTTAATGATCGCACATGAACTGTCGTTGATCATAGATACAAAAGAGTCTGCAATATCGGAAAACTCAGGTGAATAATATATATCTTCCGGATGAATAGTGCTCCCCGCTACTGTTGATTTGCAGAAGTTATCATAACCGGAGCCGTCAGGTTTTGAAAGAAGGATACCGCAATGATCCGCACCGCTGATATCCCTGATATCTTCCATGATCTCTTCAAAGATCTGACGATAATTATCTTTATTTGCATCTCCAAGCTTTATGCTGATCGCAAGTGCTGACGTAGCGGTATCCGCTGCCAGACTTGCCTGTTGTTCCGTATTCGCATATGGTGAGATGTCATACACATACAGACAATATCCAATATTTTCCACATCCGAATCGAGCGGCAGAAGGAACATATTAACCCACAGTCCCATCTTTTCCAGGTGCACATAGGTATGCAAAGGCTCGCCAAGACATGCGGAACGATACATAAAATCCTCAAAATTCTTATCCTGCGGCAGCGAATGATAGTATGGAGAATTAGGCTCAAACTTTCGCCTAAATACATTTTCGGCATCGGTTATATGCGCCTGATTCGCTGCAACAACACATATATTCCCGTAACTGTCATCCGGATATTTCTCCACGGAGATCACACAGGCTCTGCTTTTATGACTTGCTACCAGTTGTTCATAATCCATACTTGACACCTTCAATCCAATGAATTTGTTGTGGGTCTGCAATATCTTAAGAAGTTCGTATCAACTAATTTAAATATAGCACAAAAGGAAAAAATTGTATATAATAAAAGGTTCTGTACTTGATGCGGAATATGATATATTTAATAAGACTTAACCGATAGAATCAGATTTTGACAAAAAGGAACACTATGAGATGATTCATGAAGCTTTTGCGGATATGATGAAAAGCAAGTGGGGGCAGCATCGGGTATGTAAATTGCCTGAGGAGAAGATTTAGTCTGTAGTTTTGAATTTATCCAAAGCTTGTCCTAATGCAGTGAAATTACAACACCTTCTACGAAGGAGATTGCTTGGTGTTAATTCCAGTTGGTATATTAAGCTTGGGCGTATTAAGCAGAAGGGAATACTTATAAAATATCTGGATGATTATGAAAAAGCAAAAGAGTGGATGTTACCCTTACTGTAAATCCTTCCTTGTATATCCCAGATATGCAGCTACGATGCCGGCAGTGCATAAGACCATTCCTATTACTACTTTGCCCCATTCAAGGCAGCCGTTATTAACGATGTCGGCGCCTTCGGCGTAGCCGAACGGTGTGATGAACTTCAGGAATTCGGCGTCTTCCGTGATATTGGCGATGATGTTAAGAAAATACATTATGGCAGCGATTCCAAGACCGATACCGAGGCTTCCTTTTCTAAGGAAAGCAGAGAGTCCGAAACATATTCCCGCTATCTCGATCTGAAGCAGGTAGAATGCAAGATGGAGCAGGGCAAAATCTGTCCATGCGATGTCTTCTCCGATCGCAAGTATTGAGATCATTGAGAAAGCGTAGACCAGAAGATTAAGAACAGATATCTGGATAAATATGGAAATAAGCTTTTCAGTTATGATCTGTACTCGTGTGACAGGATGTGATAACAGGAATTCCGCTGTGTGGTTTTGTTCTTCTTTACATAATATGCCGATTCCGCAAAGAGCCGCAAAGAACGCGCCGCCAAGCCCGAGAGTGTTGCCGCATTCGGTAACATAGTAGCCTGTCAGTGTTCCGAAGTTTAACTTGTCCATGCCAAAAGCGCTTGAAAATGATCCCATGGAAGAAAATGAATCGCTTAACTCACTCATCTGATCCTTCATTTCAGGGTAGATAAGTACACAAATGGCCAGCATGAGTCCAAGTATCCATGTCCATATGATGAAAGTTACAGAGCTCTGTTTCAGTTCGTGCTTAACTATAGTCATTATATATCACCGTCCTTTTCGTAATAATGCATGAATATCTCTTCTAGATCCGGTTCGGATATGTTTAGATCGGTGATATCTCCATCGGATAGTCTGTTAAGCAGCAGATTGATGTCACCGTTATACAGGAAGGTGGTTGTACAGGGTATAGCAGAACTGCATGATTCAGAGATTACGTCTGAACCGCCTGTAACTTTCAGATCCTTGATCCCTTCAAGTCCACTAAGATCAACGTTTCCGGTTATGGATATCTTCTTGGCGTTGCTTTTTGACAGCGCTTCGATATTGTCACAGGCGATTATCTCGCCTTCTCTTATTACGGCTGCTCTTGTACAGTTATTTTGAACTTCGGATAATATGTGGCTTGAAAAAAGTATCGTAGTACCTTTTTTGTTGCGCTCTCTAAGTATATTGAAGAATTCATGCTGCATAAGGGGATCAAGTCCGCCAGTGGGTTCATCAAGGATAAGAAGCGACGGATTGCTTTGCAGCGCGCAGACTATCGCGAGTTTTTTCTTGTTACCGAAAGAAAGCTGATTAACACGTTTGGATGTATCAAGCTGCAGGCGGTCACAGAGGATATCTGCTTCTTTACTGCAATTCATTTTTCTTAGGTTTGCAGAGAATTTTATAACATCTTTTACCTTCATTCCATTATAGAAAAATGCTTCGGACGGAAGATAGCCTGTATCCTGTAAGATGGATTTATTCTCTTTTATGATATCTTTGCCGAACACTTCGGCACTGCCTGAAGTGGGCGAGATAAAACCGAGAAGGGTACGTATTGTCGTGGATTTGCCGGCACCGTTCGGTCCGATGAATCCGAAGAATTCTCCTTTTTCTACAGACAGATTCATGTTTGTTATACCAAGAGACTTTCCGTAATACTTTGTGAGGTCATGAGTAGTGATTATATCCATGAAAATGACTCCTTTCCCGAGACGCTGAACAGTTAATATCATTATACTTAAGATATCAATATATGTAAATATCCTCTGGATTATGACAGATGCGAAATGACAGATGCGAAGCAGATGGCTTGTAATAATACAAGTCTGTTACGCAGAGGATATGTGAATTGCTAACAGGGATTTACTTAACGGAGCTTAATTAATATATCACTCGGGGGTTATGTGTGCACCAAACACTGCCGATATAATGTGTAGCAAAATATTGTCTTATATAATGACAGATGGGAGAATCTAATATGAAGATAACGGGACGCAGTTCAGAGGTAAATGTGCGTATGGCACCTTCTGATGCGGGTTCCGGCGTGAGATCCCTTGGAAATAAAGGAGATATTATCGAGGGGATTGTCCGTAAGGTTTCAGATAAGGTTTCCATCGACTTTAATGGTAAAGAGATCAACTTTTCCAAAAAAACAGTATCGGATGCCAGGGAAGGCAGTTCTATCAAATTTCAAATCATGGATGTGTCAGATGACCGTATTGTATTAAAGGCTTTGGGAAGCCCGGAAAATGCTGTTAATGGGAATAAAGTATCCAATTTTCAGCTGGAAACGGGTCAGACAGTCACCGGCGCAGGTAACCAGACATCAGTATTATACAGTTCGCTCGGGACAGATGAGGCAGGAGGACAGGGTAATTCTGCAGATCAGTCACAAGAGAGCGATTCCGACGAAGAATATTCCAACGTAGCGAATATAACAGCGGATGATATAAGATCGGCAGCAGATCTTTGCGATGAGCTTGAAGAATATAATCTTGAAGCTTTTGACAGATTGCTTGAAGCTATCAAGAATAATAAAATGTTTGAGATGGCGGCAATAGAAGGTCAGCATGAGAAGGCGGAAGCGTTAAGGAAGACAATCGAGAAGACAGTGATCAAGAATAAGCTTCCGGACGGAGTAAGCAAAGCTCTTGCGGAATATTTCGTGAGATATGATATACCCGTTACGAAAGAAAAGCTTGAGCAGATAGGGATCGCTTACAATCAGGCCGACAGAATTGAGAACATTGATGATAAAACTATCAAATATATGCTTCAGTCTGAATATCAGATAACTATATCAAATCTGTATAACGCATCATATATGGGAAGCAGTGTAGCAGTTGATCAGAATATGGATCAGGCGGTGTATGAGGAATTAAAACCACAGATTGAGGGTATCTTAAAGGCCTCCGGGTATGAAGCGAGTAATGAAAATATGGCAAGAGCGCGGTGGATGATCGCCAATGACATACCGGTCAATAAAGAAAACCTCGATCGTCAGAATATTCTGCTTGAATTAAGCGGGAACGGAATTGACAGGGATGAACTGACAAAGAAGATAATGGAGAGTGTGGCCGAGTCGGTCGATCCTGCAAAAGCAATGTTATCCGATCCCGAAAATGACAGGATAAGACAAGCAGTAGCGGATTTTAAGAATATGGACGCCGATGTTGTTGATACGGTTGTAAATGAAGGAAGAAAGCTGTGTCTTGAATCACTGAGGAAGGCATCCAAAGATGCGGAAGTTTACGGAAGGGATGCCACAGGCAGTGAAAATGGAGCAGTAGTCGACACATCAGCGACAGCAATGACAGCAGGTATCGCATCAGGAAGCAAAGGAAGCGGATCAGGTTCGGATTCCTACGGAGGCAGGGGTTATGACAGAAGAAGAGAAGAGCAGCCTGTTGATATAAGAGTCGTAACCGCAAGAAGGCAGCTTGAAGAGATCAGACTCAAGATGACGATTGAAGGTGCGAGAGCGCTGTCGGCCGGAGGAATGGACATAGACACTTCAGAGCTTGAAGACATAGTCGAAGGCTTAAGGCAGATAGAACGTGAGAACATACAGAATTCATTTGCTGCGAGAGGAATTACGGTAACGGACGAAGAGGCAGAGCTCATTACACAGACAATGGATTCGAGAAGAACCATTGCCGAAGCTCCCGCATATACTCTTGGAATGACAAGACAGCTTGACATTGCAGGAGACGGAACGCTTACCACATATACGGAAGTCGCAAGAAATGAAACCGTTCTCGCAAAAAGAGCCGGAGAAGCATATGAGACGCTGATGACGGCACCAAGAAGCGATATGGGTGATTCTATACAGAAAGCTTTCGTGAATGTGGACAGCCTTATAGAAGAGACGGGACTTGAAGTTAATGAAGCGAATCAGCGTATAGTAAAGATCCTTGCTCAGAATAATATGGAGATAAGCTCCGATAACATACAGCTCATGCAGAATTATGACGCGAAGATGCAGTATATGCTTAAAGGTCTGACACCCGAGACTACATTTGAGCTTATACAAAGCGGTAATAATCCATTGACAATGTCACTTGATGAGCTTAACATGGTAATAGCAGAGATAAGCGAGAATATGAACAGAGAGCGGAAAGATGAGGGCGAGAGCAGTTACAGCAGATTCCTTTGGAAGCTTGAAAAAGAAGACCGCATAACCGAAGAAGAGAGAGAATCCTATATCGGTATATGCAGACTTGTAAGGCATATCACTAAAAATGATACCGCAGCCCTCGGCGCAGTCGTAAAATCAGGAAGAAAGTTAAGCTTAAGAAACCTGATGACGGAAGTAAGAAGCAGACGAGATTCCGGGATGGATGAGAAGATAGATGACTCTTACGGCGGCAGAGATTCACGCGTGATCTCGGATATAGACAAACAGATAGGCAGGGCATTTGAAGCACAGAACACTCCCGGTGCTTCGGATAATGAGGTATCAGCCGGAACGGGAATTGATATAACTCATGAGACCTATACCGGTGACAGGATATATGAAGCATTATCACCGTCATCACTGTATGATATATCAGGCGGTAATATCGAGAACATAATGGATATGTCTCTTGATGAACTTGCCGATAACCTTGAAAAGTCTCAAAATGCTGATAACAGTGTTGAATATGAATATTATGATCATATTGCAAAAGAGATATCAGAGAGCGTTCGGGATAAGGATGCGATGGAATTCATCAAAGCATTTGACATGGAACCGACATTGTTCAATCTGAATGCTGCAAGGCAGATGATGAGTACGGGTCAGACAGTATTAGCCGATATGTTCGGAATGTACCGGTATTCGGATAGGAGTTACAGTGAGGAAGCCATCTCGGAATACGAAGAATCGGTGGAAGGTCTTGTAGACGCTCTTGAAGATGAAGAGACTATGCAGGTACAGACCGAGAGGGTGACGGCGGCAGCAAAGAAGCTTCTTGGTGAGACAGAGAACGGTATCATCCGTAACGATGATCTTGATACATTAAGACTCATGAATACCGGGATCAGATTCAACAGGCTTATGTCAGACAGAAGATCATATGAGATTCCGATCGTGACCGAATCGGGTATAACCAATATCAATCTCACGCTTGTGAGAGCAGAGAACGAACAAAGCGCTGTTAACATAAGACTCAATTCAGAGATATACGGTAACATCAGCATCGATTATACGATACACGGAGACAGACTTCAGGGACTGATACTTACGGAGAATAACGCCGACGGTATCGAAGGGCTCTATGAAGATGTCGAAGAGGCGGCATCCGAATGCGGATATAAGGTAGTGTCGGTCAACAGAGGAATACATAACGTAAGAGGCGCATATGAACCGGGCACAAGGTATCGCAGGCGGAATACGGAAACGGAAGGCGTAAGCAGAGCGGATACCGCGGATATGTACCGGTTGTCAAAGAATATCATACATCGCATAGCAGGACGGCTGTGAGGGTGACAGTGTATTACATCTTAAGATGCGTCTTGGATCAGATGATGTAATAACATATAAAAATGTATACAATGACTAACTGATCAAACCAATAATATATCATATATTTAATTGGTAAACAGATAATTGCTAAATAAGCAAACAATCAATATATAAATGCAAATAATATACAAAAAAAACCGAAAGGACGTGGACTTATGAAAATAAATCATAACGTATCAGCAATATCAACAAATACACATCTTGCATCAGTAAATGACAGATTGTCGGCAAGTCTGGAGAGATTAAGCTCCGGTTACAGGATCAACAAGGCAGCGGATGACTCTGCGGGAATGGCAATATCCCAAAAGATGAAATCACAGATAAGAGGTCTTGAGCAGGCATCAAGAAATGCGGCTGACGGAATATCACTTATCCAGACAACAGAAGGTGCTCTTAACGAGGCAGAGGCTATCCTTCAGAGAATGAGAGAACTGTCTGTTCAGGCAGCAAACGATACCAATACGATCGAAGACAGAAAGTCTATCCAGAAAGAGATCGATCAGCTTATGGATGAGATCAATCGTATATCCGATACAACGGAATTCAATACCAAGAGACTTCTTGACGGAAGCTGTGAGAGAAAGACATTTTCAAATAATACCAAGGTTAATATAATATCCATCTCCGACGAGGTTGATATTAAGGATTACAAGATAAAAGTAACTTCGTTCGGAACCCGTACCGAGCTTAAGGCATCCGGATTCCAGAGTTTCTACGAAGGCGGAACAGCTATAACAGAGGAGCAGGCAGGTATCATTAATGTTAACGGTGAGGATATCGCCATTGAAGAAGGAGATACTCCGGAAGCCGTATATGAGAAGATCAGGGAAAAATGTGACGACCTTAATATTGATTTCAGAAAGAACGGAAAGTTCGTTGCCGGAAAATACGGAAAAGACGTATCAATAGACATATATTGCAACAACGGAACGCTTGCTTCATTATTCGGAATCACTGAAGCAGAGCTTCAGAGCCAGATGGTATATGATTCGGTTACCGGAAAATATCTCCCCAACGGAAAAGATGCAACAGTTGAGCTTGTAAACGGATTCAGTTCGACCGTTACACATAAGATATCAGGTAATGACGTATTCGTAACCGACAGAGATGGATTCCAGATGAAGATCAATCTGTCTCTTCCGAAGAAGAAGACCGGACTTGATACATATGATGAAGACGTTGACGACGAGACACAGAACGTTGAGACCGATGCTACACTTATGGTACTTGATGCCGGACATATCGCTCTTCAGATCGGTGCAAATGAAGGACAGACCGTAAAAGTAAGTCTTCCTGAAGTATCAACTACCACTCTTGGAATAGATTCACTTAACGTATGTACCGCAGATGGTGCGGGAGAGGCTGTATCAATGCTTGATGATGCAATAGCAATGGTATCTGATGTAAGAGCAAAACTCGGTGCATATCAGAACAGACTTGATTCGGCGATCCGAAGCCTTGACACATCATCATCGAACCTTACCGAGGCAGAATCACGAATCGAGGATGTTGATATGGCTGAAGAGATGACGACTCTTACACAGCTTCAGGTATTGTCACAGGCAGGAACAGCCATGTTATCGGAGGCTAACAACAAACCGCAGATGATACTTTCACTGCTTCAGTCATAATTAGCGAATCCGGGGAGGAATGATTCATGACAGATGAGGATATTCAGGCGTTTTCAAAGAGGGTAACACAGGCAAACCAGTCGGAGCTTACTGTTATCACGTACGAGATAGTATTACATTATATTGATGATGCTATAGAAGCTATCGATAATAATGATACTGCTAATTACAGGATATATATCTCAAAGGCCAGAGAATTTTTGAGAGAACTTATGTCAGCGCTCGTATTTACAAGTACAACATCATTTAATCTCTTAAAAATATATTCATTCTTTCATAAGCAGCTGATCACGGCTGAATATGATATGGATAAAGAGAAACCCGAAACAGTCAAGAAGCTTATGAATAAGCTTCTTGATGCATTCCGTGAGGTTGCCGAAAAGGATTCTTCACCTGCCGTGATGATGAATACACAGCAGGTATATGCAGGGCTCACTTACGGAAAAGGATACCTAAATGAAACTATGCTTGATGAAGGACTGACGGGACGCGGATTCAGGGCGTGATCTTATAAACGGAGGAATAATTCATGGGATATTCATGGAAGAGAGCAGCAGGAGTACTTATGCCGATAAGCAGTCTTTTTTCACCATACGGTATCGGAACTCTCGGTGATGCAGCATATGATTTTGCGGAATGGCTTGTCAGAGCAGGTCAGACCTACTGGCAGGTACTTCCTGTCGGACCTACCGGACTCGGTGACAGTCCGTACCAGTCATTCTCTGCATTTGCGGGTAATCCGTATTTTATTGACCTCGACACTCTTATAAAAGAAGGATTGATCGAAAAAAAAGATGTGAAAGGCATCAAATGGGGGATCACAGATGATGCGACTGATTACGGACTTATATATATGAACCGCTTCAAGGTCCTCAAGAAAGCTTATTCTTCAAGCAGTCATAAGAATACTTCAAAATATACAAAATTCTGTAAAGAACAGGCATTCTGGCTTGAAGATTATGCATTATTCATGGCGTTAAAGGAACATTTTGACAACAGATCGTGGCTGGACTGGGATAAGGATATAAGATTCCGCGAAAAAGCCGCGATCGACAGATATAAGAAGCTTCTGAAAGATGATATTGATTTTTGGAAGTTCTGTCAGTACAAATTCTACGAACAATGGCGTGCCCTTAAAAAATACGTTAACGGTCTCGGAATCAGTATAATAGGTGATATCCCGCTTTATATGTCGCTTGATTCGGCAGATGTGTGGGCAAACAACCATCTGTTCAAAATGAACGAAGAGCGCAGACCGACACACGTAGCGGGAGTTCCTCCGGATTGCTTCTCGGAAGACGGCCAGCTCTGGGGTAATCCGATATATGACTGGGAGAAGATGAAAGAAGAAGATTACGGCTGGTGGAGACGCAGAATAGAAGCATGCGAGCAATTGTATGACATAATAAGAATAGATCATTTTATCGGTATTGTGAGGTATTATGAAATCCGTGCAGGCAGGAAGGATGCAAAGATCGGAAGATGGCGTAAAGGTCCCGGAGCAGAGCTTACGAATCTCATTCAGGAGATCTCAAAGGATTCCGGAATCATAGCAGAGGATCTTGGTGTTATCGTTCCCAAGGTAAGGAAACTTATCGACAGAATGGGCTGGCCCGGAATGAAGATACTTGAATTTGCATTTGACGGTAATGCAGATAATGAATATCTGCCTCATAATTACAGCTGCAGCAATTATGTACTCTATGGCGGAACCCATGACAATGATACGATAAGAGGATATGTCGATAAGCTTTCCGATAAGGAGTTAAAGCAGATATATGCTTACCTTAATGTCACATCGGTTGAAGATATTCCGTCTGCAATGATAAGGTGCGGATATGCAAGTACCGCCACAACAGCGATCTTCCAGATGCAGGATATACTGGGACTCGGTACCAACGCCAGAATGAATGAACCTGCCACAGTGGGACGCAACTGGAGATGGCGACTAACAAAAGAACAGTTCAAACAGGCAGATGCCAGATGGCTTAAGAAACTTGCCGCAACATATGGAAGATAGAAGACATAATTATTACAATTTTTCAACACATAATATACACAATTTATCGTTAAACTTAAACCATTCAGACTTGGAGCGCTGAATGGTTTTTTTTTAGGGCAACATGTGAAAGGAATGAAGGGGGGGATCACCATGAAGAAGAATATAAGATCATTAATGAGTGGAATGCTGATGCTGAGTATGGTTGTATTCTACACACCTGTTACCGCGGGGGCAGCTGATGTGACAGAATCAGCCGGTCATACGGATATACTCGGGTACACGGAAACTCTCATTAACAATACAACATATACGGAAGGCACTTCGGTTAAGGACACATATCCGGATGCGGTATATCTTACATTCTCGGATGGCGGGATCACTTCCGAAGGAGGAACTTCAGGTTGTACAATAAATGGGACAGCACTCGAGATTACCTCCGATGGTACATATGTTGTAAGCGGTGAATGTTCAAACGGAAGTATAGAGATCAAAAAGGAACTTAAAGTGACGCTTGTACTTAACGGTCTTACCCTTACCGAACCCGATGAGGGAAGCTGTCCTATATGGAGCAAGTCAGACAGTACGCTTAATCTTGTTGTGGCAGAAGGCACAACGAATACTCTTACCGACGCATCACATGACGGCAATAAACCCAAGTCATGTATCAATGCGGGCGGCGATCTTAACATCTCGGGAAGCGGGACTTTGACCGTTAACGGTAATAATAAGAACGGTGTCAAAGCTGACGGAAGTATCACAGGCAGTGACGCAACTATTATTATCAAGACGGTAGGAAACGGTTTGGCGGCAGATAACAAACTTACCATAACAAGCGGTACATACAAGATCACCGATGGAAATGATGGTATCAAAGCAGAGCCTGAGACAACCGATAATTCGGAGGATGGCTATATCGAGATAAAAGGCGGAACATTTGAGATAGATTCATCAGAAGACGGCATTCAGGCAGAGGCTAACGTGACCATAACAGGCGGCACATTTAATATCAAGACCGGCGGCGGTCACACAAAGACAATATCTTCGTCGGATAAGACAAGTTATAAAGCTGTCAAGGCTGCAAAATATATCACGGTATACGACGGTGATTTCACGATCGATTCCGCAGATGATGCTTTCCATTCGGATGAGTACGTATATCTTATAGGCGGAACATACAACATATCAACCGGTGATGACGGCGCACATGCCAATACTTCTCTTATTGTAGGAGAGGAAAACGGCAAAGATTCGGATCTTGTGATCAATATAAATGATGCGTATGAAGGACTTGAAGCCGGAACGGTGTATATCTATTCGGGATATGTTAAAATATCGGCTTCCGATGATGGAATTAACGCAGCAGGCGGTTCTGACGGATCCAACAACGAAGGACCGGGAGGCTTTAATCCGGGCGGCGGAGGCGGTTTCGGCCCCGGAGGCGGAAGACCGGGAATGAATGGCGGTGGAACCAATCCATCCCAGTCATCATCGGATTATTCGATAAATGTATCCGGCGGAACGATATATCTGGATGTTGAAGGCGATGGTTATGACAGTAACGGTGATATCAACATATCGGGCGGCACCAATATAATCTGGGGCGCTGCATCGAACGGAAGAACTGCGGATAACTCGGCTCTTGACTGGGGCGACTGGGGAAGTTCCTGTACGATAAGCGGAGGAACGGTATTTGCGGCAGGTTCAAGAGTGATGGCAGAGGCACCTTCTACATCCGGCTCCTGCAAATGCATCACGATATCCGGAACAACGAGAAATAAGGGCGAAGCCATCAATATAGTAGACGGAAGCGGCAATGCGCTGTTCTCAACATACGCGGTCAAAGCGATAAACCATGTAATATATGCATCTACTGCTCTTACAACGTCAAACGGTTCATTGTCTAATGTAACCGACGAACTTCTTCTTGAGGACGGAGCAGTGAAGCCGGACAGTTCGTCAGGGAACTCTTCTGAAGGAACGGACAGTGGTGGAGATAACATAAACGATGATAATAACAATAACACCGAAGGTAATGACACTGATAATAACGGTACGGGAACAAATGATGGTAAAGATGGTAACGGCAGCGGTAACACAGGTAACAGTAACGGCGGCAACGGTAGTAGTAATGTCGGTAATAGCGGTAACGTAGGCGACGGTAGCAGTAATGCCGGCAATGGTAACGCAGGCAGCAGTGATTCCGGTGCGGCAGTTGTTTCGGGAAGCACGTCGAATACTTCAGCAGGGACAGGTAATTCAACTTCCGGCAATACCGGTACAGGAAACACGACAGGAAGCACCGCAGATACGTCGGCTGCTTCGGATTCCTCCGATACAAAAACCGTGACGGTAAAAGGTGTTACGTATACTGTATCCGGAAAAACAGCTGTCATAAGCAAGGCAAAAAAGAGTGTTAAGAATGTAACGATACCAAAATCCATAACCATTGACGGCGTAAGATATAAAGTAACCGGGATAAAAAACAATGCATTTGCCGGTTGTAAGAAACTTGAATCCGTAATAATCGGTGCAAATGTAAAGTCAGTCGGAAAGAATGCCTTTAAAGGATGTAAGGCACTGAAGAAAATTGTGTTCAAGGGAAGCAAAGTTCCGGATATAGGAACCAATGCATTCAAGGATATAAATAAGAACGCAGTATTTACAGTCAATCAAAAGGCAAAAACCGGATATAAGAAGAAATTGTTCAAGAATTCAGCAGGTTACACAAAGACTTGGAAAATTAAGTAAGAAATTTTAAAAAGTGTTGTGCAAAATGTACAAAAAACTATATGAAAGTTTGTGTATATTTTTGTACAACACTTATTGACTTTTATGGGGATTTGTGATATTATTGTCTTACACAACAAGCAGAAAGGAAGTGAGTATATATTTATCAGATGTTGTCTGACCGGGATCCTGGTTATGGCAGCATTGGGGGATTGTACCGGACGTATTGTAAATAACTGGATAATAATAACCGGCTGGTGCGAGGGCTTATTATTTTCATTATATTACAGAGGACCGTCAGGTATGTTAATATGGTTAACAAGTGTAGTCATTACCATTGCAGCATTATTCATATTATTCAGGTTAAAGATGCTCGGAGCGGGAGATATCAAGCTCCTGTCAGTGATCAGTGGGTTTATGGGAATTAATGTCGCTTTAAGAAGTTTTATTGCGGCGGTAATAGTCGGTAGTATTCTATCAATTATCAAATGTATCCGTTACGGATATCTGATCGATCGTTTGTCTTATTTCAGGCAATATATCTCAGAATTAATTATGACCGGAGATCTTAAACCTTATTATGTGAAAAGCAGAGATGGTGATACGGTTGTTATCCCCTTCAGTGCAGCGATAACTGTAGGATTTCAGGTGGTTGATGTATTTTGGAGAGGTTAGTTATAACTAACCTACTTGAACGAGGAGGTTCTATGGGAAGAGGGAAAATAGCGTTATTTACGCAGGATGAAAGGTATGCGGGTGCATTTTCGGAATTCTGCGGGAAGAATGAGAGGGAAAGGATCACTGTAAAAACCTATACCAATATTGAGAGTCTTGAGAACTGTCTGGCGAATGAGCGCATAGATCTGCTTCTTACTGAATTGACACCGGCGGAACTGGGGATAAATGTGTCTGCGGAGCATGTTGTTTTGTTGACGGAAGACCGTTATATCGATAATGATGATTATCCCGTTATATATAAGTTTCAGCGAATGGACGGGATATTGAAAGAGATGTACAGAGAGTTATCTGATGATTCAAGACTGGCAGATCGTAATATTAAAGCAGGAAACCGTGAACCTGATATTATAGGTTGTTATTCTCCCTGTTATGAAGAAGCAAGAGAGCAGTATGCAAGAGTTCTTGCAGAGAGAAAAGGAAAAGAAGGCAGGACATTATTTTTCAATTTTGCAATGTTCACAGCTTTCGATAACGAGGGTGAAGAAGGCTTAAGCGAACTACTGTATTATGTCAGCGGTGATGACGGGGCGTTGGGTTATAAGCTTCCTACACTGGTCAAGTATATATCGGGCTACGAGTCTGTGCCGGGAGTGAAGAATTATCTGGACCTGTGTGATCTTGACAGCAGTGTTGTGAAGAAGCTTTTTGACAGGCTTAAGGGTTTGTCGGAATATAAGACGATCATTGTTGATATCGGTCTGGTCGGAGATATAGCCGAAAGTATCATGGATTATTGCAGAGAGTTATATATGCCTTTGCCTGTTGATGCCGATAACAGGCGGGTCGACCATATGAGAGCAGATTATATCAACGGTCTTGGGGAAGGCACCATGGGAAGGATCAGGGAATGCAGACTTCCCGGATGGTGGCGTGACAGACCTGAGCGAAGAATCAAGTGGGTAAGTGAACAATATGCTTAGCAGTGATATCAAAGAAAGAATAAGGAATGCACTTCTTGAAGAAAATGAATTCGGCGAGATCTGTGACGACAGGGAGATATTGAATTCCATCGACAGACACATAGCGGCGCTTCCGGGTTATATTCCGGTTAATGAGAAGATAAAGCTCAAGAATGATATATATAATTCTCTGAGAAAGTTTGACATATTGTCTGATCTTCTTGAAGATGACTCAATAAACGATATTATGATCAACGGTGCAGGTAATATATTCGTTGAACGCGGCGGTTTTATGGAGAGATATTCCGGGTCGTTTGAAAGCAGCAGAAAGCTTGAAGACATCGTGCAGACCATTGTTGCCGGACATAACAGAATAGTGAATGAGTCAAGTCCCATAGTGGATGTAAGATTGCAGGACGGATCCAGGGTTAACATAATTCTTCCGCCGATCGCGATAGAAGGACCGGTTGTCACCATAAGGAAATTTCCAAAGATGGATTTTACGATGGAAAAATATATAAGGCTCGGTACTATTACGAGGGAAGCGGCAGAATATATGAAGTGGCTTGTAGTTAACAAATACAGCGTTCTTGTATCGGGCGGTACGGGATCCGGAAAAACAACATTTCTTAATGTGCTGTCTAATTATATTCCATCAGATGAGAGAGTTATAACCATAGAAGATTCTGCGGAACTCAGACTTCAGAATGTTGATAATCTTGTGAGACTTGAGACAAGGAATGCCAATATCGAAGGAGATAATGAGATTGATATCAGAAGTCTTATAAAGGCGAGTCTTAGAATGAGGCCTGACAGGATAATCGTAGGTGAAGTAAGAGGCAGGGAAGCTGTTGATATGCTTCAGGCTATGAATACAGGTCATAGGGGTAGTTTGTCAACGTGTCATGCGAATTCGGCAGCTGATATGATCACAAGACTCGAAACACTTGTATTGATTGAGAATGCGATATCCCTACAGGCGGTGAGAAGACAGATAAGCGCGGCGATAGATGTGATAATCCACCTTGACAGGATGCCTGATAAGTCAAGAAAAGTTAAGGAGATCGTTCGGGTTACGGGTGATGAAAGCGATATAATTCTGGAACCGTTATTTGTGCTCGGAGAAGATGGTATTTTGAAAAAAGTATCAGACAGTGTTGATTGAAGGCGGTGATGCTTATCAGTAAAAAGAGTAAATCATCTTATAATGTATTCAGACCGAAAAAAAACGATATCTTAAAGATTGCGATATTGTCTTTGCTGATCGATATGATCATCCTATATCTGTTCTATAAAAATATTATAATATGTATAATAACATATCCTCTGTGTTTTCTGTTTGTATTCAGGGCGTACGGCAAAAGTAAGGTAGCGAAGAGAAAGAGAATATTCGAAGGAGAATTCGAAGAGTTCTTAAGTTGTATATCATCACTTCTTGCGACGGGTTATTCACTCGAGAATACAATTCACGAATCAGTAAAAGAGATGGGATTATTATATGAAAAAGACACGGATATAATGCGTGAGATCGCAAAGATGAGACATGGTCTTAAGATGAATATTCCGGTTGAGAAGTTATTCAAAGACATGGCAATTGAAGCGGATATTGACGACATTACAACGTTTGCCGAGATGGCAGCTATAACAAAAAGAAGCGGTGGAGATCTGATATCTATAGTTAAACAGACTTTGGAAGTGATCCATGGAAAAAGAGAAGTGTACAATGAGATCAACACAATGATAGCCGCAAAAAAATTCGAGAACAGGATATTGAATCTTATGCCTGTGATAATGCTTGTTTTTTTGTCTGTATTTTCGGTGGGATATCTGGACGTTCTGTATAATAATCCGGCAGGAATCGGTGTGATGACTATCGGACTTGCGATATATGCAGGGTCATGGGTGATCGGTAGCAGAATAATGAATATTGATTCTTACTCATCCCGTATAAAAGAAAAAAAGATCAGAGACGGAAAGAAAGATTATTCCGGAGATATTAAAGAAGACAGAATATACAGGCTGTTTAAAAAGTTTGGCTTCAAAGAAAAAATCGATGTTTTATTTCATGATCTCGGAAGAATATATCCTTCGGAAAAAACCAGGATCATCAGTCTTATATGGTGGAAAGATGTATGCAAAAACACATTGACGGGATCTGCCGCGGGAATGCTGATAATAATATTATGTGCTGTATTTAACAGTGAAAATCTGCCTTATATTATCATGGTTTCTTTAGTAATATCATTCGGTATTCCTTACTATTACGTAGGTAACATTAAAAAGCAGATCAAAAAAAGAGATGAGCAGATGATAATGGATTATCCGGACTGTATTAACAGATTCATATTGCTTCTTGGAACCGGGATCAATATGAGAAGCGCATGGGAAAGAATTTGTGCCGATTACAGAAAAAAAAGAAGCAGGGGCGGAGGGATTCATTATGTGTATGAAGAGATGTTATATTCCGCAGCAGAGATGAAAAACGGTATCCCCGAAGCAGAAGCATATGAAAGATTCGGAAGAAGGATAAAGTTGCTGCCATACATGAAACTCAGTGCAATGCTGGGGCAGAATCTCAAAAAAGGAAACAGGAGAATGATAGAACAGCTTCATCTGACGTCAATAGATGCACTGGTTCACAGGCGTGAGACCATGAAAAGACTCGGAGAAGAAGCTTCATCAAAACTCCTTTTGCCGATGATGCTGCAATTTATTCTGATATTGCTGATCGTAATGTATCCGGCGATCCGAACGTTGTAAAATTAAGATTTTCTTATGAATTCCAAACGTTTCCATGGGGTTTAAAAGTTACAGTTTGAAAAAAGGATATAAAAACAAGAAAAGACAACATACAGGAGGGTGAAAAAATGTCAGAGAAAAATAAAATTTTAAAAGAATTCTGGAGTGAAGAATCCGGAATAGGAGTGGTTGAGATAATACTTATTTTGGTCAAGAAGTACTTTATCTCTTATTCATTATAGAATCTGTAGAAAGAATATATCTATATGTCTGTATCATATCCATCCTATCAATCAATATATCAGTATCAATAAGAAGGGGGTCTTTAATGTTTACCTATAAAGAGTTACATCTCATTGATAAAGGTTATTTCAAGGTACTTAGGTATCCTGTAGAGGATAACTTCATTGAGTTTCAAAGTAAAAATACAAAGGATTCATGGATCATTCAAAAGAGGAATCCTGCTTATTCAGAATATCCCATCATCCTATATCATAAACATCCAGGTCAGAAATACTATCATAGGCATTGGCAGTGTTACAACGTATCACAATGCATCAGATCCATTAAATCCCATGATGAATATTCCCTTTTAAGGAAGTGGAATGAACGTTTTATTAGACGTCCTAAATATAAGTGTGTGTAGGGCTTTTATTTCTTAAATTCATGTTTTTTGCTCCTTTATTAAAACGATAGTATATCAGCCATTACATCACTGATATTTTCATCTGTAGTAGGTTCAGGTGCATCCCATGTTTCGGGACCGGAGGAAACATAAGAAGAAGGATTAGCCTCTGTAGTTCCCGAGACAATGGTGATATTTCCACCGAGCTTAGCTACGATTTTGTCTGCTAGTTCATCAAGTGGCAGTTCGTTTGAGGAATGGTTGTTATGACGCTCTGCAAGTTCATACAGAGCTGTCACAACCATTTCATTAGCACTGCTAAAGCCATATTCGGCAAAGTTAGAAATTGCCTTTATTGCCACCTGATCTTTGTGTGTATCATAGAATCTGATGGTTTTGGCAAAGGATTTCATTACTTTAGTCCTCCGTTTCTTATCTGATAGCGAATAAGGTCTTCATAGCCTTTCGCGTTAATGTGAACATCATCAATTACAGTAGCCTTTGGATATTTCTCAGCATCAAGGAAGTTCTTAATGATTGTGGAACCTCCACCGATAAAGATAAGCTGAGTTGTATCAAGGTTGAACTGTAAAGCACGAAGCTGTCCCATAATGTCTTCCACGTAGGTTTTAAGGTCGTTCTGAATGACTGTAAGATACTTAGGTGGAAGATCAACGCTTGAACCGGTAATCATTACATCCTTAAGTAAGATTTCATCTGCTTCACCGTTAAACTGCTCTCTTAGGTGTTCATTGATTTTGTGCATACATGTAATGGTTCCAAGAGAAAGGCTCTTGCAGTTACCAGCATCAGCTTTTCTCTCACGGATAGGCATGATATCAATCGTCCAACTTCCAATGTCGATAACAACAGCAAGTCTGCTGAATTTGTTGATATAGTTCACGATTCCGGCATAGCCCTGTGGATATACATTTACACTTAAAAGGTTGATGCTATAGGTTACATCTTCATACTTGAAAACAAGTTTACGATTGCGCTTGTAGTAATCAAGCATAGGTTCTTTTTCGGCTCCCATACGTGTAAGTGGTACACCTACACCAAGATGGATGTCAGCCTGAGTCATGCCCTGCATCTTAAGTTCTTCTGCGATAGCAGCTTCGGTAAGAACAAGCATGTCCTCGTTATTCATTTTAGATTCCTGAATGGTAATCTTAGGATTGCCAACTGAATAGAATCCCTCATTTGTCTCAACCACCATGCTTGAAATAGGTGGCTTTGTGGAATGCTTAATCACTCCACTAGAAAATACTTTGTGTGATGTCTTTGTGTTACCAAATCCAACGTCTACTCCAATAATTAATTCACTCATGTTTAATTCCTCTCTTTCTTATAAATTGTTAACTAGGTCAAATTCTGAAGAGCTTTTCTTTTTAAGCTCAGCAGTTAATGTTTCAATGTTCTTTTCTAAAGAAATAATCTTTAGCTTTAGTAACTCGTTTTCTCGTCTGGTAGCTTTTAGAAGAGACTCTTCTTTTCTGTTAATAAAGACTTTTCCGATTTGTAAGGTGATAGCATTTGTAAGTGCTTCGTGAACATCTTTATTTTTGTAGAAGTAGTCTCTAGAAAAGCCAGTGCGTCTTACAAGTTCTGCGACAGTGACTTTTTCGCCATCCTCAACCATTTCTGAAATTGTGGTAAGGGAAAGGTTTAGCATAGCTTCAGATCTGTCGTGATTGCTTTTTACCATGTTTGTGTAGTTTGCCATTAGTTCCAACCTCCTTTGTATTTATTAATGGTTTTGTCCTTTTCTTCTCTAAGTTTTTTAGTGCCTTCAGCAAGGACTTTACTTGTCATTCTGCGGTAGTGCTTAACAGATGAAGTATTGGCATGTCCAAGTAATTTGGCGATAATAGAATCATCAAGTCCCATATCACAAAGTCTTTTTCCATAAGTCTTTCTGAAAAGATGAGTACTTACAGTAAAGAGTTCTCCGTGGTCATCACGTAAGTCGTTTTCAATAATCATGCACTGTACTCGGTAATACATTGCTCCATAGGTCATAGGCTTATCAGGATTATTGTCGTCAACAAAGATATAATCTTTTGGACCGTAATGTGATGTTGTGTAAGCGATGGCGCTTTCAATAAGGTTTTTAATGTCATCGTTAATAGGCTTTCGATAACTTCTGTTAACCTTGGCCTGGTGAATGGTGATGTATAAGTGTCCGTTTTCATCTTCTCTAATACAATCCGTTCTTAAGGTAAGTGTCTCAGAGATTCTGCAACCTAAGATTTCATGAAGAATCATTAATCGTCCGGTCTGAGAATCTAGAGTTTTAAATCCTCTATTTAAAGTTTCAAGCTCGCTATCCGTATAAAATCGAAAGACTGGAATATTGTTCTTTGGAATATCTTCAGGGAAGAATAATTTCGTAAGAGAATATTCATCTATTACAAGACCTATGGTGGCTAATATAATCTTTAGAGATATAAGCTCTGAGCGATAGTTCTTGCGTCTAGTATCTTCCGTATTTAGGTAAATCAAGTAAGATTCAATTACCTCTCGATCAATTTCGGCAAAGGATTCTATTTGTGGGTAATCCCTTGCAAGATATTCGGTGAAAACATTAATTACATGTACATCATTTACTGCTGTTCTTGCAGAAACTTCCTTGAGACGAAAGAGAATAGCTTTCTTTGTTTCAGCTTTCATTTTGTCTTGAAGGATGTTCTCAAAATTGATGCTGGCAATTGTGTTAACTGGAGGAAGCCTGACGGGAAAATCAAGCCTATCCAATACCCATATATCATCCTCAAAATGGAATAATCCGTCATCATAGGTAAAGTAAGAAAGGATGGTCTTTAGGTACTTAAAAAACGGATGTATCTTTGTTTCCGGATGTAACTTGTTTCTCTTATTACTGGTAATGGTCAAAGGTATCTGATGCTTCATAGCCCAAATTTTATATTTTCTAATACAGCTATCTTTGTCTAAGTCATATAAAGACTTGATGGATGGATAGGTATCACATAAAAAGTCTGCTATATGTCCAAAGCAACGTCTTTCATTGGTAATACTGGTAAATGATAATTCCTTTCCTCTTGCAGTAATGAATTCTCGAAATTCTTCTATTAAGGAGGACGGTAATACATTAAGGTTGAAGAAGTACTCTGGATGATAATGTGCGGAGGATTGCTTCTTCTTTGGAACGTCTTTGTAGCAGTCAAGGTCTCTATAGAAGATGAAATTGTCCTTAGGTAAGCAATAAAAATGTGCTTGGCTTATGTAACGAATAGCAGGATGCAAGACAAAACCATCAATCTGCTTTCTTCTAGGATTAATATTTTTGTCATGGAGAAAGCCAATCATTCTTGCAGTAGCTGATTCAACATCAAGGTCTAACATAGATTCAAGATCCGGATAACAGGTGGATATGAATTCAGCAAAGAGCATGTAGCTTCTACGGTCTATGTAAAGACTTAAAAAGGTTAGTGTGTTCCCTCGCTCTAAGATAAAAGGAGCTAACTGCTCTTGGAGAGAAAGCGTTGGAAGTAGGCTTAAATCAAAGCCATACTCCGGTTTGTAGTAGTCGGATTTTAAGTCTTTTTTCGTTAGGTGCTTATAGCTGTTAAATTCTTTAAATTTTAGTTCCATTGAATGTCCTCCTTATTTTTGGTAGCGAAGTATTCTTCGTTTAATTTGTCTATCTTATTTGGTAGATGGTCGATGTAGTGCTTGGTCATGTCTTCGCTAGAGTGTCCTAAGTATTCTCTGATGCACTGAATATTGGCGCCATCGTTGTAAAGCTCCGTGGCAAGTGTGTGTCTGTAGCCATGGGGTTTGAACTTATAGGTTTCAGATATTCCATACTTGTCAAAGAGAATATTCATCTGCTTTCTGAAGGTTCCGGAGCGGTAAGGCCCAGTGGTATGTGGAGCCTTAAAAACATATTCATCTGGAGCGATATTGTTTCGTTTGATGTATTCTGTCATCAGGTCGTAAAGTTCTGTTGGTATAGGGATTCGCTTTTCTCTTTTGGCTTTGTTCTGATAGATCAAAAACCAAGCGGTTGAGCCATCAAAGAGGTAAGCATTTCCTTTTATTGCGCAGACTTCATTTACTCGAATACCTAAACACCAAAGATTTAAAAACATTAATCGAAGCTCCTCAGGGAAGTATCCCAGTACCTCGAAAACTTTCCTTTGATCTTCCTTTGAAACGGAAATGTCGTTGTGTTTGTAAACCTCAAATCCTCTGTATTTTTCAAAGTGAAATCTAAGAGGCTGTATACATTCTTTTGCTTCTAAGTAGTAAATGAATTTAGAAATCTCACCTAGGTGCGAATTTATAGTTGCAACACGGACATCTTTTCTTTGCAAGTAATTGATGTAGTTTTCAAGGTCTGCCTTTGTAAGCTTAGTAAGGTAAATGCCATTTTCATCGAAGTAGAAAAGCATTCGCTTTACATTGTTGTAAATCATGTAAATAGATGTAATTGAAAGTCTCTGAGAAAGACCAAGTAGGTATTTCATGTAGTCTTTCAGTAAATCAAGGTTTTCTGTTATTTCAACATCATCAAAGTAGAATGCTTCACGTGGATTTGAAGGATTTACTCTTCCTTCTGTAAAGGAAAAGCGCTCTAAAAACCAAGCGGATGCATCCCAATCAATTGATGGTGCATTTAAAAATGTAAACTTTCGTATTCGCTTAAATGCAGCTCTAGAACATGTGGTGCTCTTTATTGGTAATGTATTTAAGTACTCTATAAATCCTTCTACTTCAGCATTTGTAACCTTTGAAATATCATCAATTTCATGCTCAACACAGTATTTGTATAAGTACCAAAGCGGAGTAATACGATTCTGAAGAAGCATATGTGTAGTTACTTTGTCTCCGTCTTCAAGGTCGTATTTTAGTAATGCAAATACCTGACGCTTTAAAACCTCAGATACATTGAGCGAAAAATCAAAGAAAAGTGGTTCCTTTACCTGCGTATACTCAAACTGCTTTGCAATTGCGATGTTTGGATGATATGTAAGGTAAATAAGCTTGTTCTCATAACGAAGTACATGTGGATGTAAATCATTCATTGACTGCTCAATGGCATATAGTTTTGCTCTATCGATGATCTTTATATATTCGATTCGCTTTGCTACAAAGGTGTTTGATATGTAGCGTTCAAACTCTACTCTGTCGATTGCATCAATATCAGCTAAGTTGGTGATGTTTCGTAATGCAAGGAAGAACTCCAGCTTGTTTCGCTTGGCTCTGTCCTTGATGACTTCTTTTAACTCAGGAAAAGACTTTCCTCTTAAGCGGATTATCATTTCAAGAGCTGATGCAAAGTGAGCTTTCTGTGTGTCTGTAATTGTTGTGCAAGTCAAAACCATGTTGTAGAAATCAATTGCAGTATCAAGGTCTACGTCATCTAAGGAAGTTATTCTTCGGCTTAGTAAGAAGCCCTCAATTAAATCAATACCGGTGGCTTCTTTGTATCCAGTGCTAATGATTTCCTCATGGACGTAAGAATATTCAATTTGAGCAATTTTCAGTGCGCCCATAAGGCAATCTCCTTTCGTGTAATGTTTTTCTTTAGGATGCTTAGCTACTACTCTTGGCTGTAAGAGAATCTGTCAAGCCGGGGTCAAAATATCAGTAGGTAGGCTTTACAGATGAGCGAAAGCCATATCATAAGTGCGGCATCCTAAAGGAAGTCGTTAATGTCGACAAACTTCATAGATTCAACGAAGTAGTTGTCGTTTGCTTCGGCAAGCTCGTCATCTTCAACATTTAAGTAGGCTTCTGTAGTAGCAATGTTTTTGTGCCCTAAAGAGGTTGAAATCTGTGCCATGTCCCAACCAGCTTTTCTTCGCTCGTTAGCAAAGTAGTGTCTAAGCATGTGGGAATGTCCGCTAATACCACATCGCTTTTCGAGTCTTTCAAATAGGGAATTTACTCCACTTAAGGTAAGGGGCTTTCCCTTGGAAGGACCGCTTTCAGAAACAAATAGGTAATCTGTGTTTTTGCGAAGCTCGGTCGTATCAGTTAAATAAATCATGAGAAGATCAAAGGTGGAGTTAGAAATCCTTGCTCCACGTTCTTCTGCATATTTCGCATAAGCTCCGTTTGGGTTTGTTTCTCTGTAGCGAACAAATACTTTCTTATTTTCAAAATCAATGTCTGTCGTATATTTAATTCCTAAGATTTCACCGATTCGAAAACCGGTTTCTTCTAAAAGAAGAAGTAAAAGTTTGTCTCTTTTGGTTCGAGCAGATGAAATCAAAGTGTGTAAGTCATCTTCTGTAATACTCTTTGCATGATGTTCTTCTCTGGGAAGATAACCATGAAAAGTCTTTACTGTCTTTGCATACCGAAGTCCAATGGAGTTGGTATATACAAAGGTGGAATCTCTAAGTACCTTAAGTGCAGTGCCGTTGTCATATTCGAGGATTACGAAATCGTAAAAATCGAAGATGCTTCTTAAGTAGTCGTTTGCTGTATTGTTGTCAGGACATTTGCCTGATGTAGTGTGTCTACCAGCTCTTATAAAGTGTAGGTAGCTTGTGAAATGCTCCTGCTGTTCAAAAGCGGAAAGCTCTAGCACTTTGTTAACGGTAAGCTTGTTGTCTTCAAGGTAGTTAAGATACCAGGTAAGTTTTAAAGCTATGTTCTTTAAAGTCTTTTTCTTTCTGCCAAGATTCTTTTTGTATTTCAGATACTTGGTAGGAAGAGGAACAATTGAGTTGTTGGAAGTGTCGCGGATGATAAAGTACACGATTGTTCCATTAGAAACTGAATCAACGATGTATCTGTTCAATCCGCACCACCTCCCTTCTCAATCATTTGCGAATCAGAACCTACGCTGATAAGTCATCTTCTGTGAATGGCTCATATCTTTTGCTTAAATCAACGCGCTTAATCATATGGACTGTTTTGTAGACATAGCCAAAATCCATGAGATCTAAGTAAAACTGGCCGTTTTCTTCTTTTGTGACGAAGCCATATTCATCAGCAATGGCATTCATTTCATCCATTGATAATTTGGTAAGCTCGCAAAACTGCTTTGGTGTAACCCAAATGTGTCTAAGCATATGTGTGTCCTCCTTTCTAAAATTTGTATGTAAACTCCGGTTGGAGTTGATACCAAAAGTTCTTAAGTGATATCACCTATGGATATCATGGAAGAAGTGGTAAGTGTGGATGCTGTATCAGGTAAGCATTTATAAGTGACTGCATCCGATTTAGTTCTTATCCCTCTACCTTATATTTGGACCGAGTCAGGACTGATTACTAAAAAACTCGTGTAAATTTTTAAAATAAATTTCAAAAAATATATGGGCTTATGCCCTTTCATAAAACATATAGGACGGTTCCTATATGAATCTGCAGAAATTTATCCCTCTATATACATTTGGGGGTCTAAATCGCTCATTACTAAACTGAAGCAAAAGTTTTTATAAAATGATAGTAAAGTTATAATCTAACCATCACTTTATCTATATTATACACAGAAAATACAGTAAAGCAAGATAAAATTATAATTTTATAATCATAAAATGATAGTTGGAGGATTATAAAATGATAATAGAGTATTGGAATATATTGGAAATACAAGAAAAGTATATTCAGATTATAATTTTAAAAAGACAAATATATCATTTTATGGTATGATTGGATTTGAATGGAGGATTATGCCATGAGACGAAATGTAGATCCAGATTATGAGTTTGATAAAGACAGATTTGCAGAAGTACTTAAAGCTGCAATAGGCGACAGATCATATTCCGCCTTTGGAAAAGAAGCAGATATCAGTTTTGGATACATCAGTAAGTATATAAATAAAAAGTGTGATGTATCACCAACTGTTCAGACGCTTAAGAAGATGGCAAAGGTAGCGAAGGTGACGTATTCAGAGTTGTTAGAAGCAGCTGGATATGATTCAAATAAATATGATGAAGATGATATTAGTGCGACTATGGTTAATAGCGAGTGGTCACCAATGAATACACTTCTTCCAACGCTTTGTAGAACAGGTTTTAAGTGGCAGTTTGTAAGTAATGGAACAGCTGGGGCACCGCTTTGTGCAAAAATTGAGGGCGCACCATTCGAAAGCTGGTATTTCATTCCAGTAACAAAGGATAACGTAACGAAAGAAGATATCCTTGGTATTCTTGGAAGTAAAGAAGCAGAGGTTATCAGTTCGAATTCAAAGGTGACATTCCTCACAGCAAACGAGAATGTCTATAACCAGATGAAGGATATAGAGGTAAACCTAATTTCTCTAAGAATATCCGTAGCTCTTGTAAATAAGAATGATGGCTTGATTGGAGAAGAAAGTTACTTAAAAACTAGTGTAGAGCTTTCTGATAAGGACAGGGTGTACGTATTAACGGACAGGGATACTGTTATGATAACCCCGTTATGGTTATAAGCGCATAAAAAGAAATGTGGAAGTATACATGATTAAGAAAAAAAGATATCAAATCACAGGTAGATATGAAGAATGTGATTTGTGGACGGATAGTTTAGATGATGTAAAAAAAGAATGCGTATATCAATACTTAAAGCATAAAAAGAATATTATGTGCTGGGAACATATTGATGGGAAAGTGGCATTTATGGATATGAGTGATTCTGTACTAGAGGAAATAAGTGGTACAGAACTGACTAAAGAAAATAATAACAAGAGGTAAGATAAAAATGAAAGAGACGAAATTCACATGTTTAGATTTATTTTCAGGAGCTGGTGGATTGTCGAGAGGATTTTATGATGCAGGTTATGATGTTGTGTTGGGAGTAGATTTTGACGAAGCAGCACTTGAAACTTTTAAGGCAAATCATGGGAATGCAGAGGCAATGAAGCTTGATCTATTTGATCATGCAAATATAGATGTGATTGTAAATTTTTTAGAGGAAAAAGATATTAAACTTGACGTATTAGTAGGAGGACCACCTTGTCAGGGGTTTTCAATAGCTGGGCCTAGAAACATGGATGATAAAAGAAATTCACTTTATACAGCAATGGTTAAACTTGCAGATAGAGTAAAGCCACAAGCTGTTGTTTTGGAAAACGTTCCAGGAATGTTGCAGACTAATGGTGGAATTGGTGCCAAAAGAGTCGTAGAAGATTTTGCAAAAATAGGATATAAGATGATTCCTAAACTGTTATATGCGCCAGATTATGGTTTGCCGCAGATGAGAAAGAGAGTTTTTTTCGTAGGCTTAAGAGGAAAAGAGAAAGAATTTATATTTCCAGCAGGAACAGTTGATAAGGAGCATTATATAACTTGCGAAGAGGCAATTGGTGACCTACCATCCTTGCAAACAGAGAATGGAGAAATAATATATGGAGAAGAGGAGCAAGAATATATAACAGAGCCATTGAATCCTTATCAGAAGAAGATGAGGAAAAATTCGAAAGTAGTAAGAAACCATATAGGAAGTATTCCGATAGAAAAAACAAAAAAAATGATATCTATGGTTCCGGAAGGAAAAAATTATAAATCGCTTCCAGAAGAGTACAGAGGTTTATATAAATATCATGAGGCATTAACACGTTATCATAGTAAGAAACCCTCAAATACAATTAATACGGGACACAGATCACATTTTCACTATAAATGGAATAGAATACCTACAGTTAGAGAAAGTGCAAGACTTCAAAGTTTTCCGGATGATTTTATTTTTTATGGGAATAAATCACAGCAATATCGTCAGGTTGGAAATGCTGTTCCACCTATGCTTGGAGAAGTGGTTGCGAAAGAACTTAAAAAATATCTAGATTAATTGGAGATGTCTTAAATGATAAAAGTTATTGATTTGTTTGCTGGCTGTGGTGGTTTGACAGAAGGCTTTATGCAAACTGGAAAATTTAAAGAGGTTGCGGCGGTGGAATGGCTTGTTCCGCAAGTTAATACTCTTAGGAATAGATTGAAAACAAAATGGAATGAAAAAGATGCCGATGATAGGGTGATGCATTTCGATATTCAACGAGAAGATGAATTGTTTAAGGGATGGGATGATCCTGAATTTGGACATGGAAAGGGATTGGATTATTTTGTTAATGAAGAATCGGGAATAGATATGATTATCGGAGGTCCACCTTGTCAAGCGTATTCAGTTGCTGGACGAGTTCGTGATGAACAAGGAATGAAGGAAGATTATAGAAACTATTTGTTTGAGCATTATCTGAGTGTAGTAAACAGATATAAGCCTAAGTTTTTTATCTTTGAAAACGTTCCGGGAATTTTAAGTGCTGCTCCGTCTGGTACTCCAATTACTGAATTGATAAAAGAAGGGTTTGAGAGTATTGGATATGAAATATTAGATGATTTAAAGCTGGCTCAAGTTAATGCGGCCGATTATGGAGTGCCTCAAAATAGAAATAGGGTTATTATATTGGGCATTAACAAGAATAAAGTTCCGAAATATAAAAAAGTGCTTGATGATTTTTATAAGGTTATTTTGCCAAAATACAAATGGGATCATGTGGTTACGGTTAGAGAAGCGATAGGTGATTTACCAAAATGTAAACCGTACTTTGATGAGGAACATCACGCGAAGCGAAAATCACACGAAACACCGGAGTGCGATATATCAATGCATATTCCGCGATATAGTAATTTGCGTGATATGGACACTTTTAGAATTCTTGAAGAAGATATTGCTAGTGGTGAACGAAAATATGATAGTAAAGCAATCAGTAAATTGTATGAAGAAAAGGTGGGTTCAAAATCTCCGATTCATAGGTATCATGTTCTTGAACCTGATGAGCCTAGTACAACAATAATTGCTCATTTATATAAAGATGGAAATAGGTTTATTCATTATGATGAGACACAACAGCGCACAATTACACCTAGAGAGGCGGCACGCTTGCAATCGTTTCCAGATGATTTTGAATTCTTAGGAAGTAGAGGAAATGCCTATCAGATGATAGGAAATGCCGTTCCACCGTTGTTGGCGAATGCAATAGCAAAAGCGATATTAGAATTATGGAAGGAGGCATAGGTTTTGTTTCACTATCTATTTACAAATGATTTAAGAATTACAAGATTAAATGAAGCATTGGTTGAAGCTGGAACATGTTTTAAAAATGGCACTGTTCCAAGTGCTACTGAGGACAAAAACGCAAATAACAATATGAACACGTTAGGATTTTATTTTAATTTGACGAGAGATAGCAATTGCGCTATTGCTTCGTCAAACGGAGATATAAGACGTGTTGTTTTGAATTTTATCAAGAAATTCCAGTTCCCAAACCCTCGTACAAGTGCATCATATAATGATGCTATTAGAGATGGCATAACAATTGCACCAATGAGATTAATACTTCAGACTTTATATATGATGGGGATGATGGATCCTGAAAATGCATATTTGTCACGTAGGGAAATTGCAGATTATATATTTTTTAATGAGGAAATAGCTAAAACCATAACTCCAGATACTGCAAGTTTGGCAAGAAAAATATTGGATTCTAGAGTTGATGATGTAATTTATGATATTGAAGATGATTTGAAACTGAATGCAAAAGGCTGTTATTGGAAGCAGTGCAAACGTCAGGTTAGAGAAATGGTTAAGACACTGGTGTGGGCAGGATGTGTAGTTGAGAATGAAGATTCGACAATAAGAATACGTCATAATGATCTTACTATGGAGAACAAAGCGGATCTGTTTGAAATCATCACATATTCGGGATTCTGGAAAACAGATGATGACAGTGATTTTAATAAGATAAAGCAATCGTATCAAAAGTATATGGATATTTCAAAAGAGGATGTATTGGAACAAGGGAAGGCATCAAAAGCAGATGTCTTATCGCCTGAATGGTTTAGGGAAAAAGCAAAGTTATTAGAAGGATTCGACGAAAAAGTAAAACCATTATATACAGACTTTAGTGAACGATATAGCCCGGAGAAGTTAGCAAAACTTGATGGTTTAGATGTATTGTCTACAATTTTTTTGAATCCATATAATAAAAAAAGTATGTGTTATGAGATGGAATATGACAAAGATAATAGACATTTCTTTGGAAGTATAAAGTCAGGTACCGCATATAAGTATGGCTTGCATTACAGTAAAGCAAATAAATCTTGGGCAACAGGAACGCATGTGAATCCAGAATTTCTAAGTGAAGCTGATGCAATTGAGTTAGGCGAAGAAATTAGAGATTATTTGGTGAAAGGAGCGGCCGTTCTAAAAAAATATGGGGAGTTAAAAAGTTCGCAAGACTTTGATAATGCATATGAAGAATTGGTAAATGTTACAGCTGGTTATATTAATAAGATATGGTTTTTAAAATATTATCATATGATGTTTCCAGATTTGTTTCCTCCAATTTATAGTTCGGATGCACAGAACACTACATTAAAGGTTATTGGAAAAACTGCTAAAGATAATAATCCATTTTCTAGACTAAGCGAAATGGAAGAGTTTGTTAATGAGTGTGGCATTTCAAATGCTTTATTTAATCATATTATATGGTTTTATGCAGTGAGTGAAAATACGGATAATGAGGAGGAAAAGCCAGAAATGAAGAATTGTCTAAATATAATCAGGGAGCCAAGAGACAATAAATTACATCCATTAAACTTCATAGTATATGGCGCGCCAGGGACAGGAAAAACGTATTCGATGGCAGAATATGCATTATCAATAGTTGACAATGTGACTATTGAAACATTTAGGGCAGATCATAAAAGAAGAGTGGACGTTATAAAGCGATACAACGAGCTGATAAAAGAAGGACAAGTTGTCTTTACTACTTTCCATCAGAACTATGGTTATGAAGAATTCATACAAGGATTACGTCCAGATAAAGAAAGCGATAGTTTATCTTTCACAGTGGTGGATGGCGTATTTAAAACAATTGCAGATACTGCATTAAATGATATGTCTGGGAAAAACTATGTGATTATTATTGATGAGATAAATCGTGCAAATATTTCAAAGGTATTTGGCGAATTAATTACGTTGATAGAAGAAGATAAGAGATGGGGCGAGATTAATCAAACATGCGCGACATTACAGTCCGGGGATGTTTTTGCGGTTCCAAATAATTTGTATATCGTTGGAACAATGAATTCTGCGGATAAATCGATTTCTCTAATTGATGCGGCATTACGTCGCCGATTCGATTTTATCGAACAGAAACCAGACGCTTCATTGGTTGGAGATGCATTGCTAAAATCTTTCTTGTTGAATCTTAATAATATTCTTGTTGAGGAGTTGGATAGTACAGACTTATTGGTGGGACATTCATATTTCATTAATAAAAACGAGCAAGATTTGTGTGGAATATTGAATAATAATATAATCCCATTGCTGTACGAGTATTTTTACGATAATCGTAAAAAGGTTGCAAGTGTTTTGGTGAAGGCAATAAAAGAATCAGGAGCAAAAGTAGAACTAGTAGATGAAAAAGTCGGAAGACTAAAGGTAAAGGATGAGTGATATGGTTCTTGACAGGTATGAGTATAGCAAAATTTCAAATGCAAAATTGCCTGTTTCTTGGCAAAGTCAGTCATCATTAGAAGAACTGTCTGATTTTCTACAGCAGAATTGGGAGCAACGATCGGTTTTTTATGAAGACGGCGAAGTAAAAAGTCAGCAACAGTTCATAGATTTTCTTGGGGCTGGCGGTATACGTACGAAAAAGTATATAGGAACTATCGTGTTTAAGGGCGAGCAACTTAATATATATCCTAGAGTGTTTAGTACGGAAAAAGACGATCATGATACGGACGAACTAACACAAAAGCATATGATGCTTAATTTAGTTAAGTGGATAGAATACTGTAATAAACTAAATTACCCGTTTATTAACATTTCTAGTGAATTGGATGATTCAGAGAATTTAAAGGAACTTTTTATTACTTTATATATTGGTTACGTACGAACTGCTATAGAAAGAGGACTTTATTATCGCTATGTTGATGAAACGGAAGATTGTTCAAGTATAAAAGGAAAGTTTGATATAAAGGATTATCTGATATCAAAAATTCCGGAGGGAAGGGCAGATAAGTTTAGCTGTACGTATTCTAAGTTTGAATTTGATAATAAAGTCAATCAAATTATTAAGTGTACGTGTAAATTACTTATTAACATGACGACAAAAAGAAACCAAAAGGTATTGAGAACAATCTTAACACGTTTAAATGAGGTTTCTGATGTTAAATGTACACCAAATGATTGTAATGGTATTCGCTTGAGTAAGATGCATAGGCATTATGACATTATTATTAGCATGAGCAAAATGTTTCTGCTTAATAAGGTGACAAATTATTCAGTGGACTCTAATGAGTCATTTTGCTTTTTGTTTCCTACAGATATTTTATTTGAAGGATTTATTGGTGGCTTTATAAAAGAGGTTTTAGCACAATACGGAGGCAAGGTAACGCTTCAGGAAAGTAGGATGAGTCTTGTAGAAAAGATTATCTATAAAGGTAAAACAAGTGGAGCGGCTTTCAAAATGAGGCATGATATTCTTGCGGAATATGCAGATAGGATTTTTGTTTTAGACACAAAATACAAGGAAATGTCAAGATTTGAAGATAACCCAGAGTATGAGGAAACTATCAATAAGGAAGCGCATCAAAGTGATCTGTACCAAGTGCTGGAATATGCAAGAAAACGTGATATTGAAGACGTTTATCTATTATATCCGATGTATAGATATGAAGAAAAGGAAATGGAATTTCCTATAGCTGTCAGTGAAAGTCCTTCCGGTGATATAAATGTTCACTTTATAAGATTACCTTTTATATATGAGGAAAATCAGGAAGAAAAAACAAACAGTCAATTGACAGAAGTAATAGAAAGCATATTTGAAGTGGATTACATGGTTAATCTTAATAATGGAGAAAGTGTTTTGGTTCAAAGCGAGTCTGCAAATAGTGAACAAAACAAACGTGTTTATGGTTCGATGACAAAGAAAATGTATGGGGAAGAATAAGAAAAAATGGCCTGGGCGATTAAGCCCAAGCCATTTTTTTATCTTCTGCGACCGCGTCTTACAATGTTGTGGTCAATCGGCTGACAGCCATGAGATTCTTCCAAGGATTTCATTGTGGAAGGTACATTACTAAGCATCTTATCCGCGGTGGCAAGTGCGGTTGTGAAGCTGTCTGCTACTTCTTCTTTTGTTAACTCAAATTCATTTGAAGTCAAAGCTCTTAGCATATCGACTTCTTTTTCTGGGCGGAAAGTGTTCCGCTTAGACTGAGCCAATGCAAGAATCATAGGGGAAGTTGACTTGATTAACTCGGAAAGTTCATCAAGCAGTCTATATTCGTCCTGATATTCAAGAGTTATCTGCTTATCAATCCACGAATCCGTTCCCTGAGATGGAAGGTACTGAGTTCTAAGTGTGTGATCGATTGCGGCAATTCTAGTGCGGATATCTTCAATATGCTCTGCCACCCTATCTGCTTCTGATTCAAGAGTATTGCTCTTTAGTCCACTTCCGAAACCGAAAGACCTAAGCTGTTCAAGGCAGTGACTAAAGGTTTCGCGGAGCTTTTTACCCCAGTCAACGATTCCTCTAGTTCGTTTCGCTGTTTCATCAACTCTTCGGTCAAGTCTCTCAACTGCCCATTCTCCGTAAGAGCCGTTTCCAGGCTTTCCTCCAACTGTGCTATTCTTTTCTGCTGACGTTCTATGGTCTGCATCTGGGTTAGAGTATTCTTCTGTAGCTTCTCGTACTGTTTTTTCCAATACTTTGCGTTCTCGTTTTCCTTCGTCTGTGATAGCAGTCCGCTCTGCCTGAACTGTTCTGTTTCTGTTAAAAGCATCTTCTAAAACCTCCTTTGATAATTCGATACTATATGTTTCTGCTAAGTTCTTATCTCTAAAAGATTTGCCGGATTCGATATGTGTAAAGGTGATGTACTTCCTATTATCTTCCCACTTTACTTCATATCCGTACGTTTCCATCTGTGAGATAAATTCTTCTTTGCTTGGTGCAGTAGTCATACAAGCAAGTACTGCACTGATGCAATCTGTTTTTAAACTCTTCTTTCCATCAGTAGTCATAAGACGATAATCTCTCTTATCGTAGGAACGGATAGTTCCTTCTTCGATATCAGATCCATCAAAGTGTTTTCCTTTGACACAGACAGATAAGCCATGAGCTTCACAGATTTCATCATTAATCTTTTTCATCTGTTTAAAGTCTGATTTGGACAGATGAACTTTACTTCCGTCAATGCTGTTTACGGAATTTACCACTACATGGCAGTGACAATGATCGGAGTCGATGTGGCTCGCAAGAGCACAAGTAAATCCGGGGAAACATCGTTCTGCCCATTCTTTACCAACAAGTAAAGTCTCTTCTGGAGTTATCTTTTCATCTGGATGAAAGGATATGACGAAGTGCTTATACTGTCGTCCTCCAGTCTTATTCCAAAATTTTTTTATTTCTTTGAACTGCTGATACACAAGATCGGCAGTAACCTTTTCTTCAAAATAATCTCCGGTTACAAGCTTAAGTTCTTCAGTGACTTTCTTATCTTTGTAGATATAGTCAAGGGTGTTGCTTAATGCTGCTGAAGATTTAGCTCTCGTATTAATAGCTTTAACGACTGACATAGTGGCAATACCTCCTTTCCGGTTTCATGTACATCGTTTGCAAGTTCCTTGAGTTCATTTTCATTGGCTGGCTGATTATATGTATTTGCAATCTTAGCCATCTGGTTACAATTGATGCCAATACCTTTGAACTGATTTAAAAGTTCCGTAAGCTCGGACAAGAGCTTCGGGATATCTTTTAAAGCTTCTGGATTGGCAAGCGTTGCTCCTAGTGTTGCGTTGATAAGGTAGGTCTGTTTATTCAGACCGGATTCTGTTACAAGTTTGGTTAACTTTCGATACTCTTCATCGTTCATATAGAAGTTAACCTGATGATTTCTTGTTCTGTTCTTTTTTGCAGTTTTTGTTCCCATGTGTATCATCTCCTTTCAAAATTGTGCGGAACAAATCGATTACAAATGATTGGATTGATAGGATGGAAACATTCCATTTGTGAGCGACCGGGTTATCCAAAAGGGGCGGAGCTCCTTTGGCGGGATGCAAGGGCAGAGCCCTTAATTCTCTTAGTAGGGAATGGGATAAAACCGATGGGACAGTTTTCTGACTGTTATTAGGTCGGTTTTTCGTCCATTACCGGATAAGAGGATGTGCTCTAGGGGACGGGGGAATGAAAGTCCCCAGTGGGTTCCAAGGGCTAGCCCTGGCAAGCTACCGAAGTGAAACGAGGGTACCACGCGACTAGGAACGATAGTGACTAGTCAAAGTGGGTAGCTTGCCTATTATTCTGAAAATATATACAGGGCTGCAGATAATCTGCTGTGTAAATGCCCTGTGAGTAACAAATCAGAATAATGGTGGATTGGTAGGCCGCTGTATTCCTTGGATAAGTGGAATTGGCACACGGATGTGTAGTCAAATTCCGCTGATAATTTCATTAAGCGGACTACATGTCGCAATCTCCAGTTGGATGAATATGATTATTAGAAAGACCAATGTTGCTGATATCAGTTAGATATCTTTAGGTGATATCAGTTAGATATCAGCAGAGTTTCTTTGGCTTGAACAGAGTTCTTAAATAGATATTTGATATACACTGTAGAATCTGTGCGAGTGCTTTTCTTTCTTTACTTCCCTGGGGGACAGGGTAATTAATTTTGGTTCTTATTGCTTTGGTACTGATCTTTAAAGATAAGATCACAGGTATCGTGGATAATGCCATGAACAGTATTGATAAAAACAGCGAGGAAATCATAGGTGATTAGTTTTATTAAGAAAAATATCAGTAATATTCGAGAGGAAAATGCAGATAAAGGAAGCGTTTCCGTATATATAATAATGATTTTTTCTGTGGTTTGTATTCTGATCGCGGGTTTAATGGCTTTATCCGGATATCAGGCTGAAAAAACCAATGCTTTGCTGTCATTGGATATAGCTGTGGAATCCGCTTTCAGTAAATATTTCAGACCGCTGACCGATAATTACGGAATGTATTATTATATCTCATCCGACGATGAAGCACTTGACGCCGATATCATGACTTATTTTGTCAAGAACCAGGAAGGAATATCAAAAATGTTAAGTATTATTCCGTCATATCTTGATGTATACGAAACAAAATATGCCCTTGATGATGAGGCGGAAAATGTCAGAACGCAGATGAAAAATGTGATAAAAGATACGCTTGCCGAAGATGCGATCAATTCGCTAATATCCACTTTCAAAGGAATAGAAAAAAACAATACGGATAATAATAAAGAACTGGATTCTTTCGGTAATGAGGTGGACAAAGCAGAGGCAGAGGCCAAAAAAGAGGAAGATATGCTTAAACTTCTTAAAGCGGTTGAGGGAATAACCGTGTCGGGAGGAAAGATAAACTGCAGTGATTATTATGCAAAGAGCGGACTGATAGGAGAAGTGACTTCTTCCAATGCCGGAATTGATTCGATGAAAGTCTGGGAAAAAGTAAAAACTCACTCCTGGGACATGACTGAATATATTATTTCCTTAAATAAAAAAGCAAAAAAAGGAATTGATGGGAAAAAAGTATCTTATTCTGTCCGGAAAGCAAAAGAATGGCAGCATAAAGTAAATAATATTCTTGAAAAAACAAAAGAGGCACGTAAGCTCGCATCAGGTATAAAAGGAATTAAAAATGCAATATGCGATGTTAACAGTGTCGGATTAAAGCTTGCCGAAAACGAATCAATCCTTAATGAACTGTTGGAATTAGGGAATATCAGTACGCCTCAAAGTACGGAAGACTGGGAGAATGTGTATTCAAAAACCAGTCAATGCATCGAAATGCTTGAAAGTTATCATGTAAAAGATATCAACTTTGATTACAGTACGATCAATCTGAAAAAAGCAGATGATCCGACTAAAAATGCAGGTGGGAATATTAATGATATGCTCTCATTTCTTATAGGAGATTCCCAAAAAATATCGGAAAAGCAAGCTGCGGAATCGGGAATATATGAAAAAATTGCCGAGGAAGAAAACAAAAAAGAAAAGGGATCAACAAAAGAGAAAGGTAAAACGAACAATAAAAATACTGAATCCGATCAGCTTGATTTTTCGGAAGTATCCGGAGTAGACAGTCTTTTAAAAAGATGTAAGGGAGAAGAGGATGATGAAGAAAAAAACGATGAGGCCATGACCAATATATACGTTAATCTGTATATAGAAAAGCTGTTGAAGGAATATGAATGCAAAGAAAAGAAGAATAAAAACAAAGACAAAGATAAGATAAAGCATGTTCTTGATTATGAAAAAGAATATATCATCAATGCGGGATTATCCGACAGAGAAAATCTGAAAGCCGTAGCTAATCGAATTCTGTTCATCAGGACGGGAACCTCTCTTGTATATCTTGTATGTAACAGCGAGGCCCGTAATATGGCTTATGCAACTGCGGCATGTCTTGTGGGATTCACCGGACTTGATGCACTTGTAAGATGTGTACAGTACATGATCCTTGCAGCATGGGCGTATGAAGATGCCTGCGTTGACACCGGTGCGGTATTGGCAGGGCACACAATACCGGTCGTCAAAAAAAGCGGGAATCTTAATATCAGATATGAAGAAATGCTTTTATTCAGTAAAGAATATGTTCAAAAAAAGATCAATTCATATAAAGAAAGTAAAGGTATGTCATATAAAGATTATATACGATTGTTCATAATGATAATGCCTTTAAGAAAGACCGTATACAGATGCATGGATGTAATACAATTAAATATGAAGCAGAATTACGACCGAATGTTTTCATTTCAAAGGGCGATATACGGAGCGGATATAAGACTTACATGTGACAAACCGTTTTTCACCGTGACCGAAAGCGGATACAGCTACAGATAGTTTTCCGGGCACATGTGAGCAGGGACATAGAATAATCGAAAAAGACCTTTATCAAAAACTAAAAAAAAATATAAAACAAACGGAGTATCCATATGGAACAACCATGATTTCAATCAGCAATTCAGCCATAGAGATCAGGAGTCCCTGCTTACATGTGCCCGGAAGAAGTACTTGTTTTAAATATTATTTACGGAATTTGAGAATTCAGCAGTACAGAAAAAACAGTTTGAAAGGGAACTTTTTATTGAACGTGAAAGATGAGAATAATAATGTTGAAAAAAACAGAATAAAAAAGGCCTCACTGACAGTGGAAGCGTCATTGATATGCCCGATATTTATATTCGTCACATTGTCGCTCATATATATAATAATGTGGTTTTTGGGGGCGGTTTCCCTAAGGACGGATATGACGAAAAATGCCAGGACTCTGTCTGCCTCGGCGGCTATAGCCGTTAATGAAAAAAAGGCGGATGAGGTAAAAGATATAATATTATTTGAGAGATGTAATGTGGGATATCTGCCTGTAAAAACCAATCATAAAGTTGTGATGAGACCGTTCGTCGGGGTGAGCAGTATCGACAGCGGAAAAAATGATCCGATAGTATATATCACCCCTAACGGAACGGTTTATCATACAAACAGAACATGCAGTTACATCAAAGTATCCGTAAATAAAATTCATGCCGATGATATACCTTATAAGCGCAATAACTCGGGAGAAAAATATAAACCCTGTGAGATATGCTGCAAAAAAAATGACAGCTTAAAAGAAGTATATATCACAAAATACGGAAACAGATATCATTATTCCTTAGCATGCAAAAGTCTGTATCATGACGTTATCTCAATCAGATTATCAGAAGTAAAACACATGAGAAAATGCAGCAAGTGCAGTAAATCTCTGTGACGAATGAACCGGGTATACGGAAAGTGGCAGGGATAACCGGAACATAAGCTTTATTTAATAACTGAAAAGTGAGACTTAAAAAGAGGAACAGGACAAACAATATGGTAATAATTGGTAATTTTATTGCAGGTATAGTACTGGCTTTATGTACATTTCAGGATATCAAGAGCAGAAGTATCAATGTTCTTATTCCGGCATGTGCTTCGGCAATAATGCTTTTGTTAAAGATAATCAGGGCAGGTAATATTGAGATGGATGTGCTGATAAGCATGCTTCCGGGACTGATAATGATCGCAACGGCGTGTATTTTAAAAGGACGTGTCGGATACGGTGATGGAATCGTGCTGGTATGTGTTTGTATATGCACCGGTATGTACAGAGGGATCATTGCTTTATCAATCAGTTTTATTCTTTTATGGCTCGTATGTCTTGTGGCATTATCATCAGGCAGAAAAATACAAAAGAATACTTCGGTTCCATATATCCCTTTTGTTTTGGGCGGGTGGCTTGCAACAATTATATCAGTGGATGTCACGGGGTGGTTATAGATTATGAGAATTCTTCTAAGTAAAAAAATGTACAGGAAAAAGGCGTCAATAACTGTTGAAGCTGTCTTTATTGTACCTATAGTACTGATGATAACGATGACACTGATCTTTGCGGTAATGTCGGCTCATGATAGAGGAATTATATACATGGAACTGGCAAGGTATACGGAAGATATCTGCTTTAATTGCAATACTTTGCCCGAAGAGGATAACCCCGATACGACCGATATTAATAAAAGACTTCTGTTGTATACGATAAAGGAAGCAACAGGGAAAAAAGAAGGAAGTTCACTTCATGTTACGGCATATGCCGACAGCAGGATTCGAAAACTTCTTGTATTTGACAGTATCTCGACGTTGTCATCATACAGTGTGGACATAAAGGGAAAGAAGAATAACATCTGTAAAAAAGTAAGAAAGGAATTGAAATTAATTGAGTGATTATATTACTTTATCGGAATATTTTGAGTATACAAGACCTTCTGTAAAAATTCTTGTTAATCTGTACTCAGCGATTATCAGATGCATTGAAGAAGGCGAGGCCGATTACGCCTTATTCCACATGGAATATATACAGTATGATCCCTCTCTCGGTAAGTTCAGATTTGCGGTGACTAAAAGTGCAGGCGATGTAAATTATAAAATAATGAGATTCTTTGAGGATATAATCAGAGCATTAAAATATGCCGGAGAACCAGAAAAAAAATTTGCGGAAGAATTCAGAGAATTATACGATAAAAAAGGATGTGTGGCTTGTAAGAATCTGCTTGAAGAATACAAAAAGAGAATTGGGAGATCACACAAAGTCGTAACCATGTATAATGCGATATATGTCTGTATTCTTATTCTGATAACGGTATCATATTATTCGGTATACGGGATAAGGTTTTTCACAGATTGATATTCTTTAAAAATATATCATTGAATTCAGGAAGGTTGTTAAGCTCAAGTTCCTGACAACGATCCAGGATATCCCGGAAGGAAGATTCGGCGTTATCGTCAAGTGCTGCGAGAAGAGCGCCCTTAAGAGAGGTGTTGCCGGATATGAATATCTTTTGTCCGTCGCTGTTCCATTCTTCAGGTAATATATGAAGCGTACGAAGATGATCGATATCTATTGAACTGCCAAAGCTTCCGGATATGAATATATTTTTTATATCAGTGGTGGTAAGACCGGAATGACTTATCAGAAGCTCTATGCCTGTTCTTATGGCAGCTATGGCAAGCTGCAGTTTGCGAATATCATCCTGTGTTATGGATATATTAACATGCGGTGTTGAAGCGACAGTAATATGATCACCGTAATCTTCTGCGATCGTTCCGTAAGAATCAATTACTTCAAGCCTGAATAATTCCGACAAAAGAGATATTATTCCGCTGCCGCATATTCCAATGGGATGTCTGCCTGCAACGGTTCTGTAATTGATCAAAAGAGAACCATCATTTTTCTTGCGCAGACTGATATTATCGATAGCACCGGCTACGCAGGGAACACCGCAACTTATGCCTGAAGCTTCGAATGCGGGACCGGCAGCTGCAGAAGTGCAGAGTAATCGCCCGGAAGCACCGAGTACCATCTCTGCATTGGTACCGAGATCAAGAAGAATATACGGGTCGTCAGGCATACATATATTGTCTTTTGCATATTGTCTGAGACTGAATAATCCGGATATAATATCACCGCCTATAAAAGCGGAAAACGAAGGTATGATCAACACTTTGCAGTTAAGATCTTTAAGAAAATCGTAGTGAACACTCTGCCTGCTGATTATATCGCTGAATCTGACATTTGGAAAGCTTGTCTGTGAGGTCTTAAAAGGATATGCGCACATTCCGGAGCAGTCAAGACCCATGAGAAGATGCTGCATGGTAGAATTGGCTCCGATTGTGATAAGTTTTATATCGTCCGGGTCAATGTGACTTTTTTGAGCGAGTTTACCGATGGAACCGGTTATATCCGAACGAAGCATGCTGCATAGTTTTGTAAGACCGCCTTCGGAAGCTTTTTGCAGTCTTGTGATAACATCAGCGCCTTCTTTAACGGTGGAATTATAGAAAGTATCTTCAGCCGTAATATCGGATGAAGAATCTGTAATACATACGGATATGGATGTTGAACCGATATCGATGGCGCAGACATAATCAGGTTTGGATGAAGGAGTTGTGCGTTCTGTAACATTGTTAATAATCCTGAAAGAGTCAGGCATGGAATCATCACCCGAAGCAGGCAGCTTGATCAGTGAAGAGTCGGGGATTGTAACTGTGATATCAGCATGTGGGATGTAAGAGCAGGCTTTAACCGGTGCGGTTTCGTCATTGATGTATACCGTACATTTTCCGCAGATTCCTCTGCCGCCACAGGCGGAATTGACGACAATGCCGTGCCTGTCCAATATATTGGACAAGGTGTCGGTGTTGTCTGCTTCGCAATATATATCAGATGAATGATGTGTACATATAACGGTTATTCGATGCATATAAATACCCTGCCTTTTACGTCCATTCGTGGTCAATCAAGCCTGCTTCTTACGAGCAAGCTCGACGAATCAGTCTTGCCTGCCCACTTCGCTGTGAACAGTAACTCTTTTATATCATCATACCCCCGCATTTGCAAAGTTGCAATACCTTCTAAATATTGATATAATGAGTTTTATCAGAGCGTCATGAAATACACGAACAGGGAAAGCAGGGGCATATGGTTTGAAAGATATATATAATCATCTGCTGAGTAATTTTCATTCTTCGGGATACGGTATTGCCCATATTAATACGGAGATTGGGAAGATCGTATCATTTTACGGATACAGTAACAGTGAATTGTATATAATCATGCTTGCAGACAGCGACAGCGGGATTACTGCGAATATTATGGCGGTGGCTGTTGATACGGTAAGAAACCGTCTTTTGAAAGATGACGTATTCCGGGTTAATGTACTGCAGATCGTGATCCGGAATGATAACAGGGATGTTAATGATATTGTAAGTCCGTTCTTCCCCTTCTGGATCATAGACAGCAGGGAAAACAGACTTATCATATATGAGAATCAGCCTGCGGATTTTCTGCGGGTGCGTAGTATCATAGAGGATTCGCTTGACGGAGTTGATTATTCGGGTAATGACAGTGTTATTTCTAAAAATAATAAACATTTTCCGCTGATAACTGCTATAATAGTATTGATAAATGTTATAGTATTCATATTGCTTGAGATCAACGGATCCACGCTTGATACGGAATATATGCTTGAACACGGGGCTTTACGGTATGCCGAAACGGTCACGGGAGGCCAGTTTTACAGACTGATAACTCATTTTTTTATGCACTTTGGGATCGATCATATTGTAAATAACATGTTTGTATTGATAATTCTCGGATACCACATTGAGAATGCAGTGGGAAAGGTTCAGTTTCTTGTGATTTACATGATGAGTGGTCTGATCGCCGGGATAATATCCATGAACTGGTATTACATGATCGGGCAGGACAGCGTATCTGCAGGTGCCTCGGGAGCAATATTCGGAATAACGGGAGCATTATTTGCACTGTTTTTCATGAATCGTGGTAAAATGATCAATATGAGCATTACAAGGATAATACTGTTCTTGGCTTTGACAATATACAGTGGAATGCGCGACACGCAGATAGATCTGGCCGCACATATCGGAGGTTTCATTGTCGGAGCGGCAGTAACGATAATATTACAGGTTGGTAAGAGACTTATAATGCCGGAAGGAGGAAAAAAAGCATAATGCGTGTTAATATATATTACGGCGGCAGAGGGCTGATAGAAGATTCAACGATATATGTTATTAACAGTGTTACTGAGATTCTCAAAGAACTCAGGGTAGATGTTCAGTTGTACAATCTGTATGAGAAGAAGAATTCAATAACAACTCTTCCAAAGACCCTTAAGGAGGCAGACGGGGTTATTCTGGCAACACATCTTGAATGGTTCGGAATAGGCGGACTCATGCAATATTTTCTTGATTCGTGCTGGCTGTACGGGGACAAGAATGAGCTTGAGAGATTATATATGATGCCTATAGTGATAGCTTCGACTTACGGAGAAAGAGATGCGGAATGCACACTTATTAAGGCATGGGAGCTGCTTGGCGGTATTCCCGTGACGGGGCTTTGCGCATTCGTTGAAGATTATACCGCATTTGAGACCGATTCCAATATCGGAAGGAGAATAGAGAAGCTTACCGAGAATTTTTACCGTAATATGAATCAGCATCAGACGGCGCTTCCGAGCAGTTCCAATGAAGTCAGGAAGAAAGTTCTTAAGACCAAGTCCTTAAGACTTACTCCTCAGGAGAGCGAGCAGTTATCGGAATATGTTTCCAATGATACGTACGTTAAAAAGCAGAAAGAGGATATTGAAGAACTTGCCCAGATGTTTAAGGGTATGCTTGGCGAGACGACGGAGGAAGAAGACGATTACTGCAGTCTTATAAGAAAAGCTTTCACCGGAGCCGACGGGGAAACAAAAGCACTGTATAAGATTGCTTTGACGGATACCAATGAGGATATATATATCAGGGTAAATGAAGGAAAACTTGAATGTGCCCCGGAACTTCCCGGTACGGTGGATGTGCTTGTTAAACTCACTTCGGGTATTTTTGAAAGCATAATAAACAACGAAAAAAATATGCATCAGGCATTTATGGCCGGTGATCTGACAGCGAAGGGTAATTTTAATCTGTTAAGGATGTTGGATACATTTTTCGATTTTAACAAAGAATAGTAAAGGCTCGCTTTCGGGCGCTTTGCGATGAAGAATAAAAGGAGGTTCTTACAATGGGAAAGGTAACGGTTGACGATTGTATTTTTTGCAAAATTATTAAAGGAGATATTCCATCAAAAACCGTGTATGAGGATGATGATTACAAAGCAATACTTGATGTGGCGCCGGCTTCGAAGGGACATGTGATCATTCTTCCAAAGAATCACGCAGCGAATATATTCGAGCTTGATGATAAAGATGCGGCAGGAGTTATGGTCGTAGCTAAGAAAGTGGCAACAGCTCTTAAGAATGTTTTTGGTTGTGAGGGCGTTAATATTCTTCAGAATAACGGAGAGATTGCCGGACAGACAGTGTTCCATCTTCATGTTCATGTGATCCCGAGATATGAGGATGATAATGTTAATGTAAAATGGATTCCCGATAAGGACGCCAACACGGATGATGTATATAATGAATTGAAAAAAGAATTGCAGGTGTGATAAAAAGTGAAAAAAATAATATTGACAGGTGGCGGAACAGCCGGACATGTTACTCCGAATATTGCGCTGATCCCCGAACTGAAAAAAAGAGGATATACACTTTATTACATAGGCTCGAAGAATGGAATAGAGAAAAAACTGATTGAAGAGTGCGGAATACCATATTTTGGTATTTCTTCGGGAAAGCTCAGACGATATTTTGATTTTAAGAATTTTACCGATCCCGTAAGAATACTTAAAGGATATGCTGAGGCAAGAGCTATAATCAAGAAGATAAAACCGGACATTGTATTCTCAAAGGGAGGATTTGTAACGGTACCGGTTGTTGTGGCAGCTGACAGAAGAAAAGTCCCGTGCGTAATACATGAATCGGATATGACACCCGGTCTTGCGAACCGTATCTGTATTCCGCATGCTGTTAAGGTATGTGCCAATTTCCCCGAGACTGTTAAGGAGATCTCAGGTGACAAGACAATTGTTACGGGTACGCCAATAAGAAAAGAATTGTTCTCGGGAAATAAGAATGCCGGACTTGACTATTGCGGATTTACCGCAAATAAGCCGGTTATGCTTGTGATAGGCGGAAGTCTTGGAGCGTCATCGGTGAATACTGCTGTCAGGGCAGCGCTTCCGCAGCTTCTTACAAGGTATCAGGTAATACATCTGTGCGGTGCGGGAAAACTTGAACCGACTTTGAATGAAACCGAAGGATATGCTCAATTTGAATATGTTAAGGCTGAACTATGTAATCTATTTGCAGCAGCGGATATTGTCGTATCAAGGGCAGGAGCAAATGCGATATGTGAACTGCTCGCGCTTAAGAAGCCTAACATACTTATTCCACTTCCCGAATCAGTCAGCAGGGGAGATCAGATATTGAACGCAAGGTCATTCGAGAAACAGGGATACAGTGTAGTTCTTGAAGAGGAAGAGCTTACGACCTACAATCTGATAAAAGCTGTCGATAATCTGTATGAAAACAGGGATGAATTCATAGATGCAATGTCAGACAATACAAAGGGGGATGCGGTGACACAGATTGCCGACATATTGGATCAGAATCTTAAAGAAGATTAAAAAAAATATATAATGGTATAAAAAGGAGTGTGGGTTTTATGGGTAATTTTGTTAGCTTTGATTATTCTATTGCAAAGAAGTTTTTTTCCGACAGTGACTATGAGTCATGTAAGGCTGCCGCTGTGAAGGCTTATGACAAGCTTGTGTCGGGAAGCGGTGAAGGTAACGACTTCATAGGATGGGTCAATCTTCCGGTTGAGTATGATAAGGAGGAATTTGACAGGATCATTAAAGCTTCGGAGAAGATCAAGAATGATTCGGAAGTTCTTATTGTGATAGGAATCGGGGGATCATATCTTGGAGCAAGAGCTGCGATAGAATTCTTAAGACATTCATTCTATAACAGCGTATCGAAGGAAGTCCGCAAGACACCTGAGATATATTTTGTGGGTAATAATATCAGTACATCATATTATGCACATTTGCTTGAAGTTATCGGAGACAGGGACTATTCGATCAACGTGATAAGCAAATCGGGAACTACTACAGAGCCTGCGATAGCATTCCGTATATTCAAGGATCATCTTATTAAGAAATACGGCGTCAAAGAGGCAGCAGGCAGGATATATGCAACTACGGACAAGAGCAGGGGAGCTTTAAAGAAGCTTGCCGATGAGGAAGGCTTTGAGACATTTGTTGTGCCTGATGACATAGGCGGAAGATATTCGGTTCTTACCGCAGTTGGACTTCTGCCGATCGCAGTAAGCGGAGCGGACATTAACAGTCTTATGAAGGGTGCCGCAGATATGCGAAAGAAGTGCCTTGACGGAGATGTTGCGGACATAGATGCTGTCAAGTATGCCATAGTCCGTAATATTTTCTATAACAGCGACAAATCGGTTGAGATCCTTGCAAACTACGAGCCGGCATTCCATTACATAGCAGAGTGGTGGAAGCAGCTCTACGGTGAGAGCGAAGGAAAGACCGGTAAGGGACTCTTCCCGGCATCGGTTGATTTTACAACCGACCTTCATTCGATGGGACAGTATATTCAGGATGGCGCCAGAATAATGTTTGAGACGGTTCTCGAGCTTGAAGATCCGGGCATCGAACTTTTGGTTGGAAGTGATGATAAAGATCTTGACGGCCTCAATTATCTTGCCGGCAAGTCGGTTGATTACGTTAATAAATGTGCAATGAAGGGAACAACACTTGCTCATACCGACGGTGGAGTGCCCAATCTTTTCATTAAAGTTCCGGACAGGAGCGAATATTCGCTTGGACAGTTGTTCTATTTCTTTGAATTCGCATGTGGCGTGAGCGGATACATGCTTGAGATCAATCCGTTCGATCAGCCGGGAGTTGAATTCTATAAGAAGAACATGTTTGCACTGCTTGGAAAGCCCGGATATGAAGAGGCAAGAGAAGCAATGTTAAAAAGACTGGAAGGTTCCAATTAAAGAGTGCAGCAGCCACTCACATGAAATGTACTACAGAAAAAGGCTGTGAGATCGATAATCGACTCACAGCCTTTAATAGTTTTAATTCTGTATCAGAATATCTTACTCGGAGATAGCACCAACCGGGCAAGCACCTGCACATGTTCCGCAGCTAACGCATGCAGCCTCATCAATCTCATAGTGAGCATCGCCCTGAGCAATAGCACCAACCGGGCACTCGCCTGCACATGTTCCGCAGCTTACACAATCATCAGAAATCTTATAAGCCATAATAATATCCTCCCTTTTTATATAGTGATACTATTCTAATACATTTTATAACAAAAAACAAGAGGTTTTATTAACTATTTATTAATCGCTTGTATTTCGGCTCAAAACAGAGTATAATACTCAATTTAGGAATTGCAGTAATTGTTCATCTGCGTATCGGTGCAGTGAAACGGAGTTCTAAGCAGTTACGAAAGGAGTAATGTGTATGAAGGATTCGACAGAGATTTTCAGAGATGCACCCGTGCCGAAAGCAGTTTTAAGCAACGTTATACCATCGATAATAAGCATGATAATGGTGCTTGTGTATAATCTTGCAGATACATTTTTTATAGGACAGACAAAGAATGCTTTTATGGTGGCTGCGGTATCGCTCGCAACACCGGTATTCTTAATATTCATGGCTATAGGAATGTTGTTCGGAATCGGTGGAACATCGCTTATATCACGTATGCTTGGCGAAGGCAAAGACAAATATGCCAAAAAAACCTCATCTTTCTGCTTCTGGACGGGAATTGCGGTCGGCATAATCGCAATGATCGCCATACTGATATTCGTGGAACCGTTATGTCGCATGGTTGGTGCCAGTGATGATACTATTGATTTTGCGATGCAGTATCTGGGGATACTCGCATTTGGTATTCCATTTCTTATAGTGAGCAATACATTCAGTAATATAATAAGAGCTGACGGCAATGCAAAGAAAGCTATGATCGGAGTGGTGCTGGGAAATATTACCAATATCATCCTGGATCCGATAATGATACTTGTACTGGACTGGAATGTTGCAGGCGCTGCAATCGCAACCGTTATCGGAAATGTTGTATCGGTAGCTGTATATATGCATCACCTTTTGTCGAAGGGATCAATACTTTCCGTTAAGCCTTCGGATTTCAGTGCAAGCAGAAAGATCGTGTTCGGTGTGCTTGCCATAGGTCTTCCCGCATCGCTTAACAGTATACTTATGAGTTCTTCGAACATTATTATAAATAATATGATGAGCGGCTTTGATGACATGGCGGTAGCGGGACTTGGAGTTGCAATGAAGGTCAATATGATAGGCGTAATGCTGCTTATCGGCGTTGGTATCGGAATACAGCCTTTGCTCGGATACTGCTACGGCGCAGGCAACAGAAAGCGTTATATGGCCGTTTTGAGATTTTCGTGCATATTTGCATTAATATTAAGCGCCATAATGACTTCGATATGTTATTTTGGGGCGGCGCCTCTTGTTAATGCATTCCTCGAGGAGCCTGACGCGTTCACGTACGGATTCGAATTCTCGCGAATACTTATAATATCTGGACCGATACTCGGACTTTTGTTCGTATTTGTAAATGCGATCCAATCCACCGGTGCGGCTGTTCCTTCGCTTATTCTGTCAATAAGCCGTCAGGGAATCATATATATTCCGCTTCTTCTCATATTCAGGCTGGTATCCGATTCGGCTCATGTGCTTGTACTTACCCAGCCGGTTACGGACTATATGGCGCTTTTATTGTCGATAGTATTGTTCATATTAACGATGAGACGGTATTTTCCGGCGGATAAAGCAAAGGATGAGACGATACAGGAAGTATAATGTAACGTTAAGCACCACATATAATCATGATCATGATGGCAGATATCCGTCAAAAATGAACATAAGACGGGTTGACTATAGGATTACTATGATATATACTTTCATTGTTGCATAAAACAGGAGGTGAAAATAATGGCAAAAGTAGATAAAGATATGCTTATCGGTGAGATTCTTACCATGGACGGAACGATTGCACCTATTCTTATGGCAGCTGGAATGCACTGCGTTGGATGTCCTTCGGCACAGGGTGAGAGCCTTGAAGAAGCAGCAATGGTTCACGGAATTGATTCGGATACATTAGTTACAAGAATTAATGAATATCTTGCGAACAAAGAAAATAAGCAGTGAGCACATGTCCTTACACCCGGCATATGTCTTCGCATGCAAGTGAGGCAGCCGCTTGCCGGATTGTCGAAAAAAATAACGGAGTGGCCTGTATTGTTACAGCGCCACTCCGATTTTTTATGTTATGTATGTTATGTCGTTCTTTCTTTTATTATCACAGATTTGCAAGAATCTGCAGTGCTTTATTCTTGATAAGAATTGTAAAATGCTCATCGAAATGAGCTTCCGTTGCATAGTTCGAATGTTCTACATATCCGTATTCCGACACAAGATTACATACTCTGTTGAATTCTTCCGGAGTATGTTCTGTTCTGTGCATAACAAGATAGTAATTGGATGCGGCGGTGTTCTTATACATAGTGTTCTCGCCGGAGTATTGTCCGTTGATATGTTTTGCAAGTCTTGATATCTCATCAAGGGTCTTGAATGAGAATATACGAACGATATCGGAACCGGTCTCGGGCTCCGCTTTCTCCTTTTTGCGGCCGAATCCAAGAGTCTCCGATAACGGAACAAAATTCGATTCCTGTGTGCCGTTGTCGGATGAATCATCAACATATTCGTCTTCTGTGCTGTTATCTTCAGCCCTGTCAGCTTCCATCAGGTCTGATATATGTTCATAGCTGTTGAATAACTGGTCCGTATTGGAATCTGCTTCGTCCTGATAATACTCACCGTCTTCGGCAGAGGAATTGTCGGGAGAGAACTTTGAAAAGCGTGTGTCAAGTTCATCCGGATCTTCCACCTTGGTGATCACGAGTATCAGTTTCTCTCGGGAAACAGGTATTGCTTCTATCATAAGAGGAATATCGTCTGCCTCAAAACCGAACTGATATGAAGCCTGCTGCATCATGTCGCGGAATAATTCCTTCGCTTTATCCGTGCCGTAGGCCAGTTCGCTGATCTTAATCTCTCTGTCTTCCAGGTCCTGGTGACTGAGAGTGCATCTTATCTGATTATCACTGATTTTTTCTATCTTCATAGCCCCACTCCTTGTTATATAAAAAAAGGAACTAAAATCTGGTAACAAATAGTATAGAGTATTTAAAAAATTAAGTCAATAGGCGAATTGATGGAAAATTTCAAAAAAATTGGGAAAATATGAGAATTTTATCGTCTATTTGCACAAAAATTTTCAGGATTTTTGTATATTTCTACAATTGATTTTTAAAAACACAACAATTATAATTGTTTTTGTGAGACACATAATGAACCCTGCGGAAAGGGGGAATTATATTTCAGGTATTTAATATAACTTTTTTTCATTATTTATCTGCTTTTATTAATTTAATATTTTAATGGTTTAATCTTTAAAAATGCATATCGTTTTATCGGTATTCACAAGGTTTTCATAGAGGCCGGATCATCTTATCTGAGGCAAAGAGGGATGATTATTGATATCCGGAGGTCATCCGAAAGAGTCGAAGGATTTTTAAGTTCCGGCATCTGTAATTTTCTTATACAGTTCATTCTGTATATCATGGATTTAGTATCATTTTTTTATCCGATGTATTATAAGTCATGAAACAATTAACAGGGGATTCAGTTATGTGCTCATAAAAAAGCTCTGATGCGAATATTAATATCAGGAAGGAGATGAGGTAATTGCCTGTGGTATTATACACCACACAAAGTACCTCGCCACAGGTGATTATGAATTATTAATGGTCAGGTCTGACAATATGAAACGTTATGTATATGAATGGATCAGCAGTGAGATCGATATGGCTGAGAGATACGGAATACCGGTCTGTGTTGAAGGCATACATTATTCATCAAAAGAGAATGACGAGCTGTACAAAGTTCTTGAAGATGGGGTGTATATGAAGGAGTATCTCGGGGATGAAAGCGGACGTATTACCCGGATCAATTTCAACAAGGTCGAGAAATTCTGAACATAAGCCTGTCAGTCAATCTGTGAAATATTCAGAAAATCTGCAATTAACTAATTAAAACAAAACCTAATATGATCCGGGCAGAATGCGGGATATGGCATTTGCCGGAAAATTCAACGGGTATAAACGGTGTGCTACGGTTTGCGGTGTTAACTTGTGCGTGTGCAGCCGCTACAGCCTTCGCACCTTGCTGCCATGTCGGATGATGCTACGGGGAAAGACTCAGTGAGAAGTTCCTCAAGCAGACATACGGCATGGGCAGATATACCCTCCATATTGCCTGTAAAGCCGAGTCCTTCTTCGGTGGTTGCTTTTATATTGATCCTGTCCGGACTGATTGCTAGAGCTTCGGCAATATTTGATATCATTTCTTCTATATAGGGCATGAGCTTTGGTTTCTGGGCTATTATCGTAGCATCAATATTGCTTATTGTATACAGATGCTCTTCAAGGAGATTTCCAACTTTGATCAAAAGCTTAATGCTCGATATATCCTTGTAGTCGGGGTTGTTGTCAGGGAAATGTCTGCCAATATCACCCAGTCCTGCGGCACCGAGAAGTGCATCCATGATCGCATGGAGCAGTACGTCCGCATCTGAGTGTCCAAGCAACCCCGTGCTATGCGGGATGTCGACACCTCCGATTATCAGTTTTCTGTCGGGTACAAGCTTGTGTACGTCATATCCGTGTCCTATTCTCATTTTATATCAATCCTTACTTGTAGTATATTTTATATCCTAATATACTTTTTTCTTATATCCTTATATTCTTATGTTCTCATATCTTTATGCGCAGATATGTGCCTTAACGGAATCGTCAGGCAGCCGTATCTTTAATCATAGGTTGCGAGTGCTATTATCAGAATATCGGAGTTCCCTTGATATCACCTTCGGTTCCGAGATACTTAAGTATCGTTGCCGCAATATCCGCAAAGCATTCACGAGTGTGGTAATTCACACCATGAGGTATATTTTTACCGTACATGATAAGCGGAACATATTCTCTTGAATGGTCTGTTGAAGGTGTGCCGGGATCGCATCCGTGGTCAGCTGTGATCATGAGCACGTCGTCATCACGAAGTTTATCAAGGATCTCGGGAAGCCTGTCATCAAAATATGACAGGGCTGCAGCGTATCCGTCTATATCATTTCTGTGGCCGTACAGCATGTCATAATCCACGAGATTCGTAAAGCAAAGGCCGTGGAAGTCTTTGTCCATATATTCAAGTGTCTTGTTGATACCGTCTTCGTTACCGGTCGTTCTCACATATTCTGTGATGCCGCGCTCCGCGAATATATCGATGATTTTGCCTACAGACAGTACGTCATAACCGTTACCGCTTAAGACGTCAAGCATTGTCGTACCGGGAGGTGTAAGGGAATAGTCATGTCTGCGGCTCGTTCTTGTGAAGTTGCCCGGCTCGCCGATGAATGGTCTTGCTATAACCCTTCCCACACCATGCTTTCCGGTAAGTAGGTTTCTTGCGATCTGGCAGTATTCATACAGCTTTTCGATTGGAACGATTTCTTCGTGCGCAGCGATCTGGAATACAGAATCGGCGGAAGTATAGACGATGAGATCGCCTGTTGACATGTGTTCCTTTCCGTATTCTGCAATGACTTCAGTGCCTGAATACGGCTTGTTGCAAAGAACGCCTCTTCCTGTAGCTTTCGAGAATGCTTCGATCACATCATCCGGAAAACCTTCGGGATAGGTAGGCAGCGGACTTGGAGATATAATACCTGCTATCTCCCAATGTCCGATCGTAGTGTCCTTTCCTTTGGATGCTTCACTGAGACGTGCAAATGAACCGGAAGGCTCTTTGCAGGGCTCTCCTATATCAACACTGTCAATGTTAAAATATCCGAGCTTACGCATATTGGGCATACCATTGAACTTTGAGCTCGTCGAAGCGGTCTTTAATGTGTTGCTTCCTTCGTCGCCGTATTCGGCTGCATCCGGCATCTCTCCGATACCGACACTGTCAAGTACTAACAAAAATACACGTTTCATAAATCATTCCCCCAATCTGTTTATTTCTGATAACTTCCAAGTACATATATATTATCATACTCCGACTGAAGCATATATATCATTATCAGAGTTAAAGTTCTGGCAACACACGCCTCCAGTTCAATGGCGCATGAATCGTCGGAAGTGTGTATCCAGGATAATCTGATATCAAAATCACTGATTACTCCGAGAACATTACTTAATATACGCACATATTCCGGAGCGTTAATATAGAGTAGCAACCGGTCGGTGCGATCATTTCCGATAAGAGTATTATCCGTTGTGATATGAGCGGTTCCGTCATCTGTTCTGTTGAAGGCCGTAACGAATCTTCCGGCTGAGTATATTCGTCCAAATAATTCATCTATGTTACGGTAGCCATCCTTATCGAGGATGTGTGTTTCGGGTTTGGAGAAACCCCCTTCTGGATAACTTTCTTCATTATCAGCTGATCCGTCGTTACAGGGTTTGCCGGAACCTCCTTCAGATGTGAAATCAACCGGACAGATCTTTTTTTTGTCAAGCATGATGCTGTATTGATATTCTCTGCTGACAAGCATTATCTTTTTGATCAGTGCCGTATATTCTTTTATGATATCCGGTCTGGTATTCTTGGTGAGAGCGGATATTACAAGCTGCTCTCTGTCCGGTTTGTATATTGTGTCAGATGTCTCGAGTTTGGATATGGCGACTTCGTAAGCCAGATCCATTCTTTTTTCTATGAGCTTTCTGAGGTCTCTGTCAACAGAATCTATGTGAACTCTGATATCTTCTAGTCTCATGAACGGATGTGCCTCCTAAGGGTGGTGCTGTTGTATCGTCTGTTCAGCACCAAGTGTTCATTGTCGCTTCGCGTCAATGAACACTTGGGCGGTCCGAGACGCTTCGCGTCTTGTCCGCTCCATAAAGTCATACGTCTTTCTATCGGAAAGCAAGCTTTCCGCCCGAAAGCCATATGACTTTACGGGGTGCTGAACATGTATGTTAATAATGTACATATATATACATAAAATGTCAATGGAATTAGGATAAAGTGATCGGATGTTACTATTCACAGTTCCACACGCCCATAACCCATAGACCATCTGCTTCGCATATGTGCTTGTCTATTCGCGGCCCTTATGTTATTATATCAGTAATTGTGTAGCAAAGTAATATATATTATTATGGGAGGAATCATTATTATGCGTAACGTACGTAAATCAGCAACAACTCTTGCGTTGGTTATGGCTATGTCAATGGGTATCGGCATTGTCGGAACATCTCAGGCGCCCGTATCTGCCAAGGCAAAACCGAAGCTCAATGCCACATCAAAGACACTTAAGGTTGGGGGATCATTTACACTCAAGGTTAAGAATATCAAGAAGGTTACCTGGAGTGCAGGCAACAAGAAGGTATCATTAAGCAGCAAAAAGAAGACTTCGGTTAAGGTGACCGCTGTTAAGACAGGTAAGTCCAAAGTAACCGCTTCTTATAAATCAGCAGGCAAGAAAAAGACTCTCAAATGTAACATAACGATCACTAAAGCAGATGCCGGTAAGACGAATGCAACCGTTTCACCGGATATGTCACAGGCAACACAGGGAACGAATCAGACTCCTGCACCAAGTGGCGCAGCCGGTAATGCAACGTCAGCTCCGACAGCAGTTCCTACGGAAGTTCCGAGCCCGACACCTGTTCCCACAGAGGTTCCTACGCCGTCTGTGGTATCGGAGAGCGGTTCGTGGTCATACATTCCTGTTGATAATGACAGTCTGCTTAAGGAATTCGGACCGATATTCGGTAATGTCGGCACTTGTCTTACATATAATGACGGATTCAGACAGCAGCTTGAAGATAAGACGCTCATGGAACATGTGCGCGCGAATTATAACAGTTTTACGCTTGAAAATGACATGAAACCGTCATTTCTGCTGTCCGATTCACTTGCAAACTTCAGGAATCCGGTGTTCAATCAGCTTATTCCGGTGAATGATGCTATCGCGCAGGGTTATTACGTTCCCGATAATTATACGGAAAATGTAGTTCCCGAGATCAACTATACCAATATTGATAAGATCATGCAGATCGCCGCTGACAACGGTATCAGGATGAGAGCTCATACACTGATCTGGCACAGCCAGACACCGACGGAGTTCTTCAGGGACGGATATCAGACAAACGGCAGTTTCGTTGACCCGGACACTATGGATCAGAGGATCATATATTATGTTACCAACGTAGTTAAGCATATATGCGAGAGTCCGAACAGTTCGGTTGTATATACATGGGATATATGTAACGAGTACTTCCATCAGTCATCAAGCGGCAGTGAGGCGAATTGGGCGAATGTATACGATCTGTCAAGTCCATCGGGACTGACAACAAAACCGACTTATGTTAAGCTTGCTTTCAAGACCGGATACGATGTGCTTAAGCAGTACAATCTTCAGGATTCGGTTCCGCTGTTCTACAATGACTACAATGAAAGTCAGGTGGATGATGACATCGTGGAGATGGTTAATTATATCAATTCAAAAGACGAGATCAATCCTGACGGAGAGAAGATATGCGCAGGTGTCGGAATGCAGTGCCATCTCGGTCTGCAATGGCCTTCTGTAGAGGAACAGCTCGGCACGCTTCAGAAGTTCCTTGACGCAGGCTTCGAAGTTCAGATAACAGAGCTTGACATCGTGAATAATAACAGTTCTACAGAGGCGCAGTATTGTGATTACTGGTATTATTTTTTGAAAGGTCTTGTTGACAGACGTGTAGCCGGAGCGAAGATAACCGGCGTTACGTTCTGGGGAGTATGTGACGATGTATCGTGGAGATTCGGACAATCGGCGCTTCTCTACGGCAAGAGTGTAAATGAACCGAAGAAGAATCTGTATGCGGCATATGCGGCAGCACAGAGCTCATGGGGATTAAAGTAAGGACAAAACAAGTTTGATACGGAGGATGTGATCACGACATCAGGTCTTGGTGACGGCGCAAATGATGAGAGTATAATGCCGACAGCAGATCCTTTTGATCCTAATAGTGGTGGTATGCCGATGCCGTGATAGATCGTTAACGGTTACGCTGATGGTCACAGACTTTGAGATCTGAGCAAAATAATAAGCAGCAAGTTCGTTTACCGGAAAGTAAGCGGCTTGCTGCTTTTATGTTGTTTCCTAGCGACCTTTGATCTCCTCCATTTTCACTTTAAAAACCTGACTGAAACTTATCAGTGCGCGGTCGCCTTCTGCGTGACCGAAAGAATCATTTACATTTTTAAAATTATCAAGGTCAACTACGATCAGAGTGCATAATTTTCTCTGTTGGACAACGTACTTTACGAAAGTCTTCTGAAGATACTTCTTGTTCCAAAGTCCCGTCATACGGTCGGTATAGGCCTGCTTTTCGCGTTCTAGGATTACCATTCTGTCTGAGTGTGGTCACAGTAAAGGAGGCTTAGAAGAGGAGGAACGAACAATGCCATTACGAGCTGAATGTGTACATATCTATCATCGCATTTTATGCCTGTGAGATATGATACCTACGCTTATCTTCATACATGTTTTTGTCTGCAATAGATATGATCTTTTTGAGATCTTCGTTATCTTTTCGGTACGCCATTCCAATGGCGCAGCTGTATTCGGTAAGGGATAATGCTTTTCGGATATTTTCGACATCCTGCCTGATATTTTCTTCGGATTGTTTGATACATAGTATTAAGAATTCATCGCCGCCGATACGGTATACTCTGCTGCTTCCTGAGATATTATCAACAAAACAATTGCTGACGGCTTTGATCGCTTCGTCACCGGCAAGATGTCCGTTGTTGTCATTTAACTGTTTTAATTCGTTCATATCGATCTCGATGATCCCGGTGATTATCTCATCATATTTTTTAATGTCATTATAGTAGGATTGTCTGTTAAGCAGACCTGTAAGCGAGTCTGTTTTTGCGAATTGGATATGTAAGAAAAGAAAATAGAACACTATATCCACAATGAATAACAGGCTGTAGACATCTTCCATGTAATACAATATACGAAGGGACATTCCGAGAAGGGCATTTACCAGAATGAATATAATAACTATATTTTCAGTAAATGTATTGCCTTTGAAATATCCTGTGGCCATAATGAAGAATACGAACATATAAAATGCCGAAGTGATATATGTCGAATAGCCGAGAGTACCACGGTGGAATTCATTGTCCGGTGTATAATAGAATGCGATATCGGAGAAGAATACAGAAAAGCTTATTACCATGTTGATCAGTGCGGGAACGAGTAACAGCTTGTATTTGCGGATCCCGCATATGATCCTTACGGCCTGAATTATAAGAAATGGATTGATGCTGTATTCCAATGCTTTTAAAAACGGTCTCCAGGGCGACAGAGTCTCTAAGTCGGCCAGGTGATTTCCGATATGTTTTACGATAGACAGAACAAAGATGGCTAATATGCATTCTTTTAAAAGCCTTATCATATACTTGGTCAGTGTGACATTCGTGCCGGTAAAAATCCATAGTCCGATCAAGGCTATTATAAGTATGTAGTTATTGATAATGTAATCTAAAACCGGGATGTTCAATTCTTGTCTCCTTTTTTTCTTTAACAACTACAGTCCGGCTGCCGAGAACAGGCTTCGAAGTCTGATCTTTATGGCACCCATATTGGACACTTCATCGATCTTGATCTGTGTGTATATCTTGCCAGAACGTTCGATTATTGATCTTGCTTCATCGGTTGTTACGGCATCAACTCCGCAGCCGAATGATACGAGCTGGACAAGATTCATGTTGACTCCGGGCTCCCTGTCTTTTGCTATGAACTTTGCGGCGGCATACATTCTGGAATGATATGTCCACTGGTTAAGTACACGCGTCGGGAATCTGGTCTCACGCCAGCTTAAGCTGTCTTCGGTCAGTACGACGGCGCCAAGATTGCATATCATCTTATTGATGCTGTGGTTTACTTCCGGATCAACATGATAAGGTCTTCCTGCGAGTACGATCACAGGGAGATTCTCTTTTCGTGCAATGTCAAGGAATTCACCGGCTTTTTCTCTGATACTTTTCATGTGTTTATTGTATTCGTCATAAGCAGCCAGAGCGGCTTTTTTAATAACCGATGCCTGGAAATTATAACCATAATTTGACATTAATTTCCTGAAGTGCTTGCTGAATTCTTTTTGGTTATGTATCGATATGAATTCCTTAATGAATACAGTATCCTTAAGACTCTTCACGTTGGCGTCGATAACTACGGGATAATAAGCCACTACCGGGCAGTTGTAGTGATTGTCGCCAAGGTTTTCGTCAACGTTGTAGCTCATGCACGGATAGAATATGGCATCAACGTTCTCCCTCAGAAGAGCCTCTATATGGCCGTGTACAAGCTTTGCCGGGAAACACACCGTATCGGACGGGATCGTATGCTGACCGTCGAGATACAGCTTTCTGTTTGATTCCGGTGATACTATAACACGGAATCCGAGATTGTCGAACAGTGTGTACCAGAACGGAAGCAGCTCGTACATGTTGAGTACGAGAGGGATACCTATCGTCGGGCGTGTATCGGTATCATTGCTGCCGTATGCAGATGTGTTACCTGTGCCATATCGCTTAAGCAGCGAATATTTGTAGTCATACAGGTCGTAATGCCTGCTCTTGTTCGGAAGATTGAGCGGTTTCTCGCACCTGTTTCCCGCGATGAACTTCCTTCCGTTGTCAAATGTATTGATGGTAAGCCTGCAATGGTTGTTGCAGCCGTTGCAGCTTATTACTTTTACGTCATGAGTGAAGACTTCGAGGTCTTTTGCAGTGGCGATAGTGCTGTGACCGGTCTTTCCACATTTTTCCATTGCGTAAAGTGCAGCGCCGTAAGCACCCATAAGTCCGGATATGTGCGGACGTATTACATCGTGTCCTATCTCCTGTTCGAATGCGCGAAGAACCGAGTCGTTAAGAAATGTTCCGCCCTGAACGACAATGTTCTTTCCGAGGGATTCGGCGCTTGCGCACCTTATAACCTTATACAGGGCATTTTTAACGACACTTATGGAGAGACCGGCTGATATGTTATTGATCGATGCGCCGTCCTTTTGTGCCTGTTTAACCGAGCTGTTCATGAATACGGTGCAGCGCGAGCCAAGATCTACGGGCTTGTCGGCTGTCTTTGCAAGTGCCGCAAAGTCTGACATGCTGTAACCGAGAGCTCCCGCAAATGTCTGTAAGAACGAACCGCATCCTGAGGAACAGGCTTCGTTAAGGAATATATTGTCTATGGCTCCGTTGTGGATCTTGAAGCATTTGATGTCCTGGCCGCCGATGTCGATTATGAAATCAACGTCGGGCTTGAACTTCTTTGCGGCAGTGTAGTGGGCGATCGTTTCTACGATCCCGTGGTCAACGTGAAATGCGTTGCGGATAATGTCTTCGCCGTATCCGGTAACAGCTGCCGATACTATATTGATATCAGGGAACTTCTTATAGAGTTCCTCCAGGTATGACTTGATGAGCGGAACGGGATTGCCGCTGTTTGACTGATAGCTTGGGAAGAATATATTGCCTTCTTCGTCGCACAGCACGGCTTTTACCGTAGTTGAGCCAGCATCGATCCCAAGATACATCTTATCAGCCGGAGTGTCAGTCTCGTGAATGTTATCCGAATCATGCGAGTGCCTTGATACAAATGTGTCATATTCCTCTTCGGATACGAATAACGGCTTACAGCTGATGTAACCGCTCTTTGATGTGTAATCGGATATACGATCCGACATTTGTTTCAGGTTATATACTACTTCGGTGCGTGACATTGCTGCACCGAGAGCCACGTAATACAATGAATTATCGGGGCATGTGCCCGTAAGCTTAAGGACGTCATCAAAGCTCTTTCGAAGTTCTGAGAGGAATGTTAAAGGTCCTCCGAGATACAGGACGTTGCCTTCGATCTCGCGCCCCTGTGCAAGACCGCCTATAGTCTGGTTAACAACGGCATATAATATACTTGCTGCGATGTCTTCTTTTCTTGCACCCTGGTTAATAAGGGGCTGTATGTCGGTTTTTGCGAATACACCGCATCTTGAAGCTATCGTATATATCTTTTCATGATCTTTTGCAAGAGTGTTCAGTTCATCGGGAGTTATGTTCATTAGAGTTGACATCTGGTCGATGAAAGCTCCCGTACCGCCGGCACAGCTTCCGTTCATTCTGACTTCAAGTCCGTGCGACAGGAACAATATCTTGGCATCTTCACCGCCAAGTTCTATTACAGTGTCGGTTCCCGGAATAAGCTTCTTTACGGAAGTCCTTGTAGCGTATACCTCCTGAACAAAAGGTATCTCCATGTCATTTGCGATTCCCATTCCCGCAGAACCGGATATCACGATGGACATGTCTTCGTCCGGGAACTTTTCAGAGATCTCGTCCAATAGGCACTTTGACATATATGCGATGCGAGACAGGTGGCGCTTGTAATCCGAATATACAATATTATCCTGTTCGTCAAGAACAACGCATTTTATAGTAGTTGAACCTACGTCGAGTCCGATTCGTTTCATTATGTGTTACCATGCCTTTCATATTACTTACTGTTCGCGGGCAACTGCCAGCATTAATTTGATCCTGTTTTCCTGGTTTACTTTGGTCGCACCCGCGTCATAGTCGATCGGGCATACATTTGAATAAGGATAGAGATCCTTGAGGGTTCGTATTACACCTTTTCCCACTATATGATTGGGCAGACAACCAAACGGCTGCGCGCATACGATATTGTTGAACCCTTTTTCGATAAGCTCTACCATCTCAGCAGGAAGAAGCCAGCCTTCGCCCATCTTTACTCCTCTGTCGATAACCTTATCGCCGAGTGATGTAAGTTCTTCAAAGGTTGAAGGGCATATAAGGTCAGGATATTCTTTGAGCACGCTTATTACTCGTTTTTCCATCTTTGCCGCCTGTTTTTCAGCGAATCTGTTGACATGCCTTGAATAGCGGTTCATACCGTACAGCTTGTAATCCATGGATACATTGTGAAAACAATACTGTACGAATCCAAGTACTCCGGGAACCATTACTTCACAGTCCTGTGATTCAAGGAACTTCTCAAGGTTGTTATTACCAAACGGAGAATATTTTACATATATCTCTCCGACAATTCCGACACGCGTCTTAATATCCGACACTCGTTCAATATTATAAAAATCTTCGGCGATCGCCCTAAGATTGCGCATTATTCCTTTTCCGACCAGTCCTTTGTTGTGTTCGAACTGTCCTATGAGGATATCGACCCATTTATTAACCTTATCCTCGGTCTCGCCTGCGTTCACCTCGTAAGGTTTTATCTGATTGCGAAGAAGCATCAGCATGTCTCCGTATACGACTGACATTACTCCTTTGTATAACATTGTCGGAGTAAGCTTGAAACCGCTGTTTTTTTCCATGCCCGAAAAGCTTAAGGATATTACGGGAACATAGCCCATGCCCATGTTGTTAAGCGCCTTGCGGAGCAATTTGATATAATTGGAAGCTCTGCAGCCACCGCCTGTCTGGAACTGGATGAGGGCGACCTTGTGCGGATCGTAGTCGCCGCACTGCAAAGCGTATAATTGTTGTCCTATCGAACATATGGCGGGATAACACATATCATTATGAACATACCTGAGTCCGGTATCGATAACTTTTTTGCCCTGATAATGAAGGACATCAAGCTTGTAACCGTACAAAGCGAATACCTTTTCAAGCAGCTTCATGTGCATTGGAAAGATATCCGGCGCAAGTATTGTGTACTCGCCTTTCATTGCTTTTGTGAATTCTACTCTTTCTTGTGTTACCGATTGTTTCATGTTTTACCTCCAAATTAACATTATAGTACATTTGGGTGTTCCAATGCAAGTATGAGTATATTTTCCTTGTTATTTTGTAAAATGCCCTGTATAATGGTTAGGCATAATGTGCGAGTAATATTTTGAACGGAGGATGTGTGATGTCTTACAATAAGAAAAAGAATAACTATATTCTGCTTTCATTTGTGGCTGCCGGAATAATACCTCTTCTTATAGAACTGGTAAAATCATCTGCGCATCTTGCGTCTTACGACTGGTTTTCGGCCAATGACACGGAGTATGACTTCTTTTTGGTATGTAAAATGATAGGAATGATGCTAACGGCTGCAGTAATGGCTGCGGTGATCATATGGCATTTTCTCAGCAGATCGGCAGTATATAAAAGTATGCTTGACGAGAACAGATTAGTCTTTTTACCTATGGTGGTATATATACTGTTCGCATTTTTATCGGCGGTACTTGGAAATAATATGTTATTCTCTTTTCTTGGAGGATATGCGCAGCATGAACCCTTCACGGTATTGATCGGATATGTGGTATGCACGCTGTTTGCATACATGTTCATAAAAGAAGAGACGGACATCGTAAGATTCCTTAGGTTGTTCATGTGGGGAGTGGCTGTCATATCATTTACGGGTGTGCTTCAGTTCCTGTCGGTTGATTTCTTCAATTCCGATGCCGGCAAATCTCTCATTACTATGTTCAGTGATGTTAACGCTTCACAGATATCTCTCTCTTTCGGTGAAGGAAGAGTATACATGACTTTGTATAATCCCAATTATGTAGGGTCGTATACGGCGCTTGTGATCCCGGTCATGGCAGCCGGCATATTCGTTATGGAGAAAATGTGGGAGAAGATCGTTATGGGAGTCGTAATGCTCATGCTTGCGATCTGCCTTATTGGTTCTGCATCGACCACCGGTATGAGCGCTATCGCATTGTCGGTTCTTCTTATAGTTGTGCTTTTCATACCTCGTTTCAAGTCATACGGAAGATATATAGGAATGGTTCTCGGCGGTGCCGTGCTTATAATCGCATTCATATGTATAGTGAGCAGTGACAGGATAAGTGAGGCCATAGAAAAATATACGCTTACTGATGATGTAAGACTTATTACGGCCATAACGCCCGGTGATGATGAGGTTACGGTAAGATATAAGGATACGGATATGTATGTTACGAGCAATGAGACCGAAACCGGGGGCCTGTTGGTCAATGTCTTCGATTCCTCTCATAACCCGGTTCAATATGATTATAATGCGGATACCGGACTTATAATGACTGCTGATGAATTCTATAAGGATATATATTTCAGCGTCATCGCTCTTGAAGACGGTACATACGGATTTAATATCAATTGCGGAGCGGTATTTACATTCGTGCGTGATCATGGAGACGGAAAATATTATTTTTATAATGCATATGGAAAAAGAACAAGGGATATGGTTCATGCGGACAGCTTTGGATTTGAAGGACACGAATCATTTGCATCAAACAGAGGTTTCATATGGTCAAGATCGATACCTTTACTTGCAGACAATATAATATACGGATGCGGACCGGATAACTTTGTCAGTGAATTCCCCAATAATGATTATGTGTCAATGTATAACAATACTTATTCGGGACAGGTTGTAACAAGACCGCATAACATGTATCTTCAGATCGGAGTGCAGACGGGGGTTATATCCCTGATCGCATATATAATAATGTACGTTGTATATTTCGTTCAGAGTGTAAGGCTCTTATGGAAAAGCAAAAATATAGGCAGGGCCTACATACTGTCAATGGCGCTTCTTGTAGGAAGCTTCGGTTATATGGTATGCGGCCTTGCCAATGATTCCACACTCGGTGTTGCACCCGTGTTCTGGACATTCATAGGACTCGGGTTATCCTGCAACAGATTATTGAGGGCATCTCACGAATCGTAGAAATGCTGTCCGTCATCCGTTACGAGACGCTCTGTTTTCGGATATTCGAAGATCAGAGGATTGTCAGCATTTTTCGTGAGGTAATCTGCGAATCTTGCTGCGTGCCATTTTGCCATTGCAAGATTGTGCATAAGGTAATTGCCGCAGTTGGCGGCTTCGGCACCGGGAACTTCGGTTGAATCTTCCACAGATCTGAATGCACCAAGGATCAGATCGTAGATATCCCGTGGAGAACGATCGCCCTTAAGAATGATATAAAAACCGGTCAGACATCCCATCGGTCCCCAATATATAAGCTCATCTTTCCATTCGGGATCGTTGCGCATATAAGTCGCAATGAGATGCTCAAGTGTATGCATTGCGGCAGCATCGACTGCCGGTTCGGTATTAGGCTTTGTAACCCTGATATCGTAGGTTGTGATTATCTCTTTTCCGATCGTATCGACCCGGCTTGTAAAGATCCCGGGAATTATAGCTGTATGATCTACAGAAAAACTTGGTATTAAATCCATGACAGAATCTCCTTTCATATACAATGATTTTCATTTAAAATGTAACAAAAATGTATGGAGATGTCAACGGAGATATTCTATAAGGAAGAAAAATATATTTACAATAACGTTCTTGCTTGTTATAATACAAATAAGAGCCGTTAGGGTGCTGCGTCAGTCGCCGGACTTACAAAGAAAGGGGCTGGTGCCAATGGTTACATACTCGGATTTGATTCAGTTTGTAATTATGCTTTGCGTCATAATAAAACTTGTACGTAAAAAAAGTAGCACTCTCGCCCAGCAAGTGATAGTGCTACTTTTCTGGTAATACAATACTTGCCGGCGACTGGGGTACACCCAGTAAAACGGCTCTCTTGTTGACTTCATTATAACATGGATGTATGATTAATTCAACTATGTTTTTTAAATACTGATTAAATGTATAAGTATAAAAGGAGAATCAAAAAATGGCAGAAGAAAAAAAGATATTGTACAGTGGAATGCAGGCGACGGGTACTCTTACTCTCGGTAATTATCTAGGAGCATTACGTAATTGGATCACGCTGAATGAGGAATACGAGTGCTACTTCGGAGTTATGGATATGCATTCGATAACGGTAAGGCAGAATCCGACGGAATTCAGACAGAAAGCGAGAGATCTGTTCACACTCTACGTGGCGGCAGGACTTGATCCTGAGAAGAATTGCATATATTTTCAGTCCCATGTTCCATGTCACGCAGAGCTTGCGTGGATACTCAACTGTTATACGTACATGGGTGAGCTTAACCGCATGACACAGTTCAAGGACAAATCAGCGAAGCATGCCGATAATATCAATGCAGGTCTGTATACTTACCCGGTGCTCATGGCAGCCGACATACTTCTGTATCAGGCGGACGTGGTGCCGGTTGGAAAGGACCAGCTTCAGCATCTTGAGATAACAAGAGATATCGCGCAGAGATTCAACGGAGTATACGGTGATGTATTCAAGATACCCGAACCTTATACCGGAAAGATCGGCGCAAGGGTAATGAGCCTTCAGGATCCTATGAAGAAGATGTCCAAATCGGACGAGAACCCTAACGCAAGTGTATTCCTTGTGGATGATGCGAATGTAATACGCAAGAAGTTCAAGCGTGCCGTAACGGACTCGGAGACGGAAGTACGCTACGATGTGGAGAATAAACCGGGTATATCAAACCTTATGGATATATACAGTGCAACCACCGGCAAATCAATGGAAGACATTGAGAAAGAATTCGCAGGTCGTGGATACGGAGACTTCAAGACAGCAGTAGGTGACGCAGTTGCTGATCTTCTTACACCTCTGCAGGAAAGATTCGCTGAACTTAAGAAAGATAAGGCTTATATCGACAGCATGATCAAGGCAAATGATGAGAAAGCTTACTATACTTCAACAAAGACACTTAGAAAGGTTAAGAAGAAGATAGGATATACAGAGATGATACGGTAATTGGGTTTCAGCCGGAATTATTTAGAACTTAAGGAGGACGTACATGGCCGGTTCAACATACGGAGAATTATTCAGAATAACAACATGGGGAGAGTCACACGGTGAGGCACTTGGTGTCGTTGTGGACGGCTGCCCGGCGGGAATCACAATAGACGAAGACAGGCTTAATGAATACATGGCAAGGAGGAAGCCCGGACAGAATAAGTACTCCACCCCAAGAAAAGAGAGTGACAGGGTGAAGATCCTGTCGGGAGTATTCGACGGAAAGACAACAGGAACTCCGATATCAATGGTCACATTCAATGAGAACCAGCGATCTTCCGATTATTCCGAGATCGCATCGTATTACAGACCGGGACACGCTGATTATACATTCGATTCCAAGTACGGTTTCAGGGATTATCGCGGCGGAGGACGTTCTTCAGGAAGAGAGACTCTGGCAAGAGTGGCAGCTGGCTACATTGCGGGCTGCCTGCTTAATGAGCTTGGAATAACCGTAACGGCATATACTAAAAGTATAGGTCCGGTTCAGATAGATTATGACAGATTCAACGAGGCTGACATAATGAACAGTCCGGTATACATGCCTGACCTTACGGCATCAGCCGAGGCTGAGACGTACTTAGAAGATATGATAACAAAGAAAGATTCCGCAGGCGGAGTTGTGGAATGCGTCGTAAAGGGGCTTCCTGCAGGAATAGGCGACCCTGTATTCGACAAGCTCGATGCGGGAATTGCAAAAGCAGTCATGTCAATAGGCGCCGTCAAAGGAGTAGAGATCGGTGACGGCTTCGCAGTGGCGAAAACTTCCGGTTCGGTTAATAATGACAGCTTCACATGCGAGGACGGCAACGTACGCAAATTAACCAATCACTCAGGCGGAGTCCTCGGAGGAATAAGTGACGGAAGCGACTTCATATTCCGCGCGGCCTTCAAGCCCACACCGTCAATCGCATCCACACAACATACCGTGAACAAAAGCGGAGAGGATATTGATATTGAGATCAAAGGAAGACATGACCCGGTCATCGTACCCAGGGCTGTTGTGGTAGTAGAGTCGATGGCAGCAGTTACGATCGCAGATATGCTGCTTAAGGGAATGACGGCAACGATTGACGGAGTTAAGAGGTTTTACAGGTAAGAATGCTCCCGAAAAGTAGGTCGCTTAGAATAATAATACCCATTGACCAACGAATATATTTGTATTATAATTCAATATGTTTAATTATGCTCACATAATGACATACATTTTTATGGAGAATTGGTTATGATACAGGACATATATCCGCACATATTTCACAACCATTACGATCCCGGAAAGATAGCGGATGAAAAAAGCACGGTACTTCATTTTAACGGCAATAAGATACTTACAAGGTCCGGAGAATATCCTGATGCAGGCATGCTTCGGATCAATAATTTTGATAAGCTTATATATCTTTTTTCGATAGATGATACGGATTACTATCTGTGTGATGAGGAGATTGAATATATTCCCGAAGGTTATGAGTACACATCAATAAGAGAATTAAGATTTGCAGGGTTACCGGATGGAAGAAGTGTGTTCGTGGCATTTACTGCCCATCACCTGGCGGCCTGGTATAATGCAAGCAGATACTGCGGCAGATGTGGTGCAAAGACATACCATGATAAGGTCGAGAGAGCAATGCGCTGTGACTGCGGCAACGTGATATATCCGAGAGTGTCACCGGCGGTGATCGTCGCCGTAAGGAATGGAGACAGGCTTCTTGTCACAAAGTATAACAGGCCGGGCTCGTATTTTGCGTTAGTTGCGGGTTTCACGGAGATAGGAGAGACTCTTGAAGAGACCGTAAGAAGAGAAGTAATGGAAGAGACCGGACTTAAGGTTAAGAACATTACGTATTACAAGTCCCAGCCGTGGGGAATTGCAGGTGATATCCTGGCAGGTTTCTACTGTGATCTGGACGGTGATGATACGATTACAATGGATAGTTTTGAGCTTAAGCTTGCCGAGTGGCGTGAGCGTGAAGATATAGAATTGCAGCCTGACGGTTACAGTCTTACGAATGAGATGATGAAGATGTTCAAAGAAGGAATAATGTAAAAAATACATCAGAATATAAGGAGCAGCAATATGGATTGGTTTGATACCTGGTGGACCGGTATCCAGGATAAGTTTTATTTGTGTTTTATAGAAGATGACAGATATACATTGTTGATCAATGGAATCGGTATTACGATAAAAGTGTCGATATTTGCGGTAGTACTTGGTCTTGTGATAGGATTTCTGATCGCAAGCTGTAATCTGTCAAAGAACAGATTCTTTAATCTGATCGGTAAGGTATACACGGATGTTATCAGGGGAACACCTTCGGTAACACAGCTTATGATCGTGTATTTCGTTATATTTGGTCAGTTTTTGTCATTTGTTAACTGGGATAAATGGATCATTGCCGGCATAGCATTCTCGATCAATTCCGGTGCATACATGTCAGAGATAATCCGAGCAGGTATATTGTCCATTGACAAAGGACAGACGGAAGCGGGACGTTCACTTGGACTTAACGGCAGACAGACAATGTTCAATATCGTTATTCCGCAGGCGCTCAAGAATATATTTCCGGCAATGTGCAATGAATTCATTACACTCATTAAGGAAACCGCGATCGTCGGTTATGTCGGACTTGTAGATATACAGAAAGCCGGAGATTTTATCAAGAGTACAACATATGAGGCGTTCATGCCTCTTATCGGAACGGCGATAATATATTTTGTAATAATCAAGGTACTTACGATTGCGCTTGGAAGAGTAGAGAATGCGCTTAGAAAATCAGATCACAGATAGAGAAAGGATTGGTAACGGGTTATGATCAGAATCAAGAATCTGCATAAGAGCTTTAATGACCTTGAAGTCCTTTCGGGTATTGATGAGCAGATAAATGACGGAGAGGTTGTTGTTGTCATAGGACCTTCCGGCTCCGGTAAGAGTACGTTCCTCAGATGTCTTAATCTTCTTGAGACACCGGACAGCGGAGAGATATATGTTGATGATGAACAGATCAATTCGAAAGATGCAGATGTTAACAGAATAAGACAGAAGATGGGAATGGTGTTCCAGCATTTTAATCTGTTTCCGCATCTTACCGTTATGGGTAATATAACGCTTGCTCCCGTCAAGCTTAAGAAGATGACAAAAGAAGAAGCTGTAGCAACAGGAAATGAACTGCTTGAGATCGTTGGTCTTGCTGAGAAGGCGGATTCATATCCTGCACAATTATCGGGCGGACAGAAGCAGAGGATCGCCATCGCAAGGTCTCTTGCGATGAAGCCTGAGATAATGTTATTTGATGAGCCTACAAGTGCGCTTGATCCGGAGATGGTAGGAGAGGTTCTTGATGTTATGAAGAATCTTGCCAAGAGCGGAATGACGATGGTTGTTGTAACTCATGAGATGGGATTTGCGAGGGAAGTTGCGACAAGAGTGTTGTTCATGGATGAAGGAAAGATACTTGAAAAAGGAACGCCCGATGAGATATTCGATAATCCTCAGAATGAACGTACCAGACAGTTCTTAAGCAAGGTACTGTAGTACAATACATATGTATTGCATATTTATTATATAAAGGAGAATATTATTATGAAAAAAATGTTGAAGAAAATCGTGGCATTAGCAACAATGACAGCAATGACAGCTGCACTTGCCGGCTGTGGCGAAGGAGATAGTAAAGGCGGAGCTATTACATTCGGAACCAATGCGGAATTCCCGCCGTTTGAATATGTATCGGCACAGGGAGCTATCGGTGAGTTCGACGGAATTGATATGGCGATCGCTAAGGCTATTGCAGAAGATAACGGTAAGGAAGCCAAGATCGAGAACATGGAATTCGATTCACTTCTCATTGCACTTGAGAACGGACAGATCGATGCTGCTATCGCAGGAATGACGATTACCGAAGACAGAAAGAAATCAGTTGATTTCTCAACTCCATATTACACAGCAACTCAGGTAATGATCGTTAAAGAAGATTCTGATATTACCAAAGCAAGCGATATGGCAGATAAGAGAATTGTTGTTATACAGGGATATACAGGTGAAGAATGTGTTAAGGATCTTGATTATGATTATGAAGCATTCAAGAAAGGTTCAGAGGCAATTCTTGAGCTTGTTAACGGAAAATGTGATGTAGTTGTTATTGACTCTGCTACAGCCGAGAAGTTCGTTGGCGACAATGAAGGACTTAAGATCGTTGAAGATAATACGGCATTCGAGAGTGAAGAATACGGAATCGCAGTAAAGAAAGGCAACACGGAACTCCTTAATGAGATCAACAAAGCAATTGACAAGCTTAAGAATGATGGAAAGATCAATGAGCTTGCTGCAAAATATTCTGATAATTCTGCAGAATAATGTCACAAAACCAGTTTGATATTCGTCTTTATATATGAAGACGTAAAAAATGCGCCGGTAATTCGGCGCATTTCTTATAAAAGGGAAATATTCACAACAACGTAAGCGAGGGCGCAAGTGAGAGAGGATACATTCGACAGGATCATAACTGAATATAATACAAGACTTATAAAATACTGTTACAGTATCCTCGGTAATTATCACGATGCTGAGGATGCCGCGCAGGAGACATTCATAAGATTGTATTACAAGCTGCAGATGATAATTAATGAAAAAGCGCTTGCAGCATATATATACAGAATTGCATATTCGGTAAGTATTGATATGCTCCGTTCGGGAAAAAGGCGTAAAGAACTTGCGGAGCAATACGGTGATTCGCTCAGACTAAAAGAAGATACTTATCAGATGGAAAGCGCAGTTGAAAATGACGGGTTGTTGTCTGAAGAATTGTACAATGCTTTAATGACATTAAAACCGGCGGACAGGGCGCTGGTGCACGGGAAAGCGGTAGAAGAGCTGAGTTATTCGGAACTTGCCGTGATACTCGGTAAGAGTGAAGGGACACTCAGAAAGCGGTATGAAAGGGCGAGGAAAAAATTGGTAAAAGAGATTGATAACAGGGAAATCGGGGAGAGATGATCATGGAAAGAATAGAAGATAGAATAAAAAGAGAATATGACAATATGAAGCTCCCCGAGTCTGACATGGCGGAGAGAGTGAGAAAAAAACTTGAAGCTGACAGGCAGGGAAAGTTGGAGATGATTCAGAAACGTGAACCTCAAGAATCGGGAGAAGGATGTCCTGAAACAGGAAGCACCCAAGATGTAAGAGATGATGTCGGAAGAACGTGGGAAGGAAAGTACGAAGCCGGAAATGCCGGTACAGGAAGGCCTGTCAGACGGTTCAGAAGGGTGGCGGCAGCTGCCGTTATCGCAGTTTCATTTGTATGCGCATCGGTCACGATATACGCCGCGGTAAAAGGCCTGTCGGTCAGACAATTATTCTCACTCATATGGGGCGAGGACAATTCTGATGAGATAGAAGAAACAATAGCATGCGAAGCCGGAATAGTGAATTCAGAGAACACATTCAGGGGACTTGATATCAGACCGGTGAAGGTTATCGGTGATGACAGAGGCTTGTATGTCGTGCTTAAGATAACAGACAACAAGGGCAGATATATTACAGATGAAGCGGTGTCTGATGTGCAGTCTTTCGGGGAATATGAGATGGAATTTGAACATGGGGGAAGCGCATCTTATTCTATCAGGTTCCTTGATAATATCTATAATGAAGACGAAAAAAATGTAAGATATGTTGCTTTAGAATATATAGGAGGAAGTGATGGCGAGCCGGTGTCAGACAGCGGAAGCCTTAAGATTTCACTCAAAGACTGGTACAGGTACAGGAATGCGGAAGAAGCCGAAGAAGCGGATACCGATAATGCGCCACGGATTGCCGAAGGATCATATAATGCGACTATATCTTATGATTATATAAGTACCGGTAAAAAAGTTAACATGAAGTCGATCAACAATACCTGTGATGTGTCTTCACTTACGGTAATGGTCAATGCGGGAAATGAAGAGATCCAGTCGGAACTGATCGAAAAAGAAACGATCGATCTTATTATGGAAGATGGAAGCAGTGTCAGAGCAGAGATCGAATACGGTCTTGAAAATGAGGGAGAATATACGGTTGTATATTCCATTGAACATCCCGTTACACCATCTGAAGTAGTAGGAGTTAAGTAAAAGTATATGTATATCAATAAGTAAAGATATATGCATAATAATATGTTTTAGTCACTTAAAAGTAACGTGAATCGGATAGGAGGAGAGCAAACTATGAAAAAAACAGTAAAAAAATCTATATGCGCCGTACTTGCCTGTGCAATGATAATGACATCATCGGATATATGTAATATATCATCGTATGGTCAGGAAAGCATGGCAAGTGCCGCAAAGGTAACACTTAAACTTGCAAAAAAGAAAGTTAACGTTAATGTCGGAAAGAAGGTTAAAGTAAAATATTCCGCTTCCGGTAAAGTAAAAGCGGTTTCATCAAAGAAAAAGATCGCTACAGCATCTGTGAAAAAAAAGAATATCTTGATCAAAGGAATAAAAGACGGGTCGGCTGTGATAAAAGTAACCTGTACCAAAAAGAAAAAAACCAAATCCGCAAAGATAAAGGTGACGGTCAGAAAAAACGACAACAAGGCAGAACTTAATGAAACAGCAACCACACGACCGTCGGTTTCACCTTCGAATCCTACAAGGAATCCGGAAGAGATAAAAAAAGCCGCAGAGAAACTCGGGCCGTTCGCGAGCGGAGTTAATAAGTTCGGCATAAAAGTATTCGATGGACTTCATGAGGATGATAAGAATCTGTTTGTGTCACCTTTCAGTATATATGTGGCGCTTGCGATGCTTGCTAACGGAGCCTTAGGCAATACCCAGACCGAGATCATGAATGCTCTCGGAATAACCGATCTGTCACAGTGGAACACGCTTATATCGGAATACATTAAAGGCAGTATGGATGAAAAGGTGAAGTTCAATGTCGGTAATTCCGTATGGCTTGGTAACAGGCTTGTCAAGGCACCGGGAATCGACAATGATTTTATCAATCCGCTTAAGACATATTATGACAGCGAGGTAAAACCTGATATTGATTTTACGTCAAATGAGACTGTTAATAATGTAAATAAGTGGATAGAAGATAAGACAGACGGAATGCTCAAGGATATGATCAAAGAACTTGATCCTACTGTTATGGCGCTTATTATCAACACACTGTTCTTTGAAGCAGGATGGACAGAAGTATTCTATGAAGACGCTACGAAGGATGAAGTGTTCCACGGTTCATCAGGTGACAAGACAATAAAAATGATGAACAATGGTAATGAGAATTTCGGATACTTTAAGAATGACAAGTTCAAAGGCATAGAACTGTTATATGGCGCCAAGAGAGCATATGCGATGGATATTCTGATGTCGGCCGATGATAATGTCAGTACGACGAAACTCTGGAACAGCCTGACAGATGAAGAGAAGAATAACACTCTTACAGAATTTTCACTGGCGAATTCAGTGAACATCAGATCACTTAAGCTTCCGAAGTTCTCACTCAAATATGAATCGGGAGATAAGATGAAAAATGTTCTTAAGAATATAGGAATTAAAGAAGTGTTCAGTAACGGACAGGCTGATCTTACGAAGATTGGAAGAGGACCGGACGGACCGTTGTATGTAGACGATGTGCTTCACAATACCGCACTTGAAGTGACCGAGAAAGGAACCAGGGCAGCTGCGGCAACAGTCATCATTGCAAAAGCAACTTCGGCAATGATGACGAGTGGAGATCCGATCGATTTCATAGTTGACAGACCGTTCGTATTCACGATCAGAGACAGAGTATCGGGTATGGTATTATTCGTAGGTGAAGTGAATAATCTGCAGTGAATGTAAGTTTGGAGGTTACGATATGAAAAAACAATCATTTATAAACAGGATCAAAAGATCAATATGTGCGGTTCTTGCGGTATCAATGATATCGGCTGCGATATTTGAAGGCGGCGCAGTAACATGTTACACCGGATCGAATCATGCAAGTGCAGCAAAAAAAGCAACTCTTAAGTTGTCAAAGACGAAGGTTACATTGTCAAAAGGAAAGACTGCAAAAGTAAAGATCACAGCTAACGGAAAAGTAACGGTTGCTTCCGATAATAAAAAGATCGCTACCGCATCGATCAGCAAAAAATATGTTGTTATAAAAGCAAAGAAAAACGGAACAACCAATATCAGGGTTACATGTACATATAATCCATACAAGATCAAAAATTATCTTGCTACGAAGTACAACAAGAAAAAAAATAATTCAAAGACTTTGAAAATAAAAGTAACAGTTGGAAAAGGCGAAAGCTCCAAGGTCAAATCAACAGCTACTCCAAAAGCCGATGCGACAGTTGATCCCGAAGTTATCGAAAATGCAGCAAGGGATATGAAGCCTTATACCGGTGCGATCAAGACTTTCGGTAACAAAACATTAAAGGCAATGCATAGTGATAATGACAATACATTTATATCGCCGTTGAGCATATATATGGCATTCGCTATGCTTGCAAACGGTGCTTCAGGTAATACATATAATGAGATCGTTAATACTCTCGGGATTACAGATTTTGCCGGATTCAATAATGTGATAGGTAATTATATCAGCGGAAGTCTGGATCCGGAAGTGACATTCAAAGTGGCTGATTCGGTATGGCTCGGTAAAAAACTGCAGCAGGCAGCGGGAATCAATGAGAATTTCGTTAATCCTCTTCAGACATATTATAAGAGTGAAGTAAGAAAAGATGTTGATTTTGCTTCTCAAGAGACAGTTGACGCCGCCAACAAGTGGGTAGAAGATAAAACCGGAGGAATGATCAAGAATCTGTTTCAGGGATTCGATCCCGAAATGGTGGCAATGCTTATTAACGCGCTGTATTTTGAGGGAAGATGGAGCAACGTATTCAAGGCTGAGAATACGGTTGATGAACCGTTCTACGGTGTAAACGGACCAAATACCGTCAAGATGATGACCAATCAGTATGTTACGAAAAGCTCATATTTTGAAAATGATAAGTTCAAGGGATTGCGTATGAGTTACGGCAGACATTATTATGTAATGGACATTCTGATGTCAGCAGATGAGAATGTGAATACAACAACTCTGTGGAACAGTCTTACCGATGAAGAAAGAGACAACATACTTGGAAACGCCGATTATTCCGATGTAACAGTAAAGACTCTTAAGCTTCCGAAGTTCAGTATTGATTATTCCGATAACGGCAAATTGATGACAGCTCTTCGTGGCATGGGAATGAATGAAGTATTTACTGCGAACGCAAATCTGTCAAAAATTGGTAATAACGCTTTCGTTAATGAAGTAAAACATAAGGCAGTTCTTGAAGTAACCGAAGAGGGAAGCAAGGCGGCAGCAGTTACCTATATCGCACTGGCAACATCGGCATACAGACCCGAAAAGCCAAAGGAAGTTGATTTTATAGTTAACAGACCGTTCGTGTTTGCAATAAGAGACAACTGGTCGGGAGCGGTATTGTTCCTTGGTGAAGTTAATAAGCTGTAGTTTTACAGGGTCATGATCTTGTCAAGGAGTTTTTCAGCAGCTTTTTCTTTACTCATCATATCAAGTTCTTCGCAGGAATTTTCAGTAATAAGAGTCAGCACATTGGTGTCGGTTCCAAAGCCGGCACCTTCCTGCTTTAAGGAGTTTGCGGCGATCATGTCGGCATTTTTTTTGATAAGTTTTGCACGGGAATTTTCTATGAGATTCTCGGTTTCCATCGAGAAGCCGCAGATGATCTGTCCTTCTTTTTTATTCTTTCCGAGCTCTCCGAGTATATCTTTTGTGCGTTCAAGTTCTATACAGGAATCCGCGTCGGATTTTTTGATCTTTTCAGCTGCGACGGTTGAAGGTCTGTAGTCAGCTACGGCGGCAGCTTTGATGATTATGTCACTGTGAGAGGCATTTGCCATTACGGCATTATACATATCTTCGGCAGATGTAACATTTATAATGTCACAAAACATTGGCGGATCGATGGAGACCGGTCCGGATATGAGTGTAACGTCTGCGCCGCGGAGCATAGCGATCCTTGCGATAGCGTATCCCATCTTACCGGTTGAATGATTGGTTATGAATCTGACAGGATCTATTGCCTCGCGCGTAGGACCTGCAGTAATAAGGATTCTCTTTTTGCTCAGGTCGTGAGGGTAAGCGATCTCTTTCAGAATGTGTTCGATCAGCACATCTTCATCGGGAAGCTTTCCGGCGCCGGTGTCGCGACATGCAAGCATGCCTGTTGCCGGTTCGATGACCTTTATTCCGAAGTCGTCAAGACGACACAGATTATTCTGTACGACAGGATTGGTGTACATATTGGTATTCATGGCAGGGGCAACTAAAACCGGACATTTTGCAGCGAGAAGAGTAGTAGATAACATATCATCCGCAATGCCGTTTGCCATCTTGCCTATAATATTGGCTGTGGCGGGCGCAACAAGGAATATATCTGCTTTTTTGGCAAGTGAAACATGCTCAACATTGAATTCAAAATTCCTGTCGAAAGTATCCACGAGACACTTGTGCCCGGTAAGTGTTTCAAAAGTTATGGGGTTGATAAAATTACACGCATTTTCAGTCATGATAACGTGAACGTCTGCATGTAATTTTATAAGTCTGCTTGCGACATTTGCGATCTTATATGCGGCAATACTGCCGGTTATACCAAGTACAACAGTTTTATTGGTTAGCATGGGCTTTCTCCTTCTTTACGACAGTTCTCCGTGCTTCTCGTATCTGGCGTGACGGACTATCTTATTATCATCGTCAACAAATATGACATGCGGTTTGTGGTTTGCGGCTTCTTCGGGTGTGAGCGAACAATATGCCATGATTATAACATGGTCGCCGACCTGCACCTGTCTTGCGGCAGCACCGTTAAGACATATCATTCCGGAACCTGGTTCGCCTTCGATAGTGTATGTCTCAAAACGGTTTCCGTTTTCAATATCTACGATCTGAACCATCTCGTATTCGAGTATTCCGGCAGCTTCCATAAGTACGGGATCAACGGTGATGCTTCCGACATAATTGAGTTCTGCCTGTTTTACTATGGCACGGTGGATCTTGCCTTTTAACATTGTGATATTCATGTGTGTCTCCTTTTTGATAGTACGTAGCTGTGACTTTGGGTAGATCAGTTAAAATATACGATGCAGTTGTCGATAAGTCTTGTCTTTCCGATATAAACCGCAACCGCACAGAGTATCGTGTCTGCTTCGGTTTCTGCAGGAAGAAGGGTATCCATATCGACTATCTCAACATAATCAATCTTCGCAAGCGGTTCTTTTTCAATAAGATCGCGCATTGCTTTTTTGATATCTTCAACAGGTGCTTTTTTCTCAAGCATTTCCCTGCCAAGGAATATGGATTTTGATACTACAAGGGCTGCAACACGCTCTTTTTCATTAAGATAAGTGTTCCTGGAACTTTTTGCAAGGCCGTCTTCTTCGCGGACGATTGGGCAACCGACGATCGTAAGATCGAAGTTGAGGTCCTTTACCATACGGCGGATAACAGCGAGCTGCTGCGCATCTTTTTCACCGAAGTAGGCTCTGTCCGGACCAACTATGTGGAATAATTTACCGCATACCGTGCACACTCCCTTAAAATGAATCGGGCGTGTCTTTCCGCACAGCACATCGGTGAGTCTTGTCATATTGATATAAGAACAGTTACCTTCCGGATACATCTCTTCGGGTTCCGGGTTGAATATAAGATCTGCTCCCGTGTTCTCACAGAGAACAGCGTCTTTGTCGATATCTCTGGGATAATCTTCGTAATCTTCATTCGGGCCGAACTGTGTGGGGTTTACGAATACACTGACAACGACCTTGTCATTTTCTTCAACGGCGCGCTTTATAAGGCTCTGATGACCTTCATGCAGATAGCCCATCGTAGGAACAAGTCCTACAGTAAGACCTTCTTTACGCCACTCCTTTACAATGCTTCTTACTTCTGCTACTGTCTTTACTATTTTCATATTTACTATACTCCCTTCAATACAGCCTCTCGAGTTCGTCTTCGGCTTCTTTTGATATTCCATACTGATTTTCTTCGGCCGGGAATGTTCCTTCGGCCACTTCTTTGATGTAGTCCGCAAATGCTTTTTTCATTATCTCGCCCACATTTGCGAATTGTTTTACGAACTTTGGAACGTAATCAGAGAACATGCCGAGCATATCCTGATATACAAGAACCTGTCCGTCGCAGTCAGCGCCTGCGCCGATTCCGATAGTCGGAATTGTAAGCACTTCGGTGATCTTTGAAGCTACGGCAGAAGGAATTCCTTCAAGTACGACCGCAAATGCGCCTGCTGCTTCAACTGCTTTGGCATCTTCGATAAGCTGCATCGCTGCCTCGGCAGTTTTTCCCTGAACCTTGAATCCGCCGAAAGCATTGATCGACTGAGGTGTAAGACCAAGGTGTGCCACAACCGGGATCCCACAGGCAGTGATAGCTTCTATCTGGGGACATACGATCTGTCCGCCTTCAAGCTTAACAGCATCGGCGCGTCCTTCCTTCATAAGTCTTCCTGCATTGACAACCGCATCATATACGGAAGTCTGATATGACATGAACGGCATGTCGATAACAACGAGAGCGTTTTTTGCGCCTCTTGCAACGGCAGCGCCGTGATGGATCATATCTTCCATGGTCACGGATATGGTATCTTCGTAACCGAGTATTACATTTCCAAGAGAATCACCAACCAGTATGCTGTTTATTCCGGCCTCATCTATGAGTTTTGCCGTTGAATAATCATAGGCGGTGAGCATTGTGAGTTTTTCACCGTTTTCTTTTGCCTGTTTAAATGTTAATACTGTATTTTTCAATTCGATATCCTCCCATTATGTTATTTAATCTGTCATAATCCGTATCCGGATTCTTGACTTTTGCAATATCGATCAATTCTTCTGACAGGGCTTTGTATACTCTGAGATACTTTCCATCAGCCTTATCACATAACGCTGACATATGCTTTTCTATAGTAGTAATATCATTCCTGTCAACCGGACCGGTAAGCGAAGCAATCTCGCCTTTGTTAACGATGTTATTGCAATTACCTTCAAATAATCTGTTAAGCGCCGCTTCTGCAAGTTCCTGTTCAATGCCGCATTCTCCCAGTATTGCACCAGCCATATGGTGAAGCCCTGTCATAAGATTGCTTGCAAATACTGCAGCAGCATGATAGAGGATCTTTTTGTCGGAAGCAATGGATGAAACAGGATTGCCCATGCTCTTAAGCCATGATATGATGGCGTCATCGTTCACATTGCTCTCAACGCAGAAGAACACATCATTCATATTCTTATAGCTGTCAGTCTTTGATTCAATTGCACATAGGGGATGGATTGAATATCCGCAGGCACATTTATCTGATATGCCTTTAAAGACGGAAGAAGACATTGCACCGCTGCAATGACATATATATTTGCCCGTAATATCGTAGTTTGATACTTCGTTCCACACAGCTTCGATTAAACTGTCGGGAACAGTCAAGAATAACATATTGCAATCACTGATAAGCTCATCAATGCTGTCATAATACGCGGTATCGGTAAATGAAGCGGCTGCTTTTGCTGAAGTCCTTGTGCGGCTGTAATAGCCTGCCACATCGCTTCCTTTGATCCGGAAATACTTACCGAGAGTAGTTCCGACTCGTCCTGCTCCTATGAATCCAATCCGCAGATTCACATTATCGTTCATGCAGTCACCTTCCTTTCTGTATTGCATCGGTCATGCCGATGTAGATAATATACCGGAAGGCAAAATATTTAATTCATTACGGTACAGCTTCTTTCGAATGCCATCCAACGAGACTATAACACAAGTATTTGCCAATGTCTAGTCTTTTTTATCATACAGGCACAGCATACGCTTGCCGGGTTGATGCTACAAAAAAATATCCCGTACTTTGTCAGATACGGGATATTAGATGTTGTTATAATTTTACCGGTATAAAATAATTCCCGGTGTGCAACCGTTTAACGATGTTACATGAGTTGCAACTGTTACATAAAGAAGTTCGTCATCTTGTGAGCCTGATTCTCCTGCTGCTTCTTCTGCATTATGAAAGCAATGGTCTCAAACAATTCATTCTTCTTTAACTCAGAAACGGTCTTTGCCATGTCGGTATCAGCCAGAGTGCTGATGGAACTGTTGAGGTTATAGGAGCTCTGTGAATTGTAATTCAGCGCATACTCCAAAGCATTGGTCTGTGAACCGATATTCGAACGGGTCTTGTTAACCTGATTAAGCGCATTGTCAATATCTTCAATGCTGAAATTGCCGTTCGTCACATCGAAGTCAGCTATTCCGAGTGCCTGCAATGTAGCGTCACCGGTGTTGATGCTTCGTCCCTGTCCGTTTGCGCCGGATACGATCTGCATATCGGTGTTGGAACCGTCCAATATCTTCTTGGTGTTGAATTCCGTGTTGCCGGCAATCTCTGAGATACCCTGCTTGATCTGATCGATCTGATCCTGAATCGCAGAACGATCGTCATCAGATAATGTAGCTGAATTGGATGCCTGAACCGCAAGTTCACGCATCTGCTGAAGCTGGTCAGCTATGCCGGATAACGCGCCGTCCGCAACATTCAATACGGATATACCGTCTTCGGCATTCCTTGAACCTGCCTTATAGCCTCTGTCCTGGCCTTCCATCTTTTCTTTTATAGCTGAACCTGACGGATCGTCAGCAGCCGAATTGATCCTTGATCCTGTAGTTAACTGTGTGTAATAACTACCGGAACCTATACCGCTTATTCCCATGCTCATACGCAACACCTCCCGGATGTTTGAATATCCGGTATATCGAACGATGATCTGGCGCTTCGAAATGATCCGGATAATGATTAAAATGTTAAAATTATTAAAATAATATAAACAAATGATTAAAGGATACTATTTTTATTATAACATAGTTTTGGAAAAATGCAACAGGAAATATGAAAGATTAAGTGACAAACCCGCTTTCATCGTATATAATATTACAAAAGAATTTGCGGGGAGTTATCAGCATGAAGGAAATAAAAATTATCGATGAGGTTGTTACGGATCCGGAATATAAGGAAAGAGCGGAACTAAGTATCCGCAAAAGATATCACAAGAAGTTGTTCACACCGTTTGCGAAAGCCTGCAAAAAATATGAACTTATAAAAGAAGGTGACCATATCGCCGTATGTATCTCCGGCGGTAAAGATTCAATGCTTATGGCAAAATTATTTCAGGAGATAAAAAGGCACAGACAGGTTGAATTCGAGCTGACCTTTCTGGTAATGGATCCAGGATACAATAAGGAAAACCGTGCGTTGATCGAGAGCAACGCGAGAAAACTCGGTATACCGATAACTGTATTCGAGAGCACGATATTCGATACGGTGGATACAATCGAGAAGAGCCCATGTTATCTGTGCGCGAGGATGAGAAGAGGATATCTGTACAGCAAGGCGAAGGAACTCGGCTGTAATAAGATCGCACTCGGACATCATTATGATGATGTTATCGAGACAATACTTATGGGAATGTTGTACGGAGGTCAGGTGCAGACTATGATGCCAAAACTTCACAGCACGAATTTTGAAGGAATGGAACTTATCAGACCGTTATATCTTGTAAGGGAACATGATATCTGCAAATGGAGAGATTATAATGAACTTCATTTTCTGCAATGCGCATGTCATTTTACGGAAACCTGCAGCACCTGTCACGAAGACGGGACAAACTCTTCGAAGAGACTTGAAACCAAGAAGCTTATAGCAAGATTGAAAGAGGACAATCCATTTATTGAAGCCAATATATTCAAGAGCGTCGAGAATGTTAATCTCAGTACCGTCATCGCATATAAAAAAGACGGAATAAAACATCATTTTCTGGATGAATATTAAGTATACGGTATTATTGTAAATATGTATACACTGTTATATAATGACTAAAGACATAATATTTTTAGCATCAGGAGGACAGACATGAAGAGAGAATTACCTGAATCATTACTTGCAAAATACGAAAAGTTAAAGGAACATATCGCATCATTCGGAAGTGTTGCGGTTGCATTTTCAAGCGGGGTTGATTCGACATTTTTATTGTATGCCGCTAAGGAAGCGCTTTTTGATAATGTGATAGCTGTTACGGCTTCTTCATGTTCATTTCCCGTAAGAGAACTTAATGAAGCAAAAGCATATTGTGAGAAAATGGGAATAAGACATTATATTGTGAGGTCGGAAGAACTTGAGATAGAAGGTTTCTCGCATAACCCGACGAACCGTTGTTATCTGTGCAAGCGTGAATTGTTCGAAAAGATTGGAAATGTTGCGAAAGAACAGAATATCAACGAGATCGCCGAAGGGTCGAATCTTGATGATAACGGTGATTACAGACCGGGGCTTCAGGCTGTGGCGGAGTTTGGTATCAAAAGCCCGCTTAGAGAAGTCGGCTTCACAAAACAGGAGATAAGGGATCTGTCAGAGTATCTGGATATTCCGACATGGGATAAGCAGTCATTTGCTTGTCTTGCGAGCAGATTTCCTTACGGAGAAGTAATAAACGAACAGAAGCTTAATATGGTGGATAAAGCTGAACAGTTGTTGCTTGATATGGGATTTCATCAGCTTCGTGTAAGGATTCACGGTGATATGGCAAGAATAGAGCTTCTTCCGGAGGAATTCCCGAAGTTCATGGAACAAGAGACCAGACTTGCTATATACGAGAAGTTTAAAGAATATGGTTTTAGTTATGTATCACTTGATATTATCGGATACAGGACGGGAAGCATGAATGAGACAATAGTACAGTAGTAAGGAGGATGTCATGATTAAAAAAGGTATGAGAAGAATGATGGCGACAGTGTTGACTATCGCGGTGGCAACGATCGCGGTGGAAGTCGGTACGGGAGTGTCGGATGGATTATCTGTTCCGGCCAAGGCGGGAGGAAACGTGTCCGGATACGCTGAAGCATTTGAATCGTTATACTCTGATGTTATTACAAATGGTGAGACAAAAGGTTATTTGAGCAGTAAAAAGAACAGCCAATCCGCATACGGCGTTCCATATCATGCTTTGGAAAAGTTTGTGGTAGATGGAAGCGTGGATTATGGACATGAGACTACATCTGAGGATGTGTCTTACCTTGCAACTGCAGCTTCCATACATGATATTCTTGTAAATAGACATATTATAAGCGGATCGGAAGGTGAGCTTGAAAAAGCCTGGTCTACGATGGAAGCCATGATTCCGGGATGGTCAAAAGTTACCGGCATGGATGATGTTAATTACTACGGACTATTGAAAATGGACAAACTTCAGACTGATGTTTTTCCGGAAGCAGAATCCCCCAGCGATTATCCAACAAAAGCGTCCGGAGTTCAGGTGTCAAATCCTTATTACAGAGATTTTAAGTCTGCTTATGGCTCAGACAATGGATATTATATGATGCAGTCCATGGCAGATGTGGATGACTGGTATGGATTTGGAGGAAGAGGAGAAAAAGATACGGGAGATATGACGTATCTTAGAACATATGAACGTGGTAAAGGCGAATCGATATTCGAGACGGTACCGCATCCCGCTATTGATCGGTTCAAGTATGGCAATACAAAAACCGGTATGATGGGCATATATGGTTATAACGACGAAGGAGATTTTTTCCTTCAGGACCATCAACAATATCGATATAATTATTCAAGTGAACCCGGTGCGGAGTTAAGAGCGATATCGGCAGTATATATGGCAGATGACTATCGTGTACCTGTAGGAAATGTGTCGGTTCCTGCCGGAAAGATGGGCGATCAGCTTCGAAATGCGATGTTTGACAAATATTATTATAAACCGGGTACACAATCGATATCCTCCGGTCAGGCTGATAGTGATGAAGGAGCGCTTCATTATCTCATGGGAACGGATACAACATGGGGAGGATTAACATATGATTTTTTTGATTCTGAGATCGCGTGCTGGCAGACCGGGTCTTCTGATATCAGTATAGCAGATCAGAATCCATATGCGGCATATGCGCTTGGTTACAGTCCGGTATTAAGTATAGAACTGAAAGCCTGTGATGCGGTTGATCATTATAGGAAATCTTTAAAACGTCAGATTGAATTATATATGTGGCTTCAGTCAAAAGATGGACCATTTGCACCGGGATGTACCTGTAATTACAGGGGCAGATATGAACGCTATCCTACATATGGGTCTACATTTTATGATATGTTATATACTGATGAACCGACCGGTGAAGATGATTCTTCTGACGCAAATGTAAATGGTCAGGCAAAGGCAGTGCTTAATCTTGCGAGATTGTATTATGAAGTAGTTAGAAATGGTAATATAGCTAAAGGTGATCTGGGTTCTATTAATCTTGAGGATGTGCTTAGAACCATGCTTGAAAAATGGATAGGCTGGTTTATAGATAATGTACAATGGAAGGAAGACGGATCAGGCAACATAATCTCTTATGCGATTCCGGAAACTCTTGAATGGGGAAGCCCGGCGGTAAATCACCCAGATCCATGGACGGGAAGTGATTATTCCGGAAGAAATGAGAATTTAACCTGCGATATCACAAGTTACGGTAATTCGGATATTGAAAGTGTATCCTCTATATGTAATGCTTTAATATATTATGCAGCCGCAAACTATGTTGATCCGATCGTGGCTGTTAATGAAGGGGAAGATCTTCCGGAAAAAGCCCTGTATTGCGCAAATAAGATGCTGTCATTTCAATATGCCAGAGGAAGAGATGACAAAGGTATTTCTTTTGAAACCTCTGATCCGCGTTTGTCAAGAGTATATTCTGAAGAGGTATATATTCCGACATCTTACGAAGGAACAATGCCGGATGGCCCTGTGCTTGAAAATGGTGCCACCACATTCAGTTCGATCCGCAGTCAGTACAGGAATGTTCCGGAATATCTTGAGGCCGAAGCATATTTCAACGGAAGGGATATGAATGGTTATTCGGTTAGGGATAATAACGGAGATGGTGTTATAGATATCTCTGATTACAGATACAGACAGCACAAATTTGCGGGACAATGCAGTGCTATCGCTGCATATGGAACAATGGCTCTGTTATTTCCGGAGGTATCATTGTTAGAAGTGCCACCGATACCTGAAGCAACGCCGACAGCAAGTCCAACGGCAGCACCAACAGCAGAGCCAACGGCTACGCCGACAACAGTACCGACGACAGATCCAACGGCAACACCGACAACAGTACCGGGCACAGATCCAACGGCAGCACCGACAAAAGAACCGGGTACAGATCCTACGGCAGTACCGACAAAAGAACCGGGCACGGATCCTACGGTAGCACCGACAACAGTACCGGGCACAGATCCTACTGCAGCACCGTCAAAAGTGCCGGACACTAATCCAACGGCAACGCCGTCAAAAGTACCGGGTACAGATCCTACGGCAGCACCGACAAAAGTACCGGGTACGGATCCTACGGCAACGCCGAAGTCAAAAGACAGTGAAATCGCAAGAATTAACGGTAAGGTTATAAAAGCAAATGTTTATAAGAACAATAAGAAACTTAAGAAGCTCATCATTGGAAAGAATGTGAGAAGAATCGGAAAACAGGCCTTTTATGGCTGCAAAAACCTTAAGACCATCATAATATTATCCAAACATTTTACGAAAAAGAGTATTGGAAAAAATGCTTTTAAGGGAATACATAAGGAGGCAGTGATCCGGGTACCGAAGAAAAAATTAAAAACCTACAGATCGATACTTATAAAAGCAGGAATTAACGGAGCAAAGCAGAAGATAACCGTGTAAGCATCCTTAGCGGAGCGTACTTTATTTCACGAAAAATGCATCGTAATTTCATATGAAATATAAACACCGGAATCGTGTTATGGTTGAAAAGCGATTCCGGTGTTTTTTGATGTAAGAAGGTATAAAGCACATTATTTCTTATTGCTGCGTCTCCAGATATTCATCTTCTCGGCTTCCTTGATAAGCTCATCCCTGAAATCAGGATGTGCAACAGAAATTATCGCTTCGCATTTCTGCCAGGTCGGAAGACCCTTAAGATTAACAAGGCCGTACTCCGTAACAAAATAATGAATATTTGCTCTTGTATCGGTAACGATCGATCCCGGTGCAAGTGTCGGAACTATGCGGGACTTCACTTCGCCTGTCTTGGTTGTAAATGTTGAAGAACAGCAGATGAAGCTCTTGCCGCCTTTTGAAAGGTAGGCTCCGAGTACGAAGTCAAGCTGTCCGCCGGCGCCGCTTATGTTCTTGGTTCCGGCTGATTCGGCATTTACCTGACCGAAGAGGTCGATGTCAACCGTATTATTGATAGATATGAAATTATCAAGCGCCGATATCTGACGGATATCGTTCGTGTAATCAATAGGTGCCGACATACATTCGGGATTGTTGTCAAGATAATCATATAACTTCTTGGTTCCTGCAGCAAATGCATATGTCTGACGTCCGCGGTCGATGTTCTTTCTTGCGCCGGTGATCTTGCCTGCCTTTGCAATGTCAACAAATGCATCAACATACATCTCGGTATGAACACCAAGATCCTTAAGGTCGGATTCTGCTATAAGAGAACCTACTGCGTTAGGCATTCCGCCGATACCGAGCTGTAAGCAGCAGCCGTCTGATAATTCATTAACGATAAGCTTAGCAACAGCCTTATCAACGTCAGTTGCAGGACCGCCTGCACCCATCTCTGCCATACTCGGATTGTCGCCTTCAACGATCATGTCTACTTTCGAGATGTGAACTGCTTCTTCGAATCCTCCGAGACATCTTGGGATGTTCTCGTTAACTTCAACAACTACGACTTTCGAGGTTTCGCAAACAGCTGCCATGTGCGAAGCGCTTGGACCGAAGTTGAAGAATCCGTGCTCGTCCATTGGTGCAACCTGGAAATAAGCCACATCATTTTTATATACACCGTCTCTATAGTAACGTGGAAGCTCTGAATAACGAATTGGTGCATAAAATGAGAATCCCTGAGTGGCAGCCTTTCTTTCAAAGCCACCCATGTGCCATGAATCCCATTCAAAATGCTCTGCAGGAGAGTCGATCTTGAAGATCTCAGGCATCCACATAAGAATACCGCCTCTTACATGAACGTCAGTAAGTTCAGGCATTCTCTTTGCAAGTGCTTTGTCGATAGCGACCGGAGTGGTTGCTGCCCATCCGTAATCTACCCAGTCACCTGATTTAACAACAGAGGCTGCCTTTTCGGCGGTAACAAGTTTTTCGGTATACAATTTCTGGTAATCCATAATATCCTCCTTGAAGTACAAAACAAATAAAAATTTCCTATTGTTATTTGTACGAATTTATAATATAATCATTCTATCATCGACTTTTGTTAAGGTCAAGGATGTATACTTATTTATGTAAACTTGATAATGAAGATGTTACTGTAGTTACTGTTGTCAGCAGGTTTAAAAGGAACCTGGTTAAGAAAAATCATATGGACTGCTGCTAATAGTAACTTTTTATAAAAAAAAGATTGATAAATTTTTGTCAATGTTGTATGATGATACAAGGTCAGGCAAGTCGACGCACTTCGTGCTTGCACGAAAGGGCGGAAGACCTGGCTGACCGCCCAGACATGAGCAAGCAGCAATTTGCG